>CAJTSK010000001.1 GCA_910578835.1 uncultured Muribaculum sp.
TAAGCTATGGTTAGAAAATTTATTTATGGAATAGTGGGGATATCCGCTTTGATGTTTAGTGGCTGCTCTTCTGAAGAGTCAATGGAAAAATGTAAGCCGATAGTTGTAGAGTCGGAAGGTGTTGTCTTGACCTCTTCCCTTGAGGGCTTATTTCTGTCAGGGGATTTGTCGCCCCAGGGCGGAAGTTATATATTTACTCCAAAGAGCGATGTCGAGTCACGCATACAAAGCGTGGAGGTCGACGGAGAGAGTTTGCCGTTTTCCTGTGATTGGGCTTCTGCGATTGTAGCCGGAGAACCGATTTGCAGTGGCGAGTGGGGTGAGATTGCTTATCTTAATGAAGAGTCGCCCTATGAGATAGGGGTTACAGTCAATGGTAACTCCGGGTCAGAGAGCCGCGAAATAAAAATCTTCGTGCAAGGAGGATATGAAATGGTAACTATTGAGTTGGTGCAAGCCGCTGAGTAGGAATTGATTTAGCATCTGCTGCGGAGCGTAACCGTTGGCTTTCAATGGCGGATATTTAGACGGTTGATGCGGTAATGGCGCATGTCATCTGATTACTGTCTTCTCAATGCAGAAAGTTATATTTTTAACCTAATTATATTATTATGAAGAAATTAAATTTGTTGTTGTTGGCTCTGTTATGCTGTGTGGTCTATTCTTGCAGTAAAGATGACGATCCGGTGACTGTAAGCTACTTGTCGGGTACCTTCACGCCTGGAGGCAGTCATGCTCTCGTTGCAACTGTTGACGGTGCTGCCGTCACTTCGGGAGAGGTGACGCTGACGGTGAATCCTGAAAAACAGAGCGAGGGAGTCATGGTGATGAACAATGTCGTGTCAGGCACACCTTCGCTATCGGTCGATGTCTCGTTGAGGGAGATTACCGTGGATAATCCGGCAGAAAATGCTGTTTATTATGAGATTACGGGCAGTAAGACCGTTGATGGCAAGACTGTTGACTGCAAGGGAGTGCTTATGGCTGAGCCTTACTCTCAAACCAACAAGTCTTTGACGCTTGTCGTGACGGTAAAATAGCCGGTCATAAACCAAGGTTGTTGAAAATGATAATCGGGAGGATGGTAGCAAGACCGTCCTCCCGATTGTATTTGTTACAGGATATGCAGGGCTATTACTTCGTTTCATCGGTGGCGAGGCCGGGGGAGTCGGTCGCCACGAAGAGCGGGCGCGCGTCGGGCGCATCGGTGATTACGTTGAAGTTACGGAATGTCACGTTTTGGGTGTGGTTGAGCCAAAATCCTTTCGCCGGAAGGATTCCCCACATGGTCGCCTCAGGATATTCTGCAATCTTTTCATCGAGCGGCGCGGCTGTTGCCTGCTGCCCTCCCTCATGGCGCAGGGTCACGTCGCTGATCTGCACATCGGTGACGGGATGTCCCTCCACGCCGGTGATTGAGCAACCTGTAGGTCCCGCCCCGTCAATCAGTATGTCATGAAGGCGTATGCCGCTTATTGACCCTACTTTGTCTACCGGTATATTTTCAGCGTATGGGCGGCGACGGTCGGCAAGGCGCATGAATATGGGAGATTCGGTTCCGGTGATGGTGATGTCGGCTATGTCGACATTGCTCATAGTGCCTCCGTCGACTATCTCAAGAGAGATAGCCGAATGACCTGTCGGCAGTCCGAAATATCGGCTTGACTGGTCGGCAGACGGTTTTACGACTATGCCTCGCACAATGATATTGCGAAATCCGCCATTGGTCTCCGTGCCGAGCTTTATGGCGTTGCAGTGGCTTGACACCACGCAGTTGCTTATGGTAATGTCTTCGCAGAGTCGCGGCGATGTGCTTTTAAGCGTAATGCCGTCGTCGTCGGAGTCGGCTATCATGTCGCTTACTGTCACGTTGTGACATCCGTCAAGGTCGAGGGCGTCATTATTGTAATTGTTGCGGTTGACTACCGTAATCCCATGAATCTTTACGCGGTCACATGCAAGATAATGTTGCATCCAGCAGCCTGAATTTTTCATCGTGATTCCGCTTACTGTCACGTCGCTGCAGCGAATGAGCCTCAGCAGGTGGGGGCGCGTGATGCCCTCGTCGTTCCATGACAGCTTGGGAAAAGCCTTGCCCCTGCCGTCGATAGTGCCCTGTCCGGTTATTGCCACATGGTCGGCATTGTCGGCATAGATGAGCTGCACGGTAGGCACATTGGTGCGCAGCGACACGTAGTCGGTGCTCATCGGCTTATAGTCGGCGATGTCGGTGCTGCCATATAGTGTCGCCCCGTTTTCAAGATTTAGGGTCACATTGCTGCGGAGCACGATGCTTCCGATTTTGTAGTTGCCTGCCGGCACATAAACCGTGCCTCCGCCGGCTGTGTGACATGCATCGATGGCTTTCTGCACGGCTTCTGTGCTGAGGCGTGTGGTGTCGCTCAACGCGCCATATTCAGTGATGTCGTATTCTTTTGCCCCGAGCCACATGGCAGTCAGGCTGAAAGCTAATGTGATAAATGCTGTTTTCATGGGATGATGTATATGTATGGGTTGTATGGTGATATGCCGGAGAGGGGGAGGTTATTCGATTACGGTCAGCTCGCCGGTGAGTGAGTCCATTATGTAGCCCGCCACTCTTACATCGGCAGCCATCAAGGGGTGATTGCGTATAAGGTCTACCGTCTCCTTCACTGCAGCATCGGTCTCTTCAAATCCGTGAAGCCAGCTTTTAAGGTCTATGCCGCAATGTCCCATCAGGGTTATATGCTCCTCGCTCACACCACGCTCACGCATAAGATGAAGCATCTCGTCGGCATTCATGCCCTGCACGCCACATCCTGTATGACCGATTACCATAATCTCGTTTACGCCAAGCTCGTAGACTGCCACGAGCAGCGAGCGCATGGTCGAGTCAAAGGGATTGGTAATTGTGCCACCGGCATTTTTAATGATTTTCACATCACCGTTGCGTATGCCGAGCGAGGCTGGCAGCAGCTCGATCAGTCGGGTGTCCATGCAGGTGACTATGGCTATTTTCTTGTCGGGGTATTTTGATGTCACGAAGCGTTCATAGGCTTTTGACGCGACAAACTCTTTGTTGTGATTTAATATCTCCTCAATCATGATCAGGTTATTTTTTCGCAAAAGTAACAAATCAATTTCATAGAGACAAAAGCTAAACGTTTTTAGTGGCTCGCAGTATCTCGCGCTTGCCCCCGGGAGGACCCGGCAGACGCTCCACGGTAAGCCCGAGCGACTGTAGCAGGCGCCTTATCGCCCCTTTTGCACAGTAAGTGGTCAACACTGCTCCCGGATTCATCACACTGACCACTCTGCGCAAAGCCTCTTCACTCCACATCTCCGGCTGCTTTTCCGGAGCAAATGCGTCAAAATACACCACGTCGATGCCCTCCGGAAGCTCATCGGCAAGGAAGTCGGCATTGCGTTTTTCGAGAGTGAACAGCGGAGAGATTTCCACCGGAGTGTCCCAAGGCGCGGCATTCAGCGTTGCCATTGCCTCTACACCGTAGTCGGGGAGAGCCCCCGGCGACAGCGGATGAAGTTCCAAGGCGATGTAGTGGACCCCGCAATGGCATGCCTCTGCCGACAGGGCGGCGTTAAGCCCTGTGCCGTAGCCTACTTCAAGTACACGCAGCGCGACTGATGACGGCTGACACAACGATTGGGCGCGATGCCTCAGCCCGCACTCCACATATACATGGCGGCTTTCTGTCACCGCTCCTTTAACCGAGTGGTAATGCTCGTCAATATCAGCGAGATATAGAGTCGGGGAGCCATCGGCAGTGACTTGTATTTCAGTATTTGGGTCCATTTATTAATAAGTCTTTAAACAATAGGCAGTCTCCGGACGTATTATATACTATAATATGTTTCAGCTTATTTTGAACAATATGAAAAGAAAGCATGTCGCATGGCTTCTTGCCGCAATCCTGTTAATCGGTTCATCAGGTCTGACATCGTGCGAGACTCTCCACGGTTACTGGGGTGTCGGAAGTGAATATGGCTATGATTCCCACCACGGTCACCATAAGCCGAAACCACCAAAGAAGCATAAGAAGCACAAGAAGCATAAAAAGCACCATCATCATCATCATCATGATGACTGGGACGATTAGTGCTTGAAGTAAAAGTCAAGCACGTCGCGCGCGGCAGTAAACGAGCTTTGCTGATTGGACAATACACGCATCTCTTTCTCGCGTAACATATTTTCCACCTCAGGATTGGCGTAGAAGTGCTGTCGCAGCTTCTCGTTGATAGTCTCATACATCCAGTAGCGAGCCTGTTCCTGGCGTTTACGCTCGAAGTAGCCGTTTTCGGTGACAAACTTGAAATATCGGTCAATCATTTCCCACACTTCCGGTATGCCAAGCTCGTAGTAGCCTGAGTAGCACAATACCTCGGGCATCCATCCCGAGAGCGTTGGCGGGAATAGGTGGAGCGCGCTGCGGAACTGTGCCTGTGCAAGACGTGCGCGGTCCACATTGTCTCCGTCGGCTTTGTTGATCACTATGCCGTCAGCCATTTCCATGATTCCGCGTTTTATGCCCTGCAGCTCATCGCCGGTGCCGGCAAGCTGTATTAGCAGGAAGAAGTCGACCATCGAGTGGACGGCTGTCTCGCTCTGTCCTACGCCTACGGTCTCGACAAAAATGTTGTTGTAGCCCGCAGCCTCGCAGAGCACGATTGTCTCCCTCGTTTTACGTGCCACTCCTCCCAGGCTGCCTGCCGAGGGGCTGGGGCGTATAAATGCCGAGGGGTGGATGGCGAGTTTTTCCATGCGTGTCTTGTCGCCGAGTATTGAGCCTTTGGTGCGCTCGCTCGACGGGTCGATGGCAAGCACCGCAAGCTTTCCCCCGTCTTTAAGTACGTGAAGTCCAAATACATCAATCGAGGTGGATTTTCCGGCTCCCGGCACACCGGTTATGCCTATGCGGCGTGAATTTCCGGAGTAGGGCAGGCATTTTTCTATCACTTCCTGGGCGATTGCCTGATGGTCGGGCGACAGGCTTTCCACGAGGGTGACGGCACGGCTGAGCGTGGTTACGTCGCCTTTGAGAATCCCTTCTACCAGTTGACCTGCAGTTGGAAGCGGCTTGCGCTTGCGGGGTTTCAGATAGGGGTTGACCGACGGGGGCTGAGCCACTCCGCTGTTTACGGTAAGTCCGTTGTATTTCTCGTCGTTCTCGATATGATGGTGTTGTGTCATGAGGGGGATATAGTTAACTATTTTAGCAATTCGCCGACAACACGGATATTTGATACCGGGCGGTCGGGGTCGTTGGTGATGACTGTGATTCGTGCGTTTATGATGTCGGAGTCACATTTTCTGGTATCGGTCTTTACCTTGATTTTAGCCTGTGAGCCACCTTTGACTTCGGTCTTGTTGACTGATACCTCCACGGCAGGGTCAAGTGATGACACCTTGCGTATTATAAGCGGGTCTTTGCCGAAATTCTCGATGATTATCTCTGCGTCGTTGCGTGTACCCACGGCTGTCTTGCCAAGGTCGATAGCTGTGGTCGACAAGGCTACCTTGGGCGCGCGTTCGCGCTTTTCGGGTGTCATGCGCGAGAAATCCTCGTTGACAATCGCAATCAGTTCGACCGGCTGCGAAATGTCGCTTTTGACAGCGGGCGACACATTTACTACATCAGATGTCATGCCCCACTCGGAACTGCGCGCCGAGTTGTAGAAGAAGGTAAATGTCACCTGCTCGCCTGGGGGGACAGCTTCCGGATTGGTGCTTACGGTCATATATGCCGGCAGTCCGGTCACTACAGGGCGTATCGTGTCGTTGCTCTGGTTGTATCCGTCAAGGAAGGCGGTCTTGGTGCCACCCTTCCTGATATCGCCGAACGTGACTGTCTTGTTGCGCAATTTCAGGTTGCCCGCCTCAATCGGGAACCGGGCGCGCAAGGTGTTGGACGCGCCTATTACCACTCCGTTGATGGTAAGTATATTTTGAGCCGGGTCGCAGTTGGTCTCGACTTTTACTTTCTTGGAAAATTTGCCCGGTCGTCCTGTGGGGTCATATGTCACTTTAATGACAGCGCTGTCGCCGGGGGCGATAGGGTCGGTGGTGAAACGTGGCACCGTGCAGCCACATGATGCACGGGCGGCATATATCATCATCGGGGCATCGCCATCATTGACTACCACGAAGTCGGAAGTGACCTTTCCCATATCCTCGTCAAATGCCCCGAAATCGTGGGATACGCTTTTCCAGCGTGCGACAGGACCGGCAAATGCTGTCGCCGAAATGGCGACACATGCGCTGAGCAACAAGTATCGTGGATTCATTACTTTTTAGCTGTTTTGGGTATTACACATCCTTTTAGCTTCAAGGTGGGTCGGGTGCCCTTGACGTTGGTCTTCACCTTGATATTTTTTGTAAATTCTCCGGGACGTCCGAGCGGGTCAAATGTCACTTTGAGTTTTGCGGTTGCGCCCGGTTTAATCGGTTCCTTGGGTATCTCGGGGGTGGTGCAGCCGCAAGATGTGGTTGCGGAGATGATGATAAGGGGAGCGTCACCGGTGTTGGTTATGACGAAATCATGGCTCACCGGACCTGCCGCTTCCTTTATGTTGCCGAAATCGTGGGTTGTCTTGTCAAATGAGATGACCGGCGCGGCGGCAAATGCCGCTATGGCGACAAGCGCCGTCAAAATTGAAAAAATATATCTCTTCATAATGTAAATGGTTATGACATTATAACAATATTATATAATGTAAAGATACAAAGATAGGCATATGGTTTATCGCCGTGCCGTGTTAATTTAGGTTAATCGGCAATCTTCAGCTCTTTGTCGACACCGAGTCCAAACAGGGCGTAATCATACCATACAGGGTCATCGGGACGCATCTCCCGAAGCCGCTGTGTAAGCTCGATTACCGCTTTCTTGTCATTGGCATTGCGGTTGAGCAGTCCGAGCTGGCGCGCGGTGTTGCCCACATGCACGTCGAGCGGTATGTAGAGTTGTGCCGGCGAGATTACATCCCATACGCCCATGTCGACGATGCCGTCGTCGCGCACAAGCCATCGCAGAGCCATGTTGACGCGCTTTAAGGCGGTGTTGGCAAGATTGCCCGGCAGACAACGTGAATTGCAGACACCTCCGTTGGCGTCGGCAAGCTCGCGGTTCATCCTTTCGACAAGGGTCCAGGATGGAAGTTCAGTAGCGGCTATGCCCTCTGCTTTGGCAAAGTCGGCAAGCGAGACATGGCGGGAGTATATCGCGTTAAGTCCTCGCAGGAAGTGCCTGAAGTCTTTTGCAAAAAAGGTGCGGTGGATATTCATGTCGGGAAGGTCCTCGTATCCTTTGTCCATGACATAGTTGTAGGGGGCATGGTCCATAAGGGAGAGCATCTTCTCGCAGTTGTTGCATATCATCTTGCGGTTGCCCCACGCTATGGTTGCGCTGAGCAACGCTGCTATCTCTATGTCCTGAAGCTTGTCGAAGCGTTTTGGAAATTGCACCGGGTCGCGGTCGATGAAGTCGATATGGTTGATGCGTGCCGCCTCGCGGTCAAGCATCTCTTTGAGTTCGTCTGTGGTCATCGTTGCGACGGTTTGAGTGATGCGATGTCATCGCCTGTGGGTGACTGGAATACTTTAAGCCCAAACTCGTTGACCACCGCGATGGCATGGTCAAAAATGTCGGCCTGGATATACTCGTAGCGTTTCCACTCTGTGGTGGCAGTGAAAAAGTATAGCTCTACGGGGAGTCCCTGCGGGGTAGGCTGCAGCTGGCGTATCATTATCATCGTGTTTTTGTCCACGTTAGGATGGTTGGTGATGTAGTGTTCGAGATAGTGGCGGAATATCTTGAGGTTGACCTCCCGCTTTCCGCAACGTTCGAGACTCTCAAACCATTTTTCGGCAGCGTATCCCTCCAGCTCTTCATCGGAGCAGAAGCGTATTGTGTTCATGTCGATGTTGATTGAGCGCATGACACGGCGCGCGCCGCTGTCCCACATGCCGCGCCAGTTTTGAAACGATTCGCTGACAAGCGAGTAGGGCGGCACGGTTATTATCGTGTTGTCGTAATTTTGTACCTTGACGGTGGTGAGGGTGACATCGGTGACCACGCCGTTGACATTGCGTGAGGGTATGGCTATCCAGTCGCCTACTTTCAGCATTTTGTTTGCCGACAGCTGTACTCCTGCGACAAGACCCAGGATGGTGTCCTTGAACACCAACATGAGCACAGCCGCCGAGGCGCCGAGTCCGGTGAGTATGACTATCGGGTTTTTGTCAAGCAATACGCTTATGCCTATAATCACGCCTATGCAGATAACTATCAGCTTTAACATCTGCGACAGTCCCTGGAGGGGATGATTTTGCAGTCCCGCCTCTTCCGACGATGCCTCGTAAAACCCTCCGAGGAGCGCACACACAAGCATGACGCATATCACGATAACATATATCATGATGAGCTTCTGCGCGTAGAAGAGCATGGTCGGGTAGGTGTCGAGTATCAGCGGCAGGAAGAAAAATATTATTACGGGGCATATCAGGTGGCACGCGCAGTTCAGCACCTTGTCATTGAGTATGTAATCATCCCATTTTGTCTCGGTGCGCGCCGTGATTGAGTGGATGGTTTTTACAAGCACCTTCCGGCAGAAAAATTCGAGCATATATGCTGCCGCAACGATGAGGCAGAATACGAGTATGCGTTGAATTGTAGACAGGTTGTCGACCGATATACCCATGTCGACCATTATATCTTCCATATATGTGTATAGGGGTTGATAATAATCAGGGCGAACCCGATGGCACGGATTCACCCTGATAAGTTTTTTTATGTCTCCGGATACCGGATGTGTCAGATGTCAGCCGGGTGTTTACTCGGCGTCGTCCTCTTCCTTCATGTTGTGGAACACATTCTGGACATCATCGTCATCCTCAAACTTTTCAAGGAGCTTTTCAATCTGTGCGCGCTGCTCGGCAGTCACTTCCTTGAGGTCGTTGGGTATGCGCTCAAATTCGGCGCTGATGATTTCGTAGCCGCTCTCCTCAAGATATTTCTGGATGTTGGCAAATTCCTCGAAGAGACCGTAAAGCACGATTTCCTCTTCATCAGGCTCTACCTCGTCAACACCGTAGTCGATAAGTTCGAGTTCGAGGTCTTCGGTCGACATGCCTTCCTTGGGCTTGATTTTGAACACGCTCTTGTGGTCGAAAAGGAATGAGAGCGAACCCTGGGTGCCGAGTGTGCCGCCATGTTTGTTGAAGTAGGAACGTACGTTTGCAACAGTACGTGTATTGTTGTCGGTCGCAGCCTCTACCACGATGGCGATGCCGTAGGGACCATATCCCTCATACACGATTTCCTTGTAGTCGCTTGCGTCTTTGTCAGTTGCCTTCTTTATAGCGCGCTCCACTGTGTCCTTGGGCATGTTGGCTGCCTTGGCATTGTGCATGAGCACACGTAGACGGGGGTTGGTGTCGGGATCAGGACCGCCTGCTTTAGCTGCGATGGTGATTTCCTTGCCTATGCGGGTAAATGTACGCGACATGTTGCCCCAGCGTTTGAGTTTTCTGGCTTTGCGGTATTCAAAAGCTCTTCCCATAATATTTCAGTTCGTTATAGTTATGATTGTTTTATTTGTTTTATCGGAGTGATGCGCCAAGCTGTTTTTGCAGATTGGTTGTGATTTTGCCCATCACGGCTTCAATCTGCTTGTCCTGAAGGGTTTTCTCGTCGTCCTGCAGGGTTATAGAGATTGCGTAGCTCTTCTTGCCCGGCTCAAGGTTTTTACCCTGGTATACATCAAACAGTTCAACACCGCGAAGGAGTTTTTTCTCGCTGTCGCGCACTACCTTTTCTACCTGAGCCATGGTCACTGACTCGTCAAGCAAGAGCGCGAGGTCGCGTTTTACCGGATGAGTCTTGGGCAGCGGGGCGTAGGTCACCTTCTTTTTGATGGCGAGTTTCACGAGTGCGTTCCAGTCAAGGTCGGCATATATTACCTCTTGCTTTACGTCGCAACGCTTCAGCATCGCTTTTGCCACGATACCGAGTGTGCCGAGTAGCTTGCCCGAGCGGGTTGTGATTTCCGAGGCATTGCTGTATAGCGGTGACTTTACCGGTTTCAGCTCTATTTCTTTGCCGTTGATGCCGAGGCGGGCGAAGATATTGGCAACGATTGCCTTCATATCGAAGAATGTAGCTTTTTCTTCGGGGCGTGCCCAGTTGCCGGTGCGTATGTTGCCGGTGAGCCACAATCCGAGACGCTCGTTTTCAGAGTAGGGGGCAATCGGATTTTCTGCGGTTGACTCTACCGACATGTCGCGGCTGTAGACTTTGCCAAACTCATATAGCATAAGGTCGGCGTCACGACGGTTGACATTGTGTTCGATTACTTCAAGACCGCCGAAGAGGAGCGACATTCTCATAATGTTGAGGTCGTTGCTCAGCGGGTTGAGGAGCTTCACGGGGGCGTGATGCTCGTCGGTCAGACCCTCGTAGTAGCTTTCGGCAGTGAGGGAGTTGTTGAGTATCTCGTTGAATCCGGTTGCGGTCAACTGATTGCTTATAAGTTCGCGAAGTTCGTTGGAGCTGTCGGTTATTGTCTTGAACGACAGGCTGGCACGAAGATTGCGTGAGAAATCGATATTGTTATATCCGTAGATGCGGAGCACATCTTCCACTACGTCACAGGGGCGCTGCACGTCGACACGGTAGGTCGGCACAAGCAGGTCGATTGCCTCGTCGCTATGGTTGACAATCTCCATTTCAAGTGATTTCACTATCGAGTCGACCTCTTCTGCTGCAAGCTCTTTGCCTACAAGGGCGTTGAGGTAGTCGTAACGGAGGGTTACGGGACAAGGCTTGATTTCGGTGGGATAAATGTCGACAGGCTCGCCGCATATCTCACCTCCTGCAAGCTCCTTCACCATAAGGGCGGCAAGCTTGAGGCAATACATGGTGGCGTTGGGGTCGGTGCCGCGTTCGTAGCGGAACGATGCATCGGTCGATAGTCCGTGACGGCGCGCTGTCTTGCGTATCGTCGTGGGGTTGAAATATGCGCTTTCAATAAATATTGAAGTGGTGGCTTCTGTCACTCCCGAGTCGAGACCGCCAAATACTCCGGCGATACACATGGGCTTCTCTGCGTTGCATATCATCAGGTCACGCTCGTCGAGTTTGCGCTCCACGCCGTCAAGGGTGGTGAACGGGGTGTCTTGCTTGCACTTGCGTACAATGATTTTTTCGCCCTCGATTTTTGCCACATCGAAGCAATGGAGTGGCTGCCCCATGCCGAGGAGTATGAAGTTGGTGATGTCAACTATATTATTTATGGGACGCTGACCGATTGCCGTAAGATAGTTTTTAAGCCATTCGGGGCTTTCTCCTACCTTGATGTTGCGGATAGTCACGCCTGAGTAGCGGGGGCAAGCCTCGTAATCGTCGACCTCCACGGCTATCGCACCGTCGGGACGGTCGGTGGCAAATGCTTCTACCGAGGGACGGCGGAGCTGTGATGGCTCGGCATGGCAGGCAAGCCATGCGCTCAGGTCGCGTGCCACACCATAGTGGCTCGCCGCGTCAACACGGTTAGGAGTGAGGTCTACCTCTATGAGCCAGTCGCTCTTGAGGTTGTAATATTCGGCGGCGGGAGTACCCGGTTTTACATCTTCGTTGATTACGATGATGCCGTCGTGGGAGGTGCCGGTGCCAATCTCGTCTTCAGCGCAAATCATGCCGAATGACTCAACACCGCGTATCTTTGACTTCTTGATTGAAAATTCGTTGTCGCCGTCATAAAGGGTCGTGCCTACTGTTGCCACAACGACAGTCTGTCCGGCGGCTACATTGGGCGCGCCACACACGATTTGTGTCGGTTCGCCGTTGCCGAGGTCGACGGTGGTTATGTGCAGATGGTCACTGTTGGGGTGTTCAACGCAGGTTAATACTTTTCCTATCACGATGCCGCGAAGACCGCCGCGGATTGACTCGACTTCTTCTACAGTACCCACTTCAAGACCGATGGATGTAAGCGCATCGGCAAGTTCTTCAGGGCTGAGCCGGAAGTCAACATACTCTTTGAGCCAGTTATATGAGATATTCATTACTTATTTGCTTGAAAGCGAGCCTAAACGGAGACCCGCATAATAATTCGCGCAAATTTACAAAAAAATCCAGTCACAGCCAACTTATTTTTTGCTGACCAAAAAATTACGTCACGGATTCTGCTCTATTTTGTCGCTGAAGTCCACATTGTGGGCTGTGTACATGCCTTGCGGTAAAATAGTTCCTCTTCCGAAGGGTTGGCGCTGTCATCATACCACGGCAGATGGCGTAGCGTGTAGGGTGGTGCAAGCCTGTATGTCTCGGCCGCCCGGGAGCGGTTGAGCCCTGACATTGGTCGGTAAAGAGCCAACGTTGTGTCAATCGGGGCGCGGAAAAGGTCTCCGTCGCGATATTGCCAGAATTTTTGTTCATGGGCTATGACATCGGCTTTGTTGGCGAAGCAGTCGGGGAGGTCATTAATTGCGAGTGATGGCCCGGTTTTTATGGCAAACGGTTTTTCCACAGTCATTACATGCAACATCTTTTCAATGATATCGGCAGGACAATCATCGGCAAGCCTGACATCGCTATCGGTATAGATATACCAACTGTCTTTATATAGATTCTTTGTGTATCGTGATTTCCATAACGCTTTAAACCCGAGGTTGCCTTCAAGGTGTATTACCGTGTGACCACAGTCTTTATACCAGTCAAGAAGCGGTTTATACGTGCTGCAATTGTCGAGGATGATAATTTTGTTGATGCCGCGCGATGTAAGCGAATCGATAAGGCATTTTAATGTGGTGAGGCGGTTGAAGTTGTTGATTATTACCGGGATGTCTTTGGGGTCGGCAGGGGGTGGACATATGTGGCGGGAATAAAACCGTAATACCACCGATTTTATGGTGTATCTTATCCGTTTTAGTATCATGACGCTCAGATGATTGGAGATTGATGATCAAGGATGATGGGAAACCAGAATTTACGCATCCTGCGTTTTTGCCAGGCATGACAACCGAAAGGAAGCTTACGGTTGTTAAGCTTGAAACAGAGCTTCGGGTATTTGTCAAATGCAAAGCATAACGCTTCTTTCCAGTCAGGATAGGTGAAGCCCAATCCGTGTCGGTTGACCTCGACAGCAAAAAACACATCTTCGTTATACATGTGGTTGCGATGTTCCAGGAATCGGTCTATGGTCGGGCGTAATTTCCTTGTGGCTGACAGATGGGACTCGATACGGCGCAATGACAGCCCTCCATTGCCCACGCGCCACCATGTCGTGCGTTCGTCGGGCAGCTTCAGCATATTACGGAAGCCATGTTTTATTTTTGATCCGATACGAAGTGGCATTAGTTTGTAGATGGGGCGCAACAGCCAGGGCGCGCCTACATAATCATATCCTTTGTCACACCATTCCTCAAGTTGGTCGGAAAATACATATGCGTCAAGCTGATAGATGAGCATATATTGGTAGCCCGTAAAGCGTGAGTAAAATTCTTCCGACATCATCAGGCGGTTGTAGCCGGCAATTCCTTGGAAATATTCCGGGGCAAACTCCTCTACTCCGGCATAGGGCATTATTTCTGTCAGTCGTGAGGTGTCGAGACGGGAGGGCACGATAAATGTAGTGGTGTACTTGCCGAGGTGTCTGGCGGCAGCTCGCAGCGAAATCTCTTCATATTTATTCAGCTCACTTTTGTAAGCCGGTATGACAACAATGACTTTTTCCATGACCGTTATAAAGGTAGTTATAATATTGTTACGCCGCAAAGTGATGTTTAGATTATGCTGATGAGTGTGCGGCAGAGGGTGGTGAGGTCGCTGTCGGTGATGACGTAGGGGGGCATGATGTAGACATTGCGTCCAAAGGGGCGCACCCAGATGCCGTTGGCGACACATTTTTTCTGAAATTCACCTACATTTACCGGCTCTTTCATCTCGACCACGCCTATGGTGCCAAGTACCCTTACCTCCTTCACCTGCGGGAGTGACGCCGCGGGGGCGAGTTCGCGCTTTATGATTGTCTCGATATGCTTTATGCGCGCCTCCATGTCTTGACCGTGCAGAAGCTTTATTGACTCGCATGCTATCGCACACGCAAGGGGATTTGCCATGAATGTGGGTCCGTGCATCAATACTCCCGCTTCGCCGCGTGATATGGTGTCGGCTACATCGCGTGTCGTAAGCACGGCGCTCATCGTGAGGTATCCGGCTGTCAGCCCCTTGCCGATACACATTATGTCGGGCTCGACTCCTGCCCATTCCCAGGCAAAGCATTTGCCTGTGCGCCAAAAGCCCGTGGCTATTTCGTCAAATATCAGCAACACTCCGTAACGGTCGCATAGATTGCGCGCCTCGACAAGATATTGCGGGTGATAAAAACGCATGCCGCCCGCGCCTTGCACAATCGGCTCAAGTATTAGCGCTGCTATCTCTTCGTGGTGCTCTTTAAGTGTAGCTTCCAGCGGGGCTATGGCGTCGTGATGCCATTCGTCATAAAACCCTACAGAGGGCGATTCCACGAAATAGCGTATAGGGAGCGCAGGTCCGAAAGCTCCGTGCATGCCTGTCACCGGGTCACATACGCTCATGGCATTCCATGTGTCGCCGTGATATCCTGACCGTATGGTCACAAAATTACTTTTCTTATGGTCGCCGCTCTTGGCTATCGCCGCCTGTACAGCCATTTTCATCGCCACTTCCACTGCAACCGAGCCTGAGTCGGCATAAAATATATTATGCATCGAAGGCGGCACTATTTCGAGGAGCAGCTTGCCAAGTTCTATTGCCGGCTCGTGGGTGAATCCGCCAAACATTACATGTGACATTTTCGATACCTGGCTATTGATTGCCTCGTTGATTGCGGGATGGTTGTAGCCATGTATCGTACACCACCATGACGACATGCCGTCGATTAGCTCAGTTCCGTCGGCAAGGCGTATGCTGGTGCCTCGGGCGGAGTCTACTTTATATGTGGGGAGAGGGTTTATCGTGGATGTATAGGGATGCCACAGGTGTTCGCGGTCCCAGTCGTCGTGAAGTGAATTGTGGTCGGTCATGTAGTTGTCGTTGTTTTATACCGCAAAAATAGCAATAATTGTGGTGTGGTGCAAAATGAAATAAAGCCACCCCTCCGAGACAGCGTTGACAAACTGCCGGAGGGGTGGCTCGTTGATTTGTGGAATATGGCTATTTTATGACTTTTGATGTCTTTACCGACCCGTCGGCAAGACGGTCACGGCGTATGGCTATTGAGCCAGCCGCAGGCGATTCGATGCGTACTCCCTGAAGGTTATACCACTCGGTTGCCACCGGCTCGGCGCTGCTATCGGTTACTGTCTCGATACCGGCTGTGCCGACTTTTGCCGATTTACGGGTCTCGCCGTTGACAACATATGCACTCTGGATAGCAATTTCCGGTAACTCTTCCATCTGTAGCACAATGGAATGGTCAGGCGACATGCCGTTTGTCACAACCACTCCTGTCATGGAGAAGTTATAAGGAATGTCGGTGAGTGGCTCGGTTAGTGAAGGATATGCTTCGGGGGTAAATGTGAATATCTCATCATTTATAAATATGTTGTAATACATATTTTCGGGGTTGATGAAGTTACCGTCGGTGTCTGTCGAGGGAATGCTGACGCTTACCTCTCTTCCATATGGTGCGTAGTAGTCACCTACGTAGTTTATTGACGGTGTTGCCGGTGTGGCTATGGTCTCGTTGAATTTGGTGAAGGTGGCATTTAAAAGGGTAGAACCCGCGGGCATACCGGGGTTGGCGGTTTTCATGCCGAAAGTCATTAGCATGGCATTGTCGGCAACATATGTATCGCCTTCTTTTGTAAGGGTCACTGACGGCTCCGGTATAAAGTGAATCTCGGGGTCACCCCATTCACTGACTCCTTCTTCTGTCGACGCTGCCTGGAAGAAATAGTAGTACATTTCGGTAGTGTATATGCCGAGATATTGGTTGGAGTCAAATGTAATCTTGTCGCCGTCAATTGTGCCTTTTATCCATGACTCGTTGAAGTAGCCGTAGAGACCTTTTATCCAAAGTTCGTTGCCGGTGGTGCCGATTTCAACTATGCGGCTAAATGAGTCGCCATATAAGCTTTCTGACGTGCAAATATATTGTGCCGTCTCTGTTCCGGCCGGAGGGGTTGGCAGTGTCTCGTCAAATACACTCCATGTAAGGTCGCCTTCGCCTGAGCCGGTGAAAATATTGTCGCTGTCAAAAAGTCCAATTATGCGTGGCTCATTTTCAGTTGTGGCGTTGAGCTGTGAGAGTTTGCCGTTTTCCCATTTCATCACAAGATTGGGATTGTCTGTGTCTTCGACAAAATCGAGTACTCCATCAGTTGTGGTGACTTTGGTCATCTTTGCCGAAATCTGTGACTCAGGTGCGCCGCTATAAGGGTTTGCCGGTTGGATATACACCTCTTGAGGGAACGGGAATGTAACATTGTTGTCATCATCGAGTGTTCCTTTAATCCAATAAGGGTAGGTGTTGGCAAATGTATCTACCGGTTTATACAGGTAAAAATCTTTGCCGTCAATCACGATTGTGCTTATCTTGCCTTCAATGTTAGAGCGATATACTGAACCCCACATCTGAAGATATTGCTCGGAGTGACGGTAGATATTGTTGTAGGCAACTCCTTGGGGTGTTTCTTGTATGCCTGCTGCGTCAACACTGAGTGGCATTGTTCCACCGGTGATGGCGGCGATTGATAATGATAGTATTACTTTTTTCATACGCAAATAGATGATTTGGTTATGTGGCAAAAGTAGGGAAAATGTAATTATTATGCAAATAAATGTTGGTCTAAATGGTGTTTGTGTGGAAAATTTCTTTGTTTATGCTGTAGTTGGCTGCAAAATGTCATGTAGTATACTGTGGGTCGGAGATAGGTATGAAAATTTGTGGTTATATGGAAATAAGCTATTTTTGTGAATAGAAATGTTTTTTGATGAGGAATATGTCGGGAAATGTATTGCGTCGCGCTGATCTGGGCTGTGCTGTAGGATTGCTTGCCGGGTTGCTGCTGTTTGCCGGATTGACGGCATGGTGGTATGTTTCTTTTATGGACTTTGCCGTGGCTTGGATGACGGCATGGATGGCGGCACTGGTGCTCGGCGTTACGGCTGTGACCGGATTGGTGGCATATGTCATTAAGCGATTGACCGGAAGGCGAGTTTTCATTGTCGGTGCGCTTATAGTGACATGGCTTTTTACCTCACGGTTTGACTTTCCGCGTATCGGGTGGGCGTTGGCGGCAGCCGGAGGCATACTCGGCATTATTTATGCTGTGTGTTGGGGTATGCGCTGTCGTGTATGGCGTGTTCTGCCTGTGGTATTGACTGTCATGCTGGGAGCGGGTGCGTATCAGTGGCTTAATTATGAGTCAGATGATTGCGGTGGAGCTTATGAGACTGATGACTGCCACGGAATCAATATAATGGAGTATGGCTATGACTATGATGCGAGGCGTGTCGATGGCTCCGGCTATTTCTGTGTGGAACGGCGGCTCGACAAAATCGTGCGCGATAGGATATGGGGATTTGACAATTCCCGGCTGCCGTTGCGTGGCACGCTGTTTTACCCTGACAGCGGCAGTTTGCTTCCGCTTGTGGCGATAATTCATGGCAGTCATTATATGCTTGACCGCTCCGACCGCGGGTATGATTACCTCGCGGTACGGCTTGCGCGCCGTGGCTATGCCGTGTTGTCGATTGATGAAAATTTTATCAACAAGAGTTTCACGGGTGGTTATGGCACTCACGATTATATCGGCAGGGGCTGGTTGCTGTTGAAAAATCTTGAATACCTCCGCGAGATTGCTTCTATGGCAGGGGCGGAGCTTACCGGAAAGATTGACTTTGACAACGTGGCGCTTATAGGCCACTCGCGAGGAGGCGACGGCATAGCTGCCGCCACATGGCTCAACGGTTTGTCGCGTTCTCCGATGGGAAATGATGAAAAGTATGATTTCCGTTTCGGCATAAAAGGGGTGGTGGAGATAGCGCCTACCGGGTTGCTCACTCTTCCTGACGGGACTCCCTTTATATATAATAATGTGGATTACCTGCTTCTGCACGGCGATAAAGATGGCGATGTGTCGTTTATGTATGGCATACGCAGATATAACAGTGCGGTTTTTACCGATTCGGCTTATCATGTGAAGGTGGCGGTGAATATCGCCGGTGCAAACCATGGGCAATTCAATACTGTGTGGGGCGATGACGACCGCCAGCCCCCTGCTGCGTGGCTGCTCGACCATAGCGGCATGATGTCAGGTAAGGCTCAGCGCAAAGTGGCCGCAGCTTACATCAGTGCCTTCCTTGACACTTCGCTGAAAGGTGAATGCCGGTTGCCGGAAATGTTTGCGCCATCTGTCGGCTCAGGTGACAAAGTGCAGTGGATTGACACCTCGACAATCTGTATTGCTGATTTTGAGACTGATTCCGCCGCCGATGTGGTAGAGCTTAAGTTGCGCGACCGCTCCGGGATGTCGCAATTCAACCACGGGATGAAAGTCGGGGCGGAGAAGGAGTATAGGCTGAGGCTTGACAGCTGTTTTGCCGTGCCACCGTGTCATGATTTGGTGTTTTCGGCGTGTGGCGACACTGATTCACGTGTCGCGGTCATAGTTGCCGGCGGTAGCGGCATTGTCTGCTCCGACACTGTGGATGTCGTTGCTTCCTCCCCGGCTCGATTGTCGAAGTCGCCGCTCCTGCTGCCGATTCAAGGCGACAGGGAGCGGGAGCAGGTGATGCATACCTTCATGTTGCCGCTCTCAAGCGATGACATTGCCGGGGTCACAGATGTGAGATTTAGGGTGGTGTCACCCTCTGAGGGTAATGTCATCGTGGATAACATCGGTTTTAGACGGCATTTTGAGGCAAGAAAGTGAGATTTATGGAAAATTTTCCATAATTAGCCACATTTTTCTTGCGTTTTGTTGACCTGACTTAATAAAATCACTAAATTTGCAGATATAACCATTTAACACGTTATAAGATGAAAAAGCATAATTTTTATGCCGGTCCCTCGATTCTTAGTGAATACACAATTAAGAATACAGCCGAAGCTATCAAAGACTTCGCCGGTACCGGATTGTCAATTCTTGAAATCTCTCACCGTAGCAAGGAGTTCACGGCAGTAATCGAGGAGGCTCAACAGCTTATAAAGGAGTTGCTTGAGGTGCCCGAAGGTTACCATGTGCTATTTCTTGGAGGTGGTGCCTCGATGCAGTTCTGCATGGTGCCTTACAACCTTTTGAAGAAAAAAGCCGCTTATCTTGACACCGGTACATGGGCCAACAACGCTATCAAGGAGGCAAAGCTCTTTGGCGAGGTTGATGTAGTGGCTTCAAGCAAGGACAAGAATTATACTTTTATCCCGAAGGGCTATACCGTGCCTGAGGATGCCGACTACTTCCACTTCACTACCAACAACACTATTTATGGTACAGAGATGCGTTATGACCCCGATGTGAAGGTGCCTTTGGTTGCCGACATGTCAAGCGACATTTTCTCTCGTCCGGTGGATGTGTCTAAATATGATGTCATCTATGCAGGTGCGCAGAAGAATCTTGCTCCTGCCGGTGTGACTATCGCTATCGTAAAGGAGTCGGCTCTCGGCAATGTAGACCGCGCTATTCCTACAATGCTTGACTATCGCACCCACATCAAGAAGGGTTCGATGTTCAATACCCCCCCGGTGCTTCCTATCTACTCTGCACTCCAGACCCTGAAATATTACAAGGAGCTTGGCGGTATCAAGGAGATGGAGCGTCGCGACCTTGCCAAGGCTGAATTGCTTTACGAGGCAATCGATTCAAGCAAGATGTTTGTGGGCACAGTGGCTCCTGAAGACCGTTCAATCATGAACGTATGCTTCGTCATGAAGCCTGAATATGACGGTCTTGACAAAGAGTTTATCGACTTTGCGTCGACCAAGGGTATTGTCGGCATAAAGGGTCACCGCTCGGTAGGCGGTTTCCGTGCATCGCTTTACAACGCGCTTCCTATCGAGAGCGTGAAGGTGCTTGTGGAGGCAATGAAAGAATTTGAAAAGAAACACTAATAATATTTCAAGCTATGAAAGTATTGGTAGCTACCGAAAAACCGTTTGCGACAGTTGCCGTCGACGGTATCCGCAAAGTCGTTGAAGACGCGGGTTATGAACTTGAACTGCTTGAAAAGTATTCGGCAAAGTCAGAGCTGCTTGCTGCTGTGGCTGATGCCGACGCTCTCATCATTCGCAGCGACGTGATTGACGCTGAGGTGTTTGATGCCGCTAAAAATCTTAAGATTGTAGTGCGCGCCGGAGCCGGTTACGATAATGTGGACCTCGCTTCTGCAACCGCTCACAATGTAGTGGTTGAAAATACCCCCGGTCAGAATTCCAACGCTGTCGCCGAGCTCGTGTTCGGAATGGCTGTAATGGCAGTACGTAACAATTATAACGGTACATCCGGTACAGAGCTTAAGGGCAAGCGTCTCGGTCTTCAGGCTTACGGTCAGGTAGGTCGTAATGTAGCGCGTATCGCCAATGGCTTTGGCATGGAGGTGTCGGCATTTGACCCCTATTGCCCTGATGAAGTAATGACCAATGACGGTGTTAAGCCCGTTCACTCGGTTGACGACCTCTATTCAGGCAACGATGTGGTGTCAATCCATATTCCCGCCACTCCGGAGACACGTAAGAGCATCGGATATTTCAACCTTACCAATATGCCGCTTGGTGGCGTGGTGGTCAATACCGCCCGTAAGGAGGTGATTGACGAAGACGGGTTGGCTAAGGCTCTGCGTGAGCGTCCCGACCTTAAGTATGTTGCCGATGTGAAGCCCGACAATGCAGAGGCTTTGAAAGAAGAGTTTGGCGCACGCGTATTCTTTACTCCTAAAAAGATGGGTGCCCAGACTTCGGAAGCAAATATCAACGCAGGTATTGCTGCCGCCAATCAGGTAGTGGCTTATCTCCGCGACGGAATCAACAAATTCCAGGTCAACAAATAATCGTTGACCTCACAATAACAAGCGGGTGTATCGAACCTTTCGATACACCCGCTTCATTATGTAAATATGGTAAAGAGGTGTATCGGTTGGTACCGGTACACCTCTTTTTAGCTTTTATTGGGAGTCGGGTTAGTTGGCGTTGTCTGTTTCGGGAGCTTTGTCGATCAGGTCAAGGAACTCATCGAGTTTCGGGGTGATGATGATTTCTGTACGGCGGTTACGCTGACGGCCTACCTCGCTGTCATTGTCGGCAATCGGGTTGTATTCGCCACGACCGGCTGCTGAGAGACGCTTGGGGTTGATGTCGAAATCATTCTGGAGTACCTGGACAACTGAAGACGCACGCAAGGTCGAGAGGTCCCAGTTGTTGCGGATGTTAGTTCGGCTGATTGGTACATTGTCGGTATTTCCTTCTACAAGCACGTCATAGTTGTTATAGTCCTTGATAATCTTGGCAATCTTGCTGAGGGTCTCCATCGCGCGTGAGCTGACTTCGTAGCTGCCTGTCTTAAACAGCATGTTGTCGGCAAGTGAGATGTAGACTACGCCTTTCAACACCTTCACATCGACATCTTTCAGCTCGTCGGTGCTGAGTGAGCGGGTAAGCTTGTTGGTAAGGGCGATGTTGAGAGAGTCGCTCTTTGACTTTGCGTCTACGAGCTGCTTGATGTATTTGTTTGACGCGTTGATTTCGTCAACCAGTTTGGCTATGTTTACGTTGCCCTGCGCGTTTTGGTCCATACTCTTGTCAAGAGTGCTTTTCAGCTCGGCAAGTCCGGCGCGTAGCTGTTCATTGTTTTTTTGGGCTGCATCAAGCTGGTGCTGGAGATTTTCTCCGTTTGCCTCACACTTGATAAGGCTTTCGCGGGTCGACATGTAGTCGCCCTGAAGCTGCTGATACTTCTTGTTGGTAACACAACCGGTCGTCATCAAGCCACATAGACCGACAACGATGAGCATACTTTTAATTTTCATGAGTTTCTTCTTTTTAGTATGTATTCTCGCGTTAAAAAACGCGGCAAATATAATTATGTTTTTGTGTTTTAACAAATTATTATGCACTTTAGTTGCCGTTTTTGCGCTGCGCGGCATCTGGTAGCCATATAATAAAGGGGTGTATAATCGCGTTACTTTATATGTTCATCTGATGAAAAAATCCATGATTAGATTATTGCGCTATATAGTATTATGTGTATTGCCGGCGATGGCGATGACCGGATGTATTGAAGACGGGTTTACCACTTCGCCCTCCGACCAGCCGGTATATTCTGTCGATACCCTGAAAATTGGCACTGTGTTTACCGCCGAGGGTACACCTACGCGCAGCTTTAAGGTGTATAATCGCCACGACAAGGGTTTGAGCATAAGTAAAATATCGTTTCGAGACCCGGCGATGGAGTCGATATTCAGGCTTAATGTCGACGGAGTGTCGGGCACAAGCTTTGACAATGTTGAAATCAGGGCAAACGATTCGATATTCGTGCTCGTAGAGGCTACATTGCCTGAATCGGGCACCGATCTGCCGGTAGAGATAAATGCCGGTCTTGACTTCGTGACCAATGGTGTCACGTCAACCGTAGTGCTCAACGCTTTCGGGCAGGATGTCACCCGCCTTGAAGCTTTCACCGTTGCTGCCGACATGTCGCTTTCAGGCGATAAGCCTTATCAGATCTACGATAGCCTTGTAGTGGCTGAAGGGGTGACTCTTACCCTTGATGCAGGCACGACACTCTATTTTCACGACAAGGCGGAGCTTGTGGTCCACGGCACATTGATTTCCAACGGCACTGCTGACCGTAAAGTCAATATGACCGGTGACCGTTTCGGACAGGTTGTCGGCAGGATTCCTTACGAAATAATGTCGGGACAATGGGGCGGAGTCTATTTTTATGGCTCTACAACCAATAACAGGCTGTCACATACCTCGATACGCAACAGCGTCTATGGCGTGTACATTGACTCGGTGAGCGTGGATGCGGTCAACCCGGTGTTGACGCTCGTCAACTGCCAACTGCGCAATTCTGCAGGAGCTGTCCTGGTGGCGAATTATGCGCCCGTCACAGCTGTGGGCTGTGAATTTGCCGAGGCTGCGCGCGGTGTGGTGTATGTCAATGAAGGCACACACCGCTTTAATCATTGTACATTTTCCAACAATTACCTGTTTTCTGCAATCTCCGGTCCTATGCTCTATCTTGACGGAGAGAATGTAAGCGCCGATATCTCTAACTCGATTCTTTACGGCATGGGAGGCGAGGTGCTTCCCTCTGACCTGGTTGAAAAACCGGTGTATTTCCGCAATTGTCTTTTTGCGGCGGCAGGCACCGATGACGATAACTTCATCAACACGATATGGGACGCCGACCCTCTGTTTTATACCGTCAGGGAAGATTATTATTTTGACTATCGTCTTCGGGAAGGCTCTCCGGCGATAGGACGTGGCGACCCGTCTTTGACGATGCCTGAAGCGTCGGTCGACATGCAGGGTATGGCGCGAGGCAATACTCCCGATGTCGGGGCGTATGTTTTCTCCCGTGAGTGACTCTGATAATTCGTTTTTATTTTATACCTTTGCAGCATATGAGCAGTGTACAGTCGACAAACCAATCGCCCTATAGCCGCGGCGCCTCTTTTGGCGTTATTTTCGGCGCGTATCTCAGCCTGTTGTTTTTTGCGATAGCTTATTCGCTGACAGTGCCTGTGTTGAGCCTGCTGTCGCTGTTGTTGATGGCAGGTGTGCCTGTGGTCATCTATGTCATGCTTCGTAAAAGTTATATCGCCGATTATGGAAAGACTATATTCTCGTCGCTCTGGATGGAGGGCATAGCAATATTCTTTTTCGGCGGATTGATAGCGTCTCTTGTCGCGGTGGCGTATATGACATGGATTAATCCCGGCTATCTTTACGGGCAGGTCGACATGATGATTGAGCTTTATGACAACGCCGACTGGGAGCGCGGAAAAGAGCTTTCCGCTATGCTCGTCAGGGCAAAAGAGCAGCATCTCATACCTACCCCGATTAATCTTGCTGTAGATATGCTGTGGCTTATCGTATTTTCCGGCTCGATATTGTCGATGCTGATGTCACTGCTTGTACAGGCAAGAGGTTACGGTAAAAAAACGAGTTAACTAACAAATTTTCAATGGATATATCAGTCGTAGTTCCATTATACAATGAGGCGGAGTCGCTTCCCGAGCTTGAAAGCTGGATAGCGAGAGTAATGAAGGAAAACGGATTTTCTTACGAGATAATCTTTGTCAACGACGGCTCTACCGACGATTCATGGAATGTGATTTCGCGTCTGAAAGAGCATAATCCCAATGTGAGGGGAGTGAGCTTCAGGCGCAATTATGGCAAGTCGCCGGCTCTGAACACCGGTTTTGCGCGTGCTCAGGGCGACGTGGTGATTACAATGGATGCCGACCTCCAGGATAGTCCCGATGAAATACCCGAACTTTACCGCATGATAACCGAGGAGCGATATGACCTCGTGTCGGGATGGAAACAGAAGCGTTATGACCCGCTGTCAAAGACTATCCCCACAAAGCTGTTTAACGCGACTGCGCGCAAGGTGAGCGGTATTCATAATCTTCACGATTTCAATTGCGGGCTTAAGGCTTACCGCAACAAGGTTGTGAAGCATATCGAGGTGTATGGCGACATGCACCGCTATATACCTTATCTTGCTAAAAATGCCGGGTTTAACCGCATAGGGGAGAAGGTAGTGCATCATCAGGCACGCAAATATGGCACTACAAAGTTTGGTCTTGACCGTTTTGTCAACGGCTATCTTGACTTGGGCACACTGTGGTTTACTTCGCGATTCGGCGTGAAACCCATGCACTTTTTCGGTCTGCTTGGCAGCCTTATGTTTTTCCTGGGTCTCATAGCCGTGGCAATTGTCGGTTTTGGAAAGCTTTACAATATGCACCATGGATTGCCATATATCCTTGTGACTGATTCGCCCTATTTCTATCTTTCGCTTACACTTATGCTGCTCGGTTCACAGATGTTTCTTGCCGGATTTATCGGGGAACTGATTGTGAGAAATTCCGACAGGCGCAACGAATATGAAATCGAAGAGGAGATAGGGGCTTGCTCTTCTGAAAAATAAATGAAATTAACTTGATATGGAACAATATCCTCATTTCTATACACTTTCGGAACGCCGCTACTCATGTCGCGGTTATTCCGACCGTCCTGTGACCCGCGACTTGATAATGGCTACGATTGATGCTGTGCGCCTTGCTCCCTCAGCTTGCAACAGGCAGCCATGGAAGTTTCTGGTGATTGACACTCCGGAGCTGCGTCATGCCATACAGAAGAGCTATGACCGGGAGTGGTTTAACTCGGCTCCTGTTTATGTGGTGGCTCTCGGTCTACATGACGAGGCGTGGCATCGCCCTTTTGACGGCAAGGACCATACGGATGTCGATGTGTCGATTGCTGTGGAGCATTTCTGTCTTGCCGCCACTACGCTCGGGCTTGGCACTTGCTGGGTGTGCAACTTTGACCCTGCCGTACTTGTAGAGGCGCTTTCTCTGCCCGAAGGGGTTGAGCCTATTGCCATAATTCCTGTGGGATACCCGCTGGACGGCGAGGCAATCCCGGTAAAAAAACGTAAGGCTCTTGATGAGATTGTAAAATGGGGAAAATATTAAATTCAGTATTGGCGATGTCGGTAATCGCGGTGTTGCAGTCGTGCAACTCCGTGGGATGTACCGATAATAAGAGTTCTATACCTCTTGCCGGGTTTTATTCTTATGAAGAACTTACCGCCATTACTGTAAGTAATGTGTCAATAGGTGGTGTCGGTGCTCCCGACGATTCGCTGCTGGTCAACAAGGAGTCGGTGAGTCAGGTATATCTGCCTTTTCGTGCCGATGCCGGTCAGTCGCGCTTTTTTATCCGCTATGAGGATGAGGCACTCAATTACCCCGAACTGTTTGACACGATTACATTCAATTATACCCCTGTTCCATATTTTGCATCGAAAGATTGCGGAGCGATGTACCGCTATCAAATTGATGATTATTCTTATACCCGACATTTAGTGGACTCAGTGGGGCTGGTGACCGATGTGATGACCAACGCCGACGTGGAGACTATACGCATATATTTCAGGACACAGCAGCCTGAAGAGCCTGAAAATCCCGAAACTCCCGAGCTGCCCGAAACTCCTGAACAGCCGGAAGTGCCTGATGCCGGGGAAGAACTGCCGACCGAATGAACACTATCCGTTACATATTGATATCGTTGTTTGTGCTGACTGCGGTGGGAGCGTCGGCACAGAGGCGTATTACCCCGGTGGAGGTGCCGGGAACAACTGCGCCTGCCGCTGCAGCCGACACCGTGACTGCCGGCAAACCGGAAAGCGTCGTGGAGATGACCGACATGTCGGGTCACACTGTGCTTGTCGACACCATTTCAGGTGTGGAATACCGTGACACCATACTTACACAGGCTCCCAAGCTTGTATATCCGCGTTTTGAGTCGGTGTCGGTGGGTGTCAACATCTGGGATCCGCTATTGCGCTGCTTCGGTCAGAAATACGGTCTCATAGGATTCTGGGGCGAACTCAGCATACATAACTGGATAAAGCCGGTGGTTGAGGCGGGGCTTGGATATGCCGACATGACTCCCGATAATGGTAACTATACCTATAAATCGTCGATGGCGCCATATTTCAAGGTAGGTCTTAACTATAACTTCTTGTATAATTCCGACCCGGCATACTCGGTGTATGCAGGCTTGCGTTACGGTATAAGCAACTTTAGCTTTGAGGCGACCGATGTCACGCTTAACCAGAGCTACTGGGGTGATGATGTCACGTTTAATGTGCCCTCGCAGCGTGCTACAGTGGGATATCTGGAAGCTGTAATCGGGCTGAAAGTGATGATTGTGAAAAATGTATATCTGGGATGGGATGTGCGCATGCACACCATCCTTCATCAAAGCAATCTGCTATATGGCGAGCCATGGTATATACCAGGCTATGGAACTCGCACATCTCCCTTTAGTGCATCACTATCGGTAAGCTATACGTTGCCAATCGGCAAGCGCCCTTCTGTGACCCCTGAAGAGTAGGAGTCAATGCCGGTTTTCTTCACGTTCCCGGCGCAGTTTGTCGCGCTTCTTCATGAAGAAGTGGAGCAGGATTATGCACAGGAGCGTGATGCCGATGATACCGAAATAGTATAGGTAATTTCCGGCAAAGAACTCACCTCTTCCGATATAGCTCATAACGCCGAGATACACCAGTAATATAAGAGGAATGTAAGTTGATTTTTTCATGGGTTAATATAATCTTATCAGGTATGTCGCTCTTCCGTGTTGTCGGCAGGCGGTGTGTATATGTATTTTGATTCTTCCGGATTAAAGTTGCCGGAGGTAAGATGATTGTAAATCTTGATGCAAGCCCACGCGTCAATTGAAGCATATGCCTGCTGTGGAGGAGTAAGTAGAGATGCCTCCCAGTTGGAGAGTCGCTGGCTCTTGGATATACGCTCATTGAAAATTATGCCATATATCTTCTGAAGGCTGCAGTCGCGTATGCAGAAGTCTTTCACCATTTCCTGCAGGTCGATAAATGAATTTGGTGAGAAGTTATGCAATTTGTGGAGTACATGAAAATCATCTTTCAAAGACAATCCTACTTTTATAATACTCTCGTCTTCAATAAATTCTTTTAGTTCTTGGGTAAAGCCAAACTTGTTAATGCGGAAAAGATAGCAGCAGTCGCCGGTCGATATCTGGATAAGCGCCACTTGATTTGTGTGGCCTTTGCGGAAGGATGGTTTTGTTTCCGTGTCGAATCCGACCACGCTGTATCTACGTATTGTCTCAAGTGCGCTTTTAGCCTGCTCTGCCGTGTTCACCACCATGATATGTCCCGGATAGGTGACTGTCGGTAAAGACGCCAATTGTTCTTTAGTGATAGACAATACAATAGTTTTTACATCCATTTGATTTTAATAATAAAGATTTCTCGACTTCTCTGAATGTACCGTTATGATGATATTTATCCCGGTATTGTAAAGGTAATAATTTTCACTGAGAAGTAGAATATAGTGACATTAAGAGGATTTGTTATTTAACTTTTGGTTAAAGTATTTAACTTAATTTATATTCGCAGGTGTGGTTATTACGTTTTAAAATGTGAGCATTTCAGTTTCGGGAAAATACTTTGAAACATAGCGGCTGATAAATCCGCGCGTGTCGTCAGCAATGGTCGCGTCCTTGTCAAAGTAGGTGTTGTAAAGGAGATAACGTAAGTCGATACCCCGGGTTTTTATTGCCTCCAGCGATAGGATGGTGTGATTTATGGAGCCGAGTATGCCGTTGGTGACGAGCGCAAGCGGAAGATGCTGCTCGCTGATATAGTCGATTGTGAAATAGTCGTCGGTAATCGGCACCATCAGCCCTCCGGCGCCCTCGATAAGCACTGCGTCATATCGCGAGGCGAGCTTCGCGGTGCTTTTTTTGACTACATCAAGGTCGATTTCTTTGCCGTCGATGCGAGCGGCAAGTTGTGCCGATGCGGGATATGAGAAGATAATCGGTGCTGTCGTGAAATCTTTGTCTTCGGGGAGTAGTCCGGTGCCGGTTAGTTCGCGGTGTTTCACTATGTCTTCAGAATAGCCGGTATTGCCTGTCTGTATGAATTTTTGCGTGATTACCCGTTGTCCTTTTTCCGCCAGGCGATTGGCGAGCCATGCTGTGGCATAGGTTTTTCCGGCATCGGTATCAATTCCCGATATAAAGATAATATCACTCATTTTCTTCCTTTTTTATTATGAGATATATGGGGTGGTAGGTGAGACGTGCCTTTCCGTCGGTTATCGGATAGCCGGCTATCAGCTCTTTCGCACTTGTCATGGAGTGTCTCATGGCATTCACCCCGGTAAGTTTCATGTGGGTAAGTACATCGCGCGGTGAGTCAAACTCTTTTACGATATGCTCTTCTTCGATTGCCATGAGGCGGCAACCGTCGGGAGTCATTGCCGATAATTCGGAGGCGGTGTAATAGCGAAGCGGAAGCTTCGTCACTTCTGCGATTTCACGCATATTGTCAGGACCGAACGTCGAAATGGCGATGATGCCCCCCGGTGTAAGGGTGCGTGCCGCGTTGCGTAGCCAGCGTTCGGGAGAGTCAAACCATTGCAGTGCTGAGGCTGATGCAATCGCCTCATAATAGCCTTCGGGCATGATGCGTATAAGTTCTTCTGCATCGCCGGCAACGATATCGCCTGCTTCCGGCAGCTCTATGTCAATCGGGGCGAGATCCCACAGGCTTATGCGATAGGGATGCCATTGCGATGTATAGAGACGGGTGAGCATGCCTGTGCCGTAGCCGGCTTCAAGTATGGATAGCGGCTGACGCGTTGTGATGTTGCTCCACAGTGACCATAATTTTTCGGCTATGTGCCGTTGCACGTCGGCATGTGCGTCATAAGTGGTGGCACTGCGTGAAAAGCGTTGTGCCACAAGGCTCTTATCGATGATTTCCTGCTCGATGACCGATTGCCAGTCGGGCAGATGGGAGCCTGCGGGGATTTCTCTTGTGCGGGGAATTATGTTCCATGAGCGACGCAGGTTTTCCACCGGAAATATCAGGTCGTTGCCTGAGATGACAGCTCGGTTCCAGTCAGTGACGATTGGTGAGCCTTTTTCTGCCGCCATCGCTGCGATTGCCGACAGCTCGTCTTTTAGCTCCGTTAGGTCGCGCCGGGGGCGGTGGCTGTCAAACTCTGCGAAATCCGCGCTGTTTTTACACATCCTGCGATAAAATTTGTCAAGGTTGCGCTCCGACAGGTTGTCGAGTGTGCCTTGAAATATCGCAGTCGGTATGCCTTCGTTGTCGTCTATCGGATTGAGAGAGCCGTTTACTGCTATTTTGACGGTCGGGCTTAGCTCGGTCGCGGCAAGAGTCCTTGCCGCAGTGTAGACGCCAAATGACCATGCAAAGAGATATATGTCGGAATACACGGCGAAGGGCGATGTGTCAAGCTGCATGTCGCGGTAATCCCACACTACCGCTATATCGTAGCCGTCAAGCCGGATTTCGCGGAAAGGGTTGGAGTCCATTCCCCATCCGGCAAAGATGAGTATGAGCTTCGTGTTGCCTTGTTTTACCGTGAATTCCTGTTTCATTTCGTAAGTGTTGATATTGCTTTGCCGAGTCCGGTGATGTCGTTTTCTGTCATTGTGGCGCTAAGGCTGAATCGCAGACGCTCTGTGCCGGCTGGTACAGTCGGCGTGCGTATCGGGAGTGCCTTGTATCCGAGCGCAAGCAGCTGCTGTGATATTTTTACTGCCAAGCGTGCATCGCCGACGATTAATGGCGCGATGTGGCTCGGTGTCATATCGGTTATATGTAGCGCGTCGTGGAGGCATGAGGCGAGACGGTTCACATAAGCGCGCTCTTCATCCATCTCAGTCAAGGTCTCTACCATAAATCGAGTCCATGCCGAGGTCATGGGGGCGAGTGCCGTGGAAAAGATGAAGCTGCGTGCCCTGTTTATGAGATAGTTTTTCACTGTTGCCGTCATTGTGGCAAAGGCTCCTGCCGATGCCGCCGCTTTGCCAAATGTGCCGATTACCACATCTACATCGGAATATGCCGCGGAGTCGTGTGACATCCCCAGGCCGTATTTCCCTTTCACTCCGAAGGCGTGTGCCTCGTCGATGTATAACATGGTGTTTTTGTGGCGGCATTTGATTTCGGCAAGCCGCTCGATGTCGGAGCAGTCGCCATCCATACTGAACACCGACTCGGTGACAATCAGTATGCGGTCATATTTCCCTTCGGCATCGCTGACTATGCGTTCAAGGCGGCTGTAATCGTTGTGGGGAAAACGTGTGAATGAGGTCCGCGACAACACCATGCCGTCTATTATGCTTGCATGGCTGAGCTTGTCGGCTACAATCAGCGTATTGCCCTCGGCAAGTGCAGGGATTATGCCTGTATTGGCATGATAGCCGCTGTTGAAGAGCAGGGCGGGACGCCCGTAGAGGTCGGCAAGTAACTGCTCAAGGCGATTGTGTTGCTCTTGAGAGGAGGCAAGGAGTCGTGACGCCGATGAACTCATGGGCAATAACCTGTTGGACTCCTGGTTGAAAAACTTTTCGCGGAGGTCGATACGCTCCCCAAGTCCCATATAATCGTTGGTCGAAAAATCTAAGATTTTCCTGTCGGTTTCTGTGGGGATGGTGCGCAGGTTGCCTTCTGCTTCAAGTCGGTTAAGTATTTCGTCGTAACTCGCCATCGCTTTCAAATATGCGGTGCAAAATTACTCAAAAATGCTCACATAACAATCATTTTTTTCGATACTCTCCATCTTCTTCACACACCATGCCTTCAAAAATGCCATGTAATTTAGTCCGATGCATGACGACTTCCGTGTCTTTTGTTGGAAAAGTATTGCTATTTAGATAGATGTCATTTAGTAATCTAACAACTGATCGTCCTATAGCCGCGGCAAGGTTTACCGGAACGGCATTGCCGATTTGCTTATATTGTGCGGTAAGATTGCCTTTAAATTCCCAATTGTCAGGAAAAGTTTGAATACGTGCGTATTCCCTGACTGTAAGCGGTCGTGTTTCATGGGGGTGACATCGTTCCGTCTGTTTTTGTGCGGGAGCACAGGTAAGTGTGAGGCTTGGTTCATCCATCGCGAGCCTCCGCGCCATGCCTGTTTTGCCTCCGCCGAGATTGTAGCTGCCTTTTAGATATTCGCGGGCAATATTTTCAGGAAGGTCTCGCCAATCGCCTCCTTCAGGAACTAATTCCATAACCTTCTTCTTGGATTCAGGATAAAGCTGCCCACAGGACTCAGGTACATCTGAATTATATAATGGTCCTTTAAAAAATGCATCGCGGAGAGTCCTGACCTCTTTGCTTACATCAGGCCATTGAAATTTGGCAAATGAGGCAAAATCGTTTCTTATAGCAATGAGTATGAGTCTTTCTCTTTTTTGAGGCACATCATACTGCAATGCTTTAAGCACTTTCGGTTCAATTAAGGTGTATCCAAGTTCAGAGATTACATTCTTTATGGTGTCAAGTGTTTTCCCCCCATCATGTTCAAGTAGCCCCTTGACATTTTCACACATAAATACTTTAGGCCTGATTTCTTTTACAGCTCTGGCAAGTTCAAAAAACAATGTGCCACGCGTTTCTTCAAAACCAAGACGCTTCCCTGCATAAGAAAATGCCTGACATGGGAATCCTCCTGACAAGAAATCTATTAAATCCCGATAAGGGGTAAAGTCGATTTCATGAATATCACCTTCGACAACGTTCCATTCCGGACGATTGTGTCTAAGGGTTTCGCATGCATTATGGTCAAATTCGTTGAGCAAAACGTGAGAAAAACCAGCGCTTTCCATACCAAGTGCGAGACCTCCTCCTCCGGCAAATAACTCAACGGAAGTGAATCTGTGAAGTGGGGTGACTTTTAATTCTTCGTCCCATCGTGAAGATAACATGGCGGAAACTTCTGGAACGGAATCAACTTCATCAAGGAAGAAGAATTTCTTACCTTCAGCAGACGTGTGGAGTTGATATTTGCCTTTTTTTACCCATGAGAGTACTGTTGCCCTTGATACACTGAGCAGGTCGGCGAAATTGTTAAGAGAAATAGTACGTCTCATGATTTCAGCCATTAGTGAAATTTTCAAAACCTTCGTATGACGAAAATGCGAGCATATAGAGTGCTGTTAACAAATCGGAATGTTCTTTGGTCAATTCTTCATATACTGTGTTTTTTAAGGCAAGTCCTTTATTGTTATTGACAACATCTTTGATTATTGTTGGCAAAGCGACACATAGTTTGAAGAATGCTTTAGGGTCACCGAAAACCATTTCGTAAAATTTATCCATTGACATACGACGGATTTTTTTGTGACAATGCTGTCGTTTGTCGAGTGTGATTTTCCAAGGCTCGTCCTTGGAGTGGCGGGATATTACTTCTACCAAATAGCAGGTCGCATTGTCGTCATCAAGTAATTTTGATTGCATCTTCATATAGGTCTTCTGTGAAGATGCGGAGTTCATTGTATTATGTTTGTTTTTTAGTTCAACGAATATATGTAAGTCCTCGTTTTCAATATCAAATCCCTCCTTGGGAACTCTCCAGCCATTTCCTGCGTGTTTGAAAATATTCTGGTGGAAATATCCGATACGGTTGGCGTTTGATTTGTCAATCTGCCTGAAACATTCATCTGCAATTGATTGGCTTATGGTTTTGTCATAGACAATTGAGTCAAATGTGAGCTTTATAGGGTCTACTATATGCTCGTTGAATTGAAGAAGCGTTATTTCTCTTCGGTACGATTCGACAGTCTCTTTGACATTGTTATATATTGCTTCGTCGGAGATGAATCCGAGATTGTATGGAGTCATTTTTAGAAATGGTTTTTATTTGCAAAGATACTATATTTACTGTGCCGTCGTTGATGACTGCCGTGTTAAGGGTTGCTAAATGTAGGGCAGGAAGGGAGGGGGACGGTGTTGAGCCAGAGGTCGGCCATGCGGCGATGACCGGCGGGAGTGGGATGTATGCCATCCCATATCCAGTAGCCGTCGGGGAGTCCCGGGATTTCCTGTAGTTCGCGGAACATTTTGTCGTAGGGAAGATAAATGGCATTGTAATCAGCCGCAATCCGGGAGGTGATTACGGCGAGACTGTCAATCATTGCCTCGCGCTCGGAAAAGTCATCCCTCGTACCTGCCCAACCGGCCGCTGCAGTAAAAGGACTTCCGATGACCAGTTTTACTCCTGGGAGAGAGTCGAGCGTGAGGTCGAGCAGATGGCGATAGCGCTTTTCCCACCCTTTGTAATCAAATGGTTGCGACTTGTCGCCATCAAGCCAGTAATGCACGTCGTTTGTGCCGACAAGTATCGACAATACATCAGGATGATGGGCAATGACATCAGATTGCCAGCGTGATTCGACATCGGCAAGGGTGTTGCCGCTTATGCCGCGGTTGATGAAATGACGGTCGGCACAAGGATGGTCGCTCTCGTAGGCGCTTGATACAAGAAATACATATCCATGTCCGTAGATATGGTTGAGGTCGGTCAATGACCGCTTTTCCGTAGGACACGGATAGCCGACGGGGTTACCCCAGTTTCCGTCGGTTATCGAGTCGCCGATAAACAGCACTGTAGTTGATGACGTGAGTAGTATTATTAAAGCCGCAGCTATAATAAGCGAGGGGAATCGATTTCTTTTCATTGGTTGGTTACATTGATTATTGAGCCTGCCGAGTGGGCTGACAGAGCAGGGGCATATTGGCTTTGCAGCGATGCCACGCCTGCCGAATATTGTCCGGCATTGTTTACATAAAGTTCATAGCTCAGGCGGTAAGTGCCTTTGGGGAGATGGGTCACAAAGATATTTGTCGCTTCATCCCGGTTTTCACGATAGAAACATATCCCTTCGGCATATATCGGTTGTGGTAGCTGCTCTACCGGCTCAAAGCAGGCTCCGCGGTCATCGATTATTGCAACATAGTCCATATCGCGCTTGGTGATTATGGTAAGGTTTACTTGTACTACGTCGCCAACTTTCATTGAGTCGGTATCAATCCACACTGTTTTGTCTTTGTCGCTTGATTTGACAAAAAGTTCTTTGCTGATTTCTACATCGTCACATCCGGCAGCCTTGATTTCCGACATCTCGCTCTTGTAGCGGCAGAATACTGCTCCCCATGAGGGGATACCTTTTTGCTTAGCCACAGAGACAGATGCTTCCGACGGGTTGAGGCTGCTGATGTCTTGCCGGAAATAGCCAAGCAGGGAGTCTACGGTGTCGGGCGTGACATTTTTCTTGCCGACCTTTATTACCGGGACAGATACCGGTACGGTCATGCTCTTGCCCGAGAGTAATATCGATGCGATGGCGTCAGATGTTGAGACTGATGTGCCCCAGTTTTTCGCTTCTTTCTGCAGGATAAGCCATTGGCGTATATGTTCTACGTCGGGCGATTGCGGGTCGATAGTGTTGAACGCATTGAGAATAAGCGATGTTGCCGCAACTTTTCCCATTGACCAAGCGGTCATGTCGTCAAGTGATGCCCACCACATGCCTTTCTGTGGGGTCACGGTGGCGTATTCACGCAGCGAGGCGAGGATTTTACCGGCGGTCGTGCGGTAGTTGTGTCCGTAAAGCAGGGTGGCGGCAAGTGCCTTATTGGTCACGTCATACTCTTTCCAGTGAGCATTGACATCGGCGATTGTGTTCTTGACCATCCGTTGCGCTCCCGCCGGAAGTGCGATTTCGGGATAGTCGAGGCGTATAATCGAGTATGAGAGGTCGGTCGCCTGAGGATGCTGCTTTATGATTTCCGCAGCATTACGGTCAAGATATTCGACACCGCGGGCTATCATCTTGTCAAGACGATTATTGTCGGGCATGTAGCCAAGCTGCTTTAACTTGCCGGTCATGCCGATTATATTTTCTGTAATCCATGGTGAAGGCTCTTTTTCTTGACCAATCCAAGACCATCCGCCGCGCGGAGCTTCCAGCATTGAAAGCTGCTTGATTGCCTTTTCGTAGGTGTCGCTTACGACCTCCGGGTCAAACAGGAGTGCAAGACGTTCCATGCGTTCGGTATCACTTTTGGCATCCATCATCCACGGGGTGCAGTTCAGCAGTATGGTTTTCAAGTCGGAATTGCGTTCAAGCATCGACACGAGTGTTGAGTCGTTGCGGTCGCTTTGATTCCACATCTTTATAGCCGATGCTATGTTGGAGTCGCTTTTAAGGATACCTTCTGCGATAGCTGCCGAGAATATCGCCGCCGATGCTGAAAGCGCGTCTTTTGCCTCTTCCTTGCGCAATCCGGGCAGGGCTGTCACTACATACCATGACGGATTGTTGCAGAATTGCAGTGTAACAGTCGCGTCAGCGGGCATTTCAGGCAACTTCATCTCAAACGAGGTCGAATCGGGAGAAATGTAGAAAGGATATGTGTCAATAACCGGTGAGATTGATGACAGCACAGGTATCACGCTTTGTTCGCCGTCGGCATAATTGCCTGTCGACGACTTTATGCGGTAACCGATTGCGGTCACGTCGCTTGCTGCGTCTACATTAGTGCTTACAATCGCTGATTTTCCGGTTTCGATAATAGAATTGTAATTGAAGGTCGACAATATTTTGCCGCTGAAGGGGTCAAACAGTTCCACCACGGTATTCACGCTGGCTGTAGAGTCGCTGTTGTTCATTACTGAAGCCTCGATTACCGCCTTGTCACCTGTACGCAAGAAGCGGGGCATGTTGGGCTGAACCATTATAGGCTTGTTGGAAAGGATTTCCCGCGCAATATCTGTCACAAGAAGGTCTTTTGTGAAGGCGAGAGCACGTAGTTGCCAAGTAGTGTTGGCGTTAGGCGCGGTGAATGAGAATGAGAGGTTGCCGTCATTATCGGTCGTGAGCATCGGCCGGAAAAAGGCAAGCGGGGTCTCGGCCGCACGATATTCAAAATTGTCGTTATTTCCTTCGGCTGATTTCTCTTCTACAGCACCTTCTTCTTCCATTTCCGCATCATTTGCCATTTCCAATTTTGCATTCATGGAAGGTGCGGCAGTACCAAAATCCATAGAGTACTCTTCGACTGCGATTTCATCGGCATGCTCTGCTACCATGTTGACTCCGGCCGCTTTCGCCATCGTGCGGTAACCACGTATGCGGATATTTAGCCATGACTGACCCCAAAGTTCAAATTGGGGAAAAGAGATATGACCGTATCTTCCGTCTCTTTCTCTTATCATGTCATTGGATGAGAGGGTACGGGGGAGTGTGAGATTGTTGATAAATCTCATGCTCGTCATGCTTCTTGCCTGAAGTGACAGGCTGTGGGGGGCAAGTGCGTCAAGAGCTTTGGCATACATGTCGAGGATGATTGCCGACTTTACTCCTTCGCCATCGCGGTCAAGGACTCTGAATGTCCACTGCTCTTCCTCGCCCGGCACAATTTTGTCACGGAAACTTTCGATGGCAAGTTTTATTTTCTTTATCGAAGCGTCGGTTACCACGTCTATATTTGATGACTTGTAGCTATAATCATACCCGCTGGTAAGATTTATATGTACCTTGTCTACATTGTCGGGCAGACTGTAGGTGAAGTGGTGCATGCCGGCTTCTACCTTTTTCCAGCCTTGTTCGATGAGGGCAGAATCGGAGCATACTATATAGCGTATGTACTGAGTGTCACCGGTAGTGGCATATAGTATGTCGGCTACACGATTTTTAATTGTATAGTTGTGAACAGGTACCCAAAGTATGGCATCCTCTACGGGACATTTCGTGTCAGTGGGGCGATAAAGGGTCACGGCGGATATTGTCACGGAGTCGGCAAAGTCAGGATTGATAGTGCTGAACTCTACAGAATAGACACCGGATTTCACTTTTGCAAGGTTCATCTCCGGCTTGTCGCTTGTGAAAGTGCCTTGGGCGACAATGGCGCTGTCGGCATTGACAATCTTATATGCGATTTCTGCAGTCACAGGCTTGCCGTTTAAATCGGCAAGTGTCACTTCCGGAATGACAATGCCCGATATGTCGATTGAGGCGGGGAGATTGGCGGTGAGTATATAGGGCTTGCCGGTAGTGAAACTGCGGTCGGTATCTCTGCTCTCTCCTGTCGGTGATGTCGAGGTGAGATGAGCGGTGAATACTCCGTTGACTATCGGTGACTCGGCAAGCAGCGCGGCGGGGAAACACACACTGAACTCTCCCGCTTCGTCAGTAGAAACGGTTGTAGTATAATACTTCATGCCGTTAATGCCCCACCTGAACTGTAATCGTGGCGACACTTCAAGTTCTGCCGAGATGTCACATCCTGCAATGGGGAATCCGGAATAGGTTATTGTAGAGCCTTTCAGGGTGACATCGCCCTTGGCGGGGAAGTCGCGCAACACATCGGTTATCTTTACCTCATAGGTAGGCAGTTTATAGTCGGAGACTATGAAGCCGGTGGCTCCGTAGTGATTCCATTGGTTTGTGTCGTTGGGGTTACGGAACATTATCGTATAATTGCCGGTAAGCCCCTCTTCAGGTATTTTAAATTCACCGCAAAGCCTTCCAAATTCATCAGAAGTTGCAAGTACGGAGTCTTTTATCTGGCTATTGGCATCTCGTAGAGATACTTCAAATATTATACCCGGTGCCACGGTTGTCGGCATGTCGGGTCCGTAATGCTGCACTACGCCGCTCCATTTTACCGAGTCGCCGGGATGATATATCGCCAGGTCGGTATTGCCATATACGGCTAAAGTCTCATATCGGTCGGAGGTGTTGATATAGGGAAGATAACATTCCTGGGAATAGGTGTCGGTGCCTTTGGATACGAATGCACGGTTTCCGTCACCTTTAATCTTTACAATGGCACTATCGGCGGCATAGTCGGTCCTGACCTTGTTTTGAGACAATACGGTCAGGGTTACCCCGTCATTTACCGGTGCGCCGGTTTTGGGATTTGTGATGTATGCCCAGCGTTCATGTCCGTCAGAAGCGCTGCTTACATTCAGCGACGTGCAGTGTAGGTAATCATAAGATGAATCGTAGGCATTGTTATTATTGTTGCGTTTGCCATCTATGACCGGCACTACAATATATGCGCCCTCTTTGTCAATGGTTACTTTTTCTTCAGTTTTGTTGAAAAATGGTTGAGTGAGGTCATTTTTCAGATTTATCGTCTTGACGAGACGAGCATTGGCTCTGCCGGTGTGCATATTGTACCACCCGCTGTTGCCTGCCTGATTGTAAGGCACCTTGTAGATCTCGATTTTGGCAGAATTTACATTTTTATTGTTTACGGTGATTTTTAGTGTGTCGCCGGGAACCACTGTTGAGCCGTATTCAAGGTTCAGGCTCTTTGATTTGATGGCATTTATGGCTCCTTTAAGATTGTTTATCCTGAAATAGCCGGGATGACGGCTGACACACTCGGTTGCCGTCTTGTAAAACTTCATTGTCTCTTCAGGTTGGGTCTCGATGTTCAGGCAGCAAGAGCTGTTGGCAATGGCTATTAGCGCCTCTGCCGAGTAGGGCGATGTGCTGTAAGAGTTGTACAGCTCATATAAAAGCTTGATTTTTTCTGTTTGAGGGTCGGTCACTCCTTCTGCCACAAACTCTATGCGGCTTACGTCGTCATAGATAAAAGGCGCGGCATCTCCTTTATGAAAATCAAGCAATTGCTGATATATGTACAGTATCTGTTTAGCTACAGGCGACTGATAGTTGAACGGTAACCTTATGTATATATCGTAGCGGCATAGCATACCGACCGGAAACATATATGGTGTAGGCGACAAGCTCTTTAGCGTCTCGATCGACCTCCATGCTGCAAAGTCATAGAGGGTAGGGAAGAACGGCTTTGATTCATTATCTACGGTGATTATTCCGGTGTACTCCGACAGCTTTTGTGACTTTAATGCAGCCGGGTCAGAGAGTGCCTCGCCGGTAAGGGACAGTAATTTTTCACGGAATTGCTCCCCGCTCCAGAGCCGGTAGTCCTGATTGGCGGCAGTAGCGGGTAGTTGACGGCGGTCATATGTCCAGCGCTCGGCTTGATAGAGAGCCTGGTATATGTCGGCTTGCAGGAGCGACAGCATGGCTCGGGTAGGCGCATCTTTTTCCTGTGAGGTGATGGCTGCGATTCGGTTCAATACCGGTTGCAGGCTGTCGCGGTCGATAGCCTTTTCTGCAAGACTGTAGTCAATCAGTGACCTTACAAGCAATTTGCCGTCGCCATCGGCGAGAGCCTTGTCAAGTGAGGAGACTGCATTTTTACTTACTGTTTTCGGGTAAGCGAAGTCAGGTTTGGAATATTCCGCGCGGGTTGTCATTGTTACTGTAAACAATAGAATTGATAATAAAAAAATCGCCTTTTTCATAATAGTAATAATATGGAATTGGCGCGAAAAGTTCGCGCCAATCAATTCTTATTTAGATATCCAATGTGTCAAATTACTTTTTTCCGGAACGGGCTTTGGAATGCTCTTTCATGAGCTTGTCGGTAAAACGCCGTTCAGCCTGTTTAAGCTCAAACAATTGTTTCGGGGTAAGCACGGTCTTGAATTTTGTAAAATATTGCTTTTCAATAGCAGCTTCTTTTCCCTTGACCTCGTACATCGCCTCGGCGGCTTTTTCATATTCGAGGTCGGAAACCTTTTCGCTGCTCTTGGTTATCTTCTTTTCCATTGCGCGAGCCTCGCGGTTGACCTTGAACATCGCATCGTCCATCTCGTCATACATCGGGAAAAATTTAGCTTCCTGTTCTTTGGTCAGGTCAAGCTCTTTGGTAAGAAAACTGTGCTTGTATTGGCGCAATTCCTTAAACCATTCCTTGCGGTCGATATTTTTTTTATTATCGGTGGCATATCCCGGCATCGCGAATATTATCGCTGCGATAAGAAGTAGGAGTATGTTCTTTCGTTTCATATGAAGCGTCATTTAAAGTTAGCTAATGTAACACCGTCATCATACAAGCCCTCGACCACATCATACTCATCGACAAGGTCTTGCATGTAATAGTCGTAGAAATTGTCGCTTTGCAGCACTGTGGCTATGACCGGGTTGTCGCTCATATGGTTGGAGCTTCTGCCGCTAATGTCATTAAAAAGCCACATCATGAGCCAGATACCGCTAAACATGGCTGCCATATAGATATAGGGGCGACTACGCTGCCACCATGTGCGCGGCAATATCTTCTCCTGCTTCTTTTCGGGAAGCTGCTCCATCATACGTGAGGCAAAATCAGCGAAGTAACCGTCGGGAACCGTCATTCCTGACCGTCGGTCAACCTGTTTTAGTATGTCGTTGTCATGTGCCATATCGTATAATTTTTATTCTATGACTAAAAATGTGGTCAATGGTTTAATCGTTTTCGGCAAAATATTGTTCAATTTTTTTTGCGGCAAGATGATATGAGGCTTTCAGGGCTCCGACAGAGGTGCCGAGCACCTCCGACATTTCTTCATATTTCATGTCGTCGTAATAGCGCATATTGAACACAAGCCGTTGTTTTTCAGGTAAAGTGGCGATAGCCTTGCGCAGTTTAAGCGCAAGTTCATCACCGTCGATGAAGGTGTCGGCTTCAATCAGGTTTACAAGATGTGACTCCTCGTCGTCAATTGACAGGTTAAGGCGTTTACGTTCGCGGGCAAGGAAAGTGATACTCTCGTTGATGGCAATCTTGTAGAGCCAGGTCGACAATTTTGCCTCACCACGGAAATTTTCAATCGAGCTCCATGCTTTCATGAAAGTGTTCTGGAGAAGGTCGTCGGCATCTTCGTGGCTCTCAACCATGCGACGTATCTGCCAGTAAAGCGGCTCGCCGTACAGCTTGATTACCTCGCCAAAGGCATCGCGGCAGGTAGCGGGGTCACGTAGCCTCGCCACAAGTTCCGGATTATCTTTCACAAACTCTTTGCCCATCGGTTGATACTTTGTCTTACAAATTTAGGCATTTCAATCCATTCCCGCAAATTTCGGCTTAATTGATGCAGAAAGGGCTGCCCTGAAAAGGACAGCCCTTATGTCTTTGCTGTTGTATAGCTTTAATTATTCGCCGGGAATAATTGCTTCGCTGGGGCAAACTTCTGCGCAGCTGCCACACTCGATGCAAGTATCGGGATCGATGCGATAGATGTCGCCTTCAGAGATTGCTTCTACAGGACACACGGGAAGACAGGTGCCGCAAGCTACACACTTATCAGTGATTACGTAAGCCATGATTAATTAAAATTTAGATATTATACGATAAATTGTTTATTATTGCTTTACTCTGCAAAGTTATATCTTTTCTTTTAAAATCATCGATTTTTCCGGAAAAAATTATTTTACGAGCACCTTGCCGCTGAGTTCGCCTGCCTTGTAGAGATATACACCGGGTGCCAGACGGTCAAGTGAAAGTGAGCCGTGACCGTTAATGGTGCGCTCAAGCACAGTGGCTCCGTTTAGTGAATATACATCAAGCTTGGTGCCTGCAGGGACGTTGTATTCAAGGATGTTGCCTGCGGCAAGATTCACGAAATTACCGTTGTCGGCAACATTGTCGATGCCGGCAGTGTAATTGGAATTGAATTGGAGGGTGAAACTATATACAGTGCGCGTATGGTATATGACTGAGAATGCCACTTCAGATAGAACATTGGGTTTTGTTGGCGAACCCAAGTTTTCCATGTCATCGGCCCAGTGGATTGCTAAGTCGATTGAGTTTTCGGGTCCCATATCAAAGCTCTTTTGGGCTATAAAAAGGTCACCCATTTTCGATGGCGGGATGCATCCTCCAAACTCTTCAATTTCAGCTTTCGGACAGAATTGGATATGACTATCTGTATATGATGTTTTAAGACCGACATTTACATCTGTTGATGCAGTGAGGACTATTGAAGGATTTGATTGCCAGATGCCAGTTGTTCCTTCAAATCCATTAACTATGAGTGTTGCGCCATCTGCAATTTTTTCCCCATTATAGATAGCTGCAAATTCCTGTGCGTTGAGTGTCGTAAATAATGCGACTGCAGAAAATAAGGTAATAATTCGTTTCATATATTAAAGAGTTAATGATTATTCGATGATTGAAAATCCGCTTATAGCACATTTTGCCGCTTGAAGCACTCCATCTGTATCTGAGTAAACAAATGCGACAATATTTGTATTGTCGATGTCCCAGTTTTCGTTAAGAGCTATCGAGTGAGTAAATGATTGGCTTTCACGGGTTAGAAGTGTTACATCTTCTCCCCATGTGCCGTTTACTGCAGCGCGGAATACATTGTTATGGGTATAGTTCGGGTAAAATGTACCTGTGCCGAATTGCGGAGCGATTATGCCGCTTTCAACAACCCAGAGCTGAAGTTTTCCGTCTATATTGTCACCAGAATAAATGTCGGTGGTTATATTTATGTTTTTACCCGATTCGTCAAGATTGGCTGACAGGGTAATTTCTACCGGAGTATCATTTCCTAAGGCAGTCCTGACGAGTCCCTGCCAAGCACTTAAATCTTTTAAGCCGTCCTGGCGGTTGACAACACCAATAGGAATGTTGGTTACACCCCAATGTTGCGCATATGTGTCACCTTCTGGTTGCTTTAATCCAGGTACGGTCGCTGCCGGGTCAAAATCAAGAGCAAGGGAGGTTGCGTGTATGCTGACTGCGATGAATTTGTCGCCATATTGCTCTTCGATTTTCTCAATACTTTCGTGAGCTAACGGACAGTTGGTACAATATTGTCCGGTAAATTCCTCAAGGAGCACGGTGCGTTGAGCCGTGATTTCTCCCATGTCGATATAGCGTTCATTCTCCTTCACCTCGTCACATGAGGTAAGCAGTATGCCCGGTATTGCTATGGCGGCGAGTGCCGCGATGATTCGAGATTTTGTCATAGTGTGTTTTCTCCCTGTTTAAAAATTGTAGTTGTAAGAAATGTTGACACCCTGAGTCTCGGGCACATAACGACACACACCGCCCGAGCAGTTGTAGCCGGCGCGGGTTCTGCCGTAGCCTATCATGAGGCGGTTGGACTTATATGTGCCGGTTACCGATGCCATATAATAATGTATGCCTGTGTCGCCGCAATTCCACTGGTCGCTTACGCTGAACATGAGATAGGGGAGTACCGACAGTTCAAGCAGTCCGTAGGCCCAGTCTTTCTGGTCCTGACGGGTAGTGAGATATTGCAGCTCGCCGCGCAAGGTAAGCTTTTTGTTAAACTTATATTTACCCTCGGCAACAAAGATGTTGGCGTTCACCATCTCGCCATGACCCTCTACCACCATCTGGTTGTAGCGCTGGTTCATGTACATGAAATTGAAGTTGAAGTCGCGGGTAAATCGTTTTTCAAATTGCAGGTTGATATCCTGATAGTAGACTTCACCCATGCCGAAAAACTTGCATTTGTCACCGTCAGTGCCATATTCTGAGCCGTTGAAGGTGGGTTGCTTTTCGTGATGGAGTCCGCGGATATAGCTTACGTTAAGTTTAAGTTTGGTGCCATACTTTCCTCCGAGCGGGGTCTTGCGCTTGAACGTGTAGGCAAATGCTCCCTGAAATGCCCATTCTCCCGGTGCCGCCTGGGTGGCATAGGGATACATTGCTGCAAGTGCATAGGTGTGCTGGTAGGCAAACGCAGGCATGTTGTTGATAAATGCCGACGTAAGTTTCATAGACCTCTGGCTGCGGAACGCCATGTTTTCAGAGCGTTTAGCCTGGACGAGCGCGCTCCAGCCTGTCTTTGAGTAAGATGCCGACAGCATCACCGCGCTACCGTGGCGATAGGTATAGTTGTTGTCAAACGAAGGGTCGGGTGCTTTCCACGCAAATTCACCGAGCAGGTCAAGCCCGCTGCGGTAGAAATGGGTGCGCGCGTCAAATGCGTTTACTGTCTTGGGCAGGTTGAGACGGTAGTTGGTGCCGGGCACCATGATTGTCTCGTCGTCCTGATGACGTAATACCCATGAGCCGCCGAGTGTCCATATGATGTTATGGTTGCTTAGTCCCTTGATATGCTCCTGCATGTCCCATTCAAGGTCGGCGCCATACACTTGTGAGTGTTGGCTCCAGTCCCAAAACCGGCGTTGCAGACCTCCAAGAGCCGTGAAGCGTAGTCCGGGGAGCGAGTTGACTTTCAGTCGTCCGCCTCTTATCGAATTGTCTATGCCGAGGCTTCGCTCCTCGTAGGTGCGCAATATAAATCCGCTGCCAAATTGCTCGTAGAAGTCGCCTGCTGTAATTTCAAGGCCCTTGTATTTGCCCTTTACATATATGTTAGGCACGCCCCATCCCTGAAAGTCAGGCTCAAATCCAGGCAGCGGGTGGTCAAGGTACTCTACACGCAGTCCTGCGTCGACATATTTGCTAATAAGTCCTACATCGGCATAGGTGTTGGTCAGGAAGTCACTGTGGTGTTCCTTGTCGTTCATGTCCAGATAGGGCTTTGTCGGAAAAAGGTTGTCGCTTTGCACGCTACCATGCACGGCAACTCCGTTTTGAGCCGATGCGCAAAAAGCTGTCGCTCCGAAGGCGAGCAATGCGAGTGGTCGGGTCAACTTCATTACGATTGCGGTATGAAATGTGGTGGATTATTTATTCTGTAGTTCGCGTATCTTTTCGATGATATGGCTCTCGGCGCCTTCGGTGTATCCGCTGCGGCTGTCGGCGATGTTTCCATTGCCGTCAACGATAAGGCAGTGGGGTATCATCTGGATACCCATTGCGCGCATGAAGTCGCTGTTGGGGTCAAGAAGGATGTCATATTCCCATCCCTCGGCATCGACAGTAGGCTTCACCTTGCTGGCGTTTTGTCCGGTATCGACCGATATCGCCACTACTTTCATGCCTGTCTCTTCCTGCCAGTCGGGATATACTTCGTGGATTGCTTTAAGCTCACGGTTGCAAGGCTTGCACCACGATGCAAAGAATGTGATTACAAAGGGCTTGCCGTCGTTGCTTAACTTGGCGGTGTCAACGGTTTTGCCTTCAAGGTCTTTAAGCTGGACCGAGGGTAGCTGCGCCTGTGCTGTAAATGCCGCAAGTGCTATCATGAGGGTTGCGGCTATGCTCTTAATCGATTTCATATTGTCAGTGATATGATGGTAATAATGTGCAAATTTACTACATTAGAGTGAAAAAGTATAAAGATATTTGAAAAAAATGCGCCTTGACCGGCTCATTGTGTCACTTTAGTCCCCTGTTTCCGGGAATTCCGGAGGCAAATGATATGGCGTTGCTGCAACATTGGTCGCGTCGGGCGTGTTATAATTCTGTTAATATCTAAATTAAGTATAATATGACACGAGAAGAATTGGCTGAAAATATCGCCATTACGATAAAGGAGTATGTAGGGCTTGACAATCACAACGGTCCCGGACTTAAATTGAGTATAAACCCTGAGTCGCTTTTTGTCTCTGTGATAACTGAGTCCGAGATGCTGACTGACATTGCCGAATCCAATGAAGCGATTGAAGATGCGGCAGCTGCCGAGCGTCCCGCATCGGAGGATGCCACTGACTATCAGGTGGCAAGAAACCCCGATATTTATCCTGTCGCCGACTTCGAGAAGAGTTCTTCGTCGGGAAAGGTCGTGCTCGACATGGACGCAATCATGGCTGTTGCCGCAAAGTATTGTTGAGGTGCCGGATAGGCATTATTCGGCTTTATGGCAATAAAATATGATAAAAAAGGTGTAATACTCAACTCTTTTTTGCTTTTGTGAAAAAATGTGTTATCTTTGCGGTTAATTCTAAAGATATTGTCCAACTCTTTTACAACCGTTTATACACATGAAAGCAAAGGTAAAGCCTGACTTGGGCTTTTGGAAACTATGGAATCTTAGTTTCGGATTTTTCGGCGTACAGATTGCCTATGCGCTCCAAAGCGCAAATATCTCCCGTATTTTTGCGACACTCGGAGCCGACCCGCATGAGTTAAGTTATTTCTGGATTCTCCCTCCGCTTGCCGGACTTGTAATCCAGCCGATAGTAGGAACCTTGAGCGACCGTACATGGAACCGTTTCGGGCGCCGTCTGCCATATCTGCTGTTCGGGTCTATACTCGCGGTAATCGTGATGGCTCTTCTTCCTAATGCCGGAAGCTTTCATTTTGCCGTAGGCGCCGCTCTTGTATTCGGTGCTTTTGCCTTGATGTTTCTCGACCTTTCGATTAACATATCGATGCAGCCGTTTAAGATGCTGGTCGGAGACATGGTCAATGAAAAGCAAAAGGGTCTTGCTTATTCCATACAAAGCTTTCTTTGCAATGCCGGTTCAATCGTCGGTTATGTATTTCCGTTTGTGTTGGCTTGGATAGGCATAAGCAATGTTGCCGATGGCAATAAGGTGCCTGATTCGGTGACGTTCTCATTCTACGGTGGTGCGGCTATTCTTATACTTTGTGTGATATACACTTTCTGCAAGGTCAAGGAGATGCCTCCTAAGGAGTATGCCGAATATCATGGCATAACCGAGGATAAGGATGATGAGAAGACCAACTTTGTGACTCTGCTTGTGCGTGCGCCCAAGGTGTTCTGGACGGTAGGTCTGGTGCAGTTTTTCTGTTGGGCGGCATTTATGTATATGTGGACTTACAATACCGGCGGTGTTGCCGAGCAGGCTTATGGTTGGACTGCGGCGCAGGGCACACAGGCTGCCAATTATCAGGAAGCGGCAAACTGGAACGGTGTGTTGTTTGCCGTTCAGGCTATCGGCTCTGTTGTGTGGGCTGCCGTGTTGCCAAACTTTAAGAATCGCCGTCTCGCTTATTCGCTAAGCCTTGTGATTGGTGGTGTCGGATTTATATCTACGATGTTTTTCCATGACCCCCACGCGTTGTTTATAAGTTACTTCCTTGTCGGTACTGCCTGGGCTGCGATGCTTGCAATGCCTTTCACTATCCTTACCAACTCGATTTCAGGCAAGCATATGGGTGCCTATCTTGGATTGTTTAACGGCACGATTACCATACCTCAGATTGTTGCCGCCGCTCTTGGCGGAGCGGTGTATTCGCTGCTCGGTGGCACTTCGCAGCTTAACATGATTGTGCTTGCAGGAGTGTTGCTGCTGGTGGGTGCATGCTGTGTGTTCTTTATCAAGGAGACTTATGCCGAGAAACATGAGAAGCCTGTTGATGCGATGATTGACGAGGAGGCTCCGTTTTAATGCGGAGCGTCTAAATGACATAAAGGTTGTGCCTCTCCCGGCGCAACCTTTTTTTGTGACCATGCGTTGCCGTCGGTTGACCTGCTGCGTAGGTCTCTCATGGGCACCTCAACCACAAGAGCAGGTTGCCCCCAATTACAGACTTTTCAGATGATTATGCAACCCTTTCTGGGTAGAGGCGTGGATAGATGTGCTTGCCACGGGCGCACCTCCGGAGCTGCCCGCGGTTACCATCATCTTGCCCATTCCGGGCAAAATCCTTAGGTTAGTGTAATTATCCTTTCATGCGTCCATCAGCATATGATATCAGCCTGATAATCAGTTTGGACGTAAGGAAAAATGGAAGCTTGGCTGCATCCGGAAACAAAAAACAAGGGGCATCAAAATTTTGATGCCCCTTATTTTTTGTGATTTAACGAAAGGCGGTTATGCCTCTGCGTCGGGAGTAACATTGATATACTGGCGACCGCCTTTGAGCTTGAACTCAACGACACCGTCAACGAGAGCATAGATTGTGTGATCCTTGCCCATGCCTACATTTTCACCGGGATGGTGAACTGTACCGCGCTGACGCTTGATAATGTTGCCTGCCTTAGCATGCTGACCGCCAAAAATCTTAACGCCGAGTCGTTTGCTTTCTGACTCGCGGCCGTTCTTTGAACTACCTACACCTTTTTTATGTGCCATGTTTTTTTAAGATTTTAATGGGTTAAGCTACAAGGTCCTTAATCACGATTTTGGTGAAGCACTGGCGATGGCCGTTTTTGCGGCGATAGCCTTTACGTCTTTTCTTCTTGAAGACGATTACTTTGTCACCCTTTACGAGCGGGGTTGCCACTTCGCAAACTACTTTTGCACCTTCTACGGTAGGTGCGCCTACCTTAACGGCACCGTCGGCGTCTACGAGGAGAACGCGGTCAAACTCTACTGCGTCACCTTCTTTCTTGTCATCGCCGAGATAGTGAACATACAAGAACTTGCCGGCTTCTGCCTTGAACTGCTGTCCTTGAATTTCTACAATTGCGTACATCTGTTAAATAATGATTATTACAGGTTAACTCCGTCAGGCGAACCGGCTGTCCGGCTACTTTATCGAGCCCGCGCGGAAAAATAGCGACTGCAAAGGTACAACTTTTTATTGTTCTGTGCAATATCGCGCCTGAGATTTTCAAGATTTAAATTAGCTTTTTTATTATAGGATTTACCATAGGGCAACTTTGCCGACGGTTCCCAAGTCAAGAATGCCTGATTCAATACCTAACGCCCGAAATACACGTGCCATAGTTGGGAGTGTTATGACGCTTTTCCCTTTTTCTATTTTTGAAATCTGTGCTCGCTGTACGCCAATCCGTTCTCCCAATTCCTCTTGAGTAAGATGCTGTGCCTTACGAGCCTTTTTTATTGCTTCTCCGATGAAATATGCGTGAAGGTCTTCTGCCAACTGCGCTTCCATCGCATCGCGATCCGGTGTGCCGATTTTTCCCCACGCTTCATCAACGAGTTTGCTTGCCGGAGTTAAATTAATCTTTGCCATTTTATTCTGCCTGTTTGTTCTCAAAATATTGTTTCATTATCGCTGCCGCCTTTTCGATTTCGTTACGTGGAGTTTTTTGTGCCTTTTTGATAAAGCCGTGCGTTGCGATTATCAATGCCTGTCGCTCAGTATCCCAAAATGCTAAAAGGCGGTAGCATACACCATTAAATAATGTGCGTAACTCCCAAATGTCGTTATTGAGCTTTTTGAATAAATCCTTATCCATTTCGCCTCCTTCAACTCTTAGGATATTGTAGGTGATTTTTCGTTGAGCCTTTTCGGGAAGAGAGCGGATAAAAGCCGTGGCTTCATCGGTCAATAACACCTTGAAATTGGGAGTCGCCATATTCTATAGTATAACAATGCAAAGATAACAAATTGTTTCCACGAAAGGAAACAATTTATCGGTTTTATTTTATTCTGCCGGGGTTTTGGGCGATGAATTCTTTCCAGGAGCGCGGTCCGCGCGCAATTTCCGGTTTGCCCGACTCGTAGAAATGGCATAAAGCCGCGCCGAGTGCATCGGTTGCATCGAGCTCGGGGAGTAGGTTTTCTGCCGGTATGTTGAGTATGCGGCGCAACATTTCCTGCACCTGCTCCTTTGCCGCCGCCCCGTTGCCTGTTATTGCCATCTTGATTTTTCTCGGCTCATACTCGCATATGGAAATGTCATGGTTGATAGCCGCAGCCATAGCCACGCCCTGTGCGCGTCCGAGCTTCAGCATGGATTGCACGTTTTTGCCGAAAAACGGTGCTTCTATTGCCATTTCATCAGGTAGATACTGTTCAAGTATGCCCGAGACACGCTTAAATATATGTCCCAGACGCAGATAGTGGCTGTCAAATCGGTTGAGCTTGATTACACCCATGGCTATCATGGACGGCTTGTTGCGCTTCACTCCAAGCACACCATAGCCCATGACATTGGTGCCGGGATCGATACCGATTATGATACGATCCCAGTCACGCAATGCTTCATTTCTTTCGCCGGGGATAGCCATTACTTGACTTTCTCCATCGAAGTGGTGAAAAACATCACCTTCTTTCCCCATTTACGCGCCATTTCTGAGAGCAAGGGCGGTTGCGCCGATTCAAGCCATGTGTCGACATCAGCTTTGGAGTCGGCCTGCAGCTGCACGGCATATCCTGTGCCGCCCTCCATAGGGGTGAGGATGCGCATGAACAGCGGGGTGTGAAGGTGGGCTCTTGTCTCTGCGGCGGTAATATATTCGCAGCGAATCCAGTCGATAAACTCTGTTTCTACCGACGGCTCTACGTGAAAAGTGGTGTTGACTACCATTATATTACATTTCTGATAGTACGCCGGCAAATCCGATGGTTACCCAAAATATTGCGTAAAGGATTATCCATACGAGTCCGCAGCAAAGTCCGATGATGGTCCAGCGTTTGGCGTCTGCCGATGCTTTGCGGGCGTTGTCATATTGTCCGGTCATCCACAATGAGTTAACCGACGACGCCTTGATGATGCCTACGATGCCGAATGGCAGACAGCACAAGATAGTGACCAGGATTGACTCAAGAAGCCAGTTTTTAGGCGGTATTTCATCTACTTGCTGCTGGAATCCGGCGGCATGCGGTTGTGTCGGTTGTGCCGGTTGTGCGTAGGCGGGGCGGAACGGGGGAGGCGGGCACTGGGTGTTTTGTGCCGGATTGATTTCAGGGATGGCGGTTTCGCGATATTCCTGCGAACTGCCGTTGGGAGCGTATAGAGCCATACGTATCTCTTCAACGCTTTCGGCGGTTACCCACCCTTCGAGACCTTCAGTCCATACGAGGTCAGTGCCTTTCAGTCCGCGTGCGATAAGCTGGCTTACTTCAAACGGGCCGACAGGCTGTTCATTTTCTGCTACGTAATACTTCATGATGTTAAGCTTTATTGTTTGTATTGTTATTTTAGGTTTTTGACTGCTTCATTTTCGATATGCTTCTGTTTCAGGAAGCGGGGTATGAAGGCGAGATGTCGTGCCACGGTGGGGAGAAACCCGTAATAGTAGCTCATGATGCGGAACCGCTCGGCAAGCGACTTGCGTCGGTTGGCGGTGGTGGTCCCTTCATGCAGATAGTCAATAAGCACTTCCGGCACATAGCGGTTGTGGCGTGAGCGTTGCAGGCAGCGGATACACCACTCATAGTCGGCTGAATAGCGGAACTTGGTGTCGTAGGGTTGCGCCAGTTTGCGGTTGACGATAAACGCCTGGTGACATACAAGCATCCCTTCTTTAAAGCTTTCGAGGGTTAGTGTCTCAGGCGCGGTCAGATGTCGCGGGGCGATAAACCGGCGTTGGCTGTCGACAAGATTGGTCTGCCCGTAGATGATGCCCGGATAGTCATTGTCTATAATTTCCTTGGCGAGTAGCGAAAGAGTGTCGGGAGAGTGAAATGAGTCGCCCGCGTTCAAAAAGATGAGATAGTCGCCTTTTGCCACATCCATCGCCTTGTTCATGGCGTCATATATGCCTTTGTCGGGGCTTGAATAGATGCGTGCCTGAGGTATGCCGGCGTCAATGGCGAGCTTGAGGGTGCGGTCGGTCGACACTCCGTCCATTATGATATGCTCAAAGAGGGAGCTTGTCTGCTCCTTGACGCTCTTCAGGGTCGCCGGAAGAGTGGATGCGGCGTTGTAAGTAACGGTTATAATTGAAAATAGTGGCGCCATATAGTCATACATAATGGATTTACATAGCAAATATACGATAAAAACGTGAAAGCTGTAAGAGATTGTAAAAATAAATTGCGTATCTTTGCACATTATGTTTATTGAATAAGGGAAAAGAGTATTGCAATGACACGTCTTATCTATCTTATTGTCACGTTTCTTGTTGCTTCGTTCAGCTGTATTGAAGCGCAGATTGTGACACCTGTCAAATGGAGCGTTGCGCTCGACATGACCGACGACACCCACGGTGCAGTGGTGATGACCGCGAAAATTGATGCCGGATGGCATGTGTACAGTAACGATGTGGATCCCGATGTGGGCCCCAATCCGCTTGAAATAGACTGGAACAAGCTGGAGGGGGTGAAGCTTGACGGCAAGATGAAACCGAGCAAGACCGCTCACAAGGAGTTTGATGAAATGTTTGGCGCCAATCTGAGCTGGTGGACCGATGAGGTGACATTGCGTCAGAATTTTGTCGTGACGGCTTCGCGGTACGCCATCGAGGGTGCTATCCGCTTCTCGGCTTGTAACGATGAAAACTGCATCCCCCCTACAAGAGAGTCTTTTGAGTTTGCCGGTACAGCAAAGATTGCGACCGAGACCCCCGAGGAGGTAAAAGCCGACACTGTTGTCGCCACTCCGGCGGTTGAACCGGTTGCTGCCGAGGCTACCGAACAGGAGACATCAGCCGATGGCATATGGGCTCCTGTCGACTTTGACAGCGAGGAAAATCCCGAAGATGCTTCCACGACGTCATTGTGGTATATATTTATCACTTGCTTTATCGGAGGCTTTGTAGCGCTTCTCACTCCTTGTGTGTGGCCCATGATTCCGCTTACTGTCAGCTTCTTCCTGAAGAAAGGTAAGTCGCGTGCAAAGGCTATCGGCGATGCCACAATCTATGGTGTGTCAATTATCGTGATTTACCTCCTGCTTGGATTGATTATCACTGCTATATTCGGTGCAAGCTCGCTTAATGCGCTCTCAACAAGTGCTGTGTGCAACATTATTTTCTTCTTGTTGCTCGTGGTGTTTGCCATCTCTTTCTTCGGCGCGTTTGACATAAAGCTTCCCGAGTCGTGGGCAAACAAGATGGACAGCACTGCTGAAAAGACAACCGGATTGCTGAGTATATTTTTCATGGCGTTCACCCTTACGTTGGTGTCATTCTCCTGCACCGGTCCGATTATAGGCACCTTGCTTGTCGAGGCTGCGAGCACAGGCGATAAGTTTGGTCCCGCGGTAGGTATGTTCGGGTTCTCGCTTGCGCTTGCCATTCCGTTCTGCCTCTTTGCAATGTTCCCGTCCTGGCTGCAGAGCGCGCCTAAGTCGGGAGGCTGGATGAATACGGTCAAGGTTGTGCTCGGTTTTATTGAGCTTGCCCTGTCATTGAAATTCCTTTCGGTAGCCGATCTTGCCTATGGCTGGCACGTGCTTGACCGTGAGGCTTTCCTCGCCTTGTGGATTGTGATTTTCGCGCTACTCGGATTGTATCTCCTCGGCAAGTTCAATTTCAGCCATTACGGTCCTGCCGACAGTTCGGTAGGTGTGTTCCGTTTCTTCCTCGCAATGATATCATTTGCCTTTACCATATACCTTGTGCCCGGATTGTGGGGTGCGCCGTTAAAGGGTGTGAGCGCGTTTGTACCACCGTTGTACACTCAAGACTTTAACCTCTACGGAGGCGGATTCAAGGAATATGACGACTACGAAGAGGGCATGAAAGCTGCTGCCGAAGAGGGCAAGCCCGTGCTTGTCGACTTCTCCGGCTACGGTTGTGTCAACTGCCGCAAAATGGAAGGTGCCGTGCTTGACGAGAGCAATGTGCATGCCATGATTGAAAATAATTTCGTGGTCATTAAGCTTATGGTCGACGAGAAGAAGGAGTTGCCGGTGCCAGAAACAGTCATGGAGAATGGTAAAAAGGTGACCTTGCAGACCTACGGTGACCGCTGGAGCTACCTGCAGCGCTATAAATTCCAGGCAAATGCACAGCCTTATTACGTGATACTTGATGCCAAGGGTGACCTTCTTTCAGGACCTTTCTCTTACGATGAGAATATACCCAAGTTTACCCGCTTCCTTGAAAAAGGCATCAAGGAATACAAGAAATAGCCGATGGTCGAGCTAACCAACAGACTTCGCAAACTCGTGGCGTCGCTTGACGACGCCCGGGTGCGCCGTGAAGAGGGGCTTTTTGTCGCTGAAGGTACAAAATGCGTGCTTGACACGCTGCGTCACTTTGAGGTGCGTTACCTTTTTGTCACCACCGCCTGGCTTGAGCGTCGTCATGGAGAGCTGAAAGGGATGGAACCGATTGTCGTGAAACGCGCCGACATGGAGCGTATGAGCCATCTTTCAACACCACCCGAGGTAATCGCCGTATATGCCATGCCGCGCCTTGACATCAGTGAACTGGCTCCTGCCGGCAAGCTTGTGCTCGCCCTCGACAGGGTACAGGACCCGGGCAATCTCGGCACTATAATTAGAATTGCCGACTGGTTTGGCATACGCGATATCGTATGCTCGCCCGATACGGTCGACTTGTACAACCCCAAGGTGGTTCAGGCTACAATGGGGGCGATATCAAGGGTGAAGGTATATTATACGCCTTTAGCCGAGTGGCTTCACGGTTGCGGGCTGCCGGTTTACGGCACCTTCCTTGACGGTGACGATATCTATGGTGCCTCGCTTTCACCGGCGGGTGTCATCGTGATGGGCAACGAGGGCAAAGGTATTTCCGGTGATGTCGCCCGTGAGGTGACATGCCGTCTCACGATACCTCCTTATCCTGCCGGGGTAGCGACAAGCGAGTCGCTGAATGTAGCCACCGCTACTGCGGTGACAGTCTCTGAGTTCCGTCGCCGCCAGCTTTAGAGCTTGTCTAATAATAAATGTTGCCGTCAGGGTCGTATAGCTTGAGACGATTTTCGATATGTGACGAAGGAGTGTACTTTATGTACACGACTGAGGAACAGGACGAAAAGCGACCAGGATATACGAGACCAAAGGTAACTTTATAATCACTCAACCCATTGACGGTCTTTGGAACAAATGCAAAAATATATCAACGATATGAAACAAATTACCTCCCGTCGGTCATTCGCCGGCATCTTTCCGCCTGCTCTTCGGGAGCTATGGAGCCCCATAACTCCCTCATCACAAGCAAAAATCTACTCGACGAATGACCGCCCTGACGGTAACATTTATTATTAAACAAGCTCTTAACATACAAGGGCATAGATCTATGGCAAAACAAGAAAAGACAGTGTGGTTTTGCAACAATTGCGGCACGGAATCATCGAAATGGATGGGTCGCTGTCCCGGTTGTGGCGAGTGGAATACCATGGTCGAGGAGCGTCGTGTGGCAAAGAAGAGCAAAACCTCGACATTTGAGTCGCGCGAAGATGTCGTGGCGCGTCCTATCACTGAGATAGAGACACGCGAGGAACAGCGCATACGCATGCCGAGTGAAGAGCTTAACCGTGTACTTGGGGGCGGACTTGTGACCGGCTCGATTGTGCTTGTCGGGGGAGAGCCCGGCATAGGCAAGTCAACGCTTGTGCTTCAGAATATCCTGTCGATGCGTGGGCGGCGCATACTCTATGTCTCGGGCGAGGAGAGCGCGTCACAGTTAAAGATGCGTGCCGACCGTATAGGCCGTATGAACGACAATTGTTACATCGTGTGTGACACATCGCTGGAGTCAATCCTGAATCATATTTCCATTGTCAATCCTGAACTGCTAATTGTCGACTCGATACAGACGATTGCTTCCGATGCTATTGAGTCGGCAGCCGGAAGCGTGAGCCAGGTCAGGGAATGTGCTGCGCGCCTGTTGCGTTATGCCAAAGAGTCGGGTACGCCTGTCATACTTATAGGTCATATCAATAAGGAAGGGTCGATTGCCGGACCGAAAGTGCTGGAGCATATCGTGGATGCCGTGCTTCAGTTTGAAGGCGACCGTCATTACATGTACCGTATCTTGAGGTCGATAAAAAATCGTTTCGGCTCCACTTCGGAGTTGGGAATCTATGAAATGGTGCAGAAAGGATTGCGTGAGGTCACCAATCCTTCCGAACTTCTGTTGACACAGGGCAGTGACGACCCGCTGTCAGGTATAGCCATAGGGGTGACTCTTGAAGGCGTGCGCCCGTTTCTTATCGAAGTGCAGGCGCTCGTGTCTACTGCGGCATACGGTACGCCGCAGCGCTCGGTCACCGGATTTGACGCAAAGCGCATGAACATGCTGCTTGCCGTGCTTGAAAAGCGTGTAGGTTTCAAGCTTGCCCAGAAAGATGTGTTTCTTAATATAGCCGGAGGCATAAAGGTCAATGACCCTGCCCTCGACCTGAGTGTGATATGCGCGATACTTTCTTCCAATGTCGACATTGCCGTGCCGCGCGATGTATGTATGTCGGGAGAAGTGGGGCTTTCTGGCGAGATAAGACCGATTACGCGCATAGAGCAGCGCATACTTGAAGCCGAGAAGCTCGGTTTTTCGACAATCATCATCCCCCGGCACAACATCAAGGGATTTGACACATCAAAGCTTAAAATCAAGATAGTCGAGGTGGCAAAGGTCGAGGAGGCATTCCGTGCCCTGTTTGCCTGACCGCCTCAAGGGATAACGCAGAAAGGCGATTGATGACAGCTGTCGTCAATCGCCTTTCCTATTGTATAAATCAAAGTTTATTTTGCCGCTTCGATTGCTTCTTCAATCAGCTCGCGGGTATCGTCGGCAGAACGTCCGACTTTTTCTTTTATCTTTCCAATCTGTTGTTCGGCTGACCCGTAAAGATCAAGGAACGTCTTGTTGATTTCTCTTCTGATTTTACGTCCGCGCATTGTGGTGCGTGTATAACGCTCTGCATACATGCCGGTAAGCACTCCGGTTACGAGTCCGAGTAGAAATGTTTCGATACTACACTTCATGATTGTTAATTTTAATAGTTATTAATTGCCTTAATAACCTTCCGCAACCCTGAATTGTTTGGACTCAGTGTGATATCTTAACATTTATTGTCGAACGGGCGCTTATAAAAAACGCACCCCGAAAGTTTGTGATAAAGCTTTCGGGATGCGGTTATGAAAAGTACTTTCGTCATTAATCGCGGGTTACGCGAGCGATGCTATTACTTCCTTGATTTGTCCGGCAAGCTCGTTAGCCTGTTCCATCGTGGGAGCTTCCGAGTATATGCGGATTATAGGCTCGGTGTTGGATTTGCGCAGATGTACCCAGCTGTCGGGGAAGTCAATCTTCACGCCGTCGATGTCGGTCACGGTCTCGTTGGAGTAACGTTCCTTTACGGCGGCAAGTATAGCGTCGACATTGATGTCGGGGGTAAGCTCAATCTTGTTTTTTGCGATGGCATACTCGGGATATGTCTTTTTAAGCTCGCTCACCTTCTTTCCGCTCTTGGCGAGCAGGGTAAGGAACAATGCCACTCCTACGAGGGCGTCTCTTCCATAATGAGAGGCGGGATAGATGACACCTCCGTTGCCTTCGCCACCGATTACCGCGCCTGTTTCCTTCATCTTTGTCACTACGTTGACCTCACCCACAGCAGCGGCTGAATAGTTGCAGCCATGACGGTTGGTGACATCACGCAATGCACGCGATGAGCTGAGGTTTGAGACTGTAGAGCCGGGGGTGTGGCTCAACACATAGTCGGCTACAGCCACGAGAGTATATTCTTCCACAAACATCTCTCCGTTTTCCATCACGATGGCAAGACGGTCGACGTCGGGGTCTACCACAAAGCCTACATCGGCTTTGCCTGAGCGCATGAGGTCGGAAATCTGTGTGAGATTTTCCGGGATAGGCTCGGGGGTGTGGGCAAATTTTCCGGTAGCCTCGCAGTTAAGCTCGATGATGTTTTTTACACCAAGCTCGCGTAGCAGGCGAGGTATTACGATACCTCCCACCGAGTTTACCGCGTCGACAGCAACCGTAAAGTCAGCTTTGGCGATTGCGTCGCGGTCTACCAGGTCAAGGGCAAGCACCGATTCGATATGCTTTGCATCGTAAGTGTTGTTGATATAGGCATGACCGATTGAATCGATGTCGGCAAAAGTATATTCGTCATTTTCTGCTATGCGTAACACTTCCTTGCCTTGCGCGTCGTTGAGAAACTCTCCGTTTTCGTTGAGAAGCTTCAGCGCGTTCCATTGCTTGGGATTGTGGGAAGCTGTGATGATTATGCCACCACAGGCATTTTCCATTACTACGGCAACTTCCGTGGTCGGGGTAGAGGCGAGTCCGATATTTACCACGTCAAACCCCATGCCTGTGAGTGTTGCCTCTACAAGTGAGTTGACCATCGGACCTGAGAGGCGCGCGTCGCGGCCTACTACGATTTTACGCGTCGGGCGTGTTGTGGTTCTGCTGATGAAGTGTGCGTATGCGGCAGTAAATTTCACCACATCTACCGGGCTGAGTCCATCTCCGGGTGCGCCGCCGATGGTGCCGCGTATGCCTGAAATTGATTTTATTAGAGACATGTTTCAGTATGGTTTATTTATATGTTGCTTTTGAAATATCTTATACGGTAGAGGTAAGGCATTACAGAGGCAATCTCGCTTGACATGCCTACCTGTGAGCGTATTACCAGTTCCACTTCGCATCCGTAGCCGAGATAGTTGAGCGGTAGCTGCACTCCTTCTCCCCATGCTGCTGATGACGATGACTGGTAGTTGCCATAACGTATTGATTCACTGTAAGTGACATCGGTAGCATTTCCTTCGGGGAAGGGATATACTCCGTCGTTATATCCGGCAAGGTTGTAGCGCAGGAAACGGAAATATACAAGGTCGTTGTATTTGGGACGGTTGTCCATGTCGCCGGTGCGCACTACTTTCATATATACATTGCCATCTTCGTCCATGCGGTAAAAAGGAGCGTCTTTTGCCGGGTCGGCGGCGAGTTCCTCCATGATTCTGCCTAATACCTCTTCGTAATCGTCGCCCTTTGAGGCATGCGATTCGTCGTAAATCTTTTCAGCTATGCCGCGACGGGTAGTGAATACGGAGTCGCCGGGGACCTCGCCTATCACACGTTGGTCGGCAAGAAAATTATTGATTGACTTGGTCTCGTCGCGCAAGAGGTCGGCGTAGCTTTTTGAATCGTTGCAAGAAGAGAGTGCGACAGCCATGACTATTAATCCTGTCGCAATAAAAAGTATATTTCGTAAAAGTCTCATGTCGTGTAATGAAGTGTATCTGTTGGTTAATTACTTGTTGTTATCTGCTTTTGATTCAAGATATTGTTCCATGTCGGCGAGTGTGGTCTTGAATAGCTCCACCGCCTCGTCAAGGGTGCATTCCACTTCTCCTCCGGCAGCATTGACATGTCCGCCGCCGTTGAAATATTTCTCACATATCTTGTTGACAGGAAAATCGCCTTTGCTGCGTGTCGATACCTTTATGTGATGCTCATCTTCGCGCAGGAAAACTGAATATATCACATCCTCGATTGAAAGTGGCTCGTTGACAAGCCCTTCCGTGTCGCCGCGCTGATAGTTGTAGCGTTTCAATTCATCGGCAGATAGGGTCAGGAGTGCCGCCTTATGCTCGGGGAACAGTTGCATGTTTGACACGGCATAGCCATTGAGCTTTAACACATTGGCTTTCTTGGTGTCCATTACGCGCTTGTAGATTTCATCCTTATTGATGCCCTTTTTCACAAGCTCGGCGATAGTCACGTAAAGGTCGGGGTCGTTAGAGTTGTAGGAGAAGTTGCCGGTGTCGGTCATCATGCCGGTGTAAATGCATGTCGCTGCCTTGCGGTCAATCATGTTGAACAGTTCGAGGCGACATAGCAGACGGAAAAGCAGCATCGAGGTCGATGACTGCTCGGGATGGGAGATTGTGACATCGGTGAAATCCTGCGGGCTCTCATGATGGTCGACAAGTATTTTCTTTGCCGTCGCACTCTCCAGCGCGTCTTTCATGCGGTCGACACGGTAAAGCGCGTTGAAATCCAGACAGAATATCAGGTCGGCGTCATTTAGCAGCTTTCCTGCAAACTCGGTATATTTTGAATAGGGCACGATGTCTTTTGCCCCGGGAAGGAATCGTAAGGTTTCGGGAATACGGTCAGGCGTCACGATACGTGCTTCCTTGCCTATATTGGCAAGTGTGTGGAGCAATCCCAGCGATGACCCTACTGCATCGCCGTCAGGAGCCATGTGGCAGGTGATTACGATGCGCTCGCTTTCCTGCAGCAGGTCGCGCACAGCCTTTACTTTGGTTTCCGATATGACAGGTCGTAACATTTATGGACTTTTTATCAATTTGCAAAGTTACCAAAATAAACCGATATTTTCAATAGTGATTGATTGCCTCTGATTAAAAGTTATTTTTTATTGTGAAACGGGTTGATATTTTGATAATTTTTTGCGAAATTTGCAATCAAAACCATTGAACATATATATTACTAATCTATAACTCATTAAGTCAATGAAGAAGAGTGCACTTCAGAAAGCCCGTGCGGCTTATCAGCCCAAGTTGCCCATTGTGCTTACCGGTGCCGTAAAGGCAGTGGAAGGTAAGGCTACCAACTCTGTGGCTGACCAGGAAGAAATCAAAAAATTGTTTCCTAACACATACGGTCTTCCCGAAATTCAGTTTGAAAAGGCTGCTTTGGCAGGCAAGACCGAGCCTGTCAATGTAGGTGTAATCCTTTCCGGTGGTCAGGCTCCCGGTGGACACAATGTAATCAGCGGTCTGTTTGACGGCATCAAGAAGGTACATCGCGACAGCCGTCTCTACGGTTTCCTTATGGGTCCCGGCGGTTTTGTTGACCACCAGTACATGGAGTTGACTGCCGATATTATCGATGAATTCCGCAACACCGGCGGTTTTGACATCATCGGTTCAGGCAGAACCAAGCTTGAGACCAAGGCTCAGTTTGACAAGGGTCTTGAAATCCTTAAGGAGCTTAACATCAAGGCTCTCGTGATAATCGGCGGTGACGACTCAAACACCAACGCTGCTATCCTTGCCGAGTATTATAAGGAAATCAACGCCGGCGTACAGGTAATCGGTTGTCCCAAGACTATCGACGGTGACCTTAAAAATGAGGTTATCGAGACTTCATTTGGTTTCGACACCGCAACCAAGGTGTACAGCGAGGTAATCGGTAACATCCAGCGTGACTGTAACTCTTCAAAGAAATACTGGCACTTTATCAAGCTTATGGGTCGTTCGGCAAGCCACATCGCTCTTGAATGTGCCCTTCAGTGCCAGCCCAATGTCTGCATAATCTCTGAGGAGGTTGAGGCTAAGAAACAGACTCTCAACGATATCGTTAACTCTATCGCTGATGTTGTGGCAGCACGTGCAGCCAACGGCAATAACTTCGGTACTGTCCTGATTCCCGAGGGTCTTATCGAATTTATCCCTGCTATGAAGGCGCTTATCGCCGAGCTTAACGACCTTCTTGCTGCAAACGCTGAAGAGTTTGCCAAGGTTGACCGTCAGAATCAGCTTTCTTGGATTGCCGACCGTCTTTCTGACGAGAACGCGGCTATCTTTACCAGCCTTCCCGAGGGAGTGGCACGTCAGCTTTGTCTTGACCGCGACCCCCACGGAAACGTACAGGTTTCACTCATCGAGACAGAGAAGCTTCTCGGCGAGATGGTAGCACGTCGTCTAAACGAGATGAAGAGCGAGGGTCGCTACGTAGGCAAGTTTGCTTCACTCTACCACTTCTTCGGCTATGAAGGACGTTGCGCCGATCCCTCTAACTTCGATGCCGACTATTGCTATGCACTTGGTTTTAACGCCGCTTGTCTTATCAACTCAGGCGTTACCGGCTACATGTCAAGCGTACGTGGCTTGACCAAGCCTTCTGTACAGTGGATTGCCGGTGGTATTCCTATCACTATGATGATGAACATGGAGCGCCGTCACGGAGCTATGAAGCCTGTTATCCAGAAGGCTCTTGTAAGTCTTGACGGAGCACCTTTCAAGAAATTTGCTTCTCAGCGTGAAGGATGGGCTATCAACACTGACTTCGTTTACCCCGGTCCTATCCAGTATTTCGGCCCGGCTGAAGTATGTGACCAGCCTTCGCTTACCCTTCAGTATGAGCGTCGTCACTAATATCTATAGCTGACGGCTTAACGATAAAACCCGAATCACAGCTTGCAGGAACCGCCTCGGGGGAGCAATGTCGCTCTCAGGCGGTTCCTTTATTTATAATATATGTGGGGTGCTTTTATTATATGGTAGACCGCAAAAAAGTTTTTGCGTATAACGGAAATTGTAGTACCTTTGCACTCACGTTGGTTCGCCCTCATGGTTTTGGCGGCGATTAAAAGGGAACACGGGTGAGAATCCCGGACAGTCCCGCTGCGGTAATTTTCATTAACGGTCTCAGGCATTGAGCCACTGGATTCCGGCTAAACGGATTTGGGAAGGCGCCTGGCTATGACCGGAAATAAGTCCGAAGACCTGCCTGCGTGTATATAAAGATGTTTTTCTTTCGAGGATGAGAGGACATAAAGAGATTAAATTACTGCGCGGATTATATGTGCGCTGCTTCTTCACGGGAGTCGCCACATTGCTGTCACTTCATGGTCAGGCTGCCGATACCGACACGATTACCGGTAAGGTGCATCAGATGAATGAGGTGACGGTGACTTCACGTCGTGCGCCTAACAGGGTGTCTGCCGCCGTCCCGGTGCAGACTCTTTCCATTGAAGACCTTACACAGCTTGGAGTGCAGAATATGGCTGACGCGGTGCGCCGCTTTGCAGGCACAAATGTGCGTGACTACGGTGGCATCGGCGGCTTGAAGACAGTGTCGGTACGCAACATGGGCGCAGCTCATACTGCCGTCAGCTATGACGGTGCGCCGGTGAGCAATTGTCAGGCAGGACAGATTGACATAGGGCGTTTCTCGCTCGACAATGTAGGCATGCTGTCACTTGCTGTCGGGCAGACTGACGATATGCTGCAATGTGCGCGTCTTTATGCTTCGGCTGCTGTGCTTGGCATCACCACCGAACGTCCCTCTTTCAGCAGCGACAAGCCGGCTCAGTTCCGCATCAAGATGACGGGAGGCTCATTTGGCTATGTAAGCCCGTCGCTACGATGGTGGCAGAAGATAGGGTCGCGTGTCACCACCTCTCTTGACGGGACATTTCTGCGTGCCGATGGAAACTATCCGTTTACACTGGTCAACGGCAAAAATGTTACCCGCGAGCGACGTAACAATTCGGCGATAGACTCATGGCACGGTGAGGCTAACATGTATTACGACATGCCGGGCGGTGGCGACCTGCAGGTAAAAGGCTACTACTTTTATTCCAAGCGCGGATTGCCGGGTGCCATAGTGCTGTATAATCCTGTGTCGACTGAGCAGTTGTGGGATAAAAACGCATTTGTTCAGGCTAAATATCACAAGGCTTTTTCCGAAAAGTGGGAGTTGCAGGCACAGGCAAAATATAATTACGGATGGAACAAAGACACGGAGGAGGGTCCGCAATTTGCCGGAAACCATTATGAGGCGGTGCATAAGCAAAATGAGTATTATGCTTCGGCAACAGGATTGTTCCGCCCTGTAAGTAATCTCACTGTGGCACTTGCCCAGGATGGAGCGGTCAATACGCTTGAAAGCACAATGGTAGGCTGTCCCAATCCCACACGTTACACTTCGCTGACCGCCCTGAGTGCCCGTTGGCGACAGTCGGTACTTAATATTTTCGGTTCTGTTGTCGGCACTTATATCACCGAGAGGGTCGAGAGTGGTGACAGACCCCATGATATAAAGCGGGTCACCCCCTCATTGTCGGTGAGTGTCAATCCTGTAAGCGGAGAGATGTTTTATGTCAGGGCTATGTATAAGAGCACATTCAGGGTGCCTACTTTTAATGACCTCTATTACGACCGTCTTGGCAGTAGGGTATTACGTCCTGAAAAAGCTAATGAGTTTGACCTCGGTCTCACATGGAGCGGGACGTTTTTCCCCGCAATGGATTATTTTTCCGTGACGCTCGATGCTTATTATAATGATGTCACTGACAAGATTGTTGCATTCCCGACCACATATGCATGGCGCATGATTAATTACGGTAAGGTGCATGTGACAGGACTTGATGTAACCTTGTCTACTGCCATTTCGTTGCCCAAAGATATAAAGCTTGTGGTCAACGGTGCCTATACATGGCAACGTGCAATAGATGTAACCGATACGGATTCGCCTAATTACAAGGCACAGCTTCCTTACACGCCTGAACATAGCGGCAACGCATCTGCAATAGTCGAGACGCCTTGGGTAAATGTAGGCTATTCGGTGGTTGCGGTCGGTATGCGCTATTATATGTCGGAAAATATCAAGGCAAACGAGATTGACGGATATGCCGAGCAGACACTCTCCCTGTCTCGCGACTTCCGTTTCAATGGGTGTGACCTCACGGTGAGGGGCGAGCTCATAAATCTTGCCGATGCCCAATATGATGTAATCAAGTTTTACCCTATGCCGGGTCGTTCATGGCGTCTTACAGGAACATTCAAATTTTAACGATAATAGATTTATTACTAACAATGTTTATGAAAATGAGAAAACTTTATTTTGCAATGGCTGCGCTTGTTGCGTTTGGAAGTGTGTTTACTTCATGTAGCGACGATGATGAGCCGAAGTGGAACGACGATGATTCAAAGGTCCAGCTGTCAGAATCACGTATGTATATTCTGAATGAAGGCACAATGAACCAGAACAATGCATCAATAAGCTTCTACAATCCCGGTGAAGGTCAGCCTACATTTATCACTGATGTATTTTTCGATCAGAATGGCGGACGTCTTGGTGATGTGGCACAATGCATGATCAAATATGGCAAAAACATCTATGTTGCAGTTTATGGCTCTAACTATATGGTGAAGCTTAACACTGCATGTGTGGAAGAAGAGCGCACATTGTTCTCTTCTGACCCTGAATTGCAGGGTGGTGTACGTTACATCGCTGCAAAAGACAATTACATCTACGCTTCTTTTTATGGCGGTATCGTGGCAAAAATCAATGCTTCTACATTGAAGGTTGAGAGCAAGCTAAAGACTGCCGGCGCCAATCTTGAGGGCGTGGCTATAGAGGGCAACAGTCTCTATGTGGCTAACTCTTATGAGCGCACAACCAATCCTGAGACAGGAAGCAACGTTTACAACTATCTGACCGATGTATTTGTAATCGACCTGAATACCTTTTCCGTAAAGGAGACTCTCGTGGTAGAGCAGAACCCCAACAAGCTTATTGAAGAGGATGATAAACTCTTCCTGATTTCTAATAACTACGGTCGTGAAAGCTACGTTCTTCAGATGATTGACCCGGCTGCAGGCAATAAGGTGAGCGAACTTGGATATGCTACAAACATGGCTGCAGGCGACGATATGCTTTATCTTGTCGACTCTCGTACCGACTACTCTGTGCGTCCTTTTGTAACGACCAATACTTTCAGCTCATATGACATCAAGAGCGGTCGTCTTAACTCTGCTTCATTCCTGAAAGACGCTCCTTCCGAACTTGCCACTGCAAGTGTCTACATGATGGCTGTAAGCGAGTATACCGGTGATATCTACATCGGCGTTACCAACTACTCTTCAAGCAACGGCACAATGTACCGTTTCAAGCAGGATGGCAGCTTTGTAAGCAAATTTGACTGCGGCGGACAGAACCCCCGCGACGCAGTGTTCTTTAACTGATAATGCCGGTCGGTTGACATGAAAATAAAGCCTTTGATCAGGTTACTTTTGGTAGCAGTATTGCCGCTCCTTGCTTCATGTAAGGGCGGCAATGCTCATATTGTCCATGAAGGCGGCGACACGCTACGTATGGAGTATGCCGTAAATCTGTCCCTGGTGCGTCACGACGGATTTATCACCGCCTCTGTGCGTAATCCCTGGGACACAACAAAGATTCTCCACACCTATGTATTGGTGCCTGACAGCATGCCGCTCCCCGAGGTGTTGCCCGAGGGTACCGTGGTAAGGACTCCGCTGAAAAAATCGTTGATATACTCTTCGGTTCATAACAGCCTTGTCAGCGAATTTGGCGCGATAGATGCAATCAAGGGAGTATGTGACGCCAATTATATCCATCAGAGAGAGCTTGCCGGGCGTATAGCTTCCGGAGAGGTGGTGGATTGCGGGGTGGGCACCTCGCCCGACATCGAGCGTATCATCACTTTGTCGCCTGACGGCATATTGTTGTCACCCTTTGAAAATTCAGGCACCTACGGTAAGGTGGGTCAGCTGGGCATCCCGATTATAGAGTGTGCCGACTACATGGAGACTTCGCCGCTCGGCCGCGCCGAGTGGATGAAGTTTTACGGCATGCTTTTCGGCAAGGAGGATGTGGCGATGCGTATGTTTGACGACACCAAGCGTGAGTATCTCGCCTTGCGTGAGTCGGTAGATTCGGTTGCCGGGCGTCCGAGGGTGATTGTCGACCGTCTTTACGGGCAGGCATGGTATGTGCCCGGAGCACATTCGACCATGGGTATTTTTATAAAAGATGCCGGTGGCGAGAATCCGTTTGACGATTATGACCGTAGCGGAAGTGTGGGTCTTACCGGTGAGGAAGTGCTGTACCGCGCGTCAGATGCTGATGTGTGGATTGTGCGTTATTCGCAGTCAACCGACAAGACTTTGAGTGAACTGTCGGCTGACAATGCAATATATCCGCAGTTTGAAGCGTTGAAAAATGAAAGGGTGTATGGATGCAACACCACCAATACTTACTTTTATGAGGAGGTGCCTTTTCACCCGCAGTGGCTGTTAAACGACCTGATTACTATTTTTCATCCCGAAAAAAGTCAGATTGCCATGACACGCTACTTTACGAAGATGAAGCCGTGATATAATGAGATTTGCCTTACTTTCCATAATGGTGGTCGTGTTGTTTCTGCTCAACCTGTTTATCGGTTCGGTGGATATTCCTGCACGTGATGTCATGGAGATATTGCTCGGTGACGACACTCATGGCGCTGCCGGATTTATCGTTATGGGAAGTCGCCTGCCTATGGCTGTCACCGCTCTTCTTGCCGGAGCCGGTCTTGCCGTGTCGGGACTGATGCTCCAGACTTCATTCCGCAATCCGCTTGCCGGCCCGTCGATACTCGGCATCACTTCAGGTGCGAGTCTTGGCGTTGCCTTGGTATTGCTGTTTTTCGGTGGCTCTGTGGCGATAGGCACTCTCTCCATAGGCGGATATGCTGCCGTGATATTGGGCGCTTTTGTCGGCAGCATGCTCATGATGGGCGTGTTGCTCGGACTTTCTTCATTATTGCGCAATGACCTGATGTTGCTTATCACCGGTATCATGATGGGTTATCTTGCGTCTTCCCTGATTATGCTTCTTAATTATGCGTCGACGGCTGAAGGAGTGCAGAATTATGTGATGTGGGGCATGAGCAGTTTCAATGGTGTGTCGATGCGGCAGCTTCCTTTGTTTGCCGGCATTACGCTCGCGGGTATTTTTATTTCGCTGCTGTTGATAAAGCCGCTTAACGTGATGCTCCTCGGTGCCGGATATGCCGCCAACCTCGGTGTAAATATCAATCGGGTCAGAAACATGCTTTTGCTTGCCACCGGATTGCTCTCGGCGGTGATTACCGCTTATTGCGGACCTGTGTCGTTTATCGGACTTGCCGTGCCTCATATCGCCCGCCTGATTTTCCGTACCGATAATCACCGGGTGCTTATGCCTGCAACTCTGATGTGTGGGGCTGCCGTGGCTCTTGGTTGTTCATTGATGTGTATTCTCCCCAAAGGCTTCGTGATACCTGTCAACGCGGTTACCCCTGTCATCGGTGCGCCGGTGGTGTTGTGGGTGTTGTTACGCCGTCGTAAATAATTATTGATTGCCGATGAAACACGACATCACGATAGATATCCGCAACCTGGTCACCGGTTATTCACCGGGGCGTGACCCCAATGTCGTGACATGCGGAATCAATGCGTCTCTTCGTAGTGGCGAGCTTACATGTCTGCTCGGCCCTAACGGAGCTGGAAAATCGACATTGCTTAAAACACTCTCGTCATTCCTGCCGCCGCTTGACGGTGATATAACATTGTTGGGTCGACCTCTCCGCTCTTATTCCAACACTGCGCGCTCGCGTCTTATCGGTGTAGTGCTTACCGACCGTGTCAGCCTTGACAACATGTCGGCGCGTGAACTTGCCGGACTTGGGCGCACTCCATATACCGGCTTCTGGGGCAGGCTTTCGGCTGACGACAAGGCTATCGTCGATGAGGCGCTGGAGCTTGTAGGTATCTCCGGTCTCGCTGACCGCATGGTCGACACACTTAGCGATGGTGAGCGACAGAAGGTGATGATAGCCAAGGCACTTGTGCAACAGACTCCGGTCATATTCCTCGACGAGCCGACTGCTTTTCTCGACTATCCAAGTAAAGTGGAGCTTATGCAGCTGCTTCTTTCGTTGTCACGTGACCATGGGAAGACGATATTCATGTCGACCCACGATATCGAGCTTGCTCTGCTGACAGCCGACAAGGTGTGGCTTATCGACAAGCCACATGGCGTAGCTACCGGTACTCCGGAGGATTTGGCTCTTGATGGCAGCCTTGCACGCTATTTTGAGCGTGAGGGTGTGAAATTTGACATGTCGACCGGAATGTTCAGTGTGTCGTTTCCTACACGCCGCACTGTAGCAGTGAAGGGTGACGGTGCGCGTTATAACATGATGGTTAAGGCTCTTGCGCGTAATGCGATAGCTCTCTCCGACGCATCATCTGATGAGATTGTAGTGACACCTGATGCCTTCATGTATGGAGGCGAAAGTTTCTGTGACATAGCCTCGCTCCTTGACAAGTTACTATGACAGCAATGGAAAAGGGTAAAATATATACTCGTACAGGTGACAGCGGGATGACTTCCATACATGGAGGTGAGCGAGTGCCTAAGACCGACTTGCGTATTGACGCTTTAGGCACTCTTGACGAGCTGAATGTGACGGTGGGTATCGTCAGGGCAAAGATGGATGCCGCAAATCCGCGACAGCAGTTGCTTAAAAAGATTCAAATAACACTGATGGCGCTTATGAGCAATGTTGCCACACCAAGAGTGGCGCGACAGGAAAGCAACGCTCATGTCTATGACAGTGCGGTAGGGGAACTTGAACATGCCATAGACGATATAACCGCCGGCTGCGGTAGTCCTGAATATTTCATATTGCCGGGAGGTGATGAGGTGTCGGCGTTTCTTCATCAGGCGAGGGTTGTCGCTCGTCGTGCCGAGCGCTCTCTTTGGCGACTCAATGAAAGCGATGATGTGCCGGTTGAAATAATGAGATATGTCAATCGGCTCTCCGACCTGTTTTTTGTCATGGCGAGAGCCGAGGCTTTTGCCGCCGACCTGCCTGAAGAGCGTTGGCGCTTGTTTCGTGTGAAAGCCGGAAAAGGGGCTTCCGGCTGTCCATATTCATAAACGGTTACTCTTTTTCCGACAGCTCCAGCCATCTCAGCTCTTTCTCGTCAAGAAGAGCCTTTATCTCTTCATAACGTGCCGATTTACCTACAATGTCATCGACTACCTCGCCGCTGTTGAAGATTGCTTCCAGTGTGGCTTTTTCAGTAGTCAACTCATCGATTTCTTCGGTCAGTGCTTCAAATTCTTTACGCTCCTTAAACGACATCTTGTTTGATTCCCTTTGACGCCGGGGCTTATCATTGGAAGCCTGCGCCGGTTTGGGCGTTTCTGTCTGTTTCCGTTGCGCCTCGGCATATTCGCGATATTCAGTGTAGTTTCCGGGAAAATCTTTTATTACGCCATCGCCTTCGAGCACAAACAGGTGGTCGACGATGTTGTCAAGGAAAAAACGGTCGTGGCTCACCACGATAAGACAACCCTTGAATCCGCGCAGATAGTCCTCAAGGATGCCAAGTGTCACGATGTCGAGGTCATTGGTCGGCTCGTCAAGGATGAGGAAATTGGGTGAACGCATCAACACGGAGGCGAGATGCAGCCGGGCGCGTTCGCCGCCGCTAAGTGTATGAATATATTTCTGCTGGTCGGCAGGCGAGAAGAGGAAATGGGTGAGAAATTGCATCGGCGAGTATCGTACGTCGCCATTCACCACTATGTCGTCGGCTATCTCGGTGATTGCGTCGATTACGCGTTTGTTGTCATCAAAGGCGATGCCCTCCTGGCTGTAATAGCCGAATTTTACCGTCTCGCCTACATTCCAGGCGCCGCTGTCGGCAGGTACGATACCTTGTAGCATCTTGATAAATGTAGACTTGCCGACACCGTTGTGACCGATGATGCCAAGCTTTTCATAGCGTGAAAAGGTATAATTGAAGTCGTTGAGAATCACCTTGTCGCCAAACCGCTTGCTTATCCCTTCAGCTTCAAATATCTTTGACCCGATGTAAGATGACTTTACATTTAGCTCGACATTGTTTTCCGTCAGGTTCATGCGCGACCTGCTTTTCAGGTCGTAAAATGCGTCTATGCGGTATTTTGCCTTACCTGCTCTTGCCTGTGGCTGACGGCGCATCCATTCCTGCTCTTTGCGGAGTGTGTTTTTTACTTTTGCAAGCTCCGATGAGAGAGCCTCGATGCGTTCCTGCCGGCGGCGCAGATAGTAGTCGTAATTACCATCGTAAGTAAATATCTGCTCGCGGTCAATCTCGATAATCTTATTGGTCACGCGGTCAAGGAAATAGCGGTCGTGGGTCACCATAAGCAGTGTGACCCGTGAGCGTGTGAGCCAGTTTTCAAGCCATTCGATTATCCCTATGTCAAGATGGTTGGTAGGCTCGTCGAGTATTATAAGGTCAGGCTCGGAGAGTATTACCTTTGCAAGAGCCACTCGCTTTGCTTGTCCTCCCGAGAGGGTGGCGATATGTGCTCCGGTGTCATTTATATCCAGTTGCGACAGCAGTTGGCGTGTGCGGTCCACGTAGTTTTGGGCGTCTTCCTCATGGATATGGTGTTTCACGTCAAGGCAATAATCCATCACGGTCATGTCGGTGCCAAATACCGGGGTCTGCTCAAGGAAGCCCACACGCAGTCCGCTACGGAATATGATGTTGCCGGAGTCAGGGCTTTCTTTTCCTGCAATCAGATTGAGCAAGGTCGACTTTCCTGTGCCGTTTTTAGCGATTATGCCTATCTTGTCGCCTTCATATACTCCGAAGGTGACATCTTCAAATAATATGCGGTCGCCATAACTTTTGGTGAGATTTTCGACCTGAAGGAAGCTCGTTGCCATTTAGATAATCGTGATAATATTATGTGCAAAGATACTACAAGATTTATCCCTCAACAATGTGCAAGAGTGAAAAACTTATAAAAAGATTTGTTCTTGTCGTTGGTTTCTGATATATTTGCGATATATTGATAATATCAAAACAATATCGTATGGAAAAGGAGAAAAATCATGAGTATGAATACTCGGGTAGCGTTGTCAATGGATTTTTAATGCTTTTTGTCACCTATATTGTCTTTCCGGTGCTACTGGTTATAAATAACAGTGTGCTTATAGAAATTTTCTTTGGGCTTTCAGTGCTTGTCGACGTATTGTTGTTTGCCCTGATTATCGTGTTTTCATTCGGTTTCTTTGCCCAGCAGCCCAATGAAGCGCGTGTAATGGTGTTTTTCGGAAAATATAAGGGCACATTTCGTCAGACCGGTTTTTTCTGGGTCAATCCGTTTATGAATCGCAAGCGCATATCGTTGCGACTGCGTAATATCGACGTCGAGCCTATCAAGGTGAATGATAAATCGGGCAATCCCGTGATGATAGGCATGGTGTTGGTGTGGAAGGTCGAAGACACCTATCGCGCAGTGTTTGATGTCGACAGCGAGCCGAAAAGCCTTAATGTCACATCCAATGATATTTCGGTAAATCCCGGTAATCTTTCAGGTGCGCTCAGTCGTTTTGTCGGCATTCAGAGTGACGCTGCTTTGCGTGAGGTGGCGAGCCGTTATGCTTATGACGAGACCGACAGTCATGATGGAGAGATGACGCTGCGCAGCGGCGGAGAGGAGATAAATGACCTTCTCGAACATAAAATCAACGAGCGTCTTGCCATGGCGGGAATCACTGTCGTGGAGGCACGTCTCAACTATCTTGCCTATGCTCCCGAGATTGCCGCCGTGATGTTGCGCCGTCAGCAGGCGGTAGCGATAATCACGGCCCGCGAGAAGATTGTGGAAGGGGCTGTGTCAATGGTGAAGATGGCTCTTGACCGCTTGAAAGAGGAAGAAGTCGTGGAGCTTGACGATGAGCGTAAGGCTACGATGGTGAGCAATCTGCTTGTAGTGCTTTGCGCCGATGAACCCGCGCAGCCGGTAGTTAACGCAGGCACCCTCTATCAATAACGCTGTGGCTGATAAGCAATCCAATAAAGGAAAAGGTTTCCTGCTCCGTATAGAGCCAGAGATGATGGCCGAGGTCGAGCGGTGGGCTGCTCAGGAATTCCGCTCGGTCAACGGACAGCTTCAGTGGATTATCGCTGATGCCCTGCGTCGCTACAAGCGTAAGACCAAAGACTGACAGTTCCCCCCCAATCAGATAGAAATTAAGCCGCGGAAATGCATTATCAGAAGCATTTCCGCGGCTGTTTATTTTGTGTGTGATTATCGTGTGGCGATTACCTCGATTTCTACAAGCACATTTTTAGGAAGGGTCTTTACCGCAACGGCAGAGCGGGCGGGGTAGGGAGCCTCAAATGTTTCGGCATATACCTCGTTCATGGCGGCGAAATCACCCATGTCGGCAAGAAATACGGTGGTCTTCACTACATTGGCGGTAGTGAGTCCGGCAGCTTTCAGTATCGCCTTGACATTGGCAAGCGATTGAGCGGTCTGGGCCTTTATGCCTTCCGGTATTTCACCGGTGGCGGGATTGATGGGAATCTGTCCCGAAGCAAAAAGAAGTGAACCGGTGTCGATTGCCTGGCTGTAGGGACCGATAGCTCCCGGAGCCTCGTTGGTTGAAATTGGATTTTTCATCTGTTTTGTAATTTGTTTATGGTGATTAATGTTTATGACGTTGCGCCGGAGTGCCTGAGATATCTACGTCAATATCCATGAGCACTGTGTCGTTATCGGCGTGTATGGTGGTCTCGATTGATTCTTCGACAACAGAGATGATAGGCGAAAACTCCTCCTGGAAATTAGGTATGAAATTGTCGGAGCCTTGCGAGTTGAGGCGGTCAAGCACAAAGCCGAGAGTGATGTCGTGGATGTCGACTGCCGGCTGATAGGCGTGTTGCTCTTTTTCATTGTCGGAATAAACAATCGAGAGCAGCCCGGCGTCGGTCATTTCCACTATCAGGTCGGAGACTATGCGTGAAGGCATGTGATATAGCGCCGCGAAGTCCATTATGGTAAGCGGGGGGAGCCGCAGGCTGAAGCGTTTCACGATGATAGTCATTATCACGATGGCTATTTTGCGCTTATAGTCAAGGGAAATAGCGTTGATGTCGTTGCTGAAATTAAATTGGAAAATATTTTGCGACGAATAGCATAGCACGGCACCGGCAAGCGTTATGCTCCACACAAGCTGAAGCCATATGAGCAGCAACGGGAGGAAGGCGAAGCTACCATAGATGGCGTTGTATTTTGATACGTATATCTGTCCCGACACGAATAGGTATTGCAATATCTGGAATGCCGTACCGGCGAGTATGCCGCAATAAAATGCATGTTTGAACTTGACTTTTGTATTAGGAAAGAGCATGTACATCCCGGTGAACGAGAGCCATGTGAGGAGGAAAGGGGCGAAGTCAAGAAGTACCTTCACCGCTGGGGAAAATATCTTGAAGTGAGGGTTGTCGACTATCGTGGTCGACATAAGCAGCGAGATACCGCTTGAACACACCATCATGATAGGCAGCAAAAACATGATTGCCGTGTAGTCGATTACCTTGCGAGCCATAGGACGGTTACTTTTTATACCCCACACTTTGTTAAACGAGTCCTCGATATTGCTCATGAGCGAAATCATGGTCCAGAGCAAGAATACGAGACCGACCCCTACAAACAAGCCTTGCGATGCCTGGGCGAGGTAATGGTCGACAAATCCTATTGCTGTCTCAAGCACCTCCCGCTGGGAAGGGAAGAAAGTAAACAATTGCGATTTCAACAGATTTTGAAACCCGAAGCCACGGCCGATAGCAAAAAGCAGGGCGAGGGCGGGCACGATGGCAAGCAGCGTATTGTAGGTGAGCATAGAGGCGCGGTTTTGCAGCTCGCTGTTCATAAACGACTGCACCGACAGGTTAAGAGTCTTGATAGTGTTCACCTTCCATGTGCGGCGTGTGTCGCTCCACACCCCCGTGGTGCAGTATTCCCAGAAATTGCGTATGCGGGTTGACCATGCCGCGATGAGCGCGGAGAATTTTGATGGAGCGTTTTTTTTGTCGCCTGTCATGCCGTAAAACTGAATCGTTTGATTAAACTGTTTTGCAAAATAACAAAAAAACTATGTGAAAAGTCTGATTTAACAATAAAAACATTTAAGTAAACATACTCTTAGATAATTAAAATTTGGTTAACAACGTAGATTGACGTATCTTTGCACTACGATGATTGACGACAAGTCACGGACAATGGCAAGAGCCGCGCTCACGGAATATCTCAGGGTGAAAAAACTGAGGAAGACGCCGGAGCGCTACGCTATACTTGACAAAGTGTGTGCGATGACGCGCCACTTTGACATCGAGGCGTTATATGCGGCAATTGAGGATGACGGATTTCATGTGAGCCGGGCTACGCTTTACAATACCATGGAACTGTTTACCGATTGCGGCATCGTGCGACGCCACCAGTTTGGTGCCCAGCCGGCTCAATACGAGCTGGTGACAGGAATGTCCAACCACTTGCATCTAATCTGCCAGCAGTGTGGCAAGATTAAGGAGTCGCAAGATTCCGAGCTCGTGAAGTTTATGAATTCGCGCAGTTACTCGGCGTTTCACACCTCTTATTTTTGCCTTTACGTGTATGGTATATGTGCGGCTTGCGCCCGCCGTAACAAACGCTATGAAACAGAAAGAAACTGAAAACAAAACAATTATAGAATAACATGAAAGTTGACGTTTTGCTCGGCCTGCAGTGGGGCGATGAAGGAAAAGGAAAAGTAGTAGATGTGCTTACACCCCGTTACGACGTGGTTGCCCGTTTCCAGGGAGGTCCCAACGCCGGACATACTCTTGAGTTTGAAGGTAAAAAGTATGTGCTGCGTTCGATTCCGTCAGGAATATTCCAGCATGGTCAGACCAATATAATCGGTAATGGCGTGGTGCTTGACCCTGTCCTCTTCAGGGAAGAAGCGGAGTCGCTTGAAAAGAGCGGCGTTAATCTTAAGGGAATATTGAAACTTTCCAAGAAGATACACCTTATTATGCCTACTCACCGCTTGCTTGACGCTGCTAACGAAAAAGCAAAAGGCGGCGCGAAAATCGGTACCACAGGCAAGGGTATCGGTCCGACCTATACTGACAAGATAAGCCGTAACGGACTCCGTCTCGGTGATACATTCCACAACTTCGACAAGAAATATGCTGCCGCGCGCGACCGTCACGTGGCAATGCTCCGCTCTATGGGCGAGGAACCCGAATTTTCCGAGCTTGAAGAGAAGTGGCTTTCTGCTATCGAATATATCAAGGGCTATGAAATCGTAGACAGCGAGCATCTTGTCAACAAGCTGCTCGACGAGGGCAAGAGTGTGCTTTGTGAAGGTGCGCAGGGCACTCTGCTTGATGTCGACTTCGGCAGCTACCCCTTTGTGACTTCAAGCAATACCATATGTGCAGGTGCATGCTCCGGTCTTGGTGTCGCCCCCAACAAGATAGGCGAGGTATTCGGTATTTTCAAGGCATACTGCACCCGCGTAGGTGCCGGACCGTTCCCGACCGAGCTTTTCGATGAAACAGGCAAGCTTATACGTGATCTTGGTCACGAATATGGTGCAGTGACAGGCCGTGAGCGTCGTTGCGGATGGATTGACCTTGTGGCATTGCGCTATTCAATCATGATTAACGGTGTAACGCAACTTATCATGATGAAGAGCGACGTGCTCGACGGATTTGACGAGATAAAGGCTTGTGTAGCCTATGAAATCAACGGTGAGCGGGTGGTGGACTTCCCCTTCTCTATAGAAGAAGATGAAATCAAGCCCGTATATGTCACTCTCCCCGGATGGAAGACCGATATGACCGGCATGAAGAGCGAAGATGAGTTCCCGCAGCAGTTCAAGGATTATATCGCGTTCCTTGAAAAAGAGCTTAAGACACCCATCACCATCGTGTCAATAGGTCCCGACCGTGAGCAGACTATCATCAGAAAGTAATATTACGTGGTAGATTATAAGAGACCATAGTATTGCCCAATATAATCGAAGAATTAATATCATAAAAAACTGACAACCAATGGCAAAGGTAAAACCGTTCAGGGGCATACGCCCTCCGCGCGAATTAGTCACACAGGTGGCTTCACGACCTTACGACGTGCTCAACTCGGAAGAGGCGCGTGCTGAGGCGCTCGGCAATGAAAAGTCGCTTTATCATATCATAAAGCCGGAAATTGACTTTGAGCCCGGTACCGACGAGCATGACCCTAAGGTGTATGATAAGGCTGTGAGCAATTTCAAGGCTTTCCAGCACAATGGCTGGCTCGTGCAGGATGAAAAGGAGCATTATTATATATATGCCCAGACGATGAACGGCAGGACTCAATACGGCTTTGTGGTCGCGGCTAATGTCGATGACTACATGGAAGGTCGTATCAAGAAACATGAGCTGACCCGCCGTGACAAGGAGGAAGACCGCATGAAACACGTGCGCATCAATGATGCCAATATCGAACCGGTGTTTTTTGCATTCCCCGACAATGAGGAGCTTGATTCAATCATGAAAAAGGTGATTGCCGGGACTCCTGAATATGATTTCGTGGCTCCCGACGGCTTCGGACATACGTTCTGGGTTATTGACGATGACGCGATGACGGCTGCAATCACGCAGGCATTTGCCGGCATTCCTTCGCTTTATATCGCTGACGGACATCACCGCACTGCCGCTGCCGCGCTTGTCGGAAATGAAAAGGCGAAAGCCAATGCCAACCACACCGGCAATGAGGAATATAATTATTTCCTTGCCGTGGCATTTCCCGCTTCTCATCTTAATATCATCGACTACAACCGCGTGGTGCGCGACCTTAACGGACTTGATGCCGAGGGATTCCTTAAGGCTCTTGAAAGCAGTTTTGAGGTAGAGTTGAAAGGCGTTGAGGAATATCGTCCTTGTCGTCTGCACAATTTCTCGCTTTATCTTTCAGGAAGCTGGTATAGCCTCACAGCCCGTGAAGGCACCTATGACGACAGCGACCCTATCGGTCAGCTTGATGTAACTGTGTCGAGCGACCTGATATTGCGTGATATCCTGGGCATTCACGATCTCCGAAGCGACAAGCGCATCGACTTTGTGGGTGGCATACGCGGTCTCGGCGAGCTGAAGCGACGTGTTGATTCAGGCGAAATGGCTGTGGCGCTTGCTCTCTATCCTGTGTCAATGGACCAGCTGATGCGCATTGCCGACACCGGCAACATCATGCCGCCAAAGACTACGTGGTTTGAGCCAAAGTTGCGTTCAGGTCTCGTAATCCATAAGCTCGAAGACTGATGACAGGGGTTGTAGCCCACTTAGGCACCGTGGTTAAAGTAGCTGCGGACGCTGTCAGTGTGAAGGTAAATGACGGAGCCGAAAAATGTGGTGGATGCAGCATAAAGTTTATGTGTAGCACCGCTGACGACGACAGTCGCCTTATTAATGTGCCGGTGAAAAGCGGCGAGAGTTTTGACTGCGGCGACAGGGTGAAGCTTTTTATCTCCGACCGCAAGCAGTATTCTGCCACGCTTATAGCCCTGGTGCTCCCATGTGTGGCGCTTGCTCTCGGTGTGCTGCTTGCCTCCGTTGCCGGTCTTGACGAGGGGTTGAGCGCCCTGTCGGGACTTTTGTTTGTGTCGGTCTACTTCGGCGTGTTGTATCTGATGCGCCGGCGCGTCAACCGCAAGTTTACATGGACTATTGAAAAGCTTTAAGAATAATTACCAACTAATCATTAATTAATACCAACAAATTACCGTGAGATGTCACCAATCATTATTGCAATTCTAATCTTAGGAGGAATTGGTATCTTAAGTGCCATCATCCTGTTTATTGTCTCGAAGCGGTTTTATGTGAAGGAAGATCCTCGTATCGAGCAGATTGAGGCTCTACTCCCGGGTGCAAACTGCGGAAGCTGCGGTCGTTCAGGCTGTCATGATTTCGCTTGTGCCTGCGCCACAGCCGATTCGCTTGACAATCTGATGTGTCCCGGTGCCGGTGATGAAGCGATGGGAAAAATCGCTGAAATCGTCGGACTTACCGCTGCAGCTTCCAATCCTATGGTCGCTGTGCTACGTTGTAACGGGTCTTGTGAAAACCGCCCTACAACATCCAACTATGACGGACCCAAATCGTGTGCCATCCTTAGCTCGCTCAGCGCCGGCACCACCGACTGCCCCTATGGCTGTCTTGGTTGTGGCGACTGCGTGTCGGCGTGCCGTTTCGGAGCGCTGCATATGGATCCGGTGACCGGACTGCCCGTAGTTGACTATGAAAAGTGTACCGGTTGCGGTGCCTGTGTAAAGAAGTGTCCGCGTCACATCATCGAGCTTCGCGCCAAGGGTCCGAAGGGACTCCGTGTGTGGGTGGCGTGTGCCAACAAGGACCGTGGAGCCCAGGCGCGCAAGGAGTGTTCAGCTGCTTGTATCGGCTGTGGAAAGTGTCAGAAGGTATGCCCGTTTGAGGCTATTACAGTCGCCGACAATCTGGCTTACATTGACTTCGAGAAGTGTCGTCTCTGCCACAAGTGTGTAGCAGAGTGTCCCACAAAGGCTATCCACACTACAAGAATAGTTAAAGAAAACAAGGTAACCGAATAATATCATGTTGCATACATTTCGTAAAGGAGGAGTGCATCCTCCTGAAAGCAAATTGACAGCCTCGGGTAAGATTATACCCGTTGAGTTGCCGCGTGAAGTGGTCATTACCTTTGCGCAACATATAGGCGCTCCGGCAAAATGTGAACTTAAGAAGGGTGACCATGTAAACCGTGGCGACCTTATCGCCGCCGCCGGAGGTTTTGTGTCGGCCAATGTACATGCCTCTATATCGGGCACTGTGACCAAGGTGGATAAATATAAGACAGCTTTCGGTCTGCCGGTAGACACCGTGACGATTACCGCCACTGATGAAGACCATCAGCATGACATGGAGGCGATAGCCTCAATCAAGCCGCTGCGCAGCGATGAAGAGATTGCCGCCCTTGATTCAAAGGCGCTTGTGTCGATTATAGACGCGGCGGGTATTGTAGGTCTTGGCGGTGCCACATTCCCCACAAAGGTAAAGCTTTCGCCTCCTCCGGGAAGCAAGGCAGAGGTGCTTATCATCAACGCCGTGGAGTGTGAGCCTTATCTCACCAACGACCACGCCCTCATGCTTGAACACTCCGATGAGATTATCGCCGGCGTGCAGCTCCTTATGAAGGCTGCCGGCGTTGACCGCGCGATTATCGGCATCGAGGCAAACAAGGGCAATGCTATCGACCTGCTCACTTCAAAGGCGTCGTCTGACAGCCGCATCGAAGTGATGGGGCTCAAGGTGAAATATCCTCAGGGTGGTGAAAAGCAGCTTATCGACGCTACTATAGGTAAAGAGGTGCCCTCGGGTGCGCTTCCTATCGCTACAGGCGCGATTGTACAGAATGTCGCCACTGCTTATGCCGTGTATGAGGCTGTGAAGTTTGGCAAGCCGCTGATTGACCGTGTCGTCACTGTCACCGGAGCTTCTGTGGCAAAGCCGGGCAACTATCTTGCCGCGATAGGCATGAATATAAAGGAACTTATCGATGTAGCCGGCGGCGTGCCTGCCGATACCGGTAAGATTATCCTCGGCGGCCCGATGATGGGTAAGAGCGTGGTGCAGATTGACGCTCCTACCGTAAAGGGCACTTCCGGCATATTGATGCTCCCTGAAAAGGACTCTGTGCGCCGTAAGGTAGAGCCTTGTATCCGTTGCGCGTCATGTGTGAGCGCATGTCCGATGGGACTGGAGCCTTACCTTATCAGCACCCTGTCGCGTCTCGGGCGCTGGGAGGAGGTCGAGGAGGCTAAGGTGATGAACTGCATCGAGTGTGGATGTTGCAGCTTTATTTGCCCGTCGACTCGCCCGATTCTTGATTTTATTAGACTTGGTAAAACTACTGTCGGCGGCATCATCCGTGCGCGCCAGCAAAAATAAACAATGGAAAAATGAGCCCAATGTTAACAGTTTCGGCGTCGCCCCATGTCCACACCGGCAGAACGGTGTCGACATGTATGTGGCACGTCATAATAGCGCTGCTTCCCGCGCTTGCCTGCTCGATTTATTTCTTCGGGGTGGGCGCTTTAATCGTGACAGTTACCGCGTTGCTCGGATGTATGGCTACCGAGTACGTCGTAAACCGGTGGATGTTTGGCAATCCCGACGCGACTCTCGCCAACGGTTCTGCAATCCTTACCGGTCTGCTCCTTGCATTCAACCTTCCGTCCAATCTGCCTGTGTGGATTGTGCTTATCGGTTGTGTGGTTGCCATCGGCATCGGCAAGATGGCGTTTGGCGGTCTTGGATGCAATATCTGGAACCCTGCACTTGTAGGCCGTGTGTTCCTTCTTATTTCTTTCCCCGTGCAGATGACATCATGGCCTGTGCCTCTGGAAAATGCGTGGAATTATACCGACGCGACTACCGGTGCCACTACTCTCGGTATGCTCAAGCTCGGTGAGATTCAGGCTACCGATGTAAACCTCGCCAACCAGGCTATCGGTTACATGGGCGGTTCGCTCGGAGAGGTTGCCGCAATCGCTCTTCTTATCGGATTTATCTATCTTTTGTGTGTTAAGGTGATTACATGGCACATTCCTGTAGCCGTGCTCGGTACAGTTGCCCTCTTCACCCTCTGTCTTGGCGACAATGTGGCTGTAGAGCTTCTGTCAGGAGGTCTTATCCTCGGTGCATGCTTCATGGCTACCGACTATGTGACTTCGCCTATGTCTCACAGGGGCATGATTGTGTTTGGTGTGCTTATCGGTGTCATCACGATTGTGATACGTAAGTGGGGCGCATACCCCGAGGGTGTGTCTTTCGCCATCCTGCTTGCCAACAGTGTTGTGCCTTTGATTGACCGTTACATTAAGCCGCGTAGGTTCGGAGAAAGGAGTAAGAAATGAAAAAGCTCGCTTCTACACTGCCCAACATGATATTGTCGCTGGGCGTGATTACAATTATCGCCTCGGCTCTTCTTGCCTGGGCCAACAGCGTCACCGCAGAGCCTATTGCCGAAGCGGCAAAGCAGACCCGTGTCGATGCTATCAAGGATGTATTGCCTGCTTTTGACAACGACCCGCTTGCAAAGGCTGTGGAGCTTAATGTGACCGGCGACGGCAACGCTCCGTTTATCGTATATCCGGCTTATGAGGGCGACAAGTTTGTCGGCGCTGCCGTGGAAGGCTACACCCTTAACGGCTTCTCCGGCGAGGTGAAGGTGATGTATGGCTTTGATGCCGCCGGTGTTGTCCACGGCTATCAGGTGCTCTCCCATGCCGAGACTCCCGGACTGGGCGCGAAGATGAACGAATGGTTCCGCATGGAAGAAGGCAACCGCAGCGTGATTGACAAGGACCCCGCACAGGTCAACATGACTGTGGCTAAAGATGGCGGAGCTATCGATGCCATTACTGCCGCCACTATCAGTTCACGTGCATTCCTGTCGGCTCTTCGTGATTGTTATCAGGCGTTTATGACTTATAAAAATGACCATAGCAATGAATAAACTTCGTATCATATATAACGGACTTGTAGTGGAAAACCCTACATTTGTCCTGCTGCTCGGTATGTGTCCTACTCTCGGAACTACCGGATCGGCTATGAACGGTATGTCGATGGGACTTGCCACAATGGGTGTGCTTATCTGTTCCAACATAGTCATATCGGCTATCAAGAGCCTTGTGCCTGACAAAGTGCGTATCCCGGCGTTTATTGTCGTCATCGCCACTTTCGTGACCTTGCTTCAGATGATGATGCAGGCTTATCTGCCCGAGCTTAATGCGAGTCTCGGTCTGTTTATCCCGCTTATCGTGGTTAACTGTATCGTGCTTGGTCGTGCCGAGGCTTTTGCCTCGCGCCATTCGGTGGTTGACTCTGCATTTGACGGTATCGGCATCGGTCTTGGATTTACCGTGGCGCTGACTTTGCTCGGTGCCGTACGTGAGATTCTTGGCACCGGATGCGTGTTTGGCTTGCAGGTTTACCCCGAGACTTACGGTTCGCTCGTGTTTGTACTTGCCCCCGGTGCGTTTATCGCTCTCGGATTTCTCGTGGCTTTGTTTAACTATATCCGTAATCGTTCATAATCATGCTCACATATCTTTCAATTATCGTAACGGCAATATTTGTCAATAATATTGTCTTCGCTCAGTTCCTTGGTATATGCCCGTTCCTTGGCGTTTCCAAGAAGCTATCGTCGGCAACAGGTATGGGAGCTGCGGTTACTTTCGTGATGCTCCTTGCCACTTTGGTCACCTGGCTGCTCCAGATATATGTGCTTGATCCTCTCGGACTGGCATATATGCAGACAATCGTGTTTATCCTCGTGATTGCCGCCCTGGTGCAGATGCTGGAGATTATACTCAAGAAGATTGCGCCCGCGCTGTATCAGGCATTGGGTGTGTTCCTTCCTCTTATCACTACTAACTGCGCCGTGCTCGGTGTGGCGATTCTTGTGATTCAGAAGGGATTCAATCTTGGCGAGTCGCTCGTGTATGCCCTCGCAACCGCTATCGGCTTCACGCTCGCACTGGTGATTTTTGCCGGTATCCGCGAAAAGCTTACCATGGTGGAGGTGCCCGCTCCCATGCGCGGCGTGCCCGTCGCACTTCTTTGCGCCGGTCTGCTCGCCCTCGCGTTCATGGGCTTCTCAGGCATAACAATCGGCTGACATTAAGCCGGCAACTTGATAATAAAGCAGGGGGATGGGTCCGCGTCGGACTCATCCCCCTGTCGTATGTATCAGAAAATTACTGCTTCTCTACTGAATTTTCGTCGATGGCTATGATTTTCACCCCGATTGAGCGGTTTTTAATTGTCGGGTTGCCCTTATGGTAGATTTTGCCGCTTGCGCCCACGACATTCAATGTGTTTACAGGATAGCAGCCGATAAATCCGGTGCCGAGCACTGAACATTTCACATCTTCTGCTTCAAGTTCATCTGCCTGGATGGAGCCTGTGCCCACGAGGCTGTATTTTGCCTTGGTTGCCTTTCCGTTGAGGGTAAGGGTGCCGTTGCCGGTCTCAAGCGACGCGTCAAGATTGGTTGCGTCTATGCCGTGGACCGACAGCGAGCCGTTGCCTATCACACGGGCTTTGAAGTTGGGGGTAGGGTTGAGCGACAAAACTCTTACCAGCGAGTCGCCGCTGTTTTCCACTTTGCTCAGGAAGCGTGAGTAGACATTTATCACAGGCAGGTTGTCATAGTCGATGCCGTCGGTGGCAATCTGCATCTCAAGCCGGCTCTTGTTGTTTGTAAACATTAGCACAGAGGCTATGTCGGGTGATGTGACGAAACTCACATAACCTGCCGAGTCGGGGTTGCAGCGGTAGTCGACACGTAGCCCCTCGATTACGATAAGCTCGTTGAATTCCTTTACGTCGAGTTCATATTTTCGCAGTCCCTCGGCGGCTGTCGATACTCCGATACATAGCGCGGAGATGATGGCTGATGTCAGAAGTCGTCTAATCATGTCGGTTTGGTCTTAGAGCTTGTTTAATAATAAATGTTACTGTCAGGGCGGTCATTCATCGAGCAGATTTTTGTTTGTGATGAGGGAGTTATGGGATTCCATAACGACCGAAGAGCAGGCGGAAAGATGCCGGCGAATGACCGGCGGGAGGTAATTTGTTTCATATCGTTGACATATTTTTACATTTGGTTCAAAGGTCATCAAGAGGTTGAGTGATTATAAAGTTACCTTTAGTCTCGTATATCTTGGTCGCTTTTCAGCCTGTTCCTCAGTCGTGTACATAAAGTACACTCCTTCGTCACATGTTGAAAATCGCCTCAAGCTATACGACCCTGACAGCAACATTTATTATTAAACAAGCTCTTAATTATCATTCAGGTTTGTTTGCTGTTCGGTGTTTAATGCCGGTAATATCTCATTTTCTATACGGTCAAGTATGTCGTTGAGTTCACTGTGGGTCGATGCGCGGAGCATCGCTATGCGGGTGTCGCGGAAGTGGGGGATACCCTTGAAGAGCGGCGAGGCTGCGAGATGACGCCTTATGTGCAATATGCCGCGGTATTCATCTATGTTTTCGATGCTTTCCGATATCTGTCTTCGCAGGAGTGCAAATTTTCCTGCTATCGGCAGCTCCTCGCCGCAGCCTGTCAGCCTCCGCTTTATATCGTGGAATATCCATGGCGCACCTATCGACGCCCTGCCTACCATAACCCCGTCGACCCCGTAGCGGCTGAATGCCTCTTCCGCCTTCTCGGGGGTAGTTATGTCTCCGTTGCCGATGAGCGGAATATTGAGCCGCGGGTTCTCTTTTACGCGCGCTATCATCTCCCAGTCGGCTTCGCCGGTGTACATCTGCGAGCGTGTTCGCCCGTGTACGGTAAGAGCCTGTATGCCGCAATCCTGCAATTGTTCGGCAAGTTCGACTATTATTTTTGACTCGTGGTCCCAGCCGAGGCGTGTCTTGACTGTAACAGGCAGGTTGACTGCCTTTACCACAGCCGAGGTGATGGCGAGCATTTTAGGTATGTCGCGCAACATTCCTGCTCCCGCGCCTTTTCCTGCCACCTTTTTCACCGGACAGCCGAAGTTGATGTCGAGTATGTCGGGGTGTGCCGCCTCGACTATCTTTGCCGCTTCTACCATCGGCTCGATTTCCCGCCCGTAGATTTGTATGGCGGTGGGGCGTTCCGCAGGGTTTATATGGAGCTTGCGCGTGGTTGCGCTGATGTTGCGGATGAGAGCGTCAGCCGATACAAATTCAGTGTACACCATGTCGGCTCCCTGCTCTTTGCAGATAAGCCTGAACGAGTGGTCGGTGACATCTTCCATCGGCGCAAGCATCACCGGGCGATTGCCTAAATCTATATTTCCGATTTTCATCCTGGAGGTAATCTTTAGTTCTTCTTATGCGAAGTTAAGCAAAAAAGAGCAATTACCATCGCTTTCCCGACTTTTATACCATATTATTGACTGAAAGTAAGAATTGAGCATTTGTCTTGGACAATTTGTCGGGCGGCTTCCTGCAGCTCTTGCGGGGTGATGCTGTTGATGCGCTCCCTTATTTCCTTTGAGGGTATGATTGTGCCGTTAAACAGTGTGCTCCTGCCTATCGAGAGGGCAAATTGCTCGCGGTTCTCGCCAGCCACAAGCGACTGTCCGAGATATTGCTTTTTAGCCGCGTCAAGTGTACGCTTGTTTACCGGAGAGGATGCAAGGCGGTCAATTATATCAAATATCAGCTGTCGGCACGGCATTGTGTGCTCGTCGTCACAGCCGAAGTAAACCGTAAACAGTCCGCAGTCAGTAAATAGGGAGGTATATGCGTCGACCGAGTAGACATAGCCGTGGCGTTCGCGCAGCTCCACATTGAAAAGAGAGTTCATGCAGGGACCGCCGAGCATGTTGGTGAGCAGTCCGAACACACGTTTGCGGTCCTCAAACAATCCCGGTATGCGAGCGCCTATGACAGTGTGACTCTGATGAGTATTGATGCAGCGGGTCTCGTCAAACGGTGCATTGACCACCGGCACGGTTTGCTCAATAGTGGGTGTCGTATAGTGGAGGTGACCGAAATAGCGGTCGGCTGCGGAGTAAAGGCGCGAGGGCGTGGCGGGACCGAGGTAAAACAGCACCATGTTGCCGGGTGTATAATATGTGTCAAGAAATTTGCGGCAGGTCTCGGGGGTAAACGATGATATGGTGTCGGTGTTGCCAAGTATGTTGTGTCCGAGCGGTGAGCCGGCAAACATAAGGTCGTTGAAATCATCGAATATCGCATCGGATGGCGTGTCGAGGTAAGATGATATCTCGTCCATCACCACTTCGCGCTCCTTGTCGATTTCGCGTTCGGGAAAGCGTGAGCACGATACCAGGTCGGCAATCAGCTCGATTGCGCGCGAAAGATTGCCTTTGGGAAATGCCGAATACACCATTGTCACTTCTTCCGAGGTATAGGCGTTTAGCTCGCCACCTACGGCTTCCATCCGGTTGATTATGTGCCATGAACGGCGCTTGTCGGTGCCTTTGAATATAGTGTGCTCGACAAAGTGGGCTATACCGTATATGTCGGGGGTTTCGTTGCGGCTTCCTGCTTTTACTGCAAGTCCGCAATATTCGGCTTGTGTCGCCGAGTGGCGATGCACGATTTTCAAGCCGTTGGAAAGCGTCAGGTAGGTGAATGTATCTTTTTCTGCTGCCATAATCTTGATTTTATTGAACAAGTTGTAAATTGACGGCAAAAAAAAATTACTCGTCGTCACGACGAATAATCTTTTTACCTTAAATCTAATACCATGAAAAACTGATGCAAAGATATAAATAGTATTTAATATGGCAAAATAAATTATGTAAAAATTTCTTTAATTAGCATATTTACTTCGTAAGAGAGGGTTATGGAGCGTCGAAAAAACATGTATTAACCTATTTTAACAAAACGGGGAGGGCAAAATGAAACACTTTTTGTAGATTTGCAACGAATTTAAATCTTTATTACAACTTTTAAATACTTCAATATTAATTAAACCAAATTCGCATTATGAAAAAGTTTATTTTTGCTGCCGCCCTTATCGCAGCAAGTGTATCTATGAATGCACAGGACTATAATCGCGTAGCCTTGTCTTATGATTACACAGGTCTTAACTTCAACAAGGAAATGGACAGGTTTAGCACTGGTAAAGCCGAGACTCTTGGTACAAACGGTTTTGGTCTTAACTACATCCATGGTTTTGGCGTGGCAAACAATATGTTTGTTGAAGCCGGAGCAAATGTAGATTTCCTTTTCGGTTCACGTACTGAAAAGTTCGATGAAGGAGAAGATACATTTAAGACTCAGAATATCAACCTTCAGGTTCCGGTAAACTTTGTTTATCGTTTCAACATTACTGAGGGCGTGTCAATTGATCCTTATGTAGGTCTTAACTTCAAGCTTCACTTTTCTGAAAGACTTAAGGAAGGTGATGATGAAGACGATAAATGGATGAGTGTATTTGATGATGGAGAAGGTGGCATGGGTAGCAAGGACTATACCTGGAACCGTTTCCAGATGGGATGGCATGTCGGTGTTGGCGTGAACTATGAGAAATATTATCTCGGTGTTCAGGTAGGTACTGACTTTATTCCCGCTTACAGCCATGAGCTCAAGTATGGTGGCGAAAGCTATAAATGCAAGGTGAACACCACTAATGTAAAGGTTTCTCTCGGTTATACTTTCTAATCAGAGACAGCCTTATAAGACATACGTGACTCCTGCGCTTAGGCGCGGGAGTCTCTTTTTTTTGTACGACTCACATGGATGGCAGAGCAAACAAGGTTAATGAAATTTTGTTTATAGAGATAAAGCGGGTTAAATATTTTGACTCCAAGTAACACCATTCAATAACTAAAATTCAAAATTAATGAAGAAGTTTATTGCATTTGCTATTGCAGCCGTCGTATCACTCGGCGCTGCGGCACAAGACATTTATGTGGGTGGATCTATCGGCGCGTGGCGCAATGGTTCGGATCATGAGACAACAATGGGAATCCTTCCCGAAATCGGTTATAACTTGAGTGATAATACAGCTATCGGTACTACAATCGGCTGGTCGTATTATCATGACAGCTCGAAGGTGACCACCAATCTTTTCCAAATTGCACCTTACTATCGCTACTCATTCTTCAAGAGTGGCATCGTGAGTCTGTTTGTTGACGGTTCGGCAGGCATAGGTGTCGGTCGCACCAGCTACGATGGTGAAAACGGTAAGGCTGCCGTGACATGGGAGCTTGGTCTGAAGCCCGGTATTTCGGTGGCTTTGTCAGAGAAGTGCAGCATTGTGGCTCATGTGGGTATGCTCGGATATCAGGGCGCTAACCATGCGGCTAAGGATGGCGGTGCCGATGAAGGCTGGGGAGTGTTGCTCAACGGCAATAATATAAGCTTTGGCTTCTATTATACATTCTGATAGTATAGCTTGCAAATTATAAACAAAATGACATCCGTGCTCAATTTTGGGTGCGGATGTTTCTTTTTTTATAGTAAAATCGCTAACTTTGTCTATTATGAGTGGTATAAACAAGACTAATGCGGCGCGCTTGCTCGACAAGGCTAAGATAGCCTATGAGCTTGTGCCTTATACTGTCGATGAAAATAATCTGGCTGCCGACCATGTGGCTGAAGAGCTTGGTGAAGATATCAACCAGGTGTTCAAGACGCTTGTATTGCATGGCGACAAGTGCGGATATTTCGTGTGTGTGATTCCCGGCAATATGGAGGTCGACCTTAAGGCGGCGGCAAAAGCTGCCGGGGCGAAGAAAGCCGAGATGATACCGATGAAGGAGCTTCTGCCTCTTACCGGCTATATCCGCGGCGGCTGTTCGCCGATAGGTATGAAGAAGAGCTTTCCTGTATATTTCCACTCTACGGCTACTGATTTTGACGTGATTTATGTAAGCGCCGGGGTGCGTGGACTGCAGTTGAAGATTTCACCGGCATCCCTGATCGGCTATGTGCGCGCCACGGTAGCAGATATTGCCATACCTATGCAAGATAAGAAAAATGAATAGTATCGGAGAGATATACCGGCTTACCACATTTGGCGAGTCGCATGGTGTTGCGGTGGGCGGTGTCATTGACGGGATGCCCGCCGGAGTGGATATTGACCTTGACATGGTGCAGCGTCAGCTTGACAGGCGTCGCCCCGGACAGTCGGCTATTGTCACTCCTCGCGATGAAAAAGACCGCGTAAAGATATTAAGCGGTATTTTTGAGGGGAAGTCGACAGGCACACCTATCGGATTTATGGTCGAAAACGCCGACCAGCATTCGGGCGATTATGAAAATATACGCCACACATTCCGTCCGTCGCACGCCGACTACACCTATACCGCCAAATACGGGCTTCGCGACCATCGCGGAGGTGGCAGGTCGTCGGCGCGAGAGACAATCTCCAGGGTTGTCGGCGGAGTTTTTGCCATGCAGGCGCTTGCCTTGGAGGGTATAAGCGTTTATGCCTACACGTCGCGTGTAGGCGACATCGCTCTTGATGACGACTATACTCTCTATGACCCCTCCCTGATAGAAAGAAATGCCGTGCGCTGCCCCGACGCTGCAAAAGCGGCGGAGATGGAGAGCCTTATCGCCGCCGTGAAAAAGGAGGGCGACACGATAGGGGGCACAATCACCTGTGTGATAAAGGGCGTGCCTGCCGGACTCGGTTCTCCCGCTTTCGGCAAGCTTCATGCGCGCCTTGGCGCCGCTATGCTGTCGATAAACGCAGCCAAAGGGTTTGAGTATGGCATGGGTTTTGAAGGCTCATGCCGGCGCGGAAGCGAGATGATTGACCTCTTCTCGGCTGATGGAGGCAAGGTACACACGCTTACCAACCATTCTGGGGGAATCCAGGGTGGTATCTCCAATGGCGAGGATATATATTTCAAGGTCGCTTTCAAGCCTGTGGCGACATTATTGAAAGAAGTTGCCACGATTGACGACTCGGGATGTGACACAGTGCTGAAAGCGCGCGGACGTCATGACCCCTGTGTGCTTCCCCGCGCCGTGCCTGTGGTTGAGTCGATGGCGGCGATGGTAATCCTTGACGCGTGGCTCATGAACAAGACTGTACACATGTAACTGACGATGGCAAAGCCGTATCGTGATTTCAGTGATTTCCTCGCCACTCACTTTGCGGGGAAGATACAGAAGATATCAATCAATGCCGGATTTAGCTGTCCGAACCGCGACGGGACTCTCGGCACCGGAGGATGTACTTATTGTAACAACCAGACATTCAATCCGTCATATTGCGCTCCGTCGCTCACCGTCACGGAGCAGCTTGAGGAGGGGAAACGCTTTTTTGCGCGTAAATATCCCTTGATGCGCTACCTTGCATATTTTCAGGCTTATACGAGTACCCACGGCGATATAGAGCGGTTGAAGTCGCTTTATGAGGAGGCGCTTGCCGTTGACGGCGTGGTGGGGCTTATCATAGGGACACGCCCCGACTGTATGCCCGATGAACTTCTTGATTACCTTGAATCGCTTGCCGCCCGATGTTTCGTGCTTGTGGAATATGGCGCCGAGAGCAGTCATGACTCGACACTTGAGCTTATCAACCGTTGTCACACATGGGGACAGACTGTCGAAGCCGTCAACCACACGGCGGCGCGTGGCATTCATGTCGGGCTGCACATGATCATGGGATTGCCGGGCGAATCGCTGGAGATGATGCTGAGTTCGGTCGACGCTCTATCCGCGCTCCCGATTGACACAGTGAAGTTTCATCAATTGCAAATAATACGCGGCACACGCCTTGCCCGTGATATCGAGATGGGCTTATACGATGTGCCGCGGATGTCGGTTGAGGAATATATCGATTTGTGTGCTATGATTGTGCAGCGCATAAATCCCTCTATTGCAATCGAGCGCTTTACAAGTCAGTCGCCTGAAGAACTGCTGATTTATCCCAAATGGGGATTGAAAAATTACCAGTTTGTTAATCTGTTGCACCGGCGTCTTTGTAATGCCGGTCACTGAGGTTATTGCGCGGAGGCGTCAGCTTCCTGCTGGGCAATCATCTCCTTTATCGCGTTTTCGTACACCTCGGCAGACTGTACACCTACGGCTCCTTTAAACGGATGGCTTCCTGCGGGGAAAAATACCACGAGGGGGATGGAGGATATGCGCAGGTCTTGTGCCACCTGCTGGTTTTCGTCAATATTCATTTTGTAGAAATCCACTTTGTCGCCATATTTCTGCGCAAGCTCTTCGATTACCGGAGCAAGACGCAGGCAGGGCGCACACCAGGGAGCCCAGAAATCGACTACGACGGGGCGCGCAAGAGTCATGTCGGTAGAGTCATTGCGATAGTTGAATACATCTTCGATAAAGCGGGTCTCGTTTATCTCTTTTACTTTTTCTGCCTCTTGCGCCGACATGGCGAATGACATTGCACTGATTGCGACTGCTGCCGCACATAGAATTAACTTTTTCATATTCTCTTGTTAGTTTTGCTTTGTTAGTCGAGCATCAGACTTATAAACGGTCTTACTGCGGGGAAATCGAGCAACTTGCGGGTGACATCGTTGCCAAAGATGATGGAAGTGAGCACCTCTATGTCGATGTCGTAGTCAAGTTTACCCTTGTAAGTGTCGGTCTTGAGGCATTCACCTCCCGACATGACAAATACACCGTTGTTTTCTGCGATAATCGGGTCGGTAAGACGCATGGCAAGCTTCAGCTTTGGATAGGCGCCGGCTATTATTGACAGGCATTGTTCCACGTTTATGATACGGCACATGCCACGTGGTTGCAACTCGTCGTCATCGGGTTTATAATAACCGTAGACTGTCATGGGCATGCCGGCAAATTCCCGGTGAAGCTCTTCAAGCACCGCATTGCGTGTATCCTCGTCGATGGCAAGGACATCCTTGACCACAGCCTCGTCGTCGACAGGAACGGCAAAAGCCATTGCCACGGGTCTCCCATCGCCGTCGGAAATAGCGGCGACAGTTCCCGCATCGGCGGAGTTGTCCATCAAAATCTGGTGATACTGCTCTTCGGTGTGTTGCACGGTACATTGACGGCGTTCCATCATCTCCCTGAAAAAACTATAGGCTTCCGGGGAGTCGAGCGACTCATAGAGAGTGTAATTTCCGTCGTGCCGGAATGTATGGGCCGAAGTGTAACGTTCAATGTCGACATAAAACACCGGAGAGAAGCTGAAATGCCCGTAATAGTGATAGAGCCATTCATTGGCGGGGATAAGGGTGCAGAAAGTGTCGCCACGGTCATAGGAGCAGCGTAGCGCTTCCCTCATAAGTGTCGACATGCATCCCTGGTCGCGCGACTTGCCGGTTGTTGCCGCACCGCAGATGTAGCTTACAGAAGTCGTTACGCCATGAAAATTCATGGCGTAACGCTGTAATAACATTGAACTTATCGGTCGATGGTCTTGCTCAAGCAGCAGCGCGTCGTCATCGCGATACACTTTTGAGAAAAACATATCGACATATTGGTCGGAATCGTTGAAACATTCGCGCCAAAGTTTTAAAACAGCGTCTTTCTTTTTCATACACTGGTATAACAAGTGCGCGATTGATTATGTTTCGTGGCTATGGCGCTTATCCCTGATGAGCGTCGCGGAGAAGGTCGTTGACGGTCTTTACGGGATTGAAAGTGGCGATGGGCACTTCTACAAATACGGTGTTCCAGTCGCTCATTGCTCCGTTCCAAAGACCGGGCAGCTCAAGGGCGCGGAGCTCTTTTCCGTTTTTCGACTTTGACGAGATGAAACCGGTGTCGGGGTCAACGTAGGCGGGGAGGTCAAACTTCTTTCCGTTGATGTCTTTCACGTAGCATACGAGGTCAACCGGGTTGAAGTGGGTAGCTTTGCCTACCATCTCCTTGTAAGATGCGTTGTCGGGGTCAATCTGGGTGCTCTCCAGAATCTGCGGGGAAGTGGAACCGTCGGGATTATAGGTGATGTAGGGACCTCCGCCGGGCTCGCCTTCGTTGCGTACCATGCCGCATACTCTTATCGGACGGTTGAGCTTATCTTTGATATATAGCACGAGGTCGGCATCTTCAAGCGACTTCATCTTTTCGTCGCGTATGTTGAGAGTGTCGTGCATGAATGCTATCATCTCTCTTACATCGTCGATGGTGTACTTGCCGGCATTAATCATTTCGAGATAAGCTTTTACCTTGTCCTGTACTTCCATGAGGTAACCGGCTATAACCTTCTTGTAGTCGATGGTGGTGTCACGCTTTGAATCGGGTACCACGTTGTCGATATTCTTTATGAAGATTACAGCTGAATCGATGTCGTTGAGGTTTTCGATAAGCGCGCCGTGACCGCCGGGACGGAATAGCAGGTTGCCGTTTTCGCGGAAGGGGGTGTTATCGGGGTTTACAGCCACTGTGTCGGTGGATTTTTTCTGCTCCGACAGGCTGATATTATATTTCACGTTGAAACGCTTCTCTATTGCCGGTACGGAGTCGGCGATTTTTTTCTCGAAGAGAGCGCGGTGTTCAGGTGACACGGTGAAATGCAGGTTTACGATACCCTTGCTGTTGGCTGCTGTCTGCGCTCCTTCAACGAGGTGCTCTTCAAGCGGGGTGCGTGCGCCTTCCGGATATGCGTGAAATTCGAGAAGACCCTTGGGTAGGTTGCCGTAGTTAAGTCCCTCTTTTCCAAGAAGAGCGGCTACGATATCTTTGTAGCGGCGGTCAGCTTTGAGGGTGTCGAGGTCGGTGTCATACAGCTTTTTAGCCACTTTGTCAAGTTCGGGATAGAAAGCAAAGCGGTTAAGGTCGGCAATGAATTTGGCGACGGCACTTCCCTCGGCAGGCTCGTTGGCTTCGCCGTCAAGAAACTCGAAAAGAGCCTTGAACATGCGCGATGCGGCTCCCGATGCAGGCACAAATTTATATACTTCGCCGCCATCGGCAAGAAACTTGTCCCAGCGGGCTACTGCTTCTTCTCTGCCTTTTTCGTCAAGGCTGGTGATTCCGGCGCCTATGCGTGCGGAGTCAAGTATGCGCAGGTAAGGGAATCCTGTCTCGAATCGATTTATTTGTGCATTGAAGATTTCAGGAGTGATACCCCTTTGTTCAAGTGTTTTTGCGTCTTCAGGTGTCATGAGTTAGTAGATTTGGTTATTAGTTGATTAGTTAGTAATGCAAATATAGTAATAAATTCCGTATTATCGTGTCATTCGTTTGAGAAGATTATAACTCGGGACAATGCCAAGTTCTCCGGCTTTGCTAAGGTCGGCTATACCTGCCTCGCGGTTGCCGAGTTTGAGGTAAAGGTATCCGCGGTTATAGTACGCCTCTCCAAATTCGGGCTTCAGCTCGATTGCTTTTGTGTAGGCGCTGATTGCCGATGTGAAATCGCCGTTTGCCACAAGCAGATTTCCCTTGTTGTAATGGGCAAACGGCATGCGCGGCGATAGCTCGATGGTCTTGTCGACGTCGTTCATCACCTCGGTGTTGACCATTTTGGCGGTCTGCATGCGCAGGCGCGAGTCGTCATGGTTGTTATTGTCGCCGATAGATGTGACATCGGCATTTTTAAGCCGAGCATTGGCGCGCAGGAAGTAGGCGAGGGTGAAATCGGGCGCCAGTTCCACGGCTTTGTTCAGGTCGGCGATTGCTGCCTGGTAATTTCTCAGTGTATAGTAGTCCATCGCCCTTCCGAAATAGTCGATTGCGCGCGGTGTATGGGTTGAGATGTAGGAATTATAATACTCAATCGATTTGAAATGACGGGCTATGGCTTCCTCGTCGTTGAGCTGAGGCTCATGGTTGGTGACCATGACTACAAAACGAAGCATGCGGGTAGCGTTTATGTCGTCAATCTCCTTTATATAGTATGGCACTTCTTTTATCTCAGTCGTGGTGACATAATATGAGGGGGTGAAATATGGCTCTATTTCGATTATCACATTCTTGTCCTGGACGCGTCCCTTTATGCCGGCGGTGTTGTACTCCTCTTTCACCTGGGCATTGTTGGCAATGGTCACCAGTGAAGTAAAGCGGTTGGCGACATCCTCCTGGGTTTCCGGCACGTCGTTGCCGGGAGCACCCTCGTCGCCGGTGTTTTCGACCGGCTGACGTGATAGTGCCAGCGACTTGCGGTAGTCGCGTTCGGCCTTTGCCGTCTCACCCATCAGACGCAAGCTTTCCGACCTCACGAAGTAGGCTCCGGAAAAGTCGGGAAACGCCTCGATTACCTTGTCGAGGTCGGCTACAGAACTCTTGTAGTCGGCTATGTCCTTATAGAGCAGCGCACGGTTGTAAAGCGCGTGGTAGTTGTCGGGGTCAAGCCCTATCACCTTTGAAAAGTCATCGATAGCCTTGTTGTTGTCGTGCACCTCGGCGCGCAGCAATCCGCGGTTAAACAGGGCTGTGGCGTTGAGCGGTTCAAGCTGTATCGCGTAATCGTAGTCGGCCATTGCGCCAAAATAGTCGTCAAGATTGTAACGTAGAAACGCCCTGTTGATGAAAAATCCGGCAAACTGCGGTTGCAGCTTTATTGCTTCATCCATGTCGGCGAATGCCTTGGCGAAGTCTTTTGACGATGAAATGGCGATGTCGGCACGCATCACATAAGCGTTTGTTGCGTTCTTGTTAAGTTCAAGCGCGCGGTTTATGTCATCAAGCGCCGCGATGGTGTCGCCGGTGGCGAGGCGCAGTTTGGCTCTTCCGATATATCCGTTGTCAAAGCGCGGATATGCTTTTAGAAGTGTGGAAAATGACTTTTCGGCAGCCTCGTAATCTTCGATTTCCTCTTCGGCGAGGGCTTTGTTGAACAGTATTCCGCGGTTTTCGGGCAGCTGTTCAAGCGCTCTGTCGTAATCTTCAATCGCCTCGCGGTGTCGTCCGAGATTCTGGCGGGCGATACCTCTCACTTCATAGGCGTTGGTGATAAACGGGTTTTTCTGTATTGCCATCGAGGCATCTTCCTCGGCACCGCGGTAGTCGTCGAGGCTGAGCTTTGCGATAGCCCTGAAAAAGTAGGGTTGAGCGAGATACGGTTTTGCGGCTATCACCTGGTTGAAATACTGGATTGACAGCACATAATCTTCGAGATATAGCGAATTTTGCCCTATGCGCAGCACCTGGTCAGTGTTGACCTGTGCTTGAGAACGGGTCGCCGTGAGTGAACATAATATGATGAAAAATAGTATATATTTCAGATGTTTCATAACGCGTGACTGATTGTCATATAATATTGATGTAAAGTTACGTCAATAAAATTTATTATCGGGAAATTTTGAAAAAAATAACATATACGATGGACGCTAAAGAAAAAGTAGTGGTGATAGGCGGAGGATTTGCCGGTATCAATTTTGTAAAGCGGCTCGACAGGCGACGTTACGATGTGACTCTTGTCGACCGTAACAATTTCCATAGTTTCCCTCCGCTATTTTATCAGGTGGCGGCATCGGGACTTGAGCCGGCGAGCATATCGTTTCCGTTCAGGCGCGAGATGCGTAAGATGACACCAGGTGGCACTTATCACATGGGGGATGTAAAGGCTATCGATATTGCCGGGAAGAAAGTGGTGACGCAGTATGAGACGCTGCATTACGACCGCCTTGTTATAGCTACCGGTACAACCAATAACTTTTTCAATATGCCCGACATCTATAAGCGCGTGTTCACAATCAAAAGCACCGGCGAGGCGATACGCTGCCGCAACGAGATACTTGACCATCTTGAACGCGCAAGCATATGTCGTGATGACGAGGCGAGAAAGAGGCTTTTAAGCTTCACGGTGATAGGAGGCGGTCCCACAGGCGTCGAGGTTGCGGGGGCACTTGGGGAGATGAAGAGGTATATACTCAAGCGCGAATACAAGTCGATACCTCCGGAGCAACTTGTGATAACTCTTGTCGAGGGCTCTGACAGGCTGCTCCATGCTATGAGCGAGACAGCCTCGGAGTTTGCGCTCAAGTATCTTAAGGAGTTATCGGTCAATATAGTGCTGAAGCAGACAATGAAGTCATATGATGATAACGTGATTACATTTGCTGACGGCACAACCCAATATTCAGGAATGGTAATCTGGACTGCCGGGGTTACAGGCGAAACTATCTCCGTGGAAAATGGCACAATCGAGCGCGGTCCCGGCAACCGCATAATGGTTGATGCCTTCAACCGGGTCAACGGTCACGACGATATTTTCGCCCTCGGTGATATCGCTATATATTGCGACGACCGATATCCGCGAGGTTGCCCGCAGCTTGCCCAGGTGGCTATACAGCAGGCGCGCAATCTTGCAAAAAATCTCAATTCGGGAGCTATGAAGACTCCTTTTGTGTATAACGACAAGGGGTCGATGGCTACTATCGGGCGTAACCGTGCTGTCGCCGATTTGAAGCATGTGCGTCTGACCGGATTTGTCGCCTGGTTTGTGTGGATGTTTATCCACCTGATTTCTCTGCTCGGCATGCGAAACAAGATGGTCGTGCTGACCAACTGGGTATGGGCATATTTCTCTTATCCGACATCGTTGAGGCTGCTTTTCCGTCCGAGCCGTTATCCTCTGCGCGACCGTCCCTAATAGGCGAAAGCACGTCGGCGGCGCACTCTTATGCTGTCGGGGTAGGCGCGACTGATTCCGGGATTGGAAAGCGCGTAATCCATAGGTATGGAGTCGCCTTGGCCTATGCGCCGCAGCATCGGGTGGCGTGTGCTTACATCGTCATGATATTCCGTGCCGTCGACTGTCCAGGTATAATATATTATTGATTCTGTATAGGCGGGCATCTTGCGATAACGGTGTTTGCCCACTTTCTGCATATGCTCTTCATGATGTCTTCGTTCTACCTTTTCGATGACGGCTTTGATGCGGCATGAGCCGGCTTCAAGCTGTCGGTATTTGTAGCAGGCGCGCATTGCCACACAAGCGATTACAAGTAGGGTTGCTATGACAAAGCCCCATATTATTTTCTGAAATAGTGATTGAGGTAAGACTTTCATTGACACTCACAAAAATAAATTTTCTAAAAATCGGGGTCAAAGTTAAGTAAAATCATGGTTTTTACTTACCTTTGCCGCCTAAAAAGTGCTACGTAGTTTTATAGTGAATGGTACTTTGTATTGTATGTGCGAAAAAAATAGTTGTTAATTAAAATAATATGTCTACGCATTATCTAAGATTGCTTATTGTTTCGTTGTGTGCGATTTTACAGTTTCAGCACGCAGAGGCTTCGCGATTGTCGGTGCATGAGGCACAAACAATTGCAGTTAATTTCTTTAGTAACCGTGATTACTCGCGTCTTGCCGATGAGTCGGCGCTGACCCTTCTTCACACGAAGACCAATAGCCGTGGCGAGTCGCTCTATTATGTGTTTGGCTCTACTGACGGTCAGGGATTTATCGTGGTGTCGGCTGATGAGAGAAAATCACCGGTCATCGGATATTCTTATGACGGGGTGTATGTTGCCGACAATCTGCCCGGTAATGTATCTGCCGTATTGGAGTCGGCCGCTGCCGACACTTATTCCGCCGGAGGCGCGGCAATGCGCAAGGTTCCCGGAAAGGTGTTGCACAACAAAGAGTTGTCTACGGCAAAGTGGAGTCAGGAAGCTCCGTTTAATAATCTTATCCCGGGTCGTCGCGCTACAGGCTGTGTAGGTACGGCAATGGCGATTATTATGAAATATCACAATCATCCTGAACAGGGACGTGGATCGCTTGGCGACGTCGACTTCAATGTAAGATATGACTGGGACAACATGCGTCTTGACAATTATCGCTACGGTTATTCCGGTGATGAGGGTGAGGCTGTTGCAACCCTTATGGCACATGCCGCACAGTCGATTATGACTGATTTCGGAATGGCGGGGTCGAGTGCGTTTGAGGTGCGTGTACCTGCTGCGTTGATTGACTATTTCGGTTACGATGCCGGAGTGTCTTATAAGAAAGGCTCAGAGATGGACCGTCAGGAGTGGGACCGTCTTATCATGACTGAAATTGATGAAAACCGCCCGGTGCTTTATTGCGGACAGGATGTATCTGTGGGTCACGCTTTTGTGTGTGACGGATATGAAACCGACGGCAATTCGGCATATTTTCATATAAACTGGGGTTGGGGAGGTATTGCCGACGGATATTTCGCGTCAGACAATCTCTCGCCGCAGGCAAGCCGTGATTATAATTTCAACAGTCTCAACACGATAATCTATAATATCAAGCCGGCTCAGGCTACTACCGAATGGTCGTCGGTACATCTTACCAACGATGGCAACCAGATAGGAATGACCATGGATGTGGAGAATATTTTGCCGGGTGAAAAGTTTAGCGTGCGAGCCGGAGCGTTGAAAAATGTGTCTCACTTCGATTTTTCAGGGAAGCTTGTTGTGGCGCTTTATGATTCAGAAGGAGTGTTTAAATATGAATTGAGCACTCAGCGCAATCTTTCACTTACATCGTTGCAGAGTGTCGGATATGTGGATATCTCATGTACTGTTCCCGCCGGCGCTACGGTTGTAGCCGGAGATGTGGTGCGCCTTGCGACTGTTGATGCCGCCGGCAAGTATCTTCCTATAGCATCGGAATTGAATGTGATAGGAGAGATTCCCGCTAAAAATAATGAAATACCTTATTTTGCAATAAATTTCCCGACCTCGGTAGAGGGTGCTGAAATCACGGCAGGAGATGCCCGTGTAATCAAAGGCCGTGACTATGAGTTTGCTGTCAATCTATTGTCGGCCGACGATGTTGTGACAGTCAAGGCTAACGGCTTTATACTCACTCCCTATGCCGGAAATTCCTATCGTCTTAAAAATGTTAATAAAGACCAGGATATCACTATAATAGTCCAGAATGCATCGGACGTTGTAAGCAAGCGCAACCTGTGGGTGGAAGCCGGCTCGTTGTCATCGCTTGTCAGCGAAGCCGATGCGGGTACTATTACCGACCTTACGCTTTTCGGTTCGATAGATGTCAACGACTTTACATTTATGCGTGACCGCATGCGTCTGCAACGCCTTGATATTTCTGGCGTGGAAATTGTGGCAAATGGTGCAAATCCCGCCAATGCCATTCCGGCTAAGGCTTTTGAGGGATGTGGCAGTCTCCACACTATAATTCTTCCCTCAAATCTTGCCACACTGAAGAGCGGCTGTTTTAACTGTGCCGGCTTGCGTGAGATTGAAATTCCCGCTTCGGTATCGACTTATGAGTACAATATATTCCTGAATTGCTCGGAACTCCGTGAGGTGGTGGTGCGTCGCTCGCGTCCTGCTTGGATTAACTGGTGTGTGTTTGCCGGAAGTCCCAAGGCGCGTCTTGTTGTCCCTGTAGGAGCGGCAAGCGCTTATAAAAATGCTGAAAACTGGGGCGAGTTCAAGGAAATCGTTGAGGAAAATCCCGAGGCTGTCACTTCATGTACTGTAAGTTTCCAGGATAGTGAGGGTGTGATGTTCTCGCCTGTTACAGAAGGAAGCGAGGTGCCGGTAAACTCTGAGTATAAGTTTATGATGGCTACCGATGACTCGTTTGGCGATGCAACGATTGAGGTGTATGCTAATAATGTGCGCCTATATCCCGATGAGAGCGGAGTGTATGCGGCTTCAATCAGGAAGAATACAGTTATTTATGTAGTCGCACGCCAGCCCATGACTCCGCTTGGTGCCTCCGACTGGAAAATCACCGGTGCGGCAGGTGGAGTAGGACTTGTGACCGATGTTATAAATGTAGCGCCGGGAAAGGCATTTACCATACGTGCCAACGCTCTTGCTATTCCGTCAGAATATGCCTCGATGTTTTATGCCGCCGCATTGACCGACGCGCAAGGCAATATCAAGGAGATTATATCGCCGGTTGTGACCAACAGCTATTCCAACTATGGCAACCTGCCATGCAATTTTACCTGTATGGTAAAAGAAGCATCGGTGCGCGAGGGCAACAACATCATGGTCGTTACCTCTTTCAACAAGAAGTCATGGCGACTTGTGAAAGCTGCTGACGCCACTGTCGCCGATACCATTCCTGCAATTGGTAACAAGGTTGTGTACCATACAGTGACCATGCCTTCATCAGTGCAGGGTGCTTCGATACAAGGTGCTGTGTCGCAGGTGGTGAGAGGTATGCCTCTTTCTGTAAGGGTTACGCCTGTTTCGGTCAATGATGTCATCACTATTTCAGTAAATGGTGAAAACAAGGTTGTAGACCAGGCTGTGGCAAACTTATCGATTCCTGCTGTAACAGAAGACCTCGATATAGCCATTCAGGTTAATCCCGCCGGCTCCGGTACATATACTGTAGTCAATGTGCGTGAAGGGGAGCTTGCCGGCAAGATAGAGCAGTGTCCCGCGCGCCTGAAAGTTGTGGGCGTGATGACTTCGGCTGATTTTGACGCTATTCGTAATCATGCCGGCACCATTGTGGCTCTTGACCTTGCCGATGTGGAGATAAAGGATCAAGGTAATAAGGCAAACTCTATCCCCTCAAATGCCTTTGCTTCTCCGACACCTGCGGTTGCTACTGCTTTGCAGTCAATAATACTTCCTTCTACACTTACACGCATCGAGACTAATGCCTTCTCAAGATGTTCAAAATTGGGCGAGATTACGATTCCGGCGTCTGTGTCATATATAGGCGCGGGTGCATTTACATCATGTGTAGGATTCAAGAAAGTAATCGTAGAGGGTGCTACCCCGGCTCAGCTTGGCATGAATCCGTTCCCCGGCAATGTCGCCGATATCACGCTTGAGGTGCCCAGAGGTGCCGAGGAGGCTTATCGCAATGCCGATTATTGGAAAGAATTTGCAATCGAGACGTCGATTACCTATCTTAATATACAGATTGACCCTGCGCGCACGTTTAACTTTAATCCCGATTATTTTGTATTGACCAAGATTCCTTATCCCGACGGAGAGAAACAGGTGACGCTTGGTTTGCCCAACTGTTCGATGGCGAGCAAGGAGTGTGACGTGATGAGGCCCGGAGTGGCATTCAAGCTTTATGACAATAAGAAGGATGTCACCTATAGTTCTTCTTATCTGAAATATGGACAGCATGGCGTCACATTTGACCCTTGGTACAAAAATCCGGAGACATCGTTGAAGGCACCGCAAAACCATGTGATAGACGTTGTATTCTACTATGGCATTACCTTTGCCGCGCCTGAAAGCTGTGACATGGCATTTGTCAATCTTGCTGCTGAGAATGTATGGGAAAATGTCCAGATGAATCTGTTTGTGTCTAACTCCACAGAGTCTCCGACTCTATATAAGGAAGGCGGCAACTACAGTTTCACCGTGGCATCGCAATCGACAGGCATGACCCTAAAGGTGAAGGCTGTGACAACAGTGATGACAAAGACAGGTCTTCATCCCGAATATAAGACAACCGAGGAACTGCTTACTCCCGATGAAAACGGAGTGTACACCGTGACCGGTCTTCAGGGTGACACACGTGTTGAGGTGACCATGGTGCCTGTTGACGGTACCGTAATCAGTGCCGGTGAGCTTGGGTCGGTAGACACCGCCGATGTTGACGACATAGTATCAATCGGCTTGTCGGGCGAGATGACCGACGGCGACTTCGAGACGCTGCGTGAAAATTTCACCTCACTTGAGTCAATCGACATGTCGGGAATGACCAACGAATCTATCCCTGACGATGCTTTTGCCGGAATGACAGGGCTTAATAATGTCAATATACCTGATTGTGTGACCTCTATTGGCAAAAACGCGTTCAATGGCTGTTCACAGCTTGAAAGTGTAAATCTCGCTTCTGTCACTTCGATTGGTGAGGGTGCGTTTGACGGTTGTGACAATCTTACTGTAATCACTATTAACAGTGCTTCGGCAGCTCCGCAGGGTGCCCGGGCAAAGTCACGCGCAATTGCCGACAACGGCATTAATGCCGCCTCGTTCAAGGGCGTGAATCCTAACTGCTTGATATTTGTAGCCGACATGTCGCTTGCCGAGTCGCTTGCCGATGCAGGCAACGTGATTCACAGCGGTAATGGTAGCCGAGTAGCCATGACCGACATCATTCTTACCGCCGGCAATACATTCTATACCCCCGGAAGTTTCCGCCTTGGCGATAAGACTATCAGTTGCAAGGCTGCGATAGGAAGCGGCGAAGAAGGTAATTGGACCGGCATAGTATTGCCGTTTGCTCCGTCGGAAATTTCAGTGGACGGTGTGGCTCAGACTCTTGCCGAGGAGGGTGAAAACAGCGTAAGCGTATACTCTTTTGCCGACAGTGATGCCGAGGAGCTGTCACAGCAGACGGTAATCAATGCCAATGCGCCCTACATGGTGAGACTTAATCGAGATAGTGAGGGAAGCTCTGAAGTACTATTCAGTGCGGTCGGAAATCCCTCTGCCGAGGTCTACGACGTGCCGTTTACTCCTGCAGCAGGAGGCTTGGTGAATGAAGGCAAATATTTCACCTTGCACGCCACCTATGAGAAAAAGCCTGTGGTAGATGGCGACTATATCCTTGATGAGGAAGGCGAGGCTTTCCGTCGTGTCACAGACGGCAATGAAAATGATGATGTGGCACCATTTGCGGTATATGTCAGCGCCAATGATGACATGGTGCCCGACATGCTGAAAATAGACCATGAACTGACTGTAGGGCTTGATGACCTTACGGTGGTTGCAGGTGGCTTGAAGCTGTCGCGTGACGGCGAGTCGCTTGTCATTGTCGCCGATAATGCCGGTGTGCTTGACCTATACGACCTGAATGGACGTAAGGTGATGTCGGTTGAACTTGAGGCAGGACGCAACCGCCTTACTCTTGCCCCCGGTATCTATGTGGCGGCAGGCGTGAAGATTATCATGTAGCCGCAAAACGGTATATATACGATTTTGACGTGGTGTTTAATCTTGAATTAAACACCACGTTTTTTTGTTTTTAGTCGCACGTTTTTTTGTTTTTAGTCGGAATTGATTATCTTCGCATAGTTAAAATCATTATTGAGAAATTATGCTTGGAAATGTAAAAGAGCGTGCGCTCGCCGGAATTCCGGCAACAATAGAGGAGGCTCTTGAGTTAAATGAACGTTATAGCGCCGATGAACTTGCCGATGCTGCCGATGAGGTGCGTCGCAAGTGGTGTGGCGATGTCATAGATACATGTTCGATTGTAAATGCGCGTTCCGGCAGATGTACCGAGGATTGCAAATGGTGCGCGCAGTCGCGCTGTCATCATACCGGTATTGATGAATATGACTTTGTGGGGGAGGAGGAGGCTTTGCGTGCCGCCCGTCTTAACTGCGAAGCAGGCATAAAGCGATATTCGCTTGTCACGAGCGGACGAAAAGTGGCACCGGGCGATATTGACAAGTTTTGTGAAGTATATCGCAAGGTAGGAGAGTCTACGGGATTGTACATGTGTGCCTCGATGGGACTTCTCAACCGGGCGGAGTTGCAGGCGCTTTACGATGCTGGGGTGAAGCGTTATCATTGTAATCTGGAGACTTCTTCCGACTATTTCCCGACCCTGTGTACCACTCACACTCATGCCGACAAGCTGAAGACAATTGCGCTTGCGAGGGAAGTGGGCATGGAAGTGTGTTGTGGCGGCATAATCGGTATGGGCGAGACATTACGTCAGCGCCTTATGCTTGCAGTGGAGGCTCGCGATTCGGGGGCTGTGTCGATGCCTGTAAATATACTTAATCCTATCAAGGGCACTGCTCTTCAGGATGTGCCTCTTATCGAAGAGGAGGAGATTGTGCGCACAGTGGCACTTTTCCGCCTTATCGCTCCGAAAATGACGTTACGTTTTGCCGGTGGCAGGATGCGACTGTCTAAAACGACGATGGAGCGTATGTTTCTTGGCGGCATGAACGGCGCTCTTATGGGTGACCTGCTTACAACAGTAGGCAACAGTGTCGCTGAAGACAAAGAACTTTTCCGCGATTGTGGTTACAAAGAATAGAAATTTAAATATAATGACAATGAAAAAGACAATCATGACAATTGCCGCATCGATTGTGGCGGTGACTGCTTCATCTCAGCAGGCACTCTGGGACTCCGCTCCTGCTGTGTCGCCCGAGATTAACAGCGACAATACAGTGACTTTTCGCATTAATGCCCCTAAGGCGGCTGATGTGAAAGTGACAGGTGACTTCCTGCCTACCCGGAAAATTGATACTCCGTTCGGGGCGTTTGATGCTCCCGGCTATGCCGACCTGACGCGTAATGCCAACGGCGTATGGGAATACACAACAACATCTCCGCTTGCACCGGAACTCTACAGCTACACTTTCTTGGTCGACTCAATGAAAATCAACGACCCATCCAATGTGTATCTGCTGCGTGACATCTCATCGCTATCCAATATATTTATAATCGGAGGCGAGCGTGCCGACCTCTATCGTGTCAACAAAGTGCCCCACGGCACAGTCTCAAAGGTATGGTATCATAATGATTCGCTCGACATGGACCGACGAATGACGGTCTATACCCCCGCCGGTTATGAGAAGGGCGACAAGCGCTATCCGGTGTTCTATCTTCTGCATGGCATGGGCGGTGATGAAAATGCATGGAGCGAGCTTGGACGTGCATCTCAGATTCTTGACAACCTTATTGCGCAAGGGAAGGCTGAGCCGATGATTGTCGTTATGACCAACGGCAATATCTCTCAGGAGGCGGCACCGGGTGAAACCTCCGACGGACTTCTGCAACCTGTGGCTCAACGCCCGCGCACTATGGACGGCACATTTGAAGCTACATTCCCTGAAGTGGTGAACTTCATCGATGCCAACTATCGCACTGTCCCTGAAAAAAATTCGCGTGCGATTGCCGGATTGTCAATGGGCGGTTTCCACTCATTGCATATCTCCAACGAGTATCCCGACATGTTTGGCTATGTGGGGCTATTTTCTGCGAAAATATTGCCTGCCGACAATGCCGCTTCAGAGGTTTATGCCGATTTCTCCGGCAAGCTTGCCACTCAGTTTGCCAAGCAGCCGCGACTTTTCTGGGTAGCTATCGGCGACAAGGATTTCCTTTATGATGAGAACAAGAAACTTCGTGAGGTGCTTGACTCAAACGGATATCCTTATACTTACTATGAGTCACCCGAAGGACATATCTGGAAAAACTGGCGCATCTATCTTACCGAGTTTGTGCCGCAGCTCTTCAAGTAAATCAGCACTCGTCAGGTTCATCGCAAGCCGTCTTTGGCAGATAGTGGTGGAGCAGCAGGAATCCGAGGACTCCTGAGAGGAGCGAGCCGACAACGATGCCGAGCTTGGCGTTGTTGAGCAGTTCAAGCCCATGAGCGCCCATGCTGCCGAATGACAGGTTGGCGATGAACAATGACACCGTGAATCCTATGCCTCCAAGCATTGCTATGGAGGCTATCATTTTCCAATTGGTATGATCGGGAATAGGGGCAAGGTGTAGTTTGACGGCTCCCCATGTAAAAATAAATATTCCGAGGAACTTGCCGAGCACAAGACCGCATATGATTGCAAGCCCTATCCCGCTCCATATCGCCGACGGCTGCATGTGCCAGAGGCTTATGCCCGCATTGGCGAAGGCAAATATAGGTATAATCAGGTAATTTACTACCGGATGTAGGGAGTCCTCAAGGTCTTGAAGCGGAGAAATCACCTTATCCGATGCTGATTCCACCTGTTTGAGCCAGTCCATCTGGTCTTTGTTAAGTATTGACCTACGGTTAAGCAGTTCGTCATCTTCGGCGTTGAAATGGGAGATGGCTTTACGTATCATCTGCACATATTTCTTTGGCTCAAACACGGGAGTGGCGGGGATGCAGAATGCAACGAGTACTCCGGCTATGGTGGGGTGTATGCCTGAATTCAGAAACAGATACCACACGCCTGTACCTATGAGCAGATAAAATATCTTGCTCTGTATGCGGAATATCGAGCCGAGAAACAATACCCCCAGAAGTATAAGCGCGTAGATTATAAACATTATCTCGATATGGGAGGAATAGAACGCGGCAATCACGATGATGCCTCCTATGTCGTCGACCACAGCGAGTGTGGTAAGAAATATTTTCAGCGATATGGGCACGCGGCTTCCGAGCATGGCGAGTATGCCGAGCGAAAATGCGATATCTGTAGCCATAGGGATAGCTGCTCCATCGGCGTAATCGGTTCCCGCGCTGAGCAGCATATAGATTGACACCGGCACTATCATGCCGCCGATAGCTGCAATTATAGGCAACAATGCCTGCTTGAAGGAACTGAGTTCGCCTACGAGTACCTCACGCTTTATCTCCAGCCCGATAGTGAAGAAAAATATAGCCATCAACGCGTCGTTGATAAACTGTAACATTGACATCGGGTGACCGGCGTGGCTGAATATATTGAATGACCCCACTTGTAATCTTACTTCCTGATTCCAGAAATCATTGTATAGGTCGCTGATACCCGGGAGGTTGGCTACAATGAGGGCGAGCACTGTAGCTCCGATAAGGACATTGCCGCCCGATGCGTGGCTTCTCAGCGCGCGTTTTGCCGAGTAATACACTTTAGACGGAAATGCCGGTGATTCTTCATGTCTTGAACTCATAGTTGAAGCAATAAATAGTCATTACTTCAATATAACAATCAAAACATTAAACCTGTTTATCGTAGTCCGGATGTCTTTATTATGCCGGGAAGGCGGTCGGCTATTGCCTCTTTCAGCCTCCATGCTGCTACTTCGGGAGTAATCGGGTTGACATCACGCGGTTCGTATCGGTCGGCGGCAATAATTGCTGAAAGGTACGGCTTTAGACCGTTGTCAGGCTCTACACATCCTCCGACGGCTATGACCGTAGTACCGTGTTTCTTGCGATATTCGATGAAGTAAGACAATACTTTCCCCATTGACGACTGGCTGTCGATGCGGCCTTCTCCTGTTATTATGATGTCAGGATTCAGGCGGTTTATGCGGGAGCCTGCCACGACATCCACCCCCGGACAAAGTTTTCCTCCGATTGACAGGATTGCAAATCCGAGACCGCCTGCCGCGCCTGCACCGGGTGCATCCGGATTGCCGCCCGGCATAAGGCTTGCAGCTTTGCGAAGGCGCTTTTCAAGTAGTTCCATGTCGTATATGGTCGCGCCTTTCTGTGGAGCGAATGTCAGTGCCGACGGTTGGTCAGGTGATGCAATAAGCGGTACGCCGGCATCATAGAGCCCTACGATGGAAGGTAGCGGAACTTTGTTTCGTGCAAGGTAAAACACCATTCCCATTCCGCCGTCACAAGTCGCTGTGCCACCAAGCCCGATAAATGCCGATTGCACATCGTGGCGTTGACCGGCGATATGGAGCAATTCGCCGACAGGAGCCGATGATGATTGCACGACATCGCGCTTCTCTTCGGGTATCATGCTGAGCCCTATAGCTGTCGCCGAGTCAAAAAGCACAGCTCGCTCAGCTTCACTGTAATAATACGTGGCTTTTGTCATGGGAAGCCCGGGCAACGGTGCATGCACAAAAGCCGTGTGACGGGTAAATCCCATCTCTTTCGCAAGTATTGCCGCCGTGCCTTCTCCGCCATCGGCCATCGTGACGAGATGTATCTCTGCATCAGGACATACCTGAAGCACTCCTTCGCGAAGCGCATCGGCGGCTTCTGCCGAGGAGAGCGTGCCTTTGTATTTGTCAGGGGCGATGACTATTCGCATGGCGGCACTTTACTGCTACGGTAGTTGGATTAGTCGAGCTTGAGCACGGCAAGGAATGCCTTCTGCGGTACTTCCACCGAACCAATCTGCTTCATGCGCTTCTTTCCCTTTTTCTGCTTCTCGAGAAGTTTGCGCTTACGGGAGATGTCACCGCCATAACACTTTGCGGTCACGTCTTTACGTACAGCCTTGATGGTCTCGCGGGCAATGATTTTTGCACCTATCGCAGCCTGGATGGCTATGTCAAATTGCTGACGCGGGATAAGCTCTTTCAGCTTCTCACACATACGGCGTCCGAATGTCACGGCATTGTCGGCATGGGTAAGGGTGCTGAGTGCATCGACACTCTCGCCGTTGAGCAGGATGTCAAGCTTGATAAGCTTAGAGGCGCGGAAGTCGTGGATATGGTAGTCAAACGACGCGTAGCCCTTCGAGATAGACTTCAGCTTGTCGTAGAAGTCAATCACGATTTCACCGAGAGGCATGTCAAAAGTCAGCTCGATACGGTTTCCCGAGATGTATTCCTGCTTTATAAGCTCTCCGCGCTTGCCGAGACATAGGGTCATTATCGGACCGATAAAGTCGGCGGCGGTTATGATTGATGCCCTGATATAAGGCTCTTCAATATGGTCGATTAGGGTAGGGTCGGGGAGACCTGACGGGTTGTGTACCTCGGTCATCTCTCCTTTTTTGTCATATACGCGGTAAGATACGTTGGGCACGGTTGTGATTACATCCATGTCAAACTCTCTGCCGAGTCGCTCCTGGATAATCTCCATGTGGAGCAATCCGAGAAATCCGCAGCGGAATCCAAATCCGAGAGCCATCGACGACTCGGGCTGGAATGTAAGTGACGCGTCATTGAGCTGGAGCTTTTCAAGCGAGGCGCGAAGATTTTCAAAATCTTCGGTCTCGATAGGATATACGCCGGCAAATACCATCGGTTTCACCTCCTCGAATCCTTCAATCGCCTTGTCACAGGGGTTGTTGACATGAGTGATGGTGTCACCCACACGCACTTCTCGTGAAGTCTTGATGCCTGAGATAATGTAGCCTACATTACCTGCCGACAGCTCCTGTCGTGGCGACATGTCCATCTTGAGCACACCGATTTCGTCGGCATGATACTCCTTTCCGGTCGACACAAATTTCACAAAGTCATTTTTGCGGATTGTGCCGTTGATAATCTTGTAATAGGCTATGATACCGCGGAACGGATTGAACACCGAGTCAAATATCAGTGCCTGCAACGGTGCCTCGGGGTCGCCTTTTGGCGCCGGCACGCGACTGATTATGGCTTCGAGTATTTCGGGTATGCCTATGCCTGTCTTTCCCGAAGCGCGGATAATCTCTTCAGGCTTGCAGCCGAGGAGGTCTACAATCTGGTCTTCCACTTCATCGGGCTTGGCGCTGTCAAGGTCGACCTTGTTGATTACGGGTATAATCTCAAGGTCGTTGTCGATAGCCATATAAAGATTGGATATGGTCTGAGCCTGGATGCCCTGCGATGCGTCTACAATCAAGAGGGCGCCTTCACAGGCGGCTATAGAGCGCGACACCTCGTAGGAAAAGTCGACGTGTCCCGGGGTGTCGATAAGATTCAATATATATTTTTCTCCGTCAAGAGTGTATTCCATCTGTATGGCGTGGCTCTTGATGGTTATGCCTCGTTCACGTTCAAGGTCCATGTCGTCAAGTACCTGGGCTTCCATGTCCTTTGCCGATATGGTGTTGGTGTACTCAAGCAACCTGTCGGCAAGTGTGCTCTTGCCGTGGTCAATATGGGCGATTATGCAGAAGTTTCTGATACGTTTCATAGTCTGCAAAATTACGGAAAAAGCGTGGAATATGCAAAGAAAAAAAGGGGCGTGGAGATTGTCCGCGCCCCCTGTAAGGGTCAGTAGGTCCGCTTTAAGCGGAGATATGGCTTTTTAGTAGTTCCACTGGCAGGCAACCATTGTCAGGTTGTTGCAACCGATTGTGCGGAAGTCAGTGATGTAGTTGTAGCGGCAGTTGATGTAGGTAAGAGCCTGGTCAAACGATACGTCAAGCATCTGGAGCTGGTTGTTGTTGCAGATAAGACGCTGGAGGAAGGTCTGATTGCTGAGGGTCAGGCTGGTAAGGTCATTGTAGCAGCAGTCTACATACTGGAGGTTGGGGCAACCTTCTACTGTGAAGCTGGTAAGGTCATTGTAAGAGCATACAATGTCGATAAGAGCCTGGCATTCGCGGAGTGCGAGTGAAGTCATTCGGTTGTCAGAGCAGATAAATGTGCTCAACGAGGGCAGACCGGATATAATCAGGTTGCTGATTTCATTGTCGTCGATGTTGAGATTCTGAAGATTCTCTACTCCGAAGAGGTTGATGCTGGTAAGCTTGTTGTAGCCGCAATAAAGGTTTTTAAGGGCTGTACAGCCGTCAACATTCAATACTTCCAGATGACATCCCTGGCAATTAAGGGTCTTTAAAGTTGTAGAGTTGGCAACGCTAAGTTCTACAAGCAGGTTGTTGGAGCAGTTAAGGTTGGTCAACAGCGGGGTACCGGTGATGTCAAGGTCGGTAAGACGGTTGCGGTAAACCTTAATGTCGACAAGCGAGCTGTTGTCGTTAAGCGTAAGATTGGTAAGCTTGTTGCGTGATGCGTTAAGCTCGGTAAGAGCGGCGTCACCTGCTACAGAGAGGGAAGTGATGGCATTACGTGACACATCCACTTTGGTAAGGGCTGTGAATCCTGAAAGGTCGAGGTCGCCGGCAAGGTGCTTGTCCTTCCATTCGATTGCGGTCACTTTGCCGTTGGTTACGGTAACGCCTTCCCAAGTGGCAGGCGATTTGAGGTCAGTGATTTTCAATGCTGTTGCGTTTGTCCCGCCTTTTTCTGCCGGCTGTGACAAGAAGTTCTGCAGCTGTTTCACCTCGTTTTTGTCCATTTTCTGTGCGAAAGCAGTCACACTACCCAGCATGAGAGCAATCATAAATAATGCTTTTTTCATAAACTTTGAAATAGTTGAGTTTAGTAATGTTGTTTTATTCCTTAAACAATGGGCAACTGTAAAAGTTTACGAAACAGCAATAATATGATGACTGTTTTCTCCTCGTATTTTGCTCCCGATGGCTTAAATACTAAGGTTTTGCAAAATGTTAAAATTGATTTGACCGGCATGGCTGATACCGGTTCCAAGGTCATGTCAGCGTCAGAATGGCGGAGGGGTGTCGTCGGGCGCGGCAAGGAAATCTGCGGTGCCTCCCGAGAATGATGAGGCGGCTCCAAGGTCAGAGGGTTCCATGTCATTGAGTTTTGAACCCACTGTGCCGGTAGAGAAGGGGCTGTCTTCATCTTCCCAGTTTTCAAAGCGGGCAAATTTTGCCTTGAAGCGCATTTTTACGTCATCGACCGAACCTGAACGGTGTTTTGCCACGATAAACTCGGCGAGTCCGCGTATATCGTTGCCCGACGCATCTTCTGTCGAGCGGGTGTAATACTCGGGGCGGTGAATGAAGCACACGATGTCGGCATCCTGCTCGATTGCACCTGATTCACGAAGGTCGCTCAGCTGTGGTCGCTTGCCGTCGCCACCTTGTCGCGACTCTACCGAGCGGTTAAGCTGTGACAGTGCCACGATAGGTATGTTGAGCTCCTTGGCAAGCTGTTTCAAGGAGCGCGAAATCATACTCACCTCCTGCTCGCGGCTTCCAAATTTCATGCCCGAGGCGTTCATGAGCTGAAGGTAGTCGATGATTATGAACTTGACCTGATGCTCGCGCACGAGACGTCGCGCCTTGGTGCGCAGCTCAAATATCGACAGTGATGGGGTATCATCGATAAACAGCGGGGCGCTGAACAGGTGTTTTACTCGTGTCATCAGCTGGTCCCACTCCATGGGGGTGAGCTGTCCCGACTTAATCTTCTGGCTCTCCAGTTCACACACGTTGCTTATCAAACGGTTGACAAGCTGGAGATTGGACATTTCAAGCGAGAATATGGCGACCGGTGTGTTATAGTTGACTGCCATATTCTTAGCCATCGATAGTACAAACGCAGTCTTACCCATCGCAGGTCGGGCGGCGATGATTATAAGGTCGGAGTTCTGCCATCCCGAGGTGAGTTTATCAAGCTCATGATATCCCGATTCCAGACCGCTTAATCCCGATGTACGGTTGGCGGCTGCCTGAATCTGTTCTATAGCCTGGCTTATGACAGGGTCAATCTGGGTGACATCTTTCTTTACGTTGCGCTGTGATATTTCAAAGAGCTTGCCCTCTGCCTCCTGCAGCAGGTCGTCGACGTCGTTGCTCTCGTCAAAGGCTTTACCCTCGATTGACGAAGCAAACGATATAAGCTCGCGTGCCAGATATTTCTGCGCCACTATGCGGGCGTGAAACTCCACGTGTGCACCCGATGCAACTCGCGATGTCAGCTCGGAGATGACAACCGGTCCGCCGACTTCTTCAAGGGTGTTGTTGAGTCGCAGCTGCTCCACGACTGTAAGCATGTCGATAGGTTTCTGCGACGCGCCGAGGCTTTGTATCGCCTCATATATGCGCTGGTGGGACGGCTCGTAGAAACATTCAGGCTTAAGGATATCACATACTGTGGTGTAAGCGTCTTTTTCAAGCATGAGAGCTCCAAGCACAGCTTCTTCCACATCCTTGTCCTGTGGCATCACCCTGCCTCCGGTGTCGTAAAGTGATTGGTGCCGTGGCTTGTTGCGTCCGGCGGTATATGATTGATTGTTGTCTGCCATAATCGTTGTTTGATGCAAAATTAGCGAATTATTGCTATATTTGCATCATCAAAAAGCGGTAACTTTTCAATTATTATTTACAGATATGTATCATTATTTTAAACATGTTTTTATGTCAGCTCTGCTCGTGACTGCTGCGTCTTGCGCCGACAATGGCGGCGGTGAGGATATCATCGACAAGACTGACTTCAAGAGTGCCGACGGAGTATTTGACATCGACGCCCTTGAGGCTCTTGGGCGTGTGAGCGGCGCGGTGGTGTCGCCCGATGGCAAGAAAGTGCTGTATGGCGTTTCTTACGAGAATGTGGAAAAAAACAAGTCAAACAATGACTTGTATGTGATGAATGTTGACGGTAGCGATGTACAGCGTATTACCCGCACAGCTTCGTCGGAAGGCAACGCTATGTGGATTAACGGTGGCAAGCAGATTGCTTTCCTTTATCCCGACGGTGATGTCAACCAGGTGTGGGTGATGAATGCCGACGGTACCGACCGCAAGGTAGTGACCGATGTGGAAAAAGGTGTGCAGGGATTCCTGTTTTCTCCTGATGAAAAGCATGTAGTACTCGTGTCTACATTGAAATATTCGCGTGACGCTAAAGATTTATATCCCGACCTGCCCGATGCTACAGGCAGGGTGATTGACGATATGATGTATAAGCACTGGGACGAGTGGGTGGCTGAAGTGCCTCATCCGTTTGTGGGCGACTTTGACGGCACCAAGGTGACCAATGTGGTTGACATTATGGCCGACGAGCCGCGTTTCGAGTCGCCGGTGAAGCCGTTTGGCGGCATCGAGTCGTTTGCATGGTCGCCCGACAGCAAGTCGCTTGTATATGTATCGCGCAAGAAAGATGGCATGGAGTATGCGATTTCTACTAATTCCGACCTGTATCTCTATAATCTTGCCGACAAGTCGACACGTAATCTTACAGAGGGAATGATGGGATATGATACAAATCCCGTATTCTCGCCCGACGGCTCTGCTCTCGCGTGGCTGTCGATGGAACATGACGGCTATGAAAGCGATAAAAACCGCATATTTGTGCTTGACCTTGCCTCTGGCGAGAAAAGAGACCTTACCGCCAACTGGGATTACACGGTTGATGCTATCGCATGGCAGCCTTCGGGCCGCGGATTGTATTTCCTCGCTTATCGCGACGGTGTGCGTCCGGTATTTTCTATTCTGCTTGACGGTACTGTCTCTGTAGTGGCTCAGGGTGAGTATGACTACGACGGGCTTGCCCCTGTTTCCGACACGGAGCTGGTGGTGATGCGACACTCCATGTTGCGACCCAATGAGATTTATTTTGCCGCTAATGGCGAGGCTACACAGATTTCTCATGTCAACGACGATATCTTTGCTCAGCTCACCATGCCTACCGTAAAGCGAGTGATGGTGCCTACCACTGATGGCAAGGAGATGCTCGTATGGGCGTTATATCCTCAGGATTTCGACAGCACCAAGACTTACCCGGCGCTGCTTTATTGCCAGGGCGGTCCGCAGCAGGCTGTCAGCCAGTTCTGGAGCTATCGCTGGAATCTCGCCCTCATGTGTGCCCACGGCTACGTGATTATCGCCCCTAACCGTCGCGGACTTCCCGGTTTCGGCACCGAATGGAACGCGCAGATTTCAGGCGATTACGGTGGTCAGAATATGAAAGACTATCTTGCCGCAGTGGATTACATGAAGCAATATCCGTATATTGACGGGGAGCATATAGGCGCTACAGGCGCAAGCTATGGCGGCTTCTCTGTCTACTGGCTTGCAGGCAACCATGATAAGCGATTTGCCGCGCTGCTTGCCCATGCCGGTATATTCAATATGGAGGCGCAGTATCTTGAGACTGAGGAGATGTGGTTTGCCAACTGGGATATGGGTGGCGGTGCGGTTAACGCGCCCTCAAACTCTGCCGATGCTCCCGATTATGGTGCTTTCTGGCGCAAGGACAACCCGATTGCACAGCGCACATTTGCGCTTTCTCCCCATCGTTTTGTTGACAAGTGGGATACTCCGATTATGATTTCTCACGGTGAATATGACTACCGCATACTTTCTTCGCAGGGCGAAATGGCGTTTAATGCCGCCAAACTTCGTGGCATCCCTGCCGAGATGGTAATCTATCCCGATGAAAACCATTGGATTCTCAAGCCGCAGAATGCTGTCATGTGGCAGCGCCTGTTCTTCCGCTGGTTTGACCGCTGGCTGAAGCCCGCTCCGGAATCAATCCCCTCCAACTGACATTGATGATATTAAAAGTAAAGCCCCGGCTCAGCCGGGGCTTTACTTTTTTGCTGAGTTAGTCTTTGCCGGAATGCTACCAGTTAGTTATGAAATACATTATGAGATATGACACGGCATAGACTATCAAGGCAACGCTCCATGCCCATCCAATCTTCTTGCAAAATACACCCCATTCGCTGTTCCAGAAGAAGTCGCGTGGCGATAGGGCTATCTCTTCAGCAAGAGCGTATGCGATTATGAAGCCAAGAAGGGCAAGAATACCGATAACGCCTAATGACCATGATACCGACCAGAAAAATATGTCAAAGGCAAGAATTATAATGATGCTTAGCATCAAGAAAAGTGATGTGATACAACCCATATGTTGATGTGTCTTATTTGCTGATAATGCCAAATTTCTCTAATATAAAATATACCGCAATAAACACGATAACAAATGCGATTCCTAAAATCGTACCAATTGTATCGTTTTTCTCTTTTTCTTTCTTTTTCCTTTCAAACTTTTCCAGTTGTGATTTTGTGCGGATTGTTATCTCGCTTTCGGGGAATTTTTCTTCAAGGATAGACATGTTTTCGCGGTATATCTCTAATACTTTGCCTGACAGCTTTTGATAATCGCTCTCTGAATGATCGATGTATTTGTTGAAAAGAACATTCAATTTCGACATCAACAGGGCTATTTGTTCCTCGGTGTCGCTGAAATCAGCTAACAGTTCTGAAATCTGGTCTTCGGCGAGACGAAGCTTGTCTTTTTCCTGTTGTTCGATTTCCGCTTCTGTCTCCCGGTTGATTGCACGTGTTTCCGTGTATCTGTTGATGCTATCGGTAATTGCCGCTATTTTCGCTTCCCTTGCTATTCTGCGTTCGGCAGCTTTCGTTTCCCTGGCTTCTCTACGTTCGGCAGCTTTCGCTTCTCTGGCTTCTCTGCGCTCGGCGGCTTTCTCTTCTTTGGCTTCTCTGCGCTCTGCCTCTTTTTTATATAGTCTGAATGCTTTTGAGCTTTCAACAGGCTCTCGTCTGCCGATTTCAATTATTTTGGCAATGTCGCTACACTCGGTGGAATCTAAGCCGGAGAGTATGACTTCTGTCCTGATTATATTAAGAATCAGGGTATTTCCGGAAGCACAGACCGATTTTACACTTGAATAGCTGACTGTTGTTTGCGTTCCCCTTTTATAGTCCGGAGTACAGATATCAATCGTCGTGTCGTGGAGAATAATCGATGACGATTTACCATTTGCTGGATTGTTGCCGATGTATATTTGGTTGAGATAAATCATAGCGGAATGTTTTTGATGATTGTCTGAGAATAGCAGGTCGCCTGGTCTTCTATCGGAAATTGTTTTTCTTCAGGCCAATTAAAATATTTCTTGATTTTTCCTTGCGAAAGTCCTGAAAAGTGAGGCAGGCTTAAAACGGGGACTTCTTGTGTCTCTATGAAGTCCATCATGGAGCCTGCAATATTTCCAAAGGCTACAATTAGACCGGGCTTTATCATATTTATTTCTGCTTTGAGTAATTCACGATAAACTGCAGCCTGTGATTCGGTTGTGTTCAATATTTCCCCGTCACGTGATTGAATGGCAAGTTTATGACAATCGGTTATATACACGCCACATCCGTTTTCAACAAGTGCCTGTATGAGCAGCCACATGCGTTTTCCTCCGTTTCCCTTGTTTCTCCAGAGCGGGTTATGCAACCCGAAAACTGTGGAACAAAGGGCATCCTCGCAGTTCTGATACCATTTGATGCTTCTTGGAATCGGGTCTTGAGAAATAAACAGGACACGACGAGAACACTCCTTCATATTGAACCATACGGGAAAATCAAGGGAAGCGACAGTATTTTGCATTTTAAACGTGTCGTTTGAGAAGGGGATAGGCACAATTGAAGTATCGTCATAGTCCATATACGGAGTCAGACCAGAGGAGAATTTCCATAATGAATATTTGCCGGAATTATCCCATTCATCGAATGTGACGGCATTGAAATTGTCCTTGAGGTCTTCAAAGCGGAGTCTTACCTTTGTAAAGGTATCTTTGCCAAGCAAATGTTCACTGATTAGACGTGAGGTTTCATCGATAAGTTCTGTGTTGTCACAGAATAGAGATAAGTAATTCATGATTTTCCTGATAAGCCGTGGTCATCCTCTCGTAGGCTTGTTGATTGGTTAATAAAGAAAAGCGTAGGAATCGGTATCAGCCGTGATTACTTTACATGGAGACTTTGGCATATTATTGCAAAAATCTCAAAATGTCAGGAATCTCGCGGATAAACGCTTTCAATGAATCAATTGGATTTCCCCTTGTTAAGTGTCTTGTTGTCTGTTGCGACAAGATACACCTGGGGGCTGACATCATTAAATGACACAAAGCTTATGCAATAGGAATAGTCATGACCTGAACAACCATTTTTGATAATATCATGTTAAAAAAACGTGATTTGTTGTCCACCAGTCTCAAACGGACAGATTATAAACAAAAGAGGCGCAAGACTGTTATCAAATTCTGTCAATAGGTTCTGGACTACCTGTGCACTGAAAATGAAAACAACTCACGCCCATGGCTGTATATTGACACATCAGTGCATATATGCAGACCATAGGGAGCGGTAAGTCATTATTCCTCAGTGCAGCAGAATTGTCCAGATTCATTGACAAGGAATAAGCTAAACGCTTCCTAACTATGTACGTCCTTAGGGACATGGCAAATATAGGAATAATTCCTTGATTTACCGCTACAAGTGAGTTGTTTTTTATTTCAGGTAATAGGTGTCTTTAATGTGTTTTTTGCAATTATACACAGAATCAATCAAGTTATTCCAATCGTTAACATTTATTAATGATTAAATAAGCCCCGACTTTTCTTATATGGCTGAAACCGGTGCCTGAATCCACCAGGCAATTAACGTCTATCTTCTTAATATCCTAAGTTTTGTTTGCGCCAGTTACGGCGCGACTGGCTTATTTTTTCTTTCAGTCCACCCTTCTACAAATAGATATGGGTCATCGTTGCTTGCACAAAAATTGCGGACTTGTAATATAAGATTTACACCGGGATTACCATCATGGGGATATCGGAGTAGAATAGCATTTTGTGGGCAATCGACGGATTAAACAAGCGTGCAAATATGTTCTTTTTCTTGTTTGGTACTGCTATCAGGTCGATGGGCTGCTGTTGCTCTATCGCGTGAAAGTCATCGACAACATTGTTGAGCGAGAGGTCGGCGAGCTTAAATGTATACAGGGGATAGTGTTCGGTGCAATATGCAAGAAGCCGGTCGCTGTTTGACTTGCGGTTGGTAATTGATTTGCGCGACGGCACATTGACGATGGTGACTTTCAGGCGCTCATCGGTAAAGAAGCGGTATATGGCATCGAGTGCCAGGATGTCTTCCTGGTCGAGGTTGCTGAAAAACACTACATGGCGTATGTCATCCATATGTGTGATGTCGGCAGATTCCGGCACGGTAAATACCGGGAAGCGGCATGAGTCGAGCACTTCGGCAGTGACACTTCCGATAAGTTCCTTCTCCTTTTTCCCCGACTCGCGGGTGCCCATGACAATAAGTTCGGGCTTCTTTTCCTTGGCAAGCTCGACTATTGCCTCTTCAGGCACACCCTCTACTACGGAGGTGGTGAATTTCACGGGCGGCAGCTCGCTGTGTTTTATGCGTTCGCGTATTTTTGATGAAAAATCGCGCATGAGCCTGTCGGCCTCTTTTTCCATTACCTGACGCATCTCTGTCTCGGCGATGTCGTAGCTTACGGAGTCGGAGAGTTGCATGTCGCTCGTCGTGTACGGGTCAAGAAAGGAGTTGAGAAGTATGATTGAGGCTTTATGCCGGTAGGCAAGATGAAAGGCTATGTCACACGCTTTGACTGAATGGTCGCTGAAGTCAACGGGCACTATCATGATACGGTTGTGTACCGGTGTGTTGCTTTCGGCGGGCGTCGCAAAAATATCGGTGTTTTCAATTATGCGCAGTGCCAGCGGGAGGTCTTTTTCATGGATACGCACGCGCACTCCGCTCGACACCACCGGGTGAGAGAGGTTGACATTGTGCAAAACCACAGGCACGCCTTCGCTTTCAAGGAGTGACTTGAGGCGTAAGGCGTGCTCGTAAGTGTGGATTGCCACAGTAATGAGGCGATCTTCAGTCATAAAGTTGCTTTGGATTATGCTCCCTGTTCGGCAGCTTGCTCTTCAAGAATGGCGATAGCCATATCGTATATTGTAGTATCGTCAAGGACAACAATTCCCCCGTCGGGTCCCGGCTCAATATGTACGCCGCAATTTTGTCCAAACTGATAGTTGCTGCCACCAAAATAGTTACGTACAGTCTGTACGGTACAATTGAGCTTGTCGGCTATCTTATGCATTGACCCGTCGGGCAAACTGTCCTTGATGCGGCGGAGATCGTTGAATGAAATCGTTTTAGTCATGATACTATACGTTTTAGTTAGTAAATAAATTCAGTTAGTAATTGATGTCGTTAAAATTATAATTTTGGTAGCAGAAATCCAAATTTTGACGGCAGAAATACTATGTGTTTAAAAACATGTTTTGCTAAATACGCTCTATGTCAGTGCCGCGTATCCAGGCTCGGGTGCTGTTGTCAACTTTTACGTCATACCATTTCATTGCGGTGGAGTCGGATTTTACCGTCACCGAGTCGAGAATCTCTACCGTAGTGCCTTCGTGGAGCAGTACGGCTTCCTCGCTGCGGTCTTTGGGAGCGCGGGGCGAAGTGCTGAGGAGTGTCGACGGCTCGATAATCACTGCGATGTTGTCGGATGTTGAGTAACGGGTCGATATCGACGCGAATATATTGGCAAGCACGCATATGAACAAGAGTATTATCGCGCCGAAAAATCCGGTCTTTCTCAGTCTTACATCAGACATGAATACATATAGGGCAATCGCACCGAGCAACAGTACGAACGAACCGAGGGCTATCATTGCCCATGTGTTGGCTGGTACCTTGCAGGCAAATCCGTTGACAGTGTTGGAGATGAACATGCCGCGGTCGCCCGGCTCATCGGTTATCTTCGAGTTGACAAACTGCAGATTGGCGCGTGCGTCTTCATTGGACGGGTCGAGTCGCAGCGCGCGTTCGTAATATAGTATCGCTTTTCCGGGTTGTTTCTGACGGTAGTAGCAGTTGCCAAGGTTGTAATACAGGTCAGACGAGGTGCCCTCACTCTCAGCTATCTGCAGATAAAGGCGGGTCGCCTCAGCAAAGTCATCGCGCATGTATGCCGAGTCGGCTTGCTGTGTCAGAGTGGCGCCTGCCGCCGGAAACGCCATTGTAAGCGCCAGTATTATATATGAGATTATGTTTAGTTTCATTATTAAACAAGCTCTTAAAATTGATATCAAGAAATATTAGCGTTTTACACGTTTTAGGCTTTCCATGTCGTTCATCGCCTTTGACGCGTGTTGAAACAGCTGTTCGATTTGCTCGTCGCTTTTGGCAGGGGAGTAACGCGCCATCTCACACTCGTCGATAATGCCTATTAGCGAGGCTGTAAGCTCTTGGCTTGCGCCGTAGCTTTCAAGCTGCTGGGCTATGTTGTCGCGGGTGAGCTGTGATGCCGGTATGCCGAGCTTGTCGCTCAGATAGCCCCACAAGGCACGAAGCATCTCGTCGTAGAACTTGTCATTGTCATGGGCGTTGAGATAGCCTTTTGCTGCCTTGAGTCGCTTCCTTGCCACTTTGCCGGCATGGGCGAGACGTCTGCCCTGGATATCGGCGTTAAGTTTCACCTGTTTGCTGTAAATGAATATAATCACGGCAAGCAGGAGGGCGAGAATGATATAGCTTGGGATATACCACCATGAGTTGAAGTAGTAGGGGTGGGTCTTGCTTACCCCGAGATTACCTGTCTTGATATGGAGTATATCGGTGTTTTTACTTGCGATGGACTGCTTGTTGACCCCGCTGCTTACCGATGCCGTGGAGCCTTGTGCCACTTTGATGTCGTAGGCGGGGGTGGATAGGGTGACATATTGTTTGGTCTCCGGATTGAAGTAGACAAACTTGTCGGCGCCTATGGAGAAGTTGCCCACGCTCTGGGGTACAAATGTATATTCGACAGTCATCGAACCGGTCACGGTCGAGCCGGTGACGCGTGAGTCGACACTTGTCTGCGGGGTATATTGCTCAAACTCGCTGGGGAAGTCAATTTCGGGCTCTTTTATCGACTTGATGTTGCCGGTACCTTTGATAGTGTAGGTAAGGGACGCCGCTTCATTGGTCTTGAATGTGTTGGTGTTGAGCTTGCTGTCGATGGAGAATGTGCCCACTGCACCGGTAAATCCTTCAGGCTGAGGCTGAGGAAGCGGTGTGATGTTGATTGATGCCGAGTTGGAGCTTACCTTTATCTCCTTTTCGACGGGACGTGTGCCGCCCCAGAATCCGGTAAAGCGTTCATGCTGCACGACGGTCACATCATATTTTCCCGAGTTGATGGTAAGCTTTCCTGACTTCTGGGGGAATATGATGCACTGCTTCAATATCGCAGTCATGTAGTTTTGTCCGTTGTAATGCTCTACTTCGTTGAGTTGCGGCTGCAGGTTCAGCTCCTCAATGAGAAATCCGTCAAATGCAGGCTGCGTGGTGGGAAGAAACGAGCTGATGCTGTACTTTGTATATAGCTTGATGGTACATAGTATCGCCTCCTGCTCGTAGGCATGCGACTTGTTAAGAATGATGCGTACAAACACATCGTTTGCCGATACGGTCTTGTCGGGCGACTGGCTGCTGATGTCGTCGACCCTCGCGCTTTGTCCTGCCTGTGCCGCCTTGTCGGGCGGAAGCACGGTAAAGCTCACCGGTTTAGTGGTATAGGTCTTTCCTCCTGACGTGATTCTTGCCTCCCCGATTACATATGTTCCGGGAGAGTCGGCACGGTAGGTAAATGAGTAGTCGACAGTTGTGGATGAGGTGGACTTACCGTTGACCCATTGATAATTCTGCATGGTCGAGGTCGAGGGACCGAACAACAGTGTGCATCCTTTGACCTCAGGGGCTTTCAGTCCGGAGCCTTGACCGTCTTTCAGCCTGAATGTGATGTTGAATTTATTGCCTGCAATGACTGTTCGCGGCGGTATGGTCGTGAACGATGTCTCTGCAAAGGAGCCAAATACGACTCCTATCATAATGGCAATCAATATATATACTCTCTTTGTCATAATTCGGTTAATGATATATTACCACTGTTTACCGGTGGGGCGACCTGCTGCGCCTGCTTCTTTCTTCTTCATTTCCTGGACTTTGCGGCGGGTGGCATTTTCTTCATTTTCCATCGCCTTCAGAATCTTGTTGGCATTGGCATCGCTTATGCCTCCCTGTTGCTGTTGGGGCGGTTGCTGTTGCTGATCCTGCTTTTGCTGCTGATTCTGGTCCTGGTCTTGTTTATCCTGATCCTTGTTTTGGTCTTGATTTTGCTGCTGTTGTTGCTGGTCTTTGTTTTGGTCTTGCTTGTCCTGGTCTTTATTCTGGTCCTGCTTGTCCTGGTCCTGTTGCTGTTGTTGCAGTTTCAGCTGCGCGAGACGAAGGTTTTCACGAGCCTTGTCATTGTCAGGATTTTTACGCAATGCGCCTTTATACATGTTGATTGCCTGGTCGTATTGCTGCTGGTTAAACGCCATGTTGCCGAGATTGTAAAACGCATTTTCTGCCACAGACATGTCGGTTGCCGTCTGAGCGACATTCTGTAGCAGGCTTTGCGCCTCAGCCATAGGATTGTTGCCATCGTTTGGGTTGGCACTGCCCGACTGTCGAATAAGCGATGTAGCAAGGTTGTACATGGCGATTTCGCTTGCCGCATTCTCTTCAAGAGCCTTGCGGTATGCCACCTCTGCATCGGCGAAGCGCTTTTCCTCATAATAGTTGTTGCCTTCCCTTATGTAGTTGCGCTCCTTTCGCGTAGAGGTGTCCTTGACCTTCTCCTGTGCCATTGCAGGCAGGATAACTGCGGTCAATAATATGATGAGTACGATACGTTTCATTGCCAATCGTTATTTTACTTACTGAAGAAATTAATCTTTTTGAGCCATCCTACCTTGCGGTCGAGCATGAAGATGTCGAGTATAAGGAACACGAGGGCTATCCAGCCGAATACCGGGAATTGCTCCGCGCTTGCCGAGTAGACCACTTTTTCAAGATTGCTCTTGGCAAGGGTATCAAGTTGCTCGGCTACATCCTTTACCACGGTTGAGGAAGAGCCTTGGACATAGATGCCTTCGCCTTCGCGGGCAATAGTCTGAGCCATCTCTTCATCAAGGCGGGTAGTGACCGGATTGCCGTTTTCATCTTTAAGAAATTGCCCGTTGTTGCCTATGGGGATGAGAGCGCCCTTTGTTGAGCCGAGTCCTATCACATCGACCTGGATGCCATGTTTCACGGCTGCCTTGGTAGCGGCGATCGGGTCGTCGTCAAAGCTTTCACCATCAGTGATTATGATTATGGCGCGTTGCATGTCTTCATCGGGGGTGAAGGAGTTCATTGCCATCTCCACTGCAGCGCCAATAGATGTTCCTTGGGTGGGCACCATCTCAGTCGAGATGCTGTTGAGAAACATCTTTGCCGATACAAAGTCGCTTGTGATGGGAAGCTGGGTATAGGCGTCGCCGGCAAATACAATCAGTCCCACTTTGTCGTTGTCGAGCTTGTCGATAAGCTTTTCAAGCACGAGCTTTGCGCGTTGGAGACGCGAAACGCCCTTGGGGTCGTCGGTCGATGAGGCGAGCATGGAGTTGGAGACATCAAGGCATATCATCACTTCGATACCTTGTACCTCGCTTACTTCTTCCTTTGCTCCTGCTCTGGGGCGTGCAAGCACGATGACGAGCGCCGCAACCGCGATAAGCTGCAACACTATCTTTATGCCCGGCTTGTAGCGCGACGCGTCGGGCATGAGAGGTTGGAGAGTGGCTATTTTTCCGTAACGGGAGAGTTTTTTGCGTCGTGAGTAGCGTGCCCATAAAAAGAGTATCGCTATCGCCGGAAGCAGTAGTAGGAGATATAGCAGATATGTATTGGCAAAACTGAACATAGGCTTACAATATAAATCTATGGAATTGTGCGCAGCACAGTGTGGCGCAGTATGATTTCTAACAGGAACAATCCAAGTGCTAACCACGCCCACATCATGTAGTTGTCTTCAGTGTGGGAGAAGTGGCGCACATCCATCTGTGTCTTTTCAAGCTGGTCGATTTCAGCAAACACATCTTTGAGTACCGTATTGCCGGTGGCGCGGAAATATTTACCGCCTGTAGTGTTGGCGATTGACTGCAGGGTAGCTTCGTCAATTACCACAGGCATGTTAACATAGTCGATGCCTCCGTAATAATTTTGCTGGGGCATAGGGGCGGTGCCGTTTTTACCCACACCGATGGTGTAGACCTTGATTCCGTATTTTTTGGCGATTTCCGCTGCTGTGAGTGGCGCGACGTTACCGGTATTGTTGGTGCCGTCGGTTATGAGTATTATGCTCTTTGACTTTGCTTTGCCATCTTTTATACGGTTGATGGAGGTGGCGAGTCCGTCGCCGATTGCCGTTCCGTCTTCAAGCATCCCCATCTTTATGTCATGGATATAGTTGGCAAGCATTCCGCGGTCAGTGGTCATCGGTACTGCCGTGAAGCTTTCTCCGGCGAATATCACCACGCCGATGTTGTCGGTGGTGCGTCCTGCGACAAATTTTGCCGCCACATCTTTTGCCGCTTCGAAGCGGTCGGGCTTGAAGTCGCGTGCAAGCATGGAGGTTGAGATGTCAAGGGCTATTATGATGTCGGTACCTTCGGTTGACGATGTGCGCCAGCTGTCGCGAGTCTGAGGTCGTGCAAGCACGATTATTACACAGGCGATGGCGGCAAGACGCAGCAGAAACAGCCCGTGCATAAGGTATTCCTTGTAAGATCTCGGTAACTTGGCATAAGGCATCACAGTCGAAATCTCCAATGCCGGGTAAGCATTGCGGTGTTTCCATATATACCAGGCGATAAGCGGTATAAACAGAAGGAAAAGCCATAAATATTCGGGATGGGCGAGTTGCATTATTCTGTCACTTTTGGTTGGGGATTATCGTTTTCAGCCGCCGGCTGTTCGACCGGTCTGGTGTTTTCGACAAATGTCACGGCGTTGGCAAATGCCTTCTGGTTGTCATCGGGAAGCGGGCGCACCTTGGCAAACTTCACGAAGTCAGCCATTTCGAGTATCTGCTTCATTACAGGAGCAGAGGTCTTGGTGTCGTCGTTGGAGCGCAGCTGTTGCATGATTTGCGTTGAGGTCATTTCCATCGCGTTTATGCCAAAGCGTTTGTCAAGATAGATACGTAATATCTCGGTAAGACGTGTGTAGTACTCTTTTTCATGACCGTTTTCACAGAGCTTTTCCGATTTAAGACGGTTGAGTGCCTGCATGGCGACCTCATATGGGGGCACAGGCTTTTTCTTCGGAACAAGCGGTATCGCCTTCTTCCCTTTGATGTAGCGCAGCCACACAAACAGAGCTGCTGCAAGAAGCAGCACAATCAGGAATATCCACCAATACTCCACGATGAAGTCGGGAAGGTAGTCCCATATGCGGGTGTTGGGTTTTGCCACTCCCGCATAGTCGTGGATTGTCGCCATCGAGTCAACTGCCACGGGCATTACCTTCAACGCGAGTGCATTGGAGGTGAAGGTGTCGTTGCCGGCGACATACACGAATGGAGGAATCGTGTAGAGTCCGGAGTCAAACGACTGGATTATCAATTCCCTTTTTATCTCCTCACGATTGCTGCCGAGGTCGGTGGTGTCAGGCTTTAATGCGCGTATCACCTCCACCTCGCGGGGCAGTGTGTCGCCGTTGTTGTTGATGAAAGTGCCTTGTACACCACGGTCTTGCACGATATCAAGCTTGAGGGCTGTCTGCTTGCCCATGAGTATATAGGCGGAATCGAGCGACGCCGTTATGCTTACCGGCGCCGCTGCTCCATTATGTGCCGTCATCAGGCTTATTGCGGCAATAATAAGGCTTATGATAGTAGTTTTATTCATAATCTCTATCTCAGTTCGCGTTTCTTGAAAAGCGCTATCAATGCTTTTACAAAGTCTTCATCAGTGGTGATTGACGCGTGTTCGACGCGACTGCGGTTAAACCGCTCTATCATTGCCTGCTGGCGTTCATACCACCACTTGTTGAATGTCTGTCTCACCTTGGCTGACGATGTGTTGACCCATCGGTCAGCTCCAGTCTCCAGGTCGACCACTCTCATCAGCCCTACGTCGGGGAGCTGGGCGTCTCGCTTGTCATAGACCTGGATTGCCGTTACGTCATGCTTGTTGTTGGCTATGGTCAATGCTTTGTAATAGTCGTGACTGTCAATGAAGTCAGAGATTACAAATGTGGTGCAGCGTTTTTTCAACGCATCAGTCATGTAGCGCAGCGCGCCTCCTATGTCAGTGCCCTTGCTTTCGGGGGTGAAGTCGAGGAGCTCTCGAATGATAAACAGTATGTGGCGTCGTCCTTTCTTGGGAGGAATGAACTTTTCAATCCTGTCAGAGAAAAATATCACGCCAATCTTGTCATTGTTTTGTATCGCTGAAAACGCGATGGTGGCGGCTATTTCAGCAATCATCTGTCGCTTGTCCTCGCCCACGGCTCCGAAGTTGCGGCTTCCCGATACATCGATGAGCAGCATCACGGTAAGCTCGCGTTCCTCCTCGTAGACCTTGATATAGGGGTGGTTATGGCGAGCGGTGACATTCCAGTCGATATCGCGGATGTCGTCGCCATACTGGTATTCGCGCACCTCGCTGAAAGTCATGCCGCGCCCCTTGAATGCCGAATGGTATTCTCCGGCAAATATGTTTTGAGACAGACCTTTGGTCTTAATCTCAATCTTTCTTACTTTTTTTAGAAGCTCATTGGCATCCATAAGCTATTGTCGCTGTTTAGGGCACTTCAACTTTGTCGAGTATGGTAGAGATTATCTCGTCGGCAGTGATGGTGTTTGCCTCTGCCTCGTAGGTGAGTCCGATACGGTGGCGCAACACGTCGTGGGCGATTGCTCTTACATCTTCAGGCACCACATAGCCGCGACCACGAAGGAACGCATAGCTGCGAGCGGCGCGTGCAAGGCTGATGGATGCACGGGGCGATGCACCGAAGGCGATGATTGATGTGAGGTCGTTGAGTCCGTAGTCGGCGGGGAAGCGGGTTGCAAACACGATGTCTACGATGTAACGCTCAATCTTTTCATCGATATAGATTTTTTCACACACTTTCTGTGCCTCAAGGATTTCTTCGGGCTTGAGAAGCGGCTTGATTTCCTTGCGCTCGTTGGTGATGTTCTGGCGTATGATTACCTTTTCCTCATCTTTTGAGGGATAACCGATTACGACTTTCAGCAAGAAACGGTCGACCTGTGCCTCGGGGAGAGGATAGGTACCTTCCTGCTCGATGGGGTTCTGTGTAGCCATCACGAGGAAGGGCTCGTCAAGACCAAATGTGTTGTCTCCGATGGTCACCTGACGCTCCTGCATAGCCTCAAGCAGTGCGCTCTGCACCTTGGCAGGGGCACGGTTGATTTCATCGGCAAGCACGAAGTTTGCGAAAATCGGACCTTTCTTTACTTGAAACTGTTCGCTCTTGACGCTGTACACCATTGTACCGATAACGTCGGCGGGGAGAAGGTCGGGGGTAAACTGGATGCGGCTGTATTTTGCGTCGATAATTTGTGCAAGTGTCTTGATGGCAAGTGTCTTGGCAAGACCGGGGACACCTTCAAGAAGGACATGCCCGTTGGAGAGCAATGCTATTAGCAATGAGTCGATTAGATGTTTCTGACCAACGATGGTCTGATCCATTCCTCTCTGGATGAGATTGATAAAGTCGCTCTTTGCCGCTACGAGGTCATTGAGCTCTCTGATATTTACCGTTTCACTCATAAATTTATTTTTTGTCGAGTAATATGTTGTATATTTGTTTATTCTTGTGGTAAAAAAGTCTTTTCCCTCTTTGGTGCAAATTTAAAAATTCTAACAACTCAAAGGTTAAATGTGATTGTTAAAATTAGCTATATAACCTTTATCTTCTTAAAACATTAAGATTATTTTGCCAATTGGGCACTGATTTCCCCGATTTTCTTCTCGGCGCGGCGCAGGCTTTCAGGGTCTTTGGCGTCGATGCCATATTTTTCCGGGTCAGGGATTTTTACCGTTGTGCCGGGACGTATACGGTTGGGGTTAGTTACTACATCGGAGTTTTCTTCGTAGATGTACACCCAAAACTTGTAGTCGCCGTAATATTTGCGAGCCATTGTGGTGAGATATCTGCTTGTGCTGATGGTGTCTATGGCTATCGGTTCATATATCTTAACGGTGTCGGCAGGAGCTTCCGCAACGGTGTCGGGAGTCTCAAGCGCGGGAACGCTGTCATTGATGGAGTCTACAGGTGTCTCGACTTCCTCGATTGCAGTTTCTTCCGCTGCGGTTACAGGCAACAGGTAGCGGTCGGCAACGAAGTAAAGCAGCGCGCCTGTGATTACACCGATAGCAAAGGCAAGCCATGGATTGAAGCTGTGGCGCTCTTCTTCCGGATACTCGTCGTATTCCTGGCTTTCCTCCTTGTCAGTCGGCTCGATAACGGTTGTTTCCGGCTCGTTGACTTCGGCTGCAGGCTCTTCAGGAGTGGGTGATTGTAGTTCCTGCTCTTCGTCAGTGGCAACGGTCGCTTCTGAGGAGGCGATTTTTTCCTCGTGATCAGGTGTCGGGGTTGACTTGGGGATGGGGGGAATAACCGGCGATACCGGAACAGGGGGTATCACAGGTATCGCTGCGGTCGACTCTTCTATTTCAGCTGTCGTGTCAAGTACGCTGTCGGCTTCTTCGAGTGTGTCTTCGGTGACACCTTCGCCGAGTGGCACAGCTTCAAAGAATGCAAACGGCTCATTTACAGCCTCGGCAAGCTCTTTGTCGGGAATCCATGTGACCGGATAGTCAGGGTCATCGGCGGGGGAGAATGTGCCAATGCCTTTTATGGTCACCGATTCCCCTTTTGCAAGCTTTTCGGCGATTAAATCAAACAAATGTTTGATAAATGACTCGGCAGTCGATGATGAGCCTGAAGTCAGCTGTGCCATTTCTCCGGCAAGTTGCGGGAAAGTTATCTTACGGTTCATCGCGACTCTTTGATTTTACGTTTTAACAATGAGCTTGGCTTAAACTTGACGCTGATTGACGGCGGTATGAGCATACGCTCGCCTGTCGTGGGGTCAGTGTCGATATGCTCGTCTTCCTTTACCGGCTCAAATTCACCGAATCCGGGAATGGCTATGGTGTCCATGTCGCTAAGGCGTTCCTTCATCACTGCACCGAGGGTGTCGAGCAATGCGGTGACATCCTTGATGTCGCGCCCCATAGCCGTGGACAGTGAGTGTAACAGGGCTTTATTTTCCATTTGTCTTGAGTGGTTACCAGATGATTACGCGCTTTTCAGGAGCAAGATACATTGCATCGCCTTCCTTGATGTCAAATGCACGGAAAAACGGTTCGATATTTTTCAGTGACCCGTTTACTCTCCAACGTCCCAGGGAGTGGGGGTCGGTCTTGGTGCGGAGTAGTATCTCTTCATCGCGGATATTGCCTGCCCATACATTTGCATAGGAGAGGAAAAAGCGCTGGTCGGGTGTGAAGCCGTCGATTACTTCACCTTCATGGTTGCCGAGGCTATTGTGGTATGCCGTGTAGGCAACGCGCAAGCCTCCTTGGTCGGCAATGTTTTCTCCAAGGGTGAAACGACCGTTGGCGTGAGTGTCGCCAAGCACCACTATGTTGTCAAACTGTTCGGCAAGACCGGAAGTCAGAGTGTCAAATTTTTCTTTATCGGCGGCTGTCCACCAGTTGGAAAAGTTACCATCCTTGTCAAACTGGCTTCCCTGGTCGTCAAATCCGTGGGTCATCTCATGCCCGATTACGACACCGATAGCACCATAGTTTTCTGCCGGGTCGGCATCGGGGTTGAAGTAGGGTGCTTGCAATATGCCGGCCGGGAAGCATATCTCGTTGCTTAATGGTGAATAATAGGCATTGACCGTCTGCGGGGGCATGTACCAGCGGGTTTTGTCGACAGGCTTTCCCCAGTCGGAGAGATTATATTCCACCTCGTGGCGTATTGCATCTTTTATATTGTCCCAGTAGGAACGGCGGGTGTCAATCAAGAGTGCCGAGTAGTCACGCCACTTGTCGGGGTACCCGATTTTTACCGTGAAAGCATCGAGCTTTTCAAGCGCGCGCTGTTTTGTGGTGTCGCTCATCCATGTAAGTTTGGTTATATGCTTGCCGAGCGCAGTTTTCAGGTTGGCTACAAGGGTTAGCATTTTCTCTTTTGAATCCTGAGGGAAATGCTTCTCTACATACAGCTGTCCGACAGCCTCGCCAAGCAGGGCGTTGGGCACACCGAGCGCGCGTTTCCAGCGAGGCATCGGCTCTTCTACGCCCGACACGGCTTGTGACAGCTTGAAATTGGCATTGACAAAATCATCGCTCAGATAGTCGGCGGCTGTCGAGAGATAGCATATGGTCAGGTAGTCGTGGATTGCCTGTTCCGATGCTTCGGCGAGTATCGCGTTTACTTCGGCAAGCGAACCGGGCTGACCGATTATTACCGATTCGATGTCGGTGATACCCTGTTTTGCAAAGTAGCGTCGCAGGTCGACATAGGGATATTTTTCGGCGATTTCGTCGAGTGACATAGGGTTGTATGTGGCGGCGGGATTGCGCAGCTCTTCACGCGACATAGCAGCTTTGGCAAGACGTGTCTCGATTTCCATAACGTTGTCGGCTACACGCTGTTGAGCCTCGGCATCATACCCGATAAGGCTCGTAAGTGTCTTGACATATGTTCGGTATGCCTCGCGTATCTTTTTAGCATTGTCGCTGTCTTCAAGGTAATAGTCGCGGTCACCAAGTCCCATGCCGCCTTGACTCCAGTACATCGCGTTAACGTCAGAGTTCATCATGTCGGCTTCCACTCCGGTTGCAAAAAATCCGTCGACGCCTATTTTCGTGGCAAGAAGGTCGATTACATCGCTTTTAGGGGTTTGGTTGATTGCCACCACGTCGCCAATCACCGGCTGAGAGCCTTCGATATTGAGCCTGAGGCTGTCGAGTCCCATTGCGTAGAGGTCGCCTATTTTCCGGGCTATGGAGCCTTCGGGTGAGTTTTTGGTATCAAGATTCTGGATAAGTTCGCGCAGCTGCCGGCGATTGTTTTCGCGCAATTCGTCAAATGTGCCGTAGCGTGCAAATTCAGGTTTCAGCGGGTTGGCTTTCATCCAGCCTCCGCAGGCATAATCGTAAAAGTCGGTTTGCGGTGCAACCGACATGTCAAGATTTGCACGGTCCACACCTCTTTTTTCTTCTGCATTCATATTGTAGGTCGATATTATTGCAAGTGATATGAGTATGTATTTAAAAGGATTCATCTATTAAATTTGTTTATCACATGTTAAATTTTTAGTGATTCTTTCAGCTCTTCAAGGTCAATAGTGGCTATTTCCCAAAGGCTCATGGCATTGTCGAGCTTCTTTTGCAGGGAGGCGTGTGTCTCAAATATCTCGTTTGAGGTTTCGCCTGCTGCTATCTTGCTTTCAGTGTCGGCAATCTCCTGCTCGATGGCTGCTATGTCGGCTTCGGCTTCTTTTACTTTTTTTTCTGCACGTTTCACCATTTTCTCGCGTTCGCGCTGCTCTGTATAGGTCATGCGCGGTGCCGGTCGGCTCTCCTTTTCCTTGGCAGGAGCGGGTGACGCCTTTACTGCCGGTTGCTTGACAGGCTGTTTTGTGGATTCAAGCTCAGCGAGGGAGGCGAGCTTTTTCTTTTCCAGAAATTCGTAGATGCCGCCGAGACATTCGGTAACTTTGCCACCGCCAAACTCGTAGACTTTTTCCACCAGACCGTCAAGGAACTCACGGTCGTGGCTCACCACGATTACAGTGCCGTTGAAGTCTTTTATGGCTTGTTTCAGGATATCCTTGGTGGTCATGTCAAGGTGGTTGGTAGGCTCGTCGAGTATGAGCAGATTGACCGGCTCCAGGAGCAGGCGTATCATGGCAAGACGTGTTTTCTCGCCACCGGAAAGCACCTTTACTTTCTTGTCGGACGCGGGTCCGCCAAACATGAATGCTCCCAGTATGTCACGTATCTTTGTGCGGATGTCACCTACAGCAACTCGGTCGATGGTGTCAAATACCGTTATCTCACCGTCAAGCAGTTGCGCCTGGTTTTGTGCGAAATAGCCTATTTTTACATTATGTCCTATTTTCAGTCCGCCGGTAAATGGAATCTCGCCCATGATACACTTGACAAGGGTGGATTTTCCTTCGCCGTTTTTACCTACAAACGCAACTTTTTCGCCACGCTTGATTGTGAATGTGGCGTGATCAAACACCTGATGACTGCCATATGCCTTGCCAAGGTCATCGGCTATCACGGGATAGTCGCCAGAGCGAGGTGCCGGCGGAAACTTCAGGTTGAGATGGCTTGTGTCAACCTCGTCAATCTCTATGCGGTCAATCTTGGCGAGCTGCTTGATGCGGCTTTGCACCTGGACTGATTTGGTTGCCTTGTAGCGAAAGCGCTCGATAAACTCTTCTGTGTCTTGAATCTGCTTTTGCTGGTTGAGATATGCCCTGCGCTGCTGTTCGAGGCGTTCCTGACGCAACACTACATATTTTGAGTAGTTGACCGAGTAATCGTAGATTTTGCCGAGTGATATTTCGATGGTGCGGTTGGTCACATTGTCGATAAACGCGCGGTCGTGGCTGACGAGTATCACCGCGTTGGCTTTCGTCACAAGGAAGTTTTCAAGCCATTGTATTGACTCGATGTCAAGATGGTTGGTCGGCTCGTCGAGAAGCAACACGTCAGGGCGGGTGAGGAGTAGTTTGGCAAGTTCGATACGCATACGCCAGCCGCCACTGAACTCCGAGGTTGGGCGTGAGAAGTCACTCCTGCTGAATCCGAGACCGGTGAGCGTTTTTTCCATCTCTGCTTCCCCGTTTTCGCTCTCCTCCATGGCGAGACGCTCGGTAAGGGTGGTGATATGGTCGATAAGTTTCTGATATTCGTCTGACTCATAGTCGGTCCGGGTGGCAAGCTCCTGGTTTAGCCTGTCAAATTCCTCATGCATCTCCTTGAGATGGGAAAATGCTTTCCTGACTTCCTCGATTACTGTCAATGAGTCGCTTAATGTCATGTGCTGAGGCAGGTAGCCGATGGTCACATCCTGTGGCACCGATACCGATCCGCCGGTAGGACGTTGCAGTCCGGCGATGATTTTAAGCATTGTCGATTTGCCGGCTCCGTTTTTGCCGACGAGGGCTATCTTATCTTTTTTATTAATGACATAGCTTATATTGTCAAACAAGCTTTTGGCACTAAATTCTACCGATAGGTTGTTAATGGAAATCATTCTACGGGGTTCAATATTGCATATTAACTTACAAAGTTAATATTTAACGTGGTCAACGTCGGTTGTATTAACATATTTTGGGTTTTGACCGCGATTTATGCACAGGGTATCTTAGCGATGTTATAGGAATTGAGTATCTTTGCGCAAAATTTCGGGAATTATGAAATTTCTCAGATATAAAAAGGCGTTTCTTGTGCTTGCGATTGTGATGGCTGTAGCCGTGCTTGCCGAGATGGTAATATCTATATGCGGTGTAATCATTGTCGACCCTGTGATTGTGGCGGCGACGGTGCTCCTGTTTTGCCTTGCCCAGACTTTGTATCGCAATGCGGCGAAGGCAATCGATGAAAACAACGACTTGACCGATAGTAAATAAATGAAACGACTTTCGCAATTGAAAGGGCATGTGTCCATGCTCGGAGCCAATGTCATGTGGGGCATGATGGCACCGGTGGCAAAAATGGTGATGGCTGCCGGGATTGTGGCGCCGATGTTAATGACTGATTTCCGCATATTCGGTGCGGCGATATTGTTTTGGCTCACATCGTTATTGCTGCCTAAGGAGCATGTGCCGGCTGGTGACTTGCTTCGTCTTGCGGGGGCGGGAATGCTCGGTATCGTGTTTAATCAGGGATGCTACGTGTTTGGGGTGGGCTACACCTACCCGAGCGAGGCATCAATCATCACTACGACCATGCCTATATGGGTCATGATACTTGCCGCGCTTTTCCTTGGCGAGCCTATTACTTGGAAGAAGGTGACCGGTATACTCCTCGGTGCGTCGGGTGCCGTGTTGCTCGTGTTGGGCGGTCACGGCGCATCGTCGGAAATGAAGGTCGACAATCCGGTGTTGGGCGACATCCTCGTGCTTACTGCTCAGCTGAGTTATGCGCTTTACCTTACTCTTTATAAGAATTTTATTAAGAAATATTCGCTTGTGACGCTCATGAAGTGGATGTTCACTTTTGCTGCGATAGCTCTGTTGCCATTTTCTGTGCCTACGCTGCTGCGTACCGACTGGGGCGCGATGACTGTGACCGAGATTGGTGGAGTGGCGTATGTGGTGCTTGGCGGTACATTTCTGGCTTATATATTTGTGATGATAGGGCAGAAAGCGTTACGCCCTACGCTTGTCGGCATGTATAATTATGTGCAGCCTGTAGTGGCTACGTCTATAGGCATATGGATGGGGCTTGACGTGATGACTCCTGTCAAGGCGTTTGCCGTGGCGATGATATTCAGCGGCGTGCTGCTTGTCAACATGAGCAAGGCGGCTCACCGTCATAGACCTACTCCTGTCGATGGGGGTGATGATGTCAGCGCTGAAGGTCACTCTCGCTGATGTAGCCGTTCATTATTGCGTAGACCGATAATCCCGATACACTCTTGATGCCGAGTTTAGCCGTGATATTCTTGCGGTGGGAGAGCACTGTGTTGAAACTGATGTTCAGCTTGTCGGCTATCTCCTTGTTTATCAGTCCTCTTGCTACGAGGCTCAACACCTCTATTTCGCGCTGAGACAGCTCTGCCGACTCGTTGTCGGGGCAACGTTGCTCAATGTTTTTCACGATGGAGTCAAGGCGCTCGACAATGACGCTTTCGCTTCCGTCAAGCCTGAGGTTTTCGCCTGTGATTATGGTGCGTGAACGTCGTGGTATGAAGAAATCTAGCGACGCTGCAAAGCGTTGCGGCGACACAAAGTAGAGTGTCGAGGGCGTGTCGGCGCTTTCATCTGCCGATGTGGCGATAGTAGCGTCAATATCAAAGTATTGGCGTAACAGGTAGCGCAATCCTATGCCCTGTAATGTGTCGTCGGTGAGCAGGATTACCGTCATCAGTTTTGCTGTTGGAGTGAGCGGCTTATAGGGAGAAGTATGCGGTCGCGTATGCGGTTGTTTTGTCTGATGTCTTTCTCCAGCGTAATGATAGCCACTATCACGGCGTAACACAGGTTGAGGTCGTAATTACCCGAAAGATGCTTGATAAACATGCTTTTGAGGTCGCCGAGCTTGTCTTCTATGATTGAATCACTCTCGGTATTGGCTATGACAATGCCGCCGCCGTCGGCTTGCATGGCTGTGATGGCGGGGAAAAGCTCATTGAGGTCGTGGTTGATACGGTTTTCGATGTCGCGTTCAAGCTCCTGATAGAAACGGAACATTGCATCAAGGCTGGCGTTGGACTCTCCCGACGACTTGATGAGAAGCGAGAAGTGTCGCCTGATGTTAGGCATCTGGTAGTTACGGTAATAGGTGTACGTTTTAATCAGATAGCCTATAATCTCGCTTGTACGGAAACCGAGCAGCTTGTCTTCCGGAAAATATCCTTCGTTGACAAAGGTGTTGAGGATGACAAGTACAAAATCACTGTCAAGACCGTGGGCACTGCATATTTCCGCGACAGAGGAGTCGCCGGTACCGAGGTTGATACCAAAACGGTTGATGACAGGAATCACTGACGGCTCGTGAGCTATGACGTCGCTCATGCGTGTATCGCGATAAATTAGTGCCATTTAATTACTGGTATTTTGTATGTTTTACTGTGATTATGCCCGACTCGGTGATTACTATGTCCATAGTCACGTCATGGGGCTCGGCGTCAATTTCATCCACAAGCTGAAAGTCGTAGCCTACGCCTATTTTTGTGGCTCCGGTGTGGCTTAGGAGGCGGTCGTAATAGCCTTTGCCTCTGCCTACGCGGTTACCCTTGCGGTCATAAGCTACCGCAGGCACCACTATCAGCTCGATATTGTCGATTTCTTCCGTGTCGTCGCCGGTGGGCTCTTCGATATGGAAAGCACCATATTGGAGACGGCTGCGGTCGTAGGGCAACACTTCAAGGTCGACCCCGTTGACTCTCGGGAGGAAAAAGTGTTTGCGGTCATGCCACTTGTTGATAAACTCGATTGTTGACAGTTCATCGGGCAGAGAGTGATACATCAATATCTTGTCTGCCATGATGAACGCCGCTGATTTTTCGAGCAGCGCAAATACCGAGTCGGCAGCCCTTGAGCGCTCCATGTCGGAGAGCAATGCCTTGTGGGCTTTTATCCGGCGTCTTATTTCCTCTTTTTTCATAATTTCCTGTTAATTACTTGGCGTTGACGGTTGCTCGTCGGCAGGCGTTATCGGTGGTATCGCGTGACCGGCGTCAAGTTCGGCTATAGCGCGCTTGACAGTGGGGTCGTTGACGTTTGCCACCTGATAGAAATACTCCCTTCCGAGAATATCGCTTGCTATCAGAGCCTTCAAGGTCTTAACAATCAAGTTACGGGAAATGTTGATATAATACCATCGTGCGGGAATGCCTTTTTGCACGGCGTAAGCCACAAACATCTGCAAAAGCTCGTCGTCGTCGGGTATCTTCGCCATGAAGTCAGACAGGTTTTTTGCCTGCGAGAATGCCGCGCGGTTTTTGTCAGTGTACTCGAAGGCAAATTTCTGCAACAAGCCTGCATTTACCACGTCATAGTAATACTTTGTGATACCGCTTGTGTCGTTTGGCACAAATACGTCGGGCATGATACCGCCGCCGCCATAGACCGGTCGGCCGTTGAGGGTGCGGTATTGCAGTTCTTCATTAAACTTTATGCTGTCGGGATTATAAAATTCGCCATGCTCGTAGCGGTTTATGATGTCGAGCTCATAGGCGTTGCGCTTGCCCGGCTTGTAATCTTTCTGGATACATCTGCCCGACGGGGTGAAATAGCGTTGTACGGTAAGCCTGATTGCGCTGCTGTCGGGGAGGGTTGTCTGACGCTGCACAAGTCCTTTGCCGAAAGAGCGGCGACCTACGATAAGTGCCCTGTCGTTGTCTTGCATCGCACCGGCAAATATCTCGCTGGCACTTGCCGAATACTCGTCAAGCAACACTATAAGCTGTGCATCCTGAAATGAGCCGGAGCCGTCGCTGAACACCTGCGAGTCTTCCATCGGCTTTCTGCCACGGGTAAACACGATGGGGGAGTTTGCAGGCAAAAACTCGTTGGCCATGTATATCGCCATTTCAAGAAATCCGCCTCCATTGCCGCGCAGGTCTACTATGTAGCGTGTGGCGCCTTTGCCTTTGAGTTTAACGAGGTCGGTCAGGAACTCGTCGCGGGTGGTGCGCCCGAATTTGTTGACTTTGATATATCCTGTTTCCGGCGTAATCATGTATGACGCGTCAATCGAGTTGACTGGAATGTCGCCGCGAGTCACGTCAAATGTAAGCATCTTCTTCGCGCTGTTACGCTTGATGCCGAGCTTCACCTTGGTGCCTTTCTCGCCCTTCAGCATCTTTACTATGTCGGTGTTGGGGATGTTTTGTCCCGCTACGAGAGAGTCGTTGATGGTCATTATGCGGTCGCCCGGCATTAGCCCCATTTTTTCGGATGGACCTCCGGCTATGACCTCGTTGACGATGACGGTGTCGGTGAGCATGGTGAATGATATACCTATGCCGCTGAACGAGCCGTCGAGGTCATCGTTGACCGCCTGGAGGTCTTCAGCCGGGATATAGTTGGAGTGTGGGTCAAGATTAGAGAGCAGGTTAGGTAATGTGCTTTCTACGAGTGAATCTACATCCACTTCATCCACGTAGTCATTTTTTATAAGAGCAAGTATCTCGGCAAGCTTCTTTTCTCCGCTGCCGGCTGCGTGGTAATTACTAAATGTGATTCCTATCCATATGCCGCCTATGAGTGATAGCGCGATTACAATCGGCATCCAGGCGACAGGATTTTTAAGTTGTTTCATATATTGAAATAAGTGAGTCGTCAGTCATCAATTTCTGCAATGTGGATACACTCGACCCCGGCGCGTTTCAATACGTCGAGCCCGTCTTGAATCCTGTAAAGGTCGTTGTAAACGACACGCTTTATGCCTGCCTGGATTATAAGCTTGCTGCATTCCAGACATGGCGATGCGGTGATATAAAGCGTCGAACCCTCGCTGCTGTTGCTGCTGCGTGCCACTTTTGTGATGGCATTTGCCTCGGCATGAAGCACATAAGGTTTTGTCGAGCCTGATTCATCCTCGCAGATGTTTTCAAATCCTGCCGGCGTGCCATTATAGCCGTCAGATATAATCATCTGGTCTTTTACAAGTATGGCACCGACCTTGCGCCTCTGGCAATAAGAGTTTTCCGCCCAAATACGCGCCATCCTCAGATAACGCTTGTCGAGCACAATTTGCTTTTCGTTAATATTCATTGCTTAATAAGCGTCTGTAATCTCGCAAAGATACGAAATTATTATGAATTGTAGTGTGAAATAGATGTAAAATTGAAAAATGTTCTGTCATCGCCTGCCGCCAGGGTGTTTTGGCCGCTTATTTTGTCGTTTCAGGGACAAATGTTGGCGCCATTGCATTAAGGCGTGCCTGTATTGTGCGGGCTATGCGGTAGTGGCCGTTGTCATTGGGATGAAGCAGGTCGGAGTCGCCGTGATGAAAGTAGCTCACGTGGTTTTCCTCCATCGGGAAGAGTCCGCTCTCAGAAAAGAGGTCGATTACCGGCACCGCCCAATGTTGCGCGCCCTCGCGGAGTGTATTGACATAATCTTCTATGTATAGTCCGTGGGCGTTGCTCCAGTTTTCGTCGGGCTGTACATTTTTGTCATTGAATTTTGCATATCCGCGGTGTATGGGCGTCATTATGATTATCTGCTTGTCGGGATAATTGTGCTTGAGGTATGCCATGACTCGGTTTATGTTGCCGGTAAATGTAGTGTCGTTCATGGCAAATTCCCGGTGTTTCCTCCATTCCATCACGCCGTTGTGGTTGACGCTGTCCATCTTTTCCGTATAGAAGCTGCCTATCGGCTTGTTGTGGTTATAGTCGTTAGTGCCTGCCCATATGAAAATCACGTCGACAGAGTCGGCGAGCGCGGCGTGCATTTCTTCCGCTTTCTTATATATGCCGTCCCATTGATATCCGCTGCGGGCAAATACAAAGGGGTGTATGCCTGTGAGCTGTTCCAGATATGCCCAGTAATGCTTTTTGGTCGATTTGTTTTTGGGGTCGGTCATTGAATCGCCGAGAAATGCCACTCTTTTGCCGTTCCATGGTGTGTTGAGGTTTATGTCGGTGGCAGGCACTTCTGCCTCGGGATAATGGGCGTGACCGTCATGGGCGAGGGCTGTGGCTGATATTGTTAAGAGTGCTGCAAAGATTAACTTTTTGAAATACATGTCTTATGGATTTAAGTGAAAATGATAATGGTACTGCAAATGTAGCAATATTTTTTAGAATACATTGTTAGAGCGCGTTCCTTAAAATTTCGGGGTCGTAGGGGCGGCGATTTTTGAGCGGATTTTGCGAGTCGAAGAAGGAACGATGCGGGCATCGTGACTGATGAGATTTCGCAAAATACGCCAAAAAGCGCCGGACAGAGGTAACTTTTACACATGCAGGCTTACCGATTGCGGATTTAAGACGGTATTTTAAGAAGAAACCGGTGAATGCTGTTGAATATGCCTTTGGCATTCCGGTATCTCCATTTGTTATATACGGATTTCCAGTGCGGATAACATTCGGGCAACAGTCTCCATTGGCAACCACTGCGCAAAAGGTAGAATATGGCCTCGAGAATACGAATTGGGTCGTGTTTCCTTTTGCATTTCATCAAAACCGGGAAAGATCTGACCAAAATTGTCCGTTCCCTCTCGTGAATCTTCTGGATGTGAATGAAGGAATTATTATATTTTTTTCTCAAACAGCTGTATAATGTGTAAATATATCAAAATCAAAGCCATAAATCATAAACGATATTTTAACATACACATTGTATGCCTATAAGATGAAATTACCTCCGTCTCGCATCCTTGGGCGTATTTTGCCGCTTGCTTTCAGTCGCATACCTCGGTATGCTCCTTGCAGCAAGTGACAAAATCCACTCCAAGGCTGCGACCCCTACGACCCCGAAATTTTAAGGAACGCGCTTTAATGTTATAATGTTGTTGATTCACAGGGGATAATATCGTTGAATGATACGTAGTCATATGTCTTTGTTACATTTTAAATGGCGCTGGTTACATAGATAGATGACTTGGTTACGTATTTATTTTAGATAAAAAATCTTTGCATTTAACTTTGTGGTGCATTTAAATCTGAACCGCAATTGACCCTTTTTGTGTCAGCGATGAAAAAGTAAATTTTGCATATGAAACGAATCTCAACCTTTATTATCGCCCTTGCTTCAGCCGCTGCTGTAAGCATGACCTCGCAGGCTGCTGTGCCTGTGATAGAAAATCCCGTGCTTTGGGCCGACGTGCCCGACCCCGACGTGATAAGCGTGGGTGATGATTTCTACATGGTGAGTACTACGATGCATCTTATGCCCGGTTGTCCGATTATGCATTCGCGTGACTTGAAAAACTGGGAGGTAATCAGCTATGTATTTGACCGCCTTGAGGATACTCCTTTTTATGACCTTGATGGCGGCACTGTCTACGGCAAAGGTCAGTGGGCGACATCGCTGCGTTACCACAACGGAAAGTATTATGTGCTTTTCTCGCCCAATGACAATCCTTACCGCTCATATATATATAGCGCTACCGACCCGGCAGGAAAATGGGAACTTGTGTCGCGCATGCAACATTTCCATGACTCGTCATTTCTTTTCGACGATGATGGCAAGGTATATGTATATTCAGGCGGAGGTGACATCAGGCTGCGTGAGCTAAACCCCGACTTGAGCGATGTGAAGGATGGCGGCGTGGATATGGTGGTGATTCGCCCCGATTCTACTGAGACCGGACTTCATGAGGGAAGCCGTGCGATAAAATATAATGGCAAATATTATGTGCTTGTGATTTCCTGGCCTGCCGGTGAGCCGAGGCGTCAGCTTTGCTACCGTGCCGACAATATAACCGGTCCTTATGAAAAGAAGGTGATTCTTGAAAGTACTTTCGGTGGATTCCCTTATGTAGGGCAGGGTGCCATATTTGATGACAGCGAAGGCAACTGGTGGGGAATGATTTTTCAGGATCGTGGAGGAGTAGGGCGTGTGCCCACTCTCAATCAGTGCCGCTGGGTCGACGGCTGGCCCATGCTCGGTGATGAAAACGGGCGTGTGCCTGATGTGCTCAACGGCTTCGGCGAAGAGTGCAAGCCTGCGGAAATTGTTTCAAATGACGACTTTAACAGTGATAAGCTTAATATTAACTGGGAGTGGAACCATAATCCTGTAAATGATTGTTGGTCGCTTACGGAGCGCCCGGGTTATCTGCGGCTCCACACAAGTAAGGTTGTCGGAAACATGTATGAGGCACCTAACACAATCGGGCAGCGCATGGAAGGTCCACGCTGTGAGGGAGTCGTGAAGCTCGACCTTTCAGGTATGGCTGATGGCGATGTTGCGGGATTCGGCGCATTTAACGGTCACTCGGCGCTTCTTTCGGTGCGCAACGACGGTGGAAAAAAGACTCTCGTGTATCATAATACCGTAGTAAACTTTGTCAAAGACAGCAAGGTGATAAAAGATGTAGAAAACAAAGATATAGCTACAGTGCCGCTTCAGGGCGATGAGCTTTATCTGCGTATAAATGCCGACTTCCGTCCCGGCACCGACATTGCGCGTTTCGCCTATAGTCTTGACGGCAACAACTGGACTGACGTAGCCGACGGTTACAAGATGCGCTATGACTGGTCGCGACTCTTCATGGGTACACGCTTTGCGATATATAATTACGCGACAAAGCAGCCGGGAGGTCATATTGATGTAGATTACTTCGCCTACAACAGGCTTGATAAATAAAGATATTAACAGAGGTACATTTTAAGGATATATGTTTATTTGATGATAGGTGACATATTAGGATTAAAGATGATTTAGGTTAATTTTAATAAATAACTTTATTTTTAGTTTTTGGGTAATACTATGTTCTCGCACTCAAATCAGAGCTTCACCGTGTGGTGAGGCTCTGATTGTTTGTGTATAGGTTAAGTTGCTGATATACAGCTGTGCTGTTACGTAACAAGAGGGATATGTTACACGGTTTTTGTAAGATGTAACATAGTTAGACACTCTTGAAACAACTTTTCGATGTCATGAATTTTTTGTTAAATATCTTTACGAAAAGTTTTAAAGACCTTAAAGACGCAAAATTTTAGTAACACAGAGAATTTAGACTGATGAAAGCAAAACTAACCTTGATTGCCATTTCTGCAGGAATGCTGCTCTCCGGAGCTGCGATATATTCGTGCGCACGTGCAAGCGCGAGTGAGAAACCGCTCAAGTCGGCGGCTTTGTTTGACTCGTTTTCTTACAAGGGCATGGATGACTTTTACGAGTCCAATCCGTTGCCCGACCAATCGTCATTTTACAATCCGATTCTTCCCGGATGGTATTCCGACCCCTCTATATGCTCCAACGGCAAGGGCGATTACTATCTGGTGACATCAACGTTCACCTATTTTCCCGGTGTGCCGGTGTTTCATAGCACCGACCTCGTGAACTGGACTCCGGTAGGGCATGTGCTTGACCGCATGTCGCAGCTTGACAATATAGGCGGACAGCATGTGAGCGGCGGTATATTTGCTCCCGATATCGCTTACAATCCGGCAAACGAGACTTATTACATGATTACCACCAATGTCGGTGCCGGTAACTTCTTCGTGAAGACAAAGAATCCCGCCGGCGATTGGAGCGATCCCGTGTATCTTCCCGAGGTGCAGGGTATCGACCCCGCTTTCTTCTTTGACACCGACGGCAAGGCGTATATCGTCAACAATGATGACGCCCCCGACAACAAGCCCGAGTATCCCGGTCACCGTACAGTGAGGGTAGTGGAGTTTGACACCGCTACTGAAAAGTGTGTCGGCGAGCGCAAGATTGTAGTCAACAAGGGCTGCCGTCCGCAGGAAAAGCCGATATGGTGTGAGGGTCCACATATATATAATCTCGACGGTATCTATTACCTGATGACTGCAGAGGGTGGTACCGGCGACTGGCACAGCGAGGTAATATATCGTGGAAAATCTCCTTTCGGACCCTTTGAACCGTGGGAGGGCAATCCCATCCTTACCCAGCGTCACCTTGACCGCAACCGCGCCAACCCGATTACATGTGCAGGTCACGCCGACCTCGTGCAGACTACCGAGGGCGACTGGTGGGCAGTGTTCCTCGCTTGCCGACCCATCGACGGAAAATTTGAAAATCTCGGTCGAGAGACTTTCATGATGCCGGTAAGGTGGACATCTGACGGCTGGCCTTACATCACCCGTGGCAATGAGGAAGTGCCGATGATTGTAAGCCGCAGCGGTGTTACCCGTAATGATAATGTGACTTTCGGCAATTTTGAGAAAAATTATGACTTCTCGGCTGAAAAGCTCGATTATGACTGGCATACACTTCGTGGCACCGCTCAGGATTATTATTCACTCACTGAAAATCCCGGGTACCTTACCATGAAATGTACATCCGTGTCATCAGTGGAGAAGAAAGAGCTTCCTTTTGTGTGCCGTCGAGTACAGCATCATAAATATGAGTGTGCAACACGCATGATATTCCGTCCCGAAGATGAATCGCAGTGTGCAGGACTCCTTGTGATGAAAGACGAGACCCACCAGTATCTGCTTAACCGTTGTCTTGACGGCGATACCCATTGTGTTGCTGTTCATAAAATCGGCAAGGGAGGTAAAGAGCTGCTTGCCAAGACTCCTGTTGACGGCGATGTGCTAAATCTCAAGGTGGTGTCTGACGGCAATAACTATGGCTTCCATTTTTCAACCGACGACGGCAAAACCTGGCAGGAACTTCTTTCAGGTGCCGACGCTAACTATACATCCACTGCAACTGCCGGCGGATTTACCGGCACTACTGTAGGATTATACGCTTCAAGTGTGAGATAATAACCTAAATATTAACCTTAAAAACAAATTAATTTACCAACTGACAGAGAGAAAACAAAATCAACCGAACTATTCCTAACCTTAAGCCGCAGCATGCTGCGGAAAAGCTAAAAAGCAACTTAGTAATTATTAAATTTAAGCTAATAACAATGAAAAATGTAAAGAATCTATTTCGATGCATTTCTTTCCTTATGCTGTTTCTGTGTTGCGGGTCGTTGACCTCTTATGCCGATACGGTAAAAGGAACAGTGACTGACGATACAGGTGAGCCGCTTATTGGAGCCACTGTCGTCGTCAAGGGAAAACCTGCCATGGGCACAGCTACCGATTTCGATGGTAACTATGTGCTGCAGGTACCCGATAGTAAAAAAGATGTCCTTGTCTTCTCTTACATAGGCATGATGCCTAAGGAAGTGAGAATTAACGGCAAGTCAGTGTTAAATGTAAGCCTTGACGCTAATACCGCCCAGCTTGACGAAGTAGTCGTAGTGGGTTACGGTCAGCAGAAGAAGGCTTCAGTGGTGGGTGCGATCACCCAGACCTCGGGTGAGGTTCTTGAGCGTGCAGCCGGTGTGCATGACATCAGTGCCGCTCTTACCGGTAACCTTCCCGGTGTGATTACTGTTCAGTCTTCGGGTTTGCCCGGTGAGGAGAGCGCCAAGATTACTATCCGTGGTGCGAGCTCATGGAACAATTCCGAACCCCTTGTGCTCGTCGACGGTATCGAACGCGACATGAACAGTGTCGACATCAGTTCTGTAAAATCAATCTCAGTGCTTAAAGATGCGTCAGCTACCGCCGTTTATGGTGTGAAGGGCGCAAACGGTGTTGTGCTTATCACCACCAAGCGAGGTGAGGAAGGTCGTGCAAAAATCGACTTCGGTTTCACCGCTACCATGAAGCAGGCATCAAAGCTGCCTAACAAGCTGGACTCTTACGATGCTCTTGCCGCAAGAAACAAGGCTGTTGCCCACGAGCTTGCAGTGCAGCCCACATCATGGAGCTACATGACCCCGCTTGCCATATTGAACAAGTATCGTAATCCCGCCAACCTTGAAGAGTATGAGCGTTATCCTAACGTAGACTGGCAGGATTATCTGTTCAAGGACCATGCGATGTCTTACAACGGTAATGTGTCAATCAGCGGTGGTACAAAATTTGTGCGCTACTTCGCTGTTGTCGACTTCGTGCATGAAGGTGACCTTTTCCGTGACATAAACAATGGTCGCGGATATGACACAGGCTTCGGTTACAACCGTATCAATGCCCGTTCTAACCTTGACTTCTCGTTGACCCCTACCACCACATTCAAGGTCAACATCGCCGGTTCGACAGGTCAGAAGCGTTCTACCTGGCCCAGCGACGGCAGCTCGTTTAACGGTGGTAACTGGAACGACGCGCAGATTTGGGCAGGTGCCTACAATATCGCCCCCGACGTGTTCCTTCCCGTTTATTCCGACGGCTCTTACGGTTACTATCCCCAGTTCAAGTCACAGGTGGCTAACTCTGCCGAGCTGCTCGCCATGGGTGGTGCGTTCAAGACCACTCACACAAGCGTTAACACTGACTTTGTGCTTGAGCAGAATCTTGATTTCATCACCAAGGGTCTTAATCTCCGCGGTATGATTTCATGGGACAACCGTTTCGTTGAATCTAAGCGTGGTGTAAATGACCTTTACCATGCTCCTCAGCATAAGTGGATTGACCCCGCTACCGGTATACCTCAGTATGAGTCGGAAGTTGACAAGTATGGCTTCGACTATAACGCAGGTAGCGAGTGGAGCACCCAGGGCGGTGAGGTACAGAACTGGAACACTGTACGTAACCTCAACTATCAGGTACAGCTCAACTACAACCGCGAGTTCAACCGTCACAATGTAGGTCTTACCGGTGTATGGACCCGTCAGGAAGTAGCTACAGGTAGCATGATTCCTATCCATCGTGAAGACTGGGTATTCCGTGTTACATATAACTTCGCCGACCGCTACTTCGTAGAGTACAACGGTGCCTACAACGGCTCGGAGAAGTTTGGTAAGGGCTACCGCTTCGGTTTCTTCAACTCAGGTGCAATCGGATGGCGTCCTTCACAGGAAAAATTCTGGGATGGTATCCGCAATTGGTGGGAAGAACTTAAGATACGTGCTTCTTACGGTGAAATCGGTGACGACTCCGGTGACCGCTTCCTCTATATGGACCAGTGGGGTTACGGCAATGTCAGAGGCGACGGTCAGGGCAACACCAAGATGTCAACCACAGGTTACGGCTATGATGACGCATCAATCTACAAGTTCTATCTCCAGACTGCACTCGGTAACCCCGACGCTCACTGGGAGAAGGTGACAAAGATGAACCTTGGTATCGACTTCTCGTTCCTCAACAACACTATCGCCGGTACAGTCGAGCTGTTCAAGGATAAGCGTAACGACATCCTTATCGCCGGTAAGGATCGTGCGATGCCCTCTTATTTCGGTCAGACTCCTCCGTCGGCCAACCTCGGTAAGGCAGAGGTAAGCGGTTATGAGCTGGAACTCCGTTTCACCAAAAATCTTTCACGCGACCTGCGCATCTGGGCAAACGCCAGCATGACTCATGCCGCCAACAAGATTATCAACCGTGACGACCCCGAGCTTAAGCCCGCCTACCAGAAGCAGGCAGGTTATGCAATCAATCAGACCCATTCTCATATCAACGGCGGATTCATGAACACATTTGATGAGCTTTACGGTAGCCCGACTCATGATGTGGACAATGGTCACCGTCTCCCGGGCGACTACTATATCGTCGACTTCAACGGTGACGGTAAGGTTGACGTGGAAGACTCCGCTCCCTATGCTTACTCTCCCACTCCGGAAAACACGTATAACGCCACTTTCGGAGTTGAATGGAAAGGCTTGAGCTTCTTCGCTCAGTTCTATGGTGTGACCAATGTGACCCGCGACGTTAACCTCGTAAGCTTTGCCAACCATATCGACAATGTGTATAACATCGGCGACTGGTGGAATGGCACCGACCTTAACGGTGATGTGCTCCTCCCCCGCTGGTATTCTTCAGTAAGCTCTTACAGCAACGGTACACAATATCTATATGACGGTTCTTATGTGCGTCTGAAGAATGTCGAGATTGCATATACATGGACCAACGGCTGGATTAAGAAACTTGGTCTTGGCTCACTTAAGGTTTATCTCAACGGTAACAACCTCTGGGTATGGACCCGTATGCCCGACGACCGCGAGTCTAACTTCTCCGGCGGTTCAGGCTCAGGTGCTTATCCTACCATGCGTCGTTACAACCTCGGTATTAAATTCAATCTCTAATAATCAAGATACCAATAATGAAAAAGATATATAAATCACTAAAGGTTGCCGCCGTGGCATTTGTGGCACTCTTCGGCTTCAGCTCTTGTGAGGATTACCTCGACAAGGAGCCTGCTTCCGACGTGTCAGCCGACACCCCCTTTAAAAACTTCACCAATATGCAGGGTTATATCGAGGAAATTTACAACTGTATCCCCGATAAGGCTAAATGCTACTGGACTTCCGGATGGAATCTCGGTGACGATGAAATTCAGAATCCTCAGGCTGATGAAGTTATCATACATCAGATTGACCTCGGTAACTTCTTTGCATGGCAGACTAATCTTCAGTTCTGGTTTGCGGCAAAGAAAGACGGTCTTAGCTCTACCGCCGGTAATGAAGGCGACTTCAATCACCGTCTTTACGGTCACGCATGGTATTGTATTGCCAAGTGTAACAAGGCTCTTGCCTCTATCGACGAGCATTTTACCGGAACTACAGAAGAGAAAAACATGCTTCTCGGTCAGATTTATTTCTTCCGTGCATGGTGGCATTTCGAGATGATGCAGTTCCTCGGCGGTCTTCCTTATGTTGATGCCGAGCTTCCCGCAGGTGAATCTCCCCGTCTTCCCCGCCTCTCTTATCTCGAATGTGCCGACAAGGCGGCTGCCGACTTCAAGAAGGCTGCCGAACTTCTGCCCATTGACTGGGACCAGACTACTGTAGGTAAGCGTACACTTGGTAAGAACGAACTTCGTATCAACAAGATTACAGCGCTTTCATATCTTGGTAAAAACTATCTGTGGGCAGCTTCTCCGCTTATGCAGCACGGTGCCCAGACAGGTGGTGGCAAGACTTATGACTACAGCACTGAATATGCTCAGCTTGCAGCCGATGCTCTCGGTGAGGTTATTGCTCTTGTTGAGTCAGGACAGACCCAGTATGAGTTTGCGTCATTTGACTACAAGAATGTATATGACCACGAAAAGGCTGACGGAGTTGAATACAGCTACAGTGAGCTGTTCTTCACCACAGGTCGCGGATGGTTGCAGCCCGGCGGTAAAGAAGCGATTCTTCGCGGACCTTCTGCAGGTTGGTCACATACCCGTTACAATTATACCCGTACCTTCGGACCCAACCAGCTTTGTGCCCAGGACAACCACATTCACCAGCCGACAGCCAACTATGTAAACTATTACGGTATGGCAAATGGTCTTCCTCTTGATGATCCTGATTCAGGCTTCGACCCCACTCATCCTTTCAAGGACCGCGACCCCCGTTTCTATCATGACATCGTGTTTGACGGTTTCGAATATGTGAAGGGCAAGCCCGGTGCGGCTGACGCGGCGATGAAATATGCCGGTCTTGCAACAGACGGTTCTATGCGTGCGGTTGCAAATGCTTCACGTACAGGCTACTTCTATCAGAAGCTCGTCCCCCACATGTGCCAGAAGATTGACGCCAATGGTTCAGGTGTTGATGATTACGACGGCAATCCCCATGCCTATATTCCTTACATGCGTCTTGCCGATGTATATCTGATGTATGCCGAAGCTGCTGCAGTGCTTGGCGGCCAGTCGGGAAAATCGTCAAAATGTCCGCTTTCTTCAGTTGATGCAATCAACCGTCTTCGTGACCGTGTAGGTGCCGGACATGTGGCAGCGAAGTTTACCGGCAATGCCTATATGGATGAAATCCGTCGCGAGCGTGCCGTGGAGCTTGCATTCGAGGGCTTCCGTTTCAACGACCTTCAGCGCTGGCTTCTCCTTACCGAGCCTAAGTACACTAAGAAGACTTCCCAGGAGTTCAAGCGAGTGTCAGGAGTTGACGAGACTTTCTTCGCAGAAAATGACCCCCGCGACGCTCAGGTTGCTGAATGGCATGAAGAGGTTATTCTTAACCGTAACTTCGACAGCAAGCACTACTGGTTCCCGCTGTTGCGCGATGATACATATATCTATGCGGAATTCGAGCAGAATCCGGGTTGGTAACAAGCAACTAATCTTTAACCATAGACACAGTAAAATATGATTTCAAAATATAAAACATTTCTTCCGGTTGCCGCCGGAGCTGCAATGCTCGGATTGAGCGTTCCCGCCATGGCACAGACCGAAGATTCCGACAGCGTGGACCAGGTCCAGGTCGCTTACCGCACTATCGATAAATACGATTTGCTTGGTGGAGTGGCTACGCTTGATTTTGAAGAACTTCAGAAGAAGAACTATATCAACGATATCAATAACACCACGCTCAACGGTTATGTAGCCGGTTTCAACGGCAACTCGCTATGGGGTATGGACGCTGACAATGACGGCGGATTTCTTGTACTTGTCGACGGTATGCCGCGCGACATGAACAATGTAATCTCAAGCGAAGTGAAGGACATCACCTTCATGAAGGGTGCCCAGGCTGTGGTGCTTTACGGTAGCCGTGCCGCAAAGGGCGTGATTTACATCACTACCAAGCGCGGTGGCGAGGGTCCGCTTCAGATTAATGTACGTGCCAACACCGGATGGGCTGTCGCAAAGGCATTCCCCGAATATCTCGGTGCTGCCGAATACATGACCCTCTACAATGAGGCTCTTGGCAATGACGGTCTTGACCCGATGTACACCCCTGAGCAGATTTACAACACTGCGTCGGGTGTAAATCCCTACCGTTATCCTAATGTTGACATGTACTCGAAGGATTATGTGAAAAAGGTATATAACCGTACCGATGCTTCTCTTGAAATATCGGGAGGTAACAACCGCGCGCGTTTCTATACCAATGTCAACTATTTCCGCCAGGGCGATTTCGTCAATTTCGGAGAAGCTAAGAAAAATTATACCGACCGCTTCTCGGTGCGCGGTAATATCGACGTGAACCTGACCGACTGGGTGAGCGCTTATGTCAACGCTGCCGCCACATATTATAATGCACGTGCGGCTCATAGCAATGATACAGGCGACTACTGGGCAAATGCGTCGACTCTGCGTCCCAACCGTATCAATCCGCTTATCCCGCTGAGCGCGATTAATCCTGATGCGAAGGATGTATTTGACCTCCTCGGCACCAGTGCCAATATCTACAACGGTTGTTTCCTTGCCGGTACATCGATTGACAAGACTAATATCTTTGCCGATTACTATGCAAAGGGTTACAACAAGTTCACAAGCCGTCAGTTCCAGTTTGACGCCGGTATTGACATTGACCTCGGCATGCTGACCAAGGGACTTTCGTTCCACACACAGTACTCTGTCGATTACGCTACCTCTTACAATACAGGTTATACCGACTCTTACGCTACTTACACGCCTACATGGGCAAACTTCAACGGAGTAGACCAGATCGTGTCAATTTCTGTAGAGGGTAAAGACGAGCACTCGGGTGTGCAGAACATCTCAGGCTCTGCAAGCCGCCAGACCATGATGTGGACCGGTAACTTTGACTACAAGCGCACATTTGCCGATGTTCACAACTTCCACGCCATGGCGCTTGCCGCAGGCTGGCAGCGCACTACTGCCGGTGAATACCACCGTCGAAGCAGCGCCAACCTCGGTTTTGAAGTGGACTATAACTTTGACCGCCGCTACTATGTTGACCTTAGTCTTGCCGGAATCCACTCTGCCAAGCTCGCTGAAGGTCACCGTCAGGCATGGTCACCCTCTGCTTCTATCGGCTGGCGTATCTCTCAGGAAGATTTCTTGAAAGATTCACAGGCTGTCAATGAGTTGATGCTCTCTGCTTCTTACAGCAATGTAAAGACCGACCTTGACCTTACCGACTACTACATGTATTCGCCCAACTATACCAACGGTGGATGGTATTCATGGGGTAGCTCCGGTGATCCTGCCGCTTATCCCAAGCGCGGTTCCAACGAGGACCTCGGTTTCATTACACGCAAAGAGTTTTCGGTTAATCTTCGTGGAGAGTTCTTCAACCGCATGATCGGTCTTGAAGCTTCATTCTTCCATATCGACAATGAGGGATTGCCCATCAACAACTCTACCAAGTTCCCGTCGTTCTTCTCTACTTATTATCCTGAGGCAAGCTTTGTGCCCTGGCTCAACTACAACGCCAACCGCCGCACAGGTTTTGATTTCGGAGTTAACTTCAACAAGCAGTTTGGCGAGTTTGCCCTCCAGCTTGGCGTGACCGGTACTTACTACAAGACCAAGGCTACCAAGCGTGACGAAATCTACGAAAACGACTATCAGTATCGTCAGGGTAAGGATGTCGACGGTATCTGGGGCTATCGTTGCCTTGGTTTCTTCGCTACCGACGAGGAGGCTGAAGCTTACGACCAGGATGCTCTCGGAGGCAGCAACCTTCAGGCAGGCGACCTCAAGTATGAGGACGTAAACGGCGACGGTAAGGTTGACACCAACGACCAGGTGTTGCTCGGTCGTGGCGGATGGTATGGCGACCCCTTCACTCTCGGTGTAAACATCACCGCGCAGTATAAGGGATTCACCCTCTTCCTCCACGGTACAGGCGGCTTTGGTGCCGAAAGCGTGAAAAGCGACACCTACTGGTGGGTTCACAGCGACCGCAAGTACTCTGCCGAGGTGCGCAACCGCTGGACTCCCGAAACTGCAGCTACCGCCACTTATCCGCGCCTTACCACTACTAACGGTGCAAACAACTTTGTCACTTCTGACTTCTGGATGTATAGCCGCGACCGCTTCGAGCTTGCCAAGGTGCAGCTTACCTACGACTTCAACGCCAATCTTTTTGACGGCAAGGTCGTGAAGGGTCTGTCGCTATATGTAAGCGGTGACAATCTGCTGACTATCGCTAAGAATCGCAAGATTCTTGAAATGTCGCTCGGTACACCCCAGAGCCGTTTCTACAATATTGGTGCTAAAGTAACTTTCTAACACAATGTACACAATGAAAAATATAGTCAAATATATCGCAATACCGGCTCTGCTGGCGTCACTGACAGCCTGTGACGACCTGTTTGAACCCGCTATTGAGAATATTAAGCAGCCTGAAACAATGGACAACGAGGCTAAGTATGCCGATAATATTCTTGGTAGTGCATATATCCTGATGCCTTATCCGAGCGGCTCCGAAAGTGATGTCGCTACTGATGACGCTGTTTCAAATGATGTTTCCAACGCGTATCTGTCAATGGCTACCGGTTCATGGACTTCGCAGACCGGACAGTCGGTCAACAACTGGCGTGACCGTAATGCCTCAATACAGTATTGCAACCTGCTTCTTGAGCATGCCGACAATGTACCCTTTGCTCCGTCAAACGAGATTGTCAACAATATGCTCCGCGACCGTCTTAAAGGTGAAGCTTATGGTCTGCGTGCGCTTAACATGTATTATCTTCTTCAGAATTATGCAGGAAAGGCGGATAACGGTGACTTCCTCGGTGTTCCCATTTGGAAAACATCTTTTGACGCTACCACTGACATGAATGTGCCCCGCGCTTCATTCCAGGATTGTATAAAGAGCCTTCTTGAAGATTCCGACCTGGCTTCAAATCTTCTTCCTCTTGACTACAACGACCTTGGCGGTAACGCCGAGCTTCCCGCCAAGTATGCCGGTCTTGGTATCGACTACATGGACTACAACCGTGTGTTCGGATCTTCTTGCTGGGGCAGGATGTCGGGCAGAATCATCGAGGCGATACGCGCGCAGGTGGCTCTCCTTGCTGCAAGTCCCGCGTTTAGCGGCGCTTCTGATATAGACTGGGCTAAGGCTGCCGATTACGCGGCTGTTGTAATCGACCACAATAATGGTGTTGCCGGTCTTGCTCCGAGGGGTCATATATGGTATAGCGCTGAAGTTGTGGCCAACAACAACAATGACAAGTCTAACGACGCCGAAATCATATGGCGCGGCGGCTATGAGGAAAACACAACTCTTGAGGCTGACAACTTCCCGCCGTCGCTTTACGGCAAGGGTCGTGTAAACCCCACTCAGAATCTTGTTGACGCATTCCCCATGGCAAACGGTTATCCTATCAATAACCCCAATGCGCAGTATGACGCAGCCAATCCTTACGCCAACCGTGACCCGCGTCTCGCCCACTATATCGTGACCGACGGCTCTACTCTCGGTGTTAACAACTCTACCATCAAAACCGGTACAGATGCCGGCAACAACGATGGTATAAACAAAGAGACCGGTTACTCAACCCGTACAGGATACTATATGCGCAAGCATCTCCGTACTGATGTCAACCCCAACTCTACCAATGAGGTCAAGAAGTATCACTATACCAAGCGTATCCGCTTCACAGAGATATATCTTGCCTACGCCGAGGCGGCAAATGAGGCATGGGGCCCGAAAGCAAGCGGTTCACACGCTTACAGCGCCTACGACATCATCAAGGCTATCCGCGAGCGCGCAGGCATCTGCGAAGGTACTACCGACGCTTATCTAGAAGAGTGTGCCGCAAGCAAGGACAAGATGCGCGAGCTTATCCGCAACGAGCGCCGTCTCGAGCTTTGCTTCGAGAACATCCGCTTCTGGGATCTCCGCCGCTGGCAGGCTCCTCTTACCGAGACAGCCAAGGGTGTGCAGATTAGCAATAACAGCACTACATTCAAGTATATTGATGTAGAGTCGCGCCGTTATCAGGATTATATGATTTATGGTCCGCTTCCTTACTCTGATGTAATCAAGTTCAGCAACCTTGTGCAGAATCAGGGATGGTAATTTTCACCTTTAAATGACTACAACATCATGAACACTATCAAATATTCTACAATAATCGGTCTTGGAGTGTTGCTCGGTCTATCGACTGTGTCATGTAAAAACCAGGACAAGGATTTTCCCGATTATGAGGGCGGCGTGTCAGCTTACTTCGCCCATCAGTATCCCGTCAAGATTATCACTCTCGGTGACGATGCCGAGCAGGACAACACTCTTGACAACAAGCATCAGTGTATAATTTATGCTACCCAGGGCGGTGCCTATAAGTCACGCGACCTCAGCATCGATGTGCAGGTTGACCCCACGCTTGTGGAAAATCTTACTTTCGGCAACGGCGGCGAAGTGAAGGCTATGCCCGCGTCATATTACTCACTTGAGTCTACCACGCTCACAAAGAAGAAAGATTATCTGTTTGGCACGACTGTCACTTTGACCGATGCTTTCTTTGCCGACAAGGATGCTCTCAAGGAGACTTATGTGATACCTTTGCGCATGGTCGCTGCTCGCGGTGCCGACCGCATACTGTCGGGTAAGGCTAATGTGGAAAATCCTGCAAGATGCAATCCCGATGACTGGTCGGAGCTGCCTAAGGATTATATCCTCTATTGTGTGAAATACATCAATCCCTGGCATTCAAGCTATCTGCGCCGCGGTGTTGATGTTATCTCCGAAAACGGCACAACCGAGACAGTAAAGCGTCATGCCGAATATGTCGAGCGTGATGAGGTGGTGAATCTTACCACCGAGTCTATGACCGAATGCTTGTTCCCCGTGTCGACTGAGGTGCCCGACGGTGACGGTATCAAGACTCTCACCTGCGAGCTGAAGCTTACTTTCAACAATGACGGTCAGGTATCGGTGACCACCGACACTCCCGGAATGACCGCCACCGGTAACGGTAAGTTTGTAAAGCTTGGCGAGAAACATAGCTGGGACAATAAGGACCGCGATGCTCTCTACCTGGATTATCAGGTGGATTTCGGTGGCAAGAAATATGCTACTCTTGACACTCTCGTGATGCGTACTCGTGATGTTGCCCCCATTTTCGATTTTAATCCCTCTTATTCTAAATAACTAACGCGATTATTATGAAAGAATATAATAAAATATGGGCGTTGGCTCTGATTCCGATGTTGGCAAGCTGTGCCGATGACTTCGACACCTCTTCCAACTTTCAGGTCGACAAGCCTGAAAGCGTGGCTCAGTATGAGTATCTCAACGCTTACGCGCCATTAAAGACCTATATTGACCGTGCAGCTCATCCCGGGTTCCTTCTTGGAACCGGGGTGAACGCCGACGAATATCTTAAGCGTGGCGGCGTATTTATCCTTACCAACACCAACTTTGACCAGGTGACTACCGGAAATGCCATGAAGTATGCTTCGATCGTTCGCGATGACGGCTCTATGGATTTCTCAAAGGTCATTGATTTTGTCGATGCAGCCACTTCTTCGGGAGTGCAGGTGTATGGTCACACTCTCTGCTGGCATGCTCAGCAGAATGTCAACTGGCTTAACTCGCTGATTGCCGACAAGGATATGGATCCGAGCGAAATCGGTACAGAGACCGTTGTGCTCACCTCATTTTACGATGGTGGCGGCAAGACATTCGGCGGTTGGGGCGGCGGCTCTTTTAGCAATGTTGATGAAGACGGCAAGCCCTGCTTGAAGTTTACTAACGCTGAGGAAAAAAACAACCCCTGGGATATTCAGGCTTGTATATCGGCTTCTTTCACCGAGGGTACCCAGTACACCATGGAATTTGATGTGAAAGGTGACCCCGCTTCATTTACTTGGGATTTCCAGAAATCAGATGGTTACGCAGGTCGTGGATCTACTGATGCATTTGATGTGAAAAGTTCGTGGACTCATGTTAAAATCAACGGAACTCCTAACGGAGAAGGTGCTGACCGCCTGCTTCTCAGCCTTGGTAAGTATGTCGGAACACTTTATCTCACCGACATCAAGATTACTTACGAGAAGCTGAAAGAGACGGAGGTTGAGGTTGAGGAAGAGCGCAGGGCTATCGAGGTAAGCTCCGACGACATGGTTGAGGCTGCATGGGATACCCAGTTCTGGATTATGACCGATGCCACCTTCAAGGAAGGCGATTCTTGGGAGGTGTCTATGGACATCCGTGCCGACAAGGAAGCCGGATCAAGCACTCAGGTTCACACCGGTGCCGGTGAATATCTGCACTATGAAGGTATTGGTAATCCTCGCTTTACAAGATCATGGACCACTTACACAGCGAAGGGTAATTTCCCCGCAGGTGCAAACGGTGGTCACTCGATTGCCTTCAACCTTAACGAGTTTGCTGAAGCTAACAATTATTATTTTGATAACATCAGCTTTAAGGTTAACGGTGTAGAGTTGATTAAAAACGGTACTTGCGACGATGACAACATGAAAGACAATTTTATCGTCAAGGAGAAGCGTGGCGATATTGGTCCGGCTCGTTTCGTGGACAAGGTTAAAAACGTCATCTCTACTACCAAGAAGCCTCTTACCGCTGAAGAGAAGGCTGAAATCCTCACCAACGAAATGGAGCGTTGGGTCAAGGCTTGCATGGAAGCTACCGAGGGTAAGGTCAAGGCTTGGGATGTGGTCAACGAACCTCTTGCCGACGGTGGCAGCAACGCCTACGGTATACGCGGTCTTAAGACTGACAAAGATGTTGACGCATCGGCATTCTTGTGGCAGAAATATCTTGGTGAAAACTACGTAAGGGTTCCCATCAAGTTTGCCCGTCAGTATTTTGTTGAAAACGGCGGCAATGCCGAGGACCTCAAGCTCTTCATCAATGATTACAATCTTGAAGCCGGTTCCGACAACAACTTCAAGGCTGAGAGTCTTGTGAAGTGGGTTGAGAGATGGGAATCTGACAACGTTACCAAGATTGACGGTATCGGAACCCAGATGCACGTTTCTTGCTCGGTTGATCCTGTTCAGCAGAAGAAAAATGAAGATCATGTAGTAAGGATGTATGAGATACTTGCCAGATCGGGCAAACTTATCCGTGTAACCGAGCTTGACATGGGTATCGTTGACGCTGACGGAAAGGCAATCAAGACTCCTGACTTGACTTATGAGCAGAAGCAGCTGATGAGCGACTACTTCAAGTTTATCGTCAAGAAGTATTTCGAGATTATCCCCGAGGCTCAGCAGTATGGTATCTGTGCATGGGCGCAGACCGACAGCCCTGAGGGCAGCGGATGGCGTGCCGGTGAGCCTATCGGTCTATGGGATGAAAATCTCAGCCGTAAGCCCGCTTATGCAGGTTTTGCCGACGGTCTCGCAGGTAAAGAGTAATTTCTACCTAAAATAATCATTAATAATCAGCCGGGAGGGAGAAGCCTCCCTCCCGGTATTTTTTTCTTAACTAACAATTTTTTTACTATGAACAAAAAATTACTCACATTGGCGGCTGTAGCTGCTATGTCAGTCTCTTCAATCAGTGCAGAGACTAAGGTTCTTGTTGAAACTGATTTCTCCACTATGAGTGCTTATTCTTTCTGGAAATCAGATGCTGCATCTGATGTTAAGATTGAAAATGGCGCTCTTGTTGTAGGTAATGCTGAGGCAACTGCTAGTTTCTGGGATCTTCAGTATATGGTTGCTGACAATTTTACTGTAACAAAAGATGTTGAATACACAATTACCGCTAAGATTAAAGGATTCAAGGGAAATCTTCATATCAATTTAGGTACTTGGAGTGCTGCTGAAAATGGTGGTATAGAGGTATCTGAGTCTACCGATTGGCAGACTGTTACCGGAAAAATAGTTGGTAAGGATGATACAGATGCTACTGCTCACCTCTTGTTCCAGAGCGGTGATTTCGTAGGCACTTACCAGATTCAGTCTGTAAAAGTAACTTATGAGGCTGAAGGTGGTGACACTCCCGAACAGCCCGAAGACCCCAAACCCGAACAGCCCGGTGAAGGTGTAGTGGCTTCTTGGTATACCGGCAATGGTGCTACATTTGGAGGATGGGGTGGCTCTGCTACCTTTGAGCAGACTACCGAAGACGACAAGCCCTGCCTTGCTGTTACAAATCCTGCTGAATCGGCAAATCCCTGGGATGTTCAGATTGGTATCGACGTTAATTTGGAAAATGCCAAGACTTATTACCTTGCATTTGATGTAAAGGGTACTGCAGCAGAAGGTATCGCTGTCGGTATCCAGAACTCCAAGGACTACAGCGGCAAGGGTGATTTCACTCCGTTTAACATCACTGAAAAGTGGAATCGCGTTGTAATCAGCGCTACCGTTAATGGCGAGGACGCTGACCGTATCACTTTCAACCTTGGTAAGTATGTAGGTTCATTATATATGACTAATGTTGTATTGACTACTACTAATCCCGCAGGTCTTGACGCAGTTGAGGTTGCTCCCGTGGTTAACCACTGGACTGTCTACAACCTGATGGGCGTCAAGGTACTTGACACTGACAACGAAGCTGCCGTCAACGATCTTCCCAACGGTATCTACGTTATCAACGGCAAGAAAATTGCCATCCGTAAATAATCGACTGTAGAAGTAGAATAGTTCGATAGCTCACAACCGGTCAGGGGGAATTTCCCCCCTCCCGGTTGTGAATAATTTAACCCCAATTCATTCATGACCATGAGATATACATTTCTTGCCATTTTGCTTTTATCATTTTTCCCGGTTTTTGCACAGGATGAGCCTTATCGCGACCGCTCGCTTTCGCCTGAGCAACGTGCCGCCGACCTTCTCCCGCGACTCACCCTCGATGAGAAAGTGATGTTGATGATGGACTACTCAGCGCCCGTGCCGCGGCTCGGTATTCCTGAATATAACTGGTGGAACGAAGCCCTTCACGGTGTCGGTCGTGCTGGTATAGCCACTGTGCTCCCGCAGTCGATTGCCATGGCTGCGACTTTTGATGATGATGCCGTCAACCGTGCTTTTGACATGGTGAGCGATGAGGCAAGAGCCAAGTATAATGAATTTCGCCGTCGCGGTTCTCATGGCAGATATCAGGGTCTTACTTTCTGGACCCCTAACGTGAACATATTCCGTGACCCGCGCTGGGGTCGAGGTCAGGAAACTTACGGCGAGGACCCTTACCTCGCTTCCCGGATGGGTGTTGCGGTAGTCAACGGGTTGCAAGGTCCATCCGATTCAAAGTATATTAAGACCATAGCCGGCGCAAAGCATTTTGCCGTGCATAGCGGTCCGGAGTGGAACCGCCATTCTTATGATGCACGCGATATCGACCCGCGTGACCTTTGGGAGACATATCTTCCCGCGTTCCGTGAGCTTGTCGACGCGGGGGTGGGGCAGGTGATGTGTGCCTACAACCGCTACGAGGGAGAGCCTTGCTGTGGCAGCAACCGCCTCCTTACACAAATTTTGCGCAACGAGTGGGGCTACGACAAGATTATCGTGACCGACTGCTGGGCGATATATGATTTCTTTAACCCCGATGCCCATGCCACTCATGCCACTTCTGCCGATGCAAGTGCTGCGGCTGTCGTTTCGGGTACCGACCTTGAGTGTGGTCCCGAATTCCGCAACCTGAAAGAGGCATGTGAAAAAGGGCTTGTCAGCCGTGAGGCTATAGATGCTTCGGTAATGCGTCTTCTTACTGCCCGCTTTTCACTTGGAGAGATGGATGATGACCCTGATTCTCCATGGGCTTCATTGTCTAATGATATAGTTGATTGTGACCGTCATCGTGATATTGCGCTCGACATGGCGCGTAAATCGATGACGCTTCTTAAAAATAACGGCATACTCCCCCTGCCGAAATCGGGGGAGAAAATCATAGTCATGGGTCCTAACGCGCAGGACTCCGTGATGCAGTGGGGCAATTACAACGGCACTCCTTCCCATACAGTGACCATACTTGACGGCATACGCTCAAAAATCGGCGATGTGCCTTATCTGAAAGGGTGTGACCTGGTGGTGAATAAAAACATAGTGTCACATTTTGACAATATCTCTTCCGGCGGTAGAAAGGGTATGACAGCCGTATATTGGAACAGTTATGACATGAAGGGCGATTCTGTCGCTAAACAGCGCCTTACTACTCCGCTTAATTTTACCACTGCCGGTGCCACCGTATTTGCCCCCGGAGTGAATCTCGAAAATTTCTCAGCTCTCTATACAGGTACATTCACCCCGGCGGAGTCGGGCACATATCTTATCAACATGGATGCCGACGATGGCCGTCAGGTAGTGTTGCTTGACGGAGAAAAAGTGATTTCATGCTCTACCGAAGGGTCGATTCACTCTTACTCCCATAGCTTCTTCGGCGAAAAGGGCAAGAGCTATGAAATTTCCCTTTACTATAGTCACGGACACGGCACCGGTAAGCTTGCGTTTGACATAGGCAAGGTATGTGACTATGATACTGACCCGGGCGATGCGTCGACAGTGATTTTTGTAGGCGGCATATCTCCCGGACTTGAAGGCGAGGAGATGCCGGTTTCAGTACCCGGTTTCCGTGGAGGTGACAGGGAGACAATCGAATTGCCTGCCATCCAGCGTGAATTGATGAAGAGCTTGAAGGCTCAAGGCAAGAAGATTGTATATGTCAATTGCTCCGGTTCGGCTGTAGCCATGTTGCCTGAAGATTCGATATGTGATGCAATCCTTCAGGCATGGTATCCCGGTCAGGCAGGTGGCACGGCTGTTGCCGAGGTGCTTTTCGGCGATTATAATCCCGCCGGACGGTTGCCGGTTACATTCTATACCGGCGACTCGCAGCTGCCCGATTTTGAAGATTACAATATGAGCGGTCGCACTTATCGCTATATGACCGAATCTCCGCTTTATCCCTTCGGTCACGGGCTAAGCTATTCTTCATTTGTCTATTCAGAGCCGGTAGTGTCAGGAAGCCATGCTGTCGGTGATACAGTGCCGTTTAGCGTGACTGTCACCAATGACAGCGACATCGACGGCGAGGAGGTTGTGCAGCTTTACATGCGTCGTGTAGGCGATGTTGCCGGTCCTGTCAAGTCGTTGTGTGCCTTCCGCAGGGTGCCTGTCGGTGCGCGCAGTTCTGTCAAGGTGGATTTTGCGCTTGAAGCCGGTCGGTTTGCTACATTTGACAATGAAAGCGGTCGCATGAAAGTCGTTCCGGGTGAATATGAGATATTTTACGGAGGCTCTTCTGCCGATACGCGGTCGGTGACTCTATCGTTGAAATGAACCATAAAAACATACTTATAAGGATATCACATGAAAAATTTTGCTATTTCTTCTGCACTCGTCATCTTGGCGATGACCGGTGCATACGCTGCCAATCCCGCCGAGGGGATACCGGCAGTAACAAACATTCCGGAAGCTAAGTATCCCTGTGTCGACTCTTCGTCACGTGCAACTTTCCGTGTGCATGCGCCGGAAGCACGAGATGTAAAGGTTGATATATGTGGTAAAAAATATGACATGACCCGTGATGCCGACGGTAACTGGATGGCTACCACCAATCCGCTCGTTGTCGGCTTCCACTACTATTTTCTTGTAGTCGACGGAGTGTCGGTGATTGACCCTTCCACAGAGGCATTTTTCGGATGTGGCAAGATGGCGGGCGGAATAGAGATTCCCGAGTCGCCTGAGGTCGCAGCCTACTATACATTTAACAAGGATATTCCCCATGGACAGGTGCGTGAATGTAAGTACTACTCCTCGATTGAAAATAGTGAGCGCCGCTGCTTTGTCTATACTCCCGCCGAGTATGAGACATCAGTCGACAAGCGTTATCCGGTGCTCTATCTCCAGCATGGCATGGGCGAGGATGAGCGTGGATGGCATCAGCAGGGCATGATGGCTAACATCCTTGACAATCAGATTGCCGCCGGTAAATGTGTGCCTATGGTCGTGGTGATGGATTACGGCAACTGCGGTTACATATTCGGCAGCCGCGAGGGTGAGACCCGTGAAATGTTTGGCGCTTCGTTTACTCCTATCCTTCTCAATGAGGTGATACCTTTCATCGAGAGTAATTTCCGTACACTCACTGACCGCGAAAACAGGGCAATGGCGGGATTGTCGTGGGGTGGTCACGAAACATTCCAGACTACGCTTTATAATCTTGACAAGTTTGCCCACATCGGTTCGTTCAGCGGTGCGCTTTTCCTTATGGATAGCATCGATAAGGTGTATGACGGCGTTTTTGCCGATGCCGATGCGTTTAACGGCAAGGTGCGCACTCTTTTCCTCGGCATGGGCTCTGAGGAGGGTTTCGGTAGCGACCGCATAAGTAAGTCGCTCACCGATGCCGGCATTCACAATGTGTATTATGAGTCGCCCGGCACCCATCATGAATGGCTTACATGGCGCAGATGTCTCAATCAGTTTCTTCCGCTAATCTTTAAAAAGTGATTGCCATGAACGATTTCTTCAGCCGTCACGCGATAAGCTCTTCACTGTTGGCTCTATCCATGATTCTGCCCCCGGCAATACAGGCTCAGAACCCTGTTATCCGTGACCAGTTTTCAGCCGACCCTACCGCGAGAGTGTTCAACGACCGCGTTTACGTATATCCCTCCCATGATATTCCGTCGCCTGTGGAGAAACTTAAAGAGTGGTTTTGCATGGCTGACTATCATGTGTTTTCTTCCGATGACCTCATTGACTGGACCGACCACGGCGTTATCGTCAGTCAGGACCGTGTGCCCTGGGTTGACTCCGGGTCTTATACGATGTGGGCGCCTGAATGTGTTGAAAAAGATGGCAGGTATTATTTCTATTTTCCTGCTGCCGCTAATGACGGCTCTCCTGGATTTCACGTAGGTGTGGCTGTCGCCGATTCACCTGAGGGTCCGTTCCGTCCTATGCGACGCCCTATCAAGGGGGTGGGAGGCATAGACCCCTGTGTGCTTGTCGATGACGACGGCTCATCTTATATCTATTGGGCTGGAAGGGGCATGCAGGGCGCGCGCCTGAAAGACAACATGACCGAACTTGCCTCCGACCCGGTGGCAATCGAAGGGTTGCCCGATGGCTTTAAGGAGGGACCCTATGTGTTCAAGCATGAGGGCAGATATTATTTTACCTTTCCCTGGGTGCGTAAGAATACCGAGACTCTTGCTTATGCCGTCGGCGATAATCCGCTTGGCCCGTTTGAGTTCAAGGGTGTCATAATGGATGAGTCTCCTTCGGGATGCTGGACCAATCATCATTCTATCGTCAACTGGAAGGGACAATGGTATCTTTTCTATCATCACAATGATTATTCTCCCGATTTTGATAAAAACCGCTCGGTGCGTATAGACTCACTTAGCTTTACTCCCGACGGGTTGATACGCAAGGTTATACCTACCTTGCGTGGTGTAGGTATTTCCGACGCCCGCGAGATGATACAGCTCGACCGTTACAGTGCCATATCTCCCAAAGGGGTTAAAGTCGACTTCCTTGACAAGAAATCGCCTTTTGAGGGATGGAAGTGCATGTTTACGCGTAAGGGGGCATGGGTGCGCTATAATGCGGTGGATTTCGGCACCTCACCGGTTAAGTCAGTGACCTTGCGGGTTAAGTCGACATCAGGAGGCTCGCTGCTTGTCGCTGACGGCAACGGAGTGGAAATAGCGCGAGTCAAGGTCCCTGTCTCATCGTCGTGGGTTAATGTCGAGCAGGCATTGCCACAGTGTGGCGTGTCGGGTGTTAGCGACCTTGTAGTGACCATGCTGTCAGGCAAGAATGTCGAGGTTGACTGGATCGGTTTCGATGCTTTGCCCTGGAAAGAGGGTGCGTTCAGCTCGCGCCGTTACCGCAATCTTTTTGTCGAGGCAGGCTACTCCGACAAAGAAGTCAAGGAGCGTCTTGACTCTGTGTACAATGCTCTATTCCATGGTCCTGACAAGATATATTTCGAGGTAGGCGACTCTATGGCATATATAAGTGACATAAAGAATCATGATGTGCGCACAGAGGGTATGTCTTACGGGCTTATGATTGCGGTGCAATTTGACAACAAGGATATGTTTGACCGTCTTTGGCGCTGGGGGAAGCGTTACATGCAGCACCAAGACGGCGCGCTGGAAGGCTATTTTGCCTGGAGCTGCAAGACTGATGGCACCCGCAACTCCGCCGGTCCGGCATCTGACGGCGAATTGTATTACATCACATCGCTGATTTTTGCAGCCAACCGCTGGGGTAATGATGGCGAGATACGCTATCTCGACGAGGCGCGCCATATCGTCGACTGCGCCATGAAGAAAGCGGGACATGACCATGTGGCACCGCTCATCAATCTGGAGCATAAACTGATTACCTTTGTCCCTGACCGTTTTGGTGGCAGATTTACCGATCCCTCATATCATGTGCCTGCTTTTTATGAGGTGTGGGCTGAATGGCTTGGCGATGGCAGAAGCAATTTCTGGCGCGAATGTGCAGCCAAGAGCCGCGAATATCTGCATAAATGTATCCATCCGGTTACGGGATTAAATCCCGATTATAGCGCTTATGACGGCGGTCTGCTTAAGCAAGGCTCGCTAATAGGCGATGCTTTCCGGTTTGACTCATGGAGAGTGCCGATGAATATCGCCCTTGACTATTCTTGGTCTTGTGCCGACCGCAAGTGGCAGCAGGGTTACGGTAATCTTATCCAGGGCTTCCTTTACTCGCAGGGTATCGATGACTTTGTTGACCAGTATAATGTTGATGGCACCCCGGTTGAACGCATACTTGGCGCCGGCGGTTACACGGCATTGCGCCATTCGGTAGGTCTTGTTGCCACAGCTGCCGCCGTGTCGCTTACCGCCACCGACATGAGAAGCCGCGAGTTTGTCGACCGTCTCTGGAACTCCCGCCATGAGCCTTATGCCGACGGATATTTCGATGCATACTATGATGGGTTGTTACGCCTGTTTGCATTCATGCACCTAAGTGGAAACTACCGTATAATAACTCCTGAAAACAATTGATAAATATGACAACAACAAGAACAAAGGCATTTATCGCAATGATACTCGGCTGCGCGGCTGTCTCTCAGGCACAGCGTCCGATTATCCAGACCAAATATACCGCCGACCCGGCTCCTATGGTGTATAATGACACGATATTTCTCTACACCACTCACGACGAGGATGATGCCGACGGCTTCAAGATGCTTGACTGGCTTCTTTACACCTCTACCGATATGGTCAACTGGACCGACTATGGCTCTGTTGCTTCTTTGAAAGATTTTAAATGGCACTCCCGAGACAACGGTGCCTGGGCTGAGCAGGTAGTGGAGCGCGATGGCAAATTTTACATGTATTGCCCTATCCACGGCAACGGTATCGGGGTGCTTGTCGCCGATTCTCCTTATGGACCGTTTGTTGACCCGATAGGAAAGCCGCTTGTGTGGCAGAAAGAGCATTGGAACGACATTGACCCGACAGTGTTTGTCGATGACGACGGGCAGGCTTACATGTATTGGGGTAATCCGGAGCTCTATTGTGTGAAACTTAACGATGACATGGTGTCATACTCCGGCGAGATTGTCAAGTTTCCGCGCATCACCGACTATCAGGAAGGTCCTTGGTTTTATAAACGCGGTGGAAAGTATTATCTCGCATTTGCCTCCACCTGCTGCCCTGAAGGCATAGGCTATGCCATGAGCGATGGACCTATGGGACCTTGGGAATACAAGGGGCATATCATGGACCATACTCCCAAGACCCGCGGTAATCACCCCGGTATAATAGACTATAAAGGAAAATCCTATGTTTTCGGATTGAACTATGATATCTTGCGCCTGTCGACCCCCGACCATCATGAGCGCCGTTCGGTGTCGGCGGCAGAGATGACGTATAATCCCGACGGGACTATTGTCGAGCTTCCATATTTCAGCGAAAATGTAGTGACCCAGATAGAGCCGTTAAATCCGTTCCGTCGCGTTGAGGCTGAGACTATGGCTTGGGGCTACGGATTGAAGACATCGCCTTTTGCCGGCGGAATCTATCTTCACGATATAGACAATGGTGAACACCTGCTGGTAAAGGGTGTGGATTTCGGCAAGAATGGGGCAAAATCCATAGAGATTGCAGCAGCTTGCGTGAAACCCGGTGTAGAGGTGGAAGTGCGTGCCGGTGATAAGGTAATCGGTACCGTTAAAATTTCTAATACCGGAAATCTTGATACATATCAATTACATTCTGCATCATTGCAGCGTGTTAAAGGTGTACATGACCTATATTTGTATTTCAAAGGGGAAGGGAAAGACCTTTTCCGCATGGATTACTGGAAAATGAATAAATAACCGAAAATCAAATCGATGAAAGCACTTGTAAGCATGATTATAGCCTGTGGGGTTGCCGTTGCGGCCTACCCCCAACAGGCACTTTACCCCTCGGCATTTCCTCTTGGTGATGTCACGTTGCTCGACAGCCGGTTCAGCAAGGCGCAGGAGCTCAATGTGGATGTATTGCTGAAATATGATGTCGACCGTCTCCTTGCTCCTTATCTGAAAGAAGCGGGGCTGCCTCCCAAGGCTGAAAGTTTTCCTTGCTGGGACGGGCTTGACGGTCATGTCGGGGGACACTATCTTTCCGCGCTTGCCATACATTATGCCTCGACAGGCGACCGGCGCCTGAAAGAACGCATGGATTATATGATTGCAGAGCTTAAGCGGTGTCAGGATGCTTCGGGCGACGGGTATGTTGGCGGTGTCCCCGGCGGTGAACCCCTTTGGGAAGGTTTGAAAGCCGGAAATGTAGGACTTGTGTGGAAATACTGGGTACCTTGGTATAATGTCCACAAGGCTTATGCCGGATTGCGTGATGCGTGGCTTTATGCCGGCAACAGCGAGGCAAAAGATATGTTCCTGAAGTTTTGTGACTGGGGACTTGACATCATAGCCCCGCTCTCCGATGCCGAAATGGAAGCTATGCTTGACCAGGAGTTTGGAGGTATGCCGGAGGTGTTTGCCGATGCTTATGCCATCACAGGTGACAAGAAATATCTTGACGGAGCACGACGTTTTTCTCACCGATGGCTTCTTGACAGCATGGCGGCAGGAGTCGATAACCTTGACAACAAGCATGCCAACACGCAGGTGCCGAAGGTGGTGGGATATGAGCGCATAGCCGAGGTTGACGACGACTCTACTTATCTTGACGCTTCTGTATTTTTCTGGGAGACTGTGACCGGAACCCGTTCGCTCTCAATCGGCGGCAACAGCCGTCGCGAGCATTTTGCCCCGAAAGATGACTGCAAGAGCTATGTCACCGACAGGGAGGGACCGGAGTCGTGCAACACCAACAATATGCTTAAACTCACCGAAGGGCTTTTCCGTATCTCTCATGAGGCACGTTATGCCGACTTCTATGAGCGTGCGCTATATAACCATATCCTGTCTACCCAACATCCGGAGCATGGCGGATATGTATATTTCACTCCGGCTCGTCCGGGACATTACCGCGTGTATTCTCAGCCTAATTCGGGAATGTGGTGTTGTGTCGGCACCGGTATGGAAAATCATGGTAAATATGGCGAGTTTATTTACAGCCATTTCGGCGATTCGCTGTATGTCAACCTCTTCATCGCTTCGCGTCTTGACTGGAAGGAAAAGGGCGTGACGCTGACGCAGACCACAGGTTTCCCCTATGATGATGCTGTCACTTTCTCGGTGGATGTTAAAAAGCCGAAACGTTTTACCATGATGTTGCGTCATCCGGGATGGTGTGACGGCTTGCAGGTTACTGTCAACGGCAAGCCAGTTGAGGTAACATCTTTGCCGCAGTCTTATCTTGCTATTGACCGTAAGTGGAAACGCGGCGACAAAATAGAGCTGAAGCTGCCCATGACTGTATCGGTGGAAGAGGTGCCTAATGTGCCTGACTATATCTCAGTCATGTATGGACCGGTGGTGCTTGCCGCACGTTACAGCACCGAACGCCTTGACGGGCTTGTTGCCGATGACAGCCGTTGGGCGCATATTGCCCACGGACCGCTGGTATCTGTCTTTGACACTCCGGTGTTTATAGGCTCACGTGAAGAGATAGTCGGAGCACTTAAAGCGATGGAGCCTGTCGCAGGCAAGCCGCTTCATTTCCGTGTTCCCAAGCTCTTGAAGGGTAAGTTTGAGGCTATGGAACTTGAACCGTTTGCCGACATTCACGATGCCCGCTACATGCTTTATTGGCTGTCAATGACTCAGGACCGCTATGACAATTACCTGAAAATGGAAAAGGCTGCCGAGGCGATGAGTCTTGACCTTGACCGCCGCACCCTTGATGTGGTAAAAACGGGCGAACAGCAGCCTGAGGCTGATCATTTCATGGCAAATGAGAAGTCAAAGACCGGATATCTTAATGATGTCGCATGGCGTGACGCTTCCGATGGCGGTTATTTCTCTTACCGCATGAAACCGGGAGGGGTTAAAGATGCCCTGTTGCTGGTAAAGTATTGGGGTAATGAGCCTGATGGCCGTCGGGTCGATATTTATATCGAGGGTGAGCTCCTTGCATCGGAAACACTTTCCGGCAAGTGGGGTATTGATGAGTTTGTGACAGAGTCTTATGCTCTTCCCGAATGGGTCAGCGCCAACGATGCGGTGACAGTCACTTTCCAGAGTATTGAAAATGGCAATACCGGCGGTGTTTACGATGTGCGTATAGTAAAGCCTTAGTAACTTAAGTAAAAAAGCAATTAAAGATGTATAGAATCATATCATTATTCATATCTTCAGCAGTCGCTGTGTCGGCTTTCGGCGCGGCTACTATCTCCGGTCCTGATGGAAAGCTATTGGTGTCGGTCGATGCCGGCAACGGCGGAGTGCCGGTCTACAATGTCACTTACGATGGCAAGAGATTTATTCTTGACTCTCCGCTCGGCATGGTCACCAACATCGGTGATTTCTCCCGTGGACTTGCTCTATCCGGAGTGTCGGAAGTCAATGCTGTCTCTGACTCTTACTCGCTCCCCAATATAAAGAAGAGCCATGTCGATTACAATGCCAATGAGCGATGGTTTACATTTGCCAAAGATAATGTGCCGGTATTTGCCGTGCAATTTCGTGTGAGCGACAATGATGTTGCTTTCCGGTATAAGGTATTGCCGCAGGGCGACACACGCAGCGTGGTGATTCTGGACGAAATTACCGGCTTCACATTTCCTGACAGCACGGTATCGTTCATGGCACCGCAGAGCAAGCCTATGGGTGGCTTCGCGCGTACTTCACCAAGTTATGAGACCCCTTACGGTGTCGACGAGCCTGTAGGACGCAATGGCTGGGGCGAGGGATATACTTTTCCCTGTCTCTTCAAAAATCCTGAAAATGGCTGGACTCTGGTGTCAGAGACAGGGGTAGACGGCAGCTACTGTGGCGGTCGCTTGCTATGGAATGGCAAAAATTATACAATAGGTTTCCCTCAGGAGGGTGAGATGAATGGGCTGCACTCGGTCACTCCGGGCATTCCGTTGCCGGGATTCACTCCTTGGCGCATTGTGACTGTCGGCAACTCACTCGCTCCGATAGTAGAGACAACCGCGCCATTTGATGTCGTGGAGCCAAAATATGAGGCATCACGCGACTATACTTACGGAAAAGGCACCTGGAGCTGGATTATAGGTATGGATGGAGCTACCAACTATGACGAACAGCGCCGTTATATCGACTTTGCTGCGGCGATGGGATATAATTCAGTGCTTGTTGATGCCTTATGGGATACCCAGATTGGATATGACCGCATAGAGGAGCTTTCGCGTTATGCGGCATCAAAAGGCGTTGCGCTCTATCTATGGTATAATTCCAACGGTTATTGGAACGATGCCCCGCAGGGTCCGCGCGGAATCATGGACAATGCAATTGCTCGCCGTAAGGAGATGAAATGGATGCATGACAATGGCATACGTGGTATTAAAGTTGACTTTTTCGGTGGCGACAAGCAGCCGATGATGCAACTTTATGAGGATATACTTGCCGATGCCAACGATTACGGGCTGCTCGTGATATTCCACGGCTGCACTTTGCCGCGAGGCTGGGAGCGCATGTATCCCAACTATGCCGCGAGCGAGGCGGTGCTTGCGAGCGAAAATCTCCATTTCTCGCAGGGCAGTTGCGATGCCGAGGCGTTTAACGCCACGATACATCCTTTTGTGCGCAATACTGTTGGAAGCATGGATTTCGGTGGAAGTGCCCTGAACAAGTATTATAATGCGGCAAATGAGCCGCGGGGAAGTAAACGTGTCACTTCCGACGTGTTTGCTCTTGCTACCGCAGTGCTATTCCAGAGCCCCGTGCAGCATTTTGCACTTGCTCCCGGTAATCTTACCGATGCACCGTCGTGGGCGGTTGATTTCATGAAGGAGGTCCCCGTATTATGGGATGAGACACGGTATGTCGCCGGATACCCCGGGCAATATGTGATACTTGCCCGTCGCCATGGTGATACATGGTATATTGCCGGGGTAAACGGTCAGAAACAGCCGGTCACCACGGTTATAGACCTGTCATTTGCTTCTCCCGGAGAAAAAGTGACTGTCTATGCCGACAACCCGGCTCTGCAAGGTAGTGTGAAAGAAGTAAAATTAGATAAAAAACAGAGGTTGAAAGTCACCATGCCTTGTAATGGTGGAGTTCTTGTTAAAGTAAAACAAAATTAATCACATGAAACATTCAGCATTTATCATGCTTGCATTGGCGCTCACGGCTTGTGGCGGCAACAAGCAGGCTAACACAACAGAGGAATCACAGGATTCGGTTAAAACATTTGTATTTGCGGGTAATCCGTTGGTGCGCGACAAGTTTACTGCCGACCCTGCACCGCTTGTTCACGACGGTCGTCTGTATCTTTATGTAGGTCACGACGAGTTTTATGAGGGCCAGGACTCGGCATCGGGGGGAAAAGAATTTAATATAACCGAGTGGCTCTGTTATTCTACCGACGACATGAAAAATTGGACCGACCATGGCGCTGTATTAAGCCCCACTGATTTCAAGTGGGCAGTAGGCGAGGCATGGGCATCCCAGGTAGTCGAGAAAGATGGCAAGTTTTATTACTATACCACAGTGCAGGGCGGCGAGCCTTATGTAGGCAAGGCTGTAGGAGTGGCAGTAGCCGATTCTCCCACCGGTCCCTTTGTCGATGCTATCGGCAAACCGCTTGTCTCTGACGACATGACCGACAATGGCAAACGCGGATGGTGGAACGACATTGACCCGACTGTGCTTATCGATGGCGATGACGCATGGCTCTGCTGGGGTAACGGCACATGTTTCCTTGCCAAGCTGAAGCCCAACATGATTGAACTTGACGGTGACATCTCCGTGATTGATGTGCCCAACTATGTGGAAGGCCCGTGGCTTCATAAGCGTAACGATATATATTATCTCACATATGCCTCTTTCGGCAACGGAAGCGAGACCATATCATATGCTACTGCTCCGTCGATGGCAGGTCCGTGGACTCCGCGTGGTGAACTTACCGGCAATGCTGAAAACAGCTTTACAATTCATCCGGGAATCATCGAGTTTAAGGGACAGCCCTATCTTTTCTATCATAATGCCACGCTTGAGCTTGACGGTCACAAGGGTGCGATAGGACGCCGTTCGGTATGTGTCGACTCGCTCTCTTACAATGAAGATGGCACTATGAATTATGTTACACAGACTAAATGACATAATTGTGATTAAACGATTTTTTACAGGAATGATTGCAGCGGCGACTATAGTCGCCGCTGCTGCCCAAGACAAGAATTTCCACATCTATCTTTGCATAGGGCAGTCCAATATGGAAGGTAATGCGCAAGTAGAGCCGATGGATCGTAATGATGTGCCTGAACGCTTCAAGATGATGGCGGCAGTCGATTTTCCTCAGTCGGGCAGAGTAAAAGGGGAGTGGTATAAGGCTGTACCTCCGTTGGTGCGCCAAAACACCGGGCTTACGCCTATGGACTATTTCGGCCGCACCATGGTTGACAATCTTCCGGAAGAAGTGACTATAGGTGTGGTGCCCGTGGCTATCGGCGGCTGCAGTATCAATCACCTTGCAAAAGATTTTGACCCGGCATCGCTTTCGAGTCAGGCCGATTGGTTCCGTGGCTTTATGAAAGAGTATGACAATGAGCCTTATAAGCGACTTATCGAGTGTGCCCGGGAAGCTCAGAAGGCAGGAGTCATCAAGGGTATCCTTCTTCATCAGGGAGAGACTGACTGCGGACAGCAGGATTGGCCTCAGAGGGTGAAGAAAGTTTATGAGGATATTCTCGCCGACCTTGGTCTTGACGCAGCCGAGGTGCCGCTGCTTGTCGGCGAAGTGGTGACTTCTGAACAGGGTGGTGTGTGTGGCTCTCACAATCCGGTCGTAAATAAAGTTCCCTCAGTGATACCTACAGCCCACGTCGTGTCGGCAGCAAATCTGCCGCAGAAAGGCGACGGGCTGCACTTTACCGCTCATGGCTATCGTATGCTTGGCTGCCGCTATGCTGTCGAGATGCTTGCAATTATGGGCATTGACAATCCGAAAGTGGAGTATTCTGAGGAGATGCCATATGTGCCGAAACCTGAACCTTCTGAAGGTGACTTCGTGTTTGACTTCAAGTATTTCAATCCTCAGATATGGGGTGATGGCACGTTTGATGCGGCAACAAAGACCTTTGTTGCCGGACAGTGGGGCTTTGGCGGTTGGGAATATAGCCAGCCCATAGATCTTTCAGGTTACGCTTATCTTGTCGCCGAGCTTGAAGAGCCGGAAAGAAACGGTGTGAAATTGCGTATGTTTGACACTCCCGCCTATTTCAACGTGCCTATTTATTCCTCCGATTTCAATGGCGCTACCCTGATTGTCGCCGAACTGAATGGAATGATGAAAGCACCTGAAAACACGAGCGATATCGAATCGTTTAATACCTCACAGGTCTATCGCGTGGGTTTCTGGGCGAATGGCGGTCAGCCAATACGTATCAAACAAGTCTTTGCTACAAACAATAATCCCTATTCGGCTGGCGTTTCTTCTATTGAAGCTGACATGACGGCAGACGGTCCTGTTTATGACCTGTCAGGTAGGGTTGTGGCTGCTTCCATTGATGCTGCAGGCTCGCTTGCAGGCGGTATATACTTTTCCAACGGTAAAAAATTTGCTCTAAGATAAACAGACTCTAAATTATCCTGCCATGAAGAAACTTATGTTGGTGATTTACGTTGCATTGCTGCTTGTCGTGGCAGGATGTGGAAAAAAAGTGCCTGAAACTAATGTCACCGATATGCCGGGTGTACCATCGATTACGCCCGGTTATACCGGTGTCGTGTTGCCTCCTGATATAGCACCGATGAATTTTGAAATCGACATGCCCGGTGAACGCTATGTCACGCTTGTCGAAGGCGATGCCGGGACTCCGGTAATTGCTGAAGGAAAAATGGTGAAGTTTGACATCGGTGACTGGCACAAACTTCTTGATGCAAACCGTGGAAAAGAGTTGCGCTACTCTGTATATGTTGGCGATGAGGCGGGGGCGTGGAAGCGTTACCGCTTTTCCAATATGGTCGCAGTTGACTCTATCGACCGCTATTTCTCTTACCGGCTTATAGAGCCGTCATTTGTGCAGTATGGCGGATTGTCTATAAATCAGCGTGACCTTTCATCATTTGATGAGACGGTAATCTTCAACAATGCTTTTCCTACGGAAGACAGCAGGGGATTTTGTATAAATTGTCATGTGCCGCGTAACCAATACAGCGATTGTAAGTCGCAGTTTCATGTAAGGCAATTCAATGGCGGCACAGTAATAATGGATGGTGACAAGGCTGAAAAGGTCAATCTGAAGACCGACAGTACACTCTCGGCAGGTGTATATCCGGCTTGGCATCCGACGCTTGACCTTATCGCATATTCGGTTAACGATACCCATCAGCGTTTTTTTGCCTCTGATAATCAGAAGGTAGAGGTGATTGACGCGGCATCGGGACTCATATTGTATGACACCGATAGAGCCACAGTCACCACGATTATCGATGAACCTGATGTCATGGAGACTTTTCCTGCATGGTCGCCCGACGGATTGACGCTATATTACTCTGCCGCGCGTTACCCTGCCGGGGTTACACCCGATAATGTCGACATGGCTTTTGACAGCCTGCGTTATGATATACTTGCGATGCGCTTCAATCCCGCCGACCACACATTCTCTACCCCCGACACTATTGTCGCTGCTTCGGCGCGGGGCAGAAGCGCGTTGTTGCCACGTGTATCTCCCGATGGCAAGTGGCTGCTTTTCTGTGAGGCTGACCACGGTACTTTCCATATATGGCACAAGGACAGCGATCTTTTCGTGATGAATATTGCATCGGGTGAAATATCTCCGCTTACCGAGGCAAACAGCAATGATACCGACAGCTATCACTCATGGTCATCCAACTCCCGCTGGATTCTCTTCAGCTCGCGCCGTGACGACGGATCTTATACACGCCCGTATATCACCTATTTCTCTCCCGAAGGAAAGGCGTCAAAAGCATTTGTTGTACCGCAGGAAGATACATCGTATTACAAAGACCTGATGAAGTCATACAATGTGCCGGAGTTCATGGTACAGCCTGTAAAGGTAAAGCGCCGTGAACTGATACGTGCTGTAAGCTCTGAGGCGCGTCAGGCTCTTTACGAATAGCTGGAGCAATCAGATAAACAGTTTTTCTGAAGGATTGCCGGGGATTGAATTAAATTCCCGGCTTTCTTTTATCAATTCAGGATTGTCGATGTAGCGTTGGAAATGTTCTGCCCACCTGCGGTGAAACATCGTGTTAAGCAGAAGACGGTTATAGCGGGAGGCAAGCTCATATTCGCCATGCATGATTGAATTCCTGACCATATATTTGTAATAGAATACGCGAGGACCGTATTTCACGGTGTGTTCCATAGCCCAGCGGTAGCTTCCGTGGGTGTTCCCAAGATGATAGTACACAGGTACGTTGACAAATGCCGACATGAGAAATTCCTCGCTTTTGCGTGGCGAAGTGTCATGGAGAGGCGCGTCGTGTCTCACTGATTCTGTCCCACCGCCAAGCTTTATGGCGGCAAGATTGCCCGCAATCTTCATCGTGAAGTTGGGTTCCTCCTTTATGTGACTCATGATGTAGGCTATCTTGTCCCATCTCATGGAGTCGATATGTTGCATCATGAGCACTGTGGCACGAAACTGTTCGCTTTTCTGTCCGGCAATCGCACCATAGCATCCGGCAGCAATAAGCACAGCGAAGGTAAGCCATCTCACTCTTCCCAGTTTTGCACTGCCTTCAGTGGGCATGATGAGCGCCATAAGAGGTAGAAGCAGGAGTGTCACGGTCAAGCCCGCAATAGGAAGCCATAGATACAGGTCATGCCGTTTTACAAGCAGGTCGGGGAGTCCCTGGATGTAAAGAGACTTTATATCGCCGCTCATGCCGGTATAAAAATTGTAATATAGCAGGGGGATTAGCGCTATGGCGACAATGACCGGCAAAATGCCGATATATGTCGGCTGCTTTTTATGACCGGTGTTTTCGTGGCGCGGCGATACCGGGGTCAGTATTCCGACAATTGCTCCAAGCAGGGCGAAAAAGCCGAGCGGCATGAAGAGCGACGTGCATGCTGCAAGGAATACACCACGCCAGATATTGTTGGCAATCAGGCGTGCCACCGCTGCTATCGTCACGATGCATATAGTACCGAGAGTAGGGGCGAAAAGGTAGCCCGGATAGTTGATTGACACCCATGCCTCGTCGAGAACAAGCACCGATACAAGCAGAAACATCGCAGGCAGAAGCGATAACCCGCGCAAGCCTTCCCGCAACCGCCATACTCGGTCGCAGATAATCGTGAGTATCACCCACAAGGCGATAAGGATGGCGCTTCCCGCCCAGGGGAAATACATGAACTGCGTGAGCCATGCTCCGGCATACTGGAGCATGCCGCCGGGGCAGTGGAGCATGCGATTGAGAAATACCTCTCCGCTCATGAAGATTGACATTTCATCATACCAACGCAGTATGTAACCGTTTCTAACGGGGAGCATCACGAATGAAAATGCAATAAACAGCAATATCGCTGCGTGAAAGCTCCTGATTGAATGTAATGGTCTGTAAATCATGGCGCTTATCCCCCCCTATCAGCCTTGGAATTAATATATTCGGTCGGAGTCATACCAAACAGCTCCTTAAACGAAGTGGCAAAATTGTTGGCGTTCTTGAAGCCTGTAAGCGTTGCCGCTTCAGATACGCTAAGATTCTTTTCGCTCATAAGCTTGGCTGCCTGGCGCAGACGCGTGTTGCGTATGAAGTCTCTTGGCGACTGGTTGGTAAGCTCTTTGAGCTTTCGGTGAAGATGTACACGACTCATGCCCACTTCCTCGGCAAGCATTTCAACCGTAATGTCAGGATTTGATATATTTTTGTCAAGCACCTTCATGATGCGCTCCATCAGCTTTTCATCATTTGACGTGGCTGTTATGGTCACTTTCTCGTCGTGGGTCTGATTGCCGCTGAATATGTTGCGCAGACGCTTGTGAGACAGAAGCAGATTGTTGACCGTAGATATGAGCACATCGATGTTAAACGGCTTCGTGATGTAAGCGTCGGCACCTGACTCCAGTCCCTCGATATTATCCTTGTCTTGTGATTTTGCCGTCAGGAGTATCACGGGGATATGCTGCAGGTTGATATTTTTCTTTATGCGCCGGGTAAGAGCGAGACCGTCAATCTCAGGCATCATCACATCGCTTATTATCAGCGACGGGGCTTTCTTGAAGATTATGTCAAGAGCCTCCTTGCCGTTGCTGCATTCATCCACTTTATAGCGCTGTGAAAGCTCTTTGCCGATATAATGGCGTATCTCCTCGTCATCCTCAACGACAAGTATCCGTTCGCCGGATAGTGTTTTAATCCGGCTCTCTTCCTCAGCGACAGGCTGCTTGGCCGATGAGGAGATGTCAACCGTTTCGGTGGTATCTCGCGGTGATTCGCTTACTACAGGTGCGAGGGCGATTTCACTCACTTTGAGATGGGTATTGTCGTGAGGTATGCGGATTACAAACCGGGTACCGTTAGTGTCAGGATTGTCTTCCACATTAATTGTGCCGTGATGGAGCTTTACGAGCGATTGCACGAGGTGAAGTCCTATGCCGGTGCCCTTGATGTTGCTTATGTCGACCTGATAGAAACGGTTGAATATATGTTCGCGGTCCTCTTCCGGGATACCGATGCCGGTGTCGGTCACTGAAATTTCGACATATTCCCCAAGAGGCGAGTTGTCATCGGGGTTTACTCCTGTGGTAAGCTTAATGTCGATTTTTCCGCCGTCGGGGGTGAATTTTACCGCGTTGGAGAGCAGATTTGATATGATTTTGTCAAAATGTGCCGGGTCAACCCACGCTTTTACCTCTTTTTCTTCATGATTGAATGTCAATGATATGTTGCGGTCGGCTGTCACCTGAGAGAATGTGCCACACAGATCCTCTATAACCGGCACAAGGTCGGTCTCAGAGAATGTAAGCTGCATCTGGCTCTTGTCAATCTTGCGTATATCCATAATCTCGTTGACAAGGCGCAGTATTCGCTTGGCATTGCGGAGTATAAGGGAGTACTCTTTCTGGCGCGTGCTGTCAGTGTCGCTCTTGATTAGTTTTTCGAGCGGACTTATGACAAGGGTGAGCGGAGTGCGTATCTCGTGAGAGATATTGGTGAAAAATTGCAGTCGGGCCTCTTTCATCATGTCGATATTTTCGCGCTCCATCCGCTCGCGCTTCCTGCGCTGGCGGTTTTTATGCTGAAACCAGATATACCACGCGATTGCGCCGATTATCAGGGCATATGCGAGCCACGCGATGCCGGAGTTGTACCATATCGGGGCAATGTCAATCTTGATTGACACCTCGTCGGAGTGCACGTCATTGTCGACAGCTTTTACCCGTAGGGTGTGCATTCCCGGATTGATGTTGCTGAAGTTCACGCGGTTGACATTGTAGGGTAGGGTTTCCCAGTCGTCATCGTCAAGTGAATACATGAACACCACCGATTCGGGGCGGTTAAGTTCAAAGGTGCTGAACTCGACCGAAAACGAGTTGTCGTTGTGAGAGAGCTTAATAAGGTCTGATTCGTAAATCGGCTTGTCGATGATATTGCGCTTACCTGACATCATCCCTACCTTTACCGGATTTCCGTGTAGGTAAAAGTCGACTATTCGTGTGGTGTATTTTATGCCACGGTTTTTAATGTCATTAGGTGAGAAGTAAGTGATACCGTTCATGCCTCCGAAATACATTATGCCGCGGCTGTCTTTATAAGACACGTTTTTATAAAATTCGTTGCTTTGCAGTCCGTCGTCGGCATGAAAGTTAGAAAATTTGACGGCTGACGTGTCGAAGCGCGAGAGTCCGGAGCTTGTGCTGAGCCACAAAGCGTTGACACCTTCTCCCTGAATTGCATATATGGTGTTTGACGGGAGACCGTCGGCAGTGGTGTATGTGACGGTTTCCCCGGTTTCGGGGTCATAGCAGAAAAGACCGGTTGAAGAGCCACACCATATCTTTCCGTTAGGCTCCTCGTAGATGCAATATATGATGGTGCTTGATTTTATCGATGAAACTACGGGGGTGGCTTCGTTGCAGTTGTCGGCGGCAAATAGTCCGTCATATGTGCCCAGATATAGCCGCTGTGAGTTTTGTGAGTATAATATGGCTCCTACCCACAGGTTTATTTTAGATGAAATGGCATTATTGTTGACCACTTCTTTAGTCGAGGGGTTGTAGGTGAATACTCCGTTACCCATGGAGGCAATCCATATATTGCCGGTGTTGTCGCGAGAAAATCCGTAGACACTTAGTGCCGTACGTGTATCGTTGGTTTCGATATACTCAAATTTTCCGGTGGCTTTTTCGAGAAGTCCCCAGCCCTCAATATAGGAGCCGATGTAAAGATAGTCGCCGGCATCCATCATGCCCATGATTACTGTGGGTATGCCTTTCGTGTAATGATACTTGAGCGATAAGTCGGGATTGAGCGCGTATATACCTCCCTTGTCAGTGCCGACCCATAACACTCCATGCTCATCTTTGCGGAGTGTGGTCACACACTTGTCGCCAATAACGTTGTGTAACACCGACCGATTTCCTATATAGCCGAAAGTGCTCTGTTGTTCAGGAAACATCACGACTCCCTTTTGGAATATACCGAGCCAGAAGTTGTCGAAATTATCTTTAATCACATGGTGCACCTTGGTGCCAGGAAGCGAGAAGTCGAGATTGCCGCGGAAGAAATCTTTTATCACCCCTGTTCGCGGATTGAATGTTTTCAGACCCTGTCCGTCGGTGGCGATGAAGATAAGTCCTGTAACCGGGTCACTGAATAGATTCTTTATAGACAGGTCTTCGTTGTCTTCAGGTGTAAAATGGGTAAACGTTTCATTTGTCGGGTCATAGCAGTATAATCCGGTGCGTAGACTTCCGGTATAGATTTTGCAGTCGACACCTATCGTCATAGTCTCAAGGAATCGTTTAGCCGGATGATTTAGATTGGTCAGATTACCATTCTTGTCTATGCGGTAAAAATGCTTTATTTCCGTGTTCTCGCCCAATACCCATAGGTTGCTGTCATTGTCTTCTACTATTCGGTAGGGAATTGAATTGAGTGGTGGGTTGTATTCTAATTTCTTGATGATGATTTTGTCATCTCTGGTTTCTTCCAGTTTGAAAATGTCATCGTTGAGCATCAGGATATCCCCGTTTTTACGCTCTAACATTCGCGTTACCGGTCTTGTGGTAATTACTCCTTCTGTCGTTACTACAGGCAGCTTTTTGGAAAAGCTGTCGGTGCCTCGGTTATAAATCTGCAATCCTCCGTAAGTGCTTATAAAAAGGCGGTGGTCGCTAAACTCAAAAATCGGATTTACAAAATTATGGCATAGAGATGTAGAGTCATCAGGAATATTGTGATATACCGTGAATTTAGAGCCGTCGTAGCGGTTGAGTCCGTCTTCTGTGGCTATCCATATCATGCCATAGCTGTCCTGAAATATCTGGTTGACAAGACTGCTTGACAGGTCGTGATTGGAGGTAAAATACTGATGTGACTGGGCGTTTGCTGACAGCAGTGACAGCAAACTCAGCGACAATAGTAAAATTACTTTTTTTATTGTCATAGATTTTAAGGTAGTTAATAGCTTTAGCGGTTCAATCAAAATTCTACTTTACAAATTTAGCTAAAATCAAGCAAACCGCTTTGTTTTATGTCATGTTTTAACGTCTATTTTAACAGCGTACAGAGCGGGTAAAAACCGGAGTGTTTTTTTACCTGCCCTGTAGCTGCTCTGTACAAAATAGACCGTTACGATTATTGTATGATTATTTTCTTTCTGTCGATTATATATAGTCCCGGGTTAAGGGTTTTAATTGATTCACGCTTGAACTGGTGTTTTACGAGTCGTCCCGTGATGTCGTATACGTCGACATAGGGGCTTAGCTCCGGTTGCGGTTCTTCGACGGTGATGTCGTCAATTCCGGCAGCGTGGTCGCGTGCCCATGATTCAAGAGTATTGCGAAGAGCGAAAAACGCGTATTTCGGCTTATATTTTGAGTCGAAAAGCAGCGGGTCGGGACTGCGCCATGACTTGTCGTCGGTCACGCCCCATACCACGAAGTTGCGTATGTGGTCATACTTCAGCGCAACATCCATCAGCGCCTTGTAATCTTCGCCCTGGCGTATGTGCTGCTCGTAATTGCCCGCTTCCCAGGTGGTGATGTCAAGCTCTGTAAGGCTCACTTCTAACCCGAGGTCGGCATAACGCTTCACGTTGTTTTCAAATTTTGTAGCATCTACACCCAGACCAAGGTGACACTGGAAGCCTACGCCGTGAACGGGTATGTTGCTTTTAAGCAGGCGTTTAACCAGATTGTAGTATGCCTCTGTTTTTGCGTCACCCTTGAAGTCGGCACCATAATCGTTGATATAAAGTATAGCTTCCGGGTCGGCGCGATGGGCATATACAAATGCCGAGTCGAGAAAATCTTCTCCGATGACATTGTACCATACCGACTTACGCATGTTGTATTTGGTCGGCTGGCTGTACACTATGCTCTGATTGTCGTCAAGACACTCGTTGACTACATCCCACTCCCTGATTTTACCCTTGTAATGGGTCATGACGGTGGTGATATGGTCTTTCATGATTTGAAGCAGTTCATCGCGGGTATATCCCTTTCCACCGTTACCTTTATCGTTTTTGTAGCCGTCGGAGGTGACCCAGGGGAGTGTCTGTGAATGCCACACAAGTGTGTGACCGCGTATTTCCATGCCGTGACGCTCGGCAAGACCGACAAGGCGGTCGGCATCCCACCAGGAGAATTTTCCTTTCTCCGGCTGAAGATATGCCGGTTTCATCTGGTTTTCGCCAACTACGATATTGAAATTGCTGTAGATGGTCTGTGCGGCTATCTTCTGGTCGTTGACAACATCGTCGTTCCATGCCGGGACAGCACATCCGAAACCTATGCCACACTTGTCGGCGTGGTAGCGGAGTGTTTCCTCCGGATTGGTCATGTCGTAGTCGCTTTCGGTTGAGATGACGCGGATATTGTCAAGGTAATACTCCATATCTATGGAGTTGAAGCCGATATAGAACTTATCGCTTGTGGAGTTGACCGGATTAATGGGATAGGTGCGTGATACCCATTTACCGGTTTCTCCCTGATGGACAAACTCGTTGTCGACATTATGGAGATATTCGTCGCCAATGCCGCAGCGGAACTGGCGGTAATGGTCAGTCTCGGTATTGGGGCGGTAGAGATCAAACGCAATGAGCCCGTAGCCGTCAGCGAGATCTTCGGCAGTCACACCGTTCAGGCTTAATTCGGCAAGTGTATTCCAGCTCGCGTTTTTCACGTGTAGCACTTTCCCCGGCTTTCCGGTAGGGTCATTTGCTATCTCTGCTTTTGAGGCGGTACTGCCGTCTTCGCTGAAATAGTCTCTCATTGCTACTGCATCGCCGACAGCGTAATCTTCAAAGTCGAAGAGTAGCTTTTCATCGGCTGTTGCCGTGGTGATTGCCATGGCAGCGCAGAGAATGGTGATAAATTTTTTATTCATTGATATTAAGGTTGAGTTATTTTTTCAATATAAGTTTGGTAGAACGGTTGCCGTAGGTCACCATGATTATGCCGTTGAGATTATCGACAGGGATGGCGTTGATGCCGCTTGTGGCGACGGCACTTCCGAGCAATAGCCCGTCGAGAGCATAGAGGTTGATTGTTTCTCCTTCGGTGGCATCGCTTATGAAGAGTATGCCATCATTGACATAGGGTTGAGTGTCACCGGCGGTCAGCTTGTCGAGCGACGCGTTCTTGTCGGCGATGAGCACGACTGCATAGCTGTCGGTGCTTTCGCGCTCTTCAATACGCCATCCTTTCGGAGCGTCAAGGTCAAACACCCATTTTGCTGACTCGTCAAGCGCCTCTTTCTTTTGGGCTGAGATGATGGTAAACTCGTCACCGTCGTTGAATGCGGCATCGGTGGCTACCGAGAGTTTTATAAGCGGCATCTTGTCGCTCTCTTCAAATTCTTCGGTAAGATTGTAATAGCGTACAGCATTGCTCACTTCCACCTTGTCGCAGCCGTCGGCACCAATCTCGACTTCTATCCGTGTTGACGGTCGTACGATTAGTGATACCGGTGTGTCGCCGACAAAATCAGCAAGTGTCAGTGTACCGATGTTATCGTTTCCTGGCTGTAGCGTGCCAAACAAGTCGATATTTCCGCCGATACTGCCTGAGCCGCCGAGTATTGCATCGCTTTTTACAAATATCTGTGTCTCGTCGATTTCGTGCATGGCACCGGTGCCTCCTGAGAGTTTGCCGTTGCGGGCTTCTTCTGTGTTATTGCTTACGAGTACTCTACCATCTTGTATCCTTATGCCTCCGGTAAGGCGGTTGCGGTTGTTGGTGATGGTATAAGTGCCGTTACCTTCCTTGACCAGTCCGAGGAGCTGACCGCTTACCACTTTGCCATCTTTTTCCGGCGGACACATGCGTCCTGACAATGTGCCGTCAGTGCCGGTGGTGCCGAGTATGAAATATGAACGTGCTTTTTCCGATGACTTATAGTAGCCGTAGAGGGTGGCATTTTCGGCAAGTTGCAGCTCGCCTATGCACACTCCGCGGTCATTGCCTTCGGTGGCAAGAGCTGTGCCGTCAGTGGCGATTACCTTGCAATGCTCAAATACGTGGTTTGTGCGGCTGATGTTATAATCGTCGGGGCTGAATGCCTTGTTGCCTTCAAATACAAGACCGTAAAAGCCTGCCGTGGAAATGACTTCTTTGTAAGGATATAGGGTCACTGTGCCGGAGTAGGCGCTCCAGTCGGGTTGCACCTTGTTTTTCTGGTGTCCCATATATGAACGTTCTCCCCCGCAATAGATATTTATGTCGCCGGAACCTGTTACCGTAGATGTCCAGTAAGTATAGCGGGATGTGTACACATCGACAGGATTGCCGTTCAAGATGATGGGCGTTTCGACAACGGTGTAGTTATTTGCCGTGTTGTTGAGGCAAAAATCGATTGCGCCTTCTGTCGCATTGATAGATTTCCCCAGCCCTGCGACTGCATCGGTGGAGGCTATGCGCAGACGTCCGTTCTTGAGGCTTGTGCCTCCTTCAAGCTCGTTGGCTATGCCAAGCGTCACGTCGGCACCATTGTCTACGACAAGTGTTCCGCGACCTGTAATCTTTCCCCCGTTTTCACCGGGCAGAATGGCATAGGCGTGACGATTATTGTTAAATGTGACATCAAAAGCCTTGATTGTGCCGTCGGTTTTCACGATTTGGTCAGCACCGGGAGTGTCGTTGAATATTGCGCTGTTGCCCTCATGGAATGCTACAGGCGAGGTTCCGTCGGTGAAGTTGGTGGTAGTCGCCATGTCCCAGACATTTGACTTTTCGCCGGTCCATATTACGGTTCCGGAGCTTTCCGACGCGAGCCCCGACAATACTATATTGTCAAGATAATAATCGGCTTTATCATTGTTAAATCCGATATAGAGAGTCGTGGCGTTGTTTTTTACTGTTTTAAGATTGTAGTTGCGCTTTTGCCACTTACCTTCTTCTTCCTGATAGGGATATCCTTCATCGCGATACAGCTCGTCGTCGCCGAGCATAATCACCCATTGCATGTAGTCGTCGTCGGAAGAGGCGAGGCGCAGCAGGTCAAATTGCAGGGTCTGATATGTGTCACAGAAATTTTGTCCGGTTATCCCTTCGGGAAGAGGAAGAGCCACGAGTGTCTCCCATGAATCTGACTTTACGCATAATACTTTGTTGGCGTCGTTAGTGTAATCCTCTGTAACAATAGCAGAAGCATTTGCAATCTCACCTTTGATATGTTTCATCTCGAAGACATCGCCTATGGCATTGCCCTCGAAGTCGTGGAAGTTAAGTTCTGCAGCGGCGGATGAAAGAGCTGTGCATCCGGCTAACAAGATTGGCAGTTGTTTCATAAATTATGCTTCTGTGCGGTATTAAATGATTGTTTGTTCTGTCCAATGTTTTAGGTGCTGCAAAAATAAGTTATCGTTTAAATTGTGCCAAAATAAGTTGTAACATATGCCTCTGCCTGCGTAACATGTTGTAACGCCAATGTGTAAAGTATTTGTAGATAGTACAATAAGTAAGCCCGCTTTTCAGGGTAAAAATAAAAGTGAGGTGTCTCTCGACGCCTCACTTTATAATCTACAATCTATAAAAACATATATATTTTGAAAAAACGGTCAAAGAAGAATGTTTCCCAAATGTAGGGATTCTATTCTTAAAAGACAAGCGTTTATGTTGCATAACATGTTATTTCATCGGGAAAGTTGCCGGAATGAGGAGCCATGGGAATGGTGAGCGTATCACCACCGATTTGTCTTTCTGTATTTTCATATATGTCTTTTTGGCTTCCTCGCTGTCGTCGGTCGTGGCGGCCACCACGTAGTAGAGTGGTTCGCCGGTTTCGAGTACAAACGCGTCGGGGTAGCCGTTTTCACGCAATCGGTTCATCTGGGAGCGGGCGTTGAATATCTGCTTGAACTGGTTTATCACGAGAGAGTATCGTTTTACCTGTTCTGGAGTGGTCGTGGATTGGGCTATCTTTACGTTTACTGTCATCATGGGAATTGTGTCGCCATCTACGATAAGGCGCGAGTTGACAGCTTCGTTGCGTATTTTTTCATACACGGTGTTCTCGATGCCTCGGCTCTCTTCGTTTTTCTGCTTTGCCGCCTCATAGGCTGCGCGGTAGTTTGACTCGTTGGTCTTACATGAGGTCATGCCTATGGCAAGCGCGGTCATGGCAAATATTGTTAGTCGGGTTGTAAGTTTCATGATTATGTTATTGTATGGGTTTACGTAGTTCGATTACTTCAAGGTCTTTTATGGAGCCGTTGTCGAGGGTGAGGCGTATGAGGGTGCGCTGCTGTTGCCAGCCTTGCACGCCTGCCGCGCCGGGATTTACATGGAGCATGTCAAGCTCATTGTCGTAAATCACTTTCAGTATGTGGCTGTGTCCGGTCACCATAAGCTTGATGCCGTTTTCGCGCAATATCGGTTTCACCCCTCTGGAATATTTCCCGGGATATCCGCCGATATGGGTCATCCACACCTTCACTCCCTCTACGGTAAACATCTCCACTTCCTGACACTCGCGTCTTACCGCACCATGGTCGATGTTGCCGGCGACCGCTCTTACTACCGGAGCCACGTCGCGCAACCGCTGGAGCAGGGTTATGTCGCCGATGTCGCCCGCATGCCAGATTTCGTCGCAGTCGGCGAAATACTTTTCGTAGCGTTCATCCCAGTAGGAATGTGTGTCAGAGAGTATGCCTATCCGTTTCATTTATTATTCGAGTATGTATAGCGCGCGTGGCGGGAATGTCATCTCTTCGGTTATAGTCACGTTGTCGCCTGAGAGCATGTCGTGGCGTGTGGTCCCGTAGGGGAGTATTTCCAGGGTGCGCTCCATGGTGGTGGTCACCGGGGAGTCGTTGCCGTTCATCATCACGATTACATCCTTGTCGCCAAGTTTGCGCTGATATACATAGATACCGTTTTCCGGCATGAAATGTTTTAACGAGCCTTCTGAAATCACTTTGTTTCCTTTGCGCCAGTTGAGCAGCTTTGCCATGAAGTCGTGAGCCTCGTTCTGCAGCGGGGTGCGTCCTTTTGCCGTGAATGCGTTGACTTTGTCTCCGGGAAATCCGCCGGGGAAGTCGCGGCGCACATATCCGTCGCTTTTCTCCTTGCTGCCGTTCATGAGTATCTCTGTGCCGTAATATATCTGCGGTATGCCTCTGGAGGTGAGCAGGAATGTTATCGCCTGTTTCCACCATCCGAGGGTCTCAGGCTCTTCAAGCAGGAAGCGGTCGGTGTCGTGGTTGTCGAGGAAGGTAAGTATTTTCTGCGGTTCCGGGAAAAGGAAGTCGAGCGACAGGTGGTCGTAAATGTCGTTGAGTCCGGTAAGACGGTCGGTCTGTCCGGAAAATGCGTCTCTTGCCTTTATCGACAATACGAAGTCCATTACGGTAGGCAACTCCGGGTTGCGCTGACGGTTGACATATGAGTTGCGCTGCCAGAATGCCTCGCTGCCCTCGTTGTTATACCAGCATTCGCCGACGATGTTGAAGTTGGGGTATTCGCGTTCGACAGCTTTTATCCATTCAGCCATTGCGTCCATGTCGGCGTAGGGGTATGTGTCCATCCTTATGCCGTTGATTTTTGAGTCTTCAATCCACCATATTGAATTTTGGATGAGGTATTTCATAAGGTGGGGATTGCGTTGGTTAAGGTCGGGCATCGACTCTACAAACCATCCGTCGACTGTGCGTTTCTTGTCATATTCGCTTGCATAGGGGTCGTGGATGGTGCTGAGACGGTAATTGGTCTGCACATATTTGTCGGGGAAGTTAAACCAGTCATGGGTGGGGCGGTTGGTAAACCACGGGTGGTTGCTGCCCGAGTGGTTGAATATCATGTCCATTACTACCTTTATGCCGCGCTTATGGGCGTCGGCGACAAATTTGCGCCATTCCTTGTTGCTTCCGAAACGCGGGTCGATATTGTAATAGTCGGTGGTGGCATATCCATGGTATGCGCCTCCGGGCATATCGTTGGTAAGCACCGGGTTGACCCATACGGCAGTCACTCCGAGAGAGTCGATATAGCCGAGATGGCGTCTCATGCCCTCGATGTCGCCTCCGTGCCGGCCGTTAGGGTCGTCGCGGTCGTCAACAGTGGGATACTGAAGGGCGGAACATTTTTTAGCGTCATCGGTGGTATCGCCCTTGGCAAAGCGGTCGGGCATAATGAGATACAATACATCTGATGCATCAAATCCTACATAATCTTCTCCTTTGCGGTCGCGTTGCTTTAGCTGATAGTTGACGGTCGACTTGCCTTTTTTGCCGCTGAACGTGATTTTTATATCGCCCGGCTTTGCTGTGTCGGCAATGTCAAGATAGAGCAGCAGGTAGTCGGGATTTTCAAGATGTACTGTCTCGGCGAGTGTCACGCCCGGATATTGGAGCGATACGCTGCTGTCGGCGATTTTCGGACCGTAAACCATTAGCTGGAGCGTGTCCTGTTTCATTCCTGTCCACCAGTAAGGCGGTTCGATACGGTCAATTTTCGGCTGAGCCGACATTGTCATTGATGCAATCATGACAGAGAAAAATAAAATGAGTTTTTTCATGTGATGTTACTGTTTTATGATTCTGGCATATCGTATGAGTGCCGTGTTGACTTTTTCGTTCATGTTGTCTACGTCGAGTCGGAGCGACAGGTGATTGACCCCGGCGTTGAGTTTTACGGGAATCATGTTGCTGAATCCGGTCGAAATCCATTCGTCGATGCCGCGCTGTGGCATTACGATGGCTCCGGCTTCCGCTCCATTTATGTAGAGCATGCGTATCGCACACTTGTTTTCAGTGTTTATCGGACCGCTGCCGTTGGCGTATCTCAGGTCAAAGAAGTAGTTGCCGCTCTCTTTTACCGTTACGTCGAAGTCTATTTGGGGATTGTAGTCTTTGCGTGTCTCGACAAACTGGGAGGCAATCTCCTTATTCTTTATATAAGAGGTTCCGGTCTTACCCATTGATGAGGCATCGACTACTGTCAATGCTTCTTCGGGAATATACTCATAGGGCTTGTTGGTAAATCCGCTGAATGTCTCTTTTTCAACCGGCACGACATCCATCAGGGAATATACTCCCTGCGGGATGAAATTTACCGTGGAAGTGGTAATCTGGTCGAGGAAGTTGGAATTGACAGTGATATTGTAGGCTATGCCTTCGGTGAAATTCTCGATAGTCCCCTTGCCGTCGCTGTTCCAGCTGATAACGGGGGTGGAGGGCATCCAAGCCTGAGGCTGGTTGTTGATTTCCGATTTGGGAGCGGGGCTGTTGTCGAGCGTTATCACGATTTCTACGTCACCTTTTATGTCGGCGGGTATCGACTGTGTGCTCTCTTCTTTGCCGTTTACTGTAAATGACTTTACGTTGACTCCTGTGCCTATTACCTTGATAGTGAGGTTGGCGTCACGGTAATGGAAGTTGCTGAGTGTCTTTTCTCCGGAGAGAGCCGGGGGTACTACCGGGGAAAATCTGATTCCGTCGGGTTTGAAGTCCATACCCATTATGACACGGTATATCATTGCGGCCATGCCTGTGCAGCTCCATAGCTGGCTGTCGGAGTTGACCGCCGTGCCACGGAAATCGCCGTTATGGGCAACAAATAGTTCCTTGTTGGTGCCGAACAGGGCTGCTGCACGGAACATCGAGGCAAGCCCTTTCTCTACAGCCGCCATATTGCGGGCTTTAGCCGCTGCGACATTCCAGTAGGCCTGAACGAACGGCCACACTGCATCATTGTGATATGGCTTGATGTTGGGTTGCTGCGGGTAGACTGATGAAATACCGTAAGGGGTATACGGGGTCTTGCTGATGATTGACTTTGCCATTTCCGGATTTGCCACATCAAAGATTATGGCAAGTGCCTGACCGAGGTTGTCGACGGTCTGCGACTGGATGGGATAAACCCCGCCATACAGATACTCGCTGTAATAGCCCATGTTGGGTATCCAGAGGTTGTTGTTGATAGAATTGGCTATTTCCTTGTCAATGCCGAGCCACATGGGTATGGTGTTGTTGTCGGGCGACTCCGCTATCATGGCGTCACGTACCTTGAACGCTTCGGCAAATACCACATTTGTTCCGAGACACATAGACTCATATATATCTTTGGGCTGCATCCATTTAGGATAGGTCTGCTCGCGCCAGTCAAGGTAGCTTTGCTCTCCGTGCATGAGTTTGTAGGTATCGTTCCACACTACCCGCATGTCGTCGTTGAGCGTATTCTCGATTGCATTTATCGCTTCGTCAAGCATTGATTTGTCTCCGGTCACCTTGTATATTTCCCATGCGGCGAGTGCCCACACCACGCGGTCGCTTGACACCGGCCATGAGCCACCCGACCCTGTATCCTGGATTATGACTTTGCCGTTTTTGCCCTCTTTAAGTTTGGCGCGAAGGCTGCGCAATGAGTTCTCCGGGTCAATCATTGCGAGCGACAGGTAGATTGAATAGCTTACGTCACGAGTCCACACACCGTCCCACTCTTTTCCAGCCCGGTAAGTCGAGTCGGGGCGAAGGTCGCTTTTTATTTCTGCTATCGCCATGTTGTAAAGCGCGTCGACGAGCGGCTGGTCGGAGCTGTATTGTGGCATGTCGGCGGCTATGGTGTCGATTTTCCAGCCATCTTTGTTGGGCTGTAGCTCTTTGTCCGGGTTCAGGTTGAGGGTCACCTCATATATGCCGTCGCCACGGTCATTGAGCTTTCTGTCATGTTTGCCATAAAGATTTTCAAAGTCCCAGGTGAGCGGCTCGACGCTTCCTGCCACCCAGACGCCCTTGAAGTCATCTTTGAAAATGGTGTCGTTGGTCGGTGTCACGTAATATCCACGCTCCTTGAAAGAGTTAAGCACCGGCTGCATGTTGACTTTGAGTGTCCAGCGGGTGTTTTTTTCAAGCTTGGCAGGGGTGTCGGCTTTGATTGAGTCAATTTTTGCAAGCGCTTCGCCAAAAGTAAATATTGTGTCGGCTCCAATCATCACGTCATGGGTCTTACCCTGCGGAAGCTCGTTGTCACGGCTGTTGAGCGACAGCTTGAAGTGGAGCAATTGCGAGATACCGCTTTCTTCAGGACTCCTGTAGTCGCTGGTGATTTCGGTGGGGCTGACTGCGCGTGCAGTGAATCCTCCCTGAACCACACGGTCGGTATATACTGAAAATTCCTCAGAGGAGTAAAGCACATCGGTGGGCTGTGATGTATTGTTGCACGCCGTTGTCGCTACTGACAACAGGGTGACTGCCGATATGGCGCTGTTAAGTTTCATCTCTTATTAGTTTTATTCAATATTATCTACCTGTCGAAACACAGAACGACCGCTAAGATAGTGAAAATACTCCAACTTGTGAAATAAAATGACTTCCATTGCCTGTTAAAGGTCTTTTTTAAGAAAAATATGTTAACTTTGTGAAAGCAAAAGGACTTTGCGCCGTTGAACACCATCACGGCGCAAAGTGTTTTTCTACTAAAGATTGAATAATATGGCAGAATCCAACTTTATCGATTACGTTAAGATTATGTGCCGCTCAGGTAAGGGCGGTGCCGGCTCGCGTCATTTCTATCGTGCTAAATATGTGCCTAAAGGCGGTCCCGACGGCGGTGACGGCGGAAGGGGCGGACACATAATATTGCGTGGCAATAAAAATATGTGGACTCTTCTACCGCTGAAATACCAGCGTCACGTCTTTGCCGGCAACGGACAGTCGGGCTCCGGAGGCAGGAGTTTCGGTAAGGATGGTGAAGACAAGATAATAGAAGTGCCATGTGGCACAGTCGTGTTTGATGCCGAGACTGGCGAGTTTCTCTGTGAGGTGACCGACGACGGTGAAGAGATAAAATTGCTGAAAGGTGGTAAGGGCGGTCTTGGCAACTGGCATTTCAAGAGTGCGACCAACCGCACTCCCCGTTATGCGCAGCCGGGTGAGCCGGCAATCGAGAAGACGGTGATTCTTGAATTGAAACTGCTTGGCGATGTAGGTCTTGTCGGTTTCCCTAATGCCGGAAAGTCGACATTGCTGTCATCTATCTCCGCCGCGCGCCCCAAGATTGCCGACTATCCGTTTACTACGATGGAGCCGCAGCTCGGTATCGTGAGCTACCGTGATAATCGCTCGTTTGTCATGGCCGACATTCCCGGTATCATTGAGGGAGCAAGCGAGGGCAAGGGGCTCGGATTGCGTTTCCTCCGTCATATCGAGCGTAATGCTGTGTTGCTCTTTATGGTGCCTGCCGATGCTGCCGACATCAAGAAGGAGTATGAGATTTTGCTTAATGAGCTTGAACGCTTCAACCCCGAGCTTATGAGTAAGCAGAAAGTGCTCGCGATAAGCAAGAGCGACATGCTTGACGACGAGCTTATGGCCGAAATCGAGAAGGAGCTTCCCGCTGATGTGCACCATGTGTTTATATCTTCCGTGTCAGGGTTGGGAATACAGACCCTGAAAGATATGCTCTGGAAAGCTATAACCGATGAATCAAACCGCATCGAGCCTATGCCGATTACTCACCGCCGTCTTGACGGTCACCACAGGGTAAGGGAAGAGGATGAATTTATATTTGAAAATCCCGAGACTCCCGACCCTGATGAAGATGAGCTATATGACGATGAGGAGTTTGACGGCGACTGGGACGACTCATGGGAAGATTATGACGGCAGCTATGACGCCGAGTGATGCCGCAATCAGTCAAGTACTCATAGCCAAGGGGATTAAGGCTTATTTTACCTCCCGCGGAGAGGTGAGCGCTTCGCCATATTCGGGATTTAACATATGTCACTACACAGGTGACAGTCAGGAGAGCGTGGACAGTTGCCGCGCTCGTCTTGAACATTGCGCCGGGTTGATGCCGGGCGCGATTATTGTGCCACGACAGACCCATTCGGTCAATTGCCGGGTCATTGATTCTTTTCCGGTAGAAGAGAGTGATATTGAAAATGTAGATGCGCTTGTCACCACGCTTCATGGTGTGGCGGTAGGGGTATCGACTGCCGATTGTGTGCCGGTGCTTCTCGCTGACACGGTGAATGGTGTCATCGCGGCGGCTCATGCCGGGTGGCGTGGTGCGGTAGGCGGAATCGTGGATGTGACACTTTCCCGGATGGTTGCTCTTGGTGCTGAACCGCGCTACATAAAGGCGGTAATGGGTCCATGTATATGTCGGGATTGCTTTGAAGTGGGAGAGGAGGTCGCCGGGCAATTTCCTGATGATTGTGTCGTGCGCGAGGAGGGGTGTAAGCCTCATGTCGACCTTCCGGCTTATGTCGCGTCACGGTTGATTGCGGGTGGTGTTTCTCCTATGTGTATCGCCATGCCGTCGGCATGTACTAAGTGTGACAGCGACCGTTATTTCTCGGCACGTGCGCTTGGCATCAATTCGGGTCGTAATTTCTCAATGATAGTCATGGACTGACCCGATAAGTTCAGTCGTCACAGATACATTGCCGCTTGTCACATAGATTCGCTATTTAAGGTCACATAATTATAGCTTTGTTCCGGAAAAAGCTAATTATTGTGATATGCGTTTGGATTTTTATTTTGTTGCTCTGTTTTTGAGCTTAGGCTGTTCCGCTTTTGGCGGAAATGCCGCCGGTCGTGAAGAGCCTGATTCGTTGCCGATGACGGTAAATCTTGATGAGGTGTCGGTGGTGGCGCGTAAACCCGATGTTGCGGTTTCAGCAGAAAAGATTGTCTATACCCCGTCAGCGACCATTTCCGGCAGTAGCGGGTCGCTATACGATGCTATCTCCTCCATGCCGGGAGTTACATTGGATGCGTCAGGCAAGATTTCGATAAACGGAATCAGCGGAGTCAAGCTTCTTATTGACGGGCGTAAGACCATTCTTTCCGGCGAATCGCTTCTCAACTACCTTAAATCATTACCGTCAACATCGGTCAACCGTATTGAGATTAACTCGGTGCCATCGGCGCGACATGAGGCTTCCGGGGCAATGACTACGATTGATGTTGTGATTAACAAGCGTCGTGACGAAGGTTTTACTCTTGGATTCAACGGTAACTTGCGGGTATGGAAGGCTCCACGCGCTTTTACCGGTATTTTGGGCGAGTATAGTCGTGGAAAGCATCATTTTGCCTTGAATTACGCATTTATGACGGCAAGGAATCCGTCTGACCTTTTTACTGACCGTCCTTATGTGTTGCAGGAAAACCGTATGCTGCAGACTTATAACCGCGAGCGCGATAATGTCATGCACAATGTCGTTGCTGAATATGATTTGTTCCTGTCTGACAGACTGAAGGCGGGAGCATCATTAAATGTCAATTTCTATGACAGGCGAGAAAAATCATCGATGATTACAACTATACCGTCGCTTGGTGATTGTGTGGTGACCGACAATGACATGAGGTCCATCACGCGTAATATCTATGGTAATGTATATTTTAAATATCGCTTTTCAGAAAAGAGTGATATTGCCGCAAATTATGATTTCTTTAATTATCATAGCGATGAGCGCCAGATGATGGGTGATGACGATGGTTATCGGCTTAACGGCGACATGGGCGGTTATGTGTCAGGATACGTAGGCTCGGTTGATTATGGGTTTAAGCCTACACGTCAGTGGAAATTTATCACCGGCATCAAGACTTCATTTATCAATATCGATAACGGCGGTCAATATGACGACGGGGAGGGCGCAGCTATGGAAAATCTCTGCTCGGCGTTTGGCTATAAAGAAAATGTCAATGCTGTCTATGCCGAGCTTCAGAGAAAGGGGGCTGTCGTGGCGGTTACTCTCGGTGTGAGAGTCGAGCAGAATAACGCTCACGCTATATTCAGTGGAAATGAGGCTGCTGAAAAGTGTGACTACACGATTCATGATTGGGGCGTATTTCCTAATGCGTCGGTAAATGTAAGGCTTGGCGAGCGGGGTGGCGTGAATCTGTCTTATGCCCGGCGCAGGGAGATGCCAAATTATGGTGACCTTAATCCGTTTGTCTATATCTACGACGATATAACACATGTGGGTGGTAATATCGGGTTGCGACCTGCTGTATCTGATAATTTGCAGGTAGCCTGGGCTTATGGCTCGCAGTTGCGTATTAGCTTGTCAGGTGCGGTTGTTAATGATGCCGTGGCAAGATGTTTTCGCGAGATATCTGACAGGGTGGTTTATGTGACACCCGAAAATCTTCCTCTTCATTTGAAAGGAGCGTTTACTGTGTCGCTTGTCAATCTGTCGCCGGTAGAGTGGTGGTCAGTGTCGGTTAACGGAACATTGGCTTACAATGATTATCGCTTCCCTGCCGCTACCGCAATTCCTTCCAACCGTCTTATGACCCCGATTGCCGACTGTCGCAATATGTTTATGTTAGGACGAGGTTGGTCGGCTGAACTCTCCGGCTCATTTACCGGAAAAGCTGCTTATGGGCAGGCGGTTGTAAGTCCGTTTGGAAAGATTTATATCGGCATGAGAAAGTCGTTTTGGTCAGGTAAAGGGTCTTTGACGCTGTTTGTGCGCGATATTCTCAACACCAATTATCATGCTTCTACAATCATGCTTGAAGGGAAAACCGCTCACCTTACCGAGCGCGAGTATGAAGACATGAGGCTTGTCGGGGTGTCGCTGTCATTGCGGTTTAAGTCGGGCAATGTCAGGCGACAGGAGCGGCGTCAGGAGTTGATAGATGAAATTAAACGAGTAAATTTGTAATATGAAACTAAATACTATAATTCCTGTAATATATGGCATGGCACTGTTTGCCGTGATACGTCTGGCAAATGACATCATGGTCGGGGGTAATTATCTGAAACATTCAGCGACATTTATTTTCATTGAGCTTGCAGGAGTGTTTATAGGGTGCTATGTGTCATTTTTCTTGTTTGTCAGGTTTATAAAATATTCGTGTGACCGTGGAGTTGCTGTGTGGAAGGAGTCGGTGGCGGTATTATTATATTCGCTTATAGTGACTTTCTCCCTGATACTGACTACTCACGATTTTGATGCCGATTTTTTGCGTGACATCATTATCCCTATGACAGTGGTGCCTTTGATGTCGCTATGGCTGTATTCAAACATGAAATCATCTTACCTCTCAACACTTTATGATGAGCAGCGGCTTAAAAACGAAATGATGAAAGGTGAGCGCATGCAATCAGAATTGCAGATGCTGAGGGCGCAGTATCATCCTCATTTCCTGTTTAATATGCTTAACACCATTTATTTTACCATTGATGAGAGTAATGAAAGGGCGCGTGACTCAGTTGAACATCTTGCCAATCTGTTGCGCGGACAGCTTTATGATGGAGATGAAAAAATTGAGATAGACAGGGAGATTTCTGCAGTCAGGAGCTATGTTGCTCTGGCGGGAATGAGATTTGGCGATAAGTTGTCGCTCAAGATGAATGTGGATTCCTGTTTGACCGGTGTAACTGTATATCCTCACTTGTTTCTTCCCTTAATAGAGAATGCTTTCAAACATTGTGGTGGCGACAATTCGATAGCTGTAGACATCTGTGCGATAGGTGGCGGCGAGGTATCGCTTACGGTATCAAATTCGGTTGGTGGTGAATCTCATGAAAGGGGTGGCGGTGTCGGGCTTAAAAACTTGCGTCGGAGGCTTGACCTTCTTTATCCCGGTTCACGCCATAAACTGGAGATAGAGCGTGGTGATAAGACTTTTATGGTGACTTTACGATTAAAAATATAGCCATGATAACATTGAAATGTATAATAGTCGATGACGAGTATGTGTCGCGAATCGGCATCAAGGGTTATGTCGACAAGATGCCGGGGCTTGAATGTGTGGGTCTTGCCGGGGATATAGGGGAGTTGAAGGCTTTGTTGGAGAATGAGGCGCCTGATATTATTTTTCTTGATATGGAGATGCCGGGTATGTCGGGGATGGATTTCCTTGAGCAGACATCATTGTTGTCATGTTCAATCGTGGTGATTACGGCTTATGAGCGGTATGCTTTGAGGGGATATGACTTGAACGTGACCGATTATCTGTTGAAGCCGGTGTCTTACAGCCGGTTTGTGACAGCTGTAGGGAAGGTGCGTGCTTACAGGGCAAGTGCTATGTGGGGAGGTGTGGTCACGCTTAAGAGTGACGGGATGATTTATCGAGTGCCGGTAGATGATATTCTTTATATATCGGCGATGGAAAACTATCTAAAGGTGCATACCGTTTCAGAAAAAATTATAGTGAGAATGACTCTTAAGAGAATGGCAGAGCAGCTACCGTCAGATAAATTTGTCGCAGTCCACAGGTCGTTTATAGTAAATGTCAGCAAGGTGTCAATGGCTGATGCTACTGAAATAAAACTCGTAAATGGTGAGGTACTGCCTGTTTCTAAAAATTGTCGTAAGTCTTTTTTTGCAAAACTGACTCATGAAGCAGGAGAAGCCACGTGACATAGAGTATGGGTGTGCAATATATTTCTCCGGAGTAGTTAATGTCTGAATCTTAGTGGAAAGTCATTGTTAAGATTTGTTAATGGGGGGGGGTAAAAGTGATATTTACTATCTTTGTGCTGATATTTTATTAATTATAAACACAGAGCAAATGATGAAATTTAAATTTTTAAGAAAGCTGTTGTTGATTAGTCTTGTTGCGATGACATTTGGCATTGCATTTTCAGCATGCGGAGATGATGACAAAGAAGAGGTTGTTAATTCTGCCTCAATTGTAGGTTCATGGAAGCTGACCGGATATGAAGGGTGGAGTAAGACTAATGGCGAGCTTGATTGGGAAAGCAATGATGTGGAAGATTCAGAAGTGTTTGGTATAAAATTTAATTCCGACAAATCAGGAGAGATGGAGCTATATCAAGGACTTACTGCTGATTTTAAATATGTATTGAATGGTAGTGAGCTGGTGACGCAAGACCGTTACGATGAAGATACATACAAGGTAAACTTATTAACCGCAACTACATTGGTACTTGAATATTATTCTGCACCTACAACACATAATCCATATGAAGTTTATGAAAAAATGACTTTTACCCGAATCGCGCAGTAACAGGGAAAGCGGATTAATGCAAAATGTTTCCCGCAGCAATCATCATGTAACAATGTTGATGATTCACTGCGGGAAACTTACTTTTGATATTTTGTCCTTCTGTATCTACTGCCAATGATAAATCCGATTGGCTTCCTCTCGTATCTACAATGTCGCGGGGTCGTGCCAGTCGCCAGACGCTTTTATCAGGGCGATGAGGCGGGGAATCGCTTCTGACTGCGGGATGTTTTTTTCCACGCATTCCTTATTTTTATACAAGCTGATGTGACCGGAAGCAGCGCCTACATAGCCGTAGTCGGCATCGGCCATTTCGCCAGGGCCGTTGACTATGCAGCCCATCACTCCTATTTTCAGTCCTTTAAGATGAGAGGTGGCTTCCTTGACAGCTTTCAGGGTTGACTGAAGGTCGAAGAGTGTCCTGCCACATCCGGGACACGCAATATACTCGGTCTTGCTGATGCGCAGTCGGGTAGCTTGAAGAATGCCGAGGGAGATGCGCACCACATCGTCATTGTCCAAGCGGTCGCCTTTAATCCAAATGCCGTCGCGAAGACCATTTAGCAGCATTGCGCCGAAATCGGCTGCCGCCATCAGTGTCACATCTTCTATAGTTGCGTTGCCGTAGTCAATCATAGGTATGACAGGATTCTTTATGCCATGCCTTTGAAGTGAGTGGGCAAGAGCTTGTATGGAAGCCGGACGGTTTACATGAGAAGTGGTGACTGCCAATACTTTGTCGGGATTAGCCTTGGCTATCGCGATATTGTCGTTTAGCGGTTTTGCCGCGTCAAGCAACAGATAATCTTCGAGAAGTGTCTCGCCCTCAGCGATTACAACCGGAGCATTGTCGCCCCCGATATTGCCGACAGCCTTGGTGGCAAGGCGCCCGGGGATTACGGGGTTGTATCCGTCGGCATATTCACCCTCAATCGGCTCTGCTGTCGCGCGGTGGCTTATATAGTCGACAAGCGCCTTGGCTACAGGGATTTCAGCTTCCGGTGCCTCGCTGAGCGATACGCGGATGGTGTCGCCGGTGCCCTCGGCAAGGAGTGTGCCTATGCCGACTGCGCTCTTGACTCTGCCATCTTCGCCGTCGCCGGCCTCTGTGACTCCGAGGTGGAGTGGGAAGGTCATGTTTTCAGCTTCCATCGCTTTTACAAGACGGCGCACTGTCTCGACCATCACAACCACGTTGCTCGCCTTTATGGATATCACGATATTGAAAAATTCACGCTTGACGGCAACACGCAGAAATTCCATCGCGCTCTCCACCATGCCGGCCGGAGTGTCGCCATATCGGCTCATGATACGGTCGCTCAGTGAGCCGTGGTTGACGCCGATGCGGATGACTGTGCCATGTTGGCGGCATACTTCCAGAAAGGGGGTGAATGCTTTGTCGATACGGTCAAGCTCGGCGGCATATTCGGCATCGGTGTATTCAAGTTTGCGGAATGTGCGCCCCGGGTCAACGAAATTTCCGGGATTGATACGTACCTTGTCGGTCACTTCGGCGGCTGCAAACGCAGCACGCGGATTGAAATGGATGTCGGCAACAAGAGGCACATTGCATCCGGTTTCGCGCAGCAGTCCGCGTATTTTCCCGATATTCTCAGCTTCGCGCACCCCCTGGGCTGTAAGTCTCACATAGTGGGCACCAGCGTCGGCGATGCGTTTACTCTGAGCCACAGAGCCTTCGGTGTCCATTGTGGAGGTATTGGTCATTGATTGTACGCGCACGGGGTTGTCGCCGCCGAGGGGTATGCCGCCGATGTTTACCTCACGCGATGCCCTTCGTCTATAGTCAAAAACACTCATCGGTAAGCGCAAGTGGTCAGTTGGTCTTGAATTTGTACTTTACCTCGGCAAGTTCGGCATTTGCCTTGACAATCTTGCCGGCAAGCGATTTCTTGAACTCGGCAAGACGCGCTGCAACTTTCTCGTCGGAAATGGCAAGCATCTCCACGGCAAGTAAGGCGGCGTTGTATCCACCGTTGATTCCTACGGTTGCAACCGGTATGCCCGGAGGCATCTGCACGATTGAAAGGAGAGCGTCAATGCCGTCGAGTGTAGAGGCGATAGGCACGCCTATTACAGGCACCGTGGTGTTGGCGGCAATTACGCCGGGAAGGGCTGCCGCCATTCCTGCAGCAGCTATTATTACCTTGATTCCGCGGTCGGCGGCTCCCGATGCAAATTCCTCCACCTGTGCTGGTGTGCGGTGTGCCGACAATGCGTTCATTTCAAAGGGAATCTCGAAATCATCGAGCACCTGTGCGGCTTTTCCCATGATGGGCATGTCAGATGTGCTGCCCATGATAATACTAACGATTGGTTTCATATGACGGGTTTATAATGATGTAAGCAGATATACCCAGAAAAATCCGTTTGCCGCTCCGGCAATTACCTGCCAGAATGTATGGCAACGGAGCTGTATGCGGGCACTTCCGAGCAATCCGGTAAGCAGGATGGCAACGGAAATAAGCACCCACATGTTGCAGATGTATATACCGTCGGACAGGATGCGGAAAAGCAATGCCACATAACCGCTCATGGCGGCGAGATGGGCGCTGATTTTCCACCACGCGTTGACGATACATGACACCACGGCTGCGATTGCGCCTCCGGTCATGAACATATACATCCACTCCGGGGCATGGATGCGATACATGTACCATGCCGCCCCGAGATAGCATATAGCCGTGATGACATAGGGTATGTAACGCTCTTTCCGGTGGTTAAGTCCCGGGTGGGACACGATTTTCATCTTATAGAGAAGTATAATCGCCAATACCGGCACGACACACGTGAGCAGAAATGTCATAAGCACCACGTTGATTCTCAACCCTACGGGGAGCATGGCGAGCATGGTGACCCACAATGCCGTAAACACGGCATAGGTAGGTATCAGCACCGGACTAAGCACCCAGGAGATAATATGTGATATCTTGTTCATAAGTCAGTTTTCTATATTTATTAACGATGACCGGCTACTATTGTTTACATTTCTTTTCGTAATCGGGCTACCGGTATGCCCAACTTTTCGCGATACTTAGCCACTGTGCGACGCGCTATGTCATATCCCTTTGCTGTGATAGCCGCTGTAATCGCCTCGTCGCTCAAGGGTTTATGTTTGTCTTCGCCATCTATGATTTCCTTGATAGCCGACAGTATCTCATGGGAGGAAGTGTCGTCATTATCTTTAGGACGCTCGTTGAAAAACATTTTCAACGGATGCACCCCGTAGGGCGTAGCTACATACTTGCCAGCCGTGGCGCGCGATATCACAGAGAGGTCATATCCGGTGAGTGAGGATATGTCTTTCAATATCATCGGTTTTAGACGGCTTTCATCGTCGCCGCTCATGAAGAAGTCGCGCTGTATCTTCACTATGGCGCGCATCACATTGAAGAGTGTCTCCTGCCTCATGCCGAGCAGTTTTATAAATTCTGTGGCTTCATCGCGCTTCTGCTTTATGAAGAGCGATGCCTCGCGGTTACGAGCAAGGTCACTCTTGCTTTCGGCGTCGTTTTCGCGGAATGTCTCCTCGATGCGCAGTTCAGGGATATTGTTAAGCAGGGTCAGGTGCAGGTCGCCGTCGTCGATTTCCACCGAGAAGTCGGGGATTATGTGTCGGGTGCGCTCTTCAGCCGGGTCACCTCCGATTACACCGGCCGGCTTCGGGTTGAGGGTGCGTATAAGCTCGATTCCCGCTTTCAGTTCTTCAGGTGAGTTGCCGGTAGCCGATGCAAGGCGGTCGTAATGCTTTCGCGAAAAGAGGTCGAAATAGTGGGATACGATTTCTGTAGCCGTGGCTACCGCAGCCGTCGGCTTACGGCGTTTGAGCTGTAACAGCAGGCAGTCGCGAAGGTCGACAGCCCCGATACCGGCAGGCTCAAACCGCCTTACGAGTTCGAGCATGCGTTTCACGTCGGCTGTCGTTGTAGGGTCACCGGTCTGCTCCTCGATGTCGTAGGCTATCGATGCGGAGTCGCGGGTGAGGTAGCCGTTGTCGTCGAGATTGCCTATTACATACATGGCTATCTTACGGTCGCGGTCGGTCAGGGTATGTTCGGCAAGCTGGGATGACAGTGAGTCGATAAGAGTTGATGATGAGTCGACAGCCACAGGCTCGTAATAGGTGTCAGATGCGCTGTGATTGCGTGCTTCAAGACGATAGGAAGGTATCTCATCTTCGCCGGCGTAGTCAGCCATGCGCAATTCTTCGGCACTCTCATTGAAAGAATCGTCGGTTGCCGCGGACTCTGCTACATCTGAGGCTTCCAGGGCGGGGTTGTCGTCAAGGGCGCGTTGCACCTCATCCTCCACTTCCGGTCCGCTCATTTCAAGCATTTTTACAAATTTGACCTGAAGGGGAGAAAGCCTTTGTTGCAGTCGTTGCTGCTGTGACAGACTTAGTGATTCTTCCATACTGCTTCCTTTCAATTACAAAAATAACAAATAATCGTCAGATATTGCAGCGATGTGGAATAGAAATTACTTTACTGCCACTTTTTGAGATAATATGTGTAGACTGAGCCGTCATCGGCATGATATTGCAACACAAGCCGTGAACGATTCATTTCCAGAATGTTAAGGTCGGTAACCGCATTGACGGGTATATGAGTCTCGGGGAAAGGTGAATATTTGGTGCTTCCCGCTTCATACTCGCTGTCGTGGTGGGTGAAATTTAGTTGCAGCACATTGTCGCCGGTTTCCTTCCATGTGCCCCAGCGTGGCAGATTATCGTGGAGAGCTGTGACTTTCCGCATACAGAACACGGTATTTTGGAATTGCCAGAATATATCATGATTGTAGGCTGTCTCCACGTCACCGTCTGCCGTGATTTCTTCAAGCTGCCAAGTCCCGAACCATGGTCCTATGTCACCATCGTTGTGGGTGCAGCCGGTGGAGAGCATGGCAAGCATGGGGAGCAATATGAGAAGTATATTTTTCATTGTTATCGTAAATTAAGGATGCCACGGTAGGAGAGTGACAGCATGGCGCCGAAGTTGTCGCCATACATGTCGCCACGGTCCATTGCCACCTGCGCTTTTATCGTCATGCCCGGCACGGTCGCGGGATGCCACTGCGCCTCCACCATCCATGAGGTGTCGTGGACTTTTTTCAGGCGCGGGACGTAACTGTCGCCGTAAGAGAGGCGGTATGACACCATCGCCCGGTAATCGACAGCCTGAGTCACCGACCCCTCGATTGCGGCATGGAATCCACGCACGCGGGTGTCGATATATCGCATGTAGCCGTCAAGATTGTAGAGCGGCGACATGAGAAATGGTGTACCCTGCGACATGCCGTAGTAGGCATATCCGTTGTAGAAATAGTTGTTGTAATACGAGTCGGCTCCTGTCGCCTGATTGGCGATGGTGGAGTTGCCGTTGTCAATCGGATCCCAGTGGAGCGGTCCCGACTGGTTGGTGAAATCAAGATACTCTATGACAGCGCCACTGACAATTGATTTCACCGGACTTTTGTATTCGATGCCCCAAAGCCCGTCGAAGCCGTTGAGCTTACCTATTCCGGAACCATCTTCCCAGGGCGACTGGAGATATAGCTTTATCTCATGCCCGCAGTGGAGACGATAGCGGGCTACTATGTCCCAGCTGCCAAGGTGGTTACCTGCCCAATATTCATCATCTTTGCCCGGTATCAGCATCTTAAAGAAATCCTGCAACTTTGCCGGCGATGTTTCAGTATTGTCGATTACGCCGTTTGTGTAGCTTCTCTGCGTTCCGCCAAATTGCGCCGCTGCCTGCATACCTATTGTCACTGACAGTGGTTTTGACGGTTTGGTACGGAAATATAACCGCTTGTAGTTAATCCAGCGTCCTGTGGTGATGAAAGAATTAAAGTGGTTGTAACGCTCAGTCAACCAATCGTTGTCGGTCGGCTTACCGAAGAAAAATTCTCCATTGAGTTGTACCCATCCGTTGGTGAAGGGGATGTTTTCAAATCCGTGAAATCCGGCTCTTACCCCGGGCATAGGGCGTGAATTGGCGCTCCATGTTATGTCGCCGCTTGAAAGGCGGTCGTTGAGAAGAGCAGAGCCTGTCTCTTTTAGACCGACAGTCAGGTAAAGACATCGGTATTTCACCTCGCCGTAGAGCTGTTGCAGCCACACTCGTGCCGCGTGACGGTCAATCGGGGTAAAAATATCTTCGGCGGGAAGGTAGCGCAGATAGGGGGTCGATGAGGAATATCCAGCAAGAGCATCAACGCCAAAGCCGTAGCTGAAGCGGGCATCTGTGTTCATCTCTTTCCACGTGGCAGCCCTGGCGAGAGTGGAATAGGGCTGCGTCATAATCCCGAAATTATTTGACGCGATATAGTAGGGTGCGAAGTTGCCGCTGCCGGCGTTGGCTATGATTTCGCCACGGTAGTCAATCGGGTATTGAGCCTTTACGCTGGCGACCGTAGTGATAAGGAGAGTAAGGAGGAGAGTTAACCGGGAGATCATGATTCCGACGGATTATAGGTGCCTATGTGCCGGTCTTTTTTCTCTTCAAATATATCGGAGATTGTTAAGAAGATGCCGGTTTCCTCGACATTGCCAAACTCATCGTTGATGGCAGTGCCAAACATCTTCATTGACGGCGACAGGTTCATGTAGGCGTTGACGAGCGGCGGGATGTTGTAGCCGTGGTCGCGTATTGCCTTATTGAGTATCTTATAATCGTCTTTAAAAGTTGTGCCGGTAAATAACTGCTCCATTTCGTGACAGTTCATGTTGGTCTCCAGCGGCATGAACGGTTTTACAAGACCTTCGTTGTCAGGGAAATGCTTGTTGAGGAAATACAAAATCATATTGCGGCACTCGGCATGGTAGCTCGGATACATGGTGACCTTGCCAAATAGATACTTGATTGACGGGTACACTACTGTGAGCGCGCCAAGTCCGTCCCAAAGATTGTCGAGCGCATACAGTGCCTTGGCTCCTGCGCGGGTCGACTGATAGTCGATTGCCACAAACGACCTTCCAAGCTCAAGCGTGTAGGGCAGGTAATCGTTGAGAAACTTTGGTGAGAAGCTGAACATATGACCGGTGGCGATACGCGGGTGACCGTTGTCGTCGACATGGATGTTTTCGCCTGTGATAAACCTGTAGCCGCCAATAATCTCGCGTGCTTCAGGATTCCACACTATAAGCTGCCGGCAGGGAGGCTCCATAGTGTCAAATTCATCAATGTCACACTCCATGCCTGTGCCACCGCCAGCCATGCGGAAAGCTATCTCGCGTAGTCGACCTATCTCGCGCATTACATTGGGCGAGTTATGAGCGTCTACTATATATATATGATTGCCCCCCTTGTTGGTGTGGCGTAGAAACTTGTCGGCGGTAAGTTCGCTTTCCAGGGTCTCGACGGGTATCGGGTCAATAATTTTAATGTCCATTGTCGCAGTTATATGCTAAAACGCTTATTTCCTTTTTAAACTATATACTTTTTCCTTGATAAGGAGTGCCTCTTCGGCTGCTTTCGTGCCGCCTTTAAGAGTGCGCCACGAGATTGGTTTTCCCACGCTTATTTCAAATCGGGCACCGCGGCTTCTGAATATCTCTCGCGGCAGATAAATCATCTCGATATTGAATTTAAGTCCGAGTTGTGTGCGTAGTTTTGCAAAATTATAAAAAAACGATGAATTTTCCCCACCAAAATGTATGGGAATTATATCACGTTGTGATTGAATAGCCTTATTTATAAACATTTTTTGCCATTTGAGGTCTTTTATTCCCTCTTTTTGTTTGCGTGACACCAGTCCTGCAGGAAAGATGATGACAGGCGCGTCACCGGCGAGACACTCGTCTATGTCGCTCGACAACCGGCGGCTCTGTTTCCCATGCTTGTTGACTGGTAAAAACACATTGTCAAGCGGTTTGACTGCCATAAGTATGTCGTTGACCACAAATTTCACGTTTTTACCGTAATGACCGGCTATGAAGTCTATCATTGCTATGCCGTCGAGCGCGCCGAGCGGATGGTTGGACACAAAAATCGCCCTTCCGTTCTCGGGAAGGTTGTCCTTGTCCGTGACTGAATATGTGATGCCCATGTCGGCAAGCATGGCATTGCAAAATTCCGCTCCTTTTTTCCCGCGTGTGCGGTCAAGGATGCCGTTAAGTTCATCCTGACATATTGTGCGTTCCAGCCATCTCACCGCGAATCCCGGTATGAGTCTTAGATATTTTTTCGGAAGCTTGCTGCGCAATGTGGCATCCACGTCGACATGCAAGCGGCTGTCAGCTGTATCTTTCTGATAGGTATTCATGTCGCAAAATTACGAAATTTCATTGAAAAAACTATCGTATTGCCACATGACGTGTGAGAAATACCTTGTGGGCATAATCAATCAGGTCGCGAAATTCATCATGGATACAGAGTGACATAGGTCCACAAGAAACAGGGTTGTTTGGAGTTTACAAGCGGGGTACGCCACGGTGAAGCTGCCGGGCCATGGGGTGGATGATTCGTTGAGTGTGTCGGATATACCTCTACGCTTGTTGTGAAGTAAATTTTAAAAATCGTCAAGTAGCGGCAGGGCTATTACAGATAAAAAAAGAACGGGGGTGCAGCTGTTGTGCATCTCCGTTTTGTAGTCTTAATTGATAGCAAGTTCAATCAGTTGTTGTTCAGTCGGGTTCTTCGCTACAATACGACCTTCAGGGTCAATAAGAAATGAGCTTAATCCCGATTCGAGATGATAGTCGTTGATAATTTTTTCAGCGTTACTTCTCTCGATAAAAAATTGTGATTCCGCACTAAGACCATCTCTGCGCACTATCTCACAAAAGAGGCGCTCACTACGGTCAAGATTGACCGCTAAGAAATGGAATCGTTCTCCCGGGTTGCTTGAAACCTGATTTTGTTCAAGCTTGGAATACTGCTTGCAGGCGATACGTGACGAAGCGTCGCTTGATGCCCAGAACTGGAGCAGTACCCATTTCCCCTTCATGTCGTCGAGTGCCAGTGATGAGTCGGCACGTTCGATTTTAAACATCGGAGCTTTGGAGCCTACGGTGCCATCAACGGCACTGATTGACGCGGCTGAGCCAAGTCCGAGGAGAACGGCGAAGATCACAATGATTGTCATTGTTTTCTTCATTCTTTAAGTTTAAAATTACTAAATACAAAAAGTAAGAGTAGTGATGAATTATCCATAGCTCTATTCTTCTTGTTGCCGATTTTCGGCGAAAGTCAAACTCTTTTGACCTTAGAAATAACAATTTCAATGCTGCAAAGTTAAGCAACTTTTCTGAAAATGAGAAATTTGACTGCTCATATTCACCGTCTTAACGGTAGGGGACCCCTCTAAACTCTACTGATAGAGCGGTTTTCAGAAGATTGTTAAATTGTTTTAAAACGATGTTTTTCAACATGAATTTTGACCGTTTTTTTACCAAAACCGACCATCGGAGGGCATGGCGGGTCTAAGCAAAAATGGTGAGAAATTGTAGTCAAAAAAGCACCGTGACCAACAAACAAAATGAAAATCCGCGTTGTTAAAGAATTGTTATCAACTGTTAGATTTATGAAAAAATTTATTGCGTTAGTTTTATTGCTGTCAGTGATGTTGCCGATGGTTGCACTTACCCCTGCCGAGATACAGGAAATGCAGCAGCGGAAGAGCCATTACATCCTCAACCTAAACTCCGGAGAGCCGTTGGACTCCGTTTACGAGCAAGAACTCATAAGTATATTTTACTACGACCAGTTCCGCCATTTTCAGGACCCTCTTGCGCCGTACTTCATGCTTATGAGCAAGACCGATCAATTTGCCATGGGCATCGGTGGCGTGGTAAGGATGAGAGGATGGTATGACTGGGATGGCGCGATGAGCAACAGCGCGTTTATCCCTTATGACATCAGCATCCCCGACGATCCTACACGAAATCACTGGACCGGAAGTACACCTGCCGGCACGGCACTGTTTTTGTCGGTGTTCGGACGTCATACGCGATTTGGCAACTATCAGCTATATATCGAGGCAAATTTCAACGGCTACGGCAGTCGCGACCTGCGGCTTAAAAAGGCTTATGCCACTGTAGGTGACTTGACCATCGGTTATACCAATTCGACATTTTCCGACCCGTCGGCGCAACCTCCCACTGTCGACGGTCAAGGCCCAAATTCCAAGTCAAGCGACACAAATATACTTCTGAGATGGATGCACACCTTCAAACAACGTTACGTCGTGGCGGCTTCGGTCGAGACTCCCAATGGAGCGATACCTACTCTCCCCGACGTATATACGGGATGTAGCAATTATATGCCGAATTTTGCGGCATTCATGCAGTATCAGTGGGGCGGTGGGCAGCATGTAAGGCTTGCCGGTGTAGTGCGCGGGCTTGAATATCGCGACCTTTTGGAAAACCGGAACTATAAAAAGACAGGGTGGGGTGTACACGTAAGCACCGTGCTTAACCCTGTCGCACCGTTAACCCTGTATGGAGCCGTAATCACCGGAAAGGGATTGGGGAGTCTTGTCAACGACCTCCAAAACTCCCCGATGGATCTTGTAGGCGACCCGTCTCACCGTGGCAGGATGTTTGCGCCGCTCAGCTTCGGATGGTATGCGGGCGTGCAATATCATTTCCTGCCCAATCTCTTTTCCACTATCGTGTTCAGTGAGGAGAGATTTCTCCCCAAGGAAGAACCTGTGTATGAAAACATCACCTATAAATATGGACTATATGGCGCCGCAAATATATTCTGGAATATCACTCCCCGCTGTCAGGCAGCCGTGGAGTATAATCTCGGCAAGCGGCAAAACATTGACCATGCTCACGGTTGGGTCAACAGGGTAAGTCTGATGGCGCAGTTCAGTTTTTGACATTTCACGCTGCCCTGAAAGGGCGTGATGATTGCAATTACAAAGAATTATCGTAACTTTGCGGCGGTATTGAGCAAGACGGTCGGTCGCTTGCCGACTTCGAGAGCGGCAAGAGGAAAGTCCGGGCAATACAGGGCGCCATGGTTGTTAACGGCAACCCGTCAGTGATGGCAGAGTAGCGTGACAGAAAATAACCGCCTTCCGTTTCGGGAGGTAAGGGTGAAAAGGCGGGGTAAGAGCCCACCGGGTTCCACAGCGATATGGAATGCCGCACGCCTCATGGATTGCAAGGTCAAGTATACCGGCATTTAAGGGCTGCCCGTCCATTGCCGGGGGGTAGACTGCTCAAGCCCGGTGGCGACATCGGGATTAGATAAATGACCGACCGCGTCAGTGATTGCCACTGGCGCGACATAACCCGGCTTACAGTCATGCTCAACCCCGCCCCGGTCCGAAAGGATGCAGGGGCGGTATTTTTTTTCAACCTCATCAGTGGAAATTTTGTTATAGATAGAAATGGAGACACCGCTTACTTCCGATGCGATACTGATGGCGTTGCTTATGACGCTTATTGCCGGATTATCGACCGGCATAGGGAGTCTTATGGCTTTTTTTACCAAGGTTACTAACACTCGCTTTCTCTCAGGTGCGCTTGGATTATCGGCGGGAGTGATGGTATATGTGTCTTTTGTCGAACTGCTGCCCGAGGCGATACATGCCATGGGGCTGTATGCCACGGAAAAGACCGCGATGCTCTACGTGCTGCTTGCGTTTTTCGGCGGAATGGGCTTGATTGCACTTATCGACTTTCTTGTGCCGGAAGATGAAAACCCTCACGAGCTGCATAATATCAGGTCGGGGGAAAGCGGCAAGCTGAAACGTACAGGCATAATGCTCGCCCTTACTATCGGAATCCATAATTTCCCTGAAGGCATCGCTACTTTTGTGTCGGGACTGGAGTCGCTTGATATCGCCCTCCCGATTGTGGTAGCTGTTGCCATACACAATATCCCGGAGGGAATAGCCGTGTCGGTGCCGATCTATCATTCTACAGGCAGCCGTAAGAAAGCGCTGTGGTTTTCGGTCGCTTCCGGTTTTGCCGAGCCGCTCGGCGCGCTTTTCGCCCTCGCTTTCCTCATGCCCATATGGACTCCGGCTGTCAATGCCATCTGTCTTGCCGCTGTTGCCGGTATAATGGTCTACATCTCTTTTGACGAGCTTCTGCCGAGTGCCGAGGAATACGGTCATCATCATTTTGCCATAGGCGGCGTGATACTCGGCATGGCTGTCATGGGATTCGGATTGCTGCTGTTCTGATTTCACTAATTCACTACAAATAGGGATTGCGCTATTGATGACGGTAAGGTAATTTTGCATCTTGAAGCAAGATGTTTTTTAGTAATGAAGTTTACCCGCTCACTGTCGATAGTTGCGATTATAATAATGTGTAGCTTTCCTGCCACTGCAGAGGAGAGCGTTGACACTGTGTTGACTCTCGGTGAGGTTTCAGTCACCGGAATCAAGCAGACTCTCGACATAAAGTCGCTTCCCGTAGCCTCCACGGTAGTGGGAGAGGATGAATTGCAAAAGCTTAATATCGTGACAATGAAGGGCGTGAGCGAAGTCGCCCCCAACTTCTATATACCCGACTATGGCTCACGCATGACCTCGTCAATATATGTGCGCGGTATCGGGGCGCGTATCGACCAGCCGGTGATAGGGCTTAATGTCGACAATGTGCCCTATCTCAATAAAGACAACTATGACTTTGACCTTGTGGATATCGAGCGAATAGAGATGTTGCGTGGTCCGCAGAGCACGCTTTACGGCAGAAACACCATGGGCGGACTTGTTAACATCTACACTCTTTCACCGATGAAATTTCAAGGCATCAGGGCTACCGCCGAATATGGCACCGCCAATACCATGCGTGCAGCCGTGTCATATTATCATAAGCTGACTCCGAGGCTCGGCATGTCGTATGGTGTCTGTTACACCCACTCCGACGGATATTTCACCAATCGGTATAATGGCGAGAAGTGTGACAAGGAAAACCAAGGTAGTCTGAGATGGAAGACTGTATGGCGTGCTTCCGACCGGCTGACGATGGAAAATGTCGCGTCAGTGCAGATTTCACGTCAGGGCGGTTATCCCTATGAGTCGCTTGAATCCGGGCAGATTGCCTACAACGATACATGCTTTTACCGTCGCACCGGAGTAAACGACGGGCTTACATTCCGTTGGCGGTTAGATGATGCCGTTATATCGAGCATCAGCAGTTTCCAGTATATCGATGACAACATGACCCTTGACCAGGATTTTCTCCCTGAATCATATTTCACCCTTACGCAGGCTCGCCGTGAGTGGGCGCTTACGCAAGATTTCGTAGGAAAGGGAAATGTCGGCGATTATAGCTGGCTCGGTGGCGTTTTCGGCTTTTTCAAGCACACCAACATGAATGCTCCTGTGACATTCAAGGAAACCGGAATCGAGGAGCTGATACTCAAGCATCTCAATGCCCATTCATCTCACCCTACTGCGTGGGATGACGACAGCTTCTTGCTGCAGAGCCGGTTTATTAACGATGTATGGGGTGTCGCTTTATATCATCAGAGCGGTTACCGAGCCGGAGCCTGGGATTTTGCCCTCGGATTGCGCATTGATATCGAGCATACATCGCTCCGCTATCACAGTCAATGCAATACATCCTTTACCATCCAGGGCATAGAAGATGGTCAGATTCCGGCAAATATAAATGACCGTGGCAAGCTTCACAAGACATTTGTCGAACTGTTGCCGAAATTCACGGCTACATATAACATAGAGTCTCTTCCAGGCTCCAATGTGTATCTCTCGGTGGCGCGTGGTTATAAGGCCGGTGGATTCAACACTCAGATGTTCAGCGATGTGCTTCAGCAACGCCTTATGAGGATTATGGGCTTGTCGCAGAGTTATGACATAGCGCAGATTATTTCGTATAAGCCTGAGTCGAGCTGGAACTATGAGATAGGTGCCCATTTGAGTGATGCGGGCGGGAAACTTTCGGGACAGGTGGCCCTATTCTATATTAATTGCCGCGACCAGCAGCTCACCATGTTTCCCGACGGTAACACGACCGGACGTATCATGACCAATGCCGGCAAGACGCGTAGCTACGGGGCGGAGTTGACTGTCAAATATCAACCATTGGAGCAGCTTGGGCTTACGGCATCATATGGATATACCGATGCCCGGTTCCGCGAGTTTCACAACGGCATCAACGATTATTCCGGCAAATATATACCGTATGTCCCTCATAATACGATGTTTATCGGTGCCACTTATACCTGTCAGGTAGCTGCGTCCCTGCTCAAAAGAGTGACAGTCGACTTGAATTGCCGTGGAGTAGGGGAGATAATGTGGGATGAAGCAAACAGTGTGAAGCAGCCTTTCTATATGCTCCCCGGAGCATCGGTGAAATTAGATTTTAGTAAAATTTCACTTACATTATGGGGCGAGAACCTCACTGATACAAAATATAATACATTTTACTTCGTTAGTATAGGAAATGCATTTTTACAGAGAGGTAAACCATTAAGGATAGGTGCAACTTTCAGAATACAGATTTAAGTTTTTATAATTAACAGTAAGATTAGATGAAGATTAACAAAACATTTCTCGCCGCAGCGCTTGTAGCTGCCGTGTTTACATCGTGTGAGACAAAAGAAAATTCCCATCGTGAGACCCAGCCGTTCAACATGCTCAATTACGTGACTGACGGCACTGAGGAAAATTATTCAATCGGCACTGCTTCCATTTCAATAGAATATCTTGGAGAGTCGGCATCAAGCCTGAGTGTGCGTAAGGTGGTTATGGCAGGTGGCTCTGAACAGAGCTTTGATGTAAATGCCCTGACCAACAAGAATGTTGCCTCCGGTATGGGGTTTGAGCTGTCTCCGACTTCTGTAGCGACTAACGGCATGTCAGATATAAACATCAGCCTGCTTGGTGGCTCAGCATGGATACAGCATTGGAATCTTTTCTACAACTTTAAGTCAGGCAATGAAAAGGTGTTCGGTATGCCTGCCATCTCCTTCTATTTTAGTGCAACCAAGGTAACCAAGGCTCTTAACGGCGAACCTGTACTCTCAACTGAAGAGGTAGCTAAGAACCGCTATCAGATTACCATTAATGAAAAGGATGTCAACAAGGCTACCCGTACACTCAATCTTTATGTTGCCGGAGCGGCTTTCATGGAAGGTATGCCCGCGATGAACATGGTGTTTAAGGATATACCTTTCTCAATTGAAAACGGTCGCCTGACATTTGCTGCCGACCGTCTTGTTCCCTCGGTATTGACCGGTGACAATGCTGATAAAGAGGTGCCCAATGAAAAATTCCCCATCACTGACCTTGAAGGTTCCGGCTTGCTTGGTGATAACATCACTCTCAAATATTCCTGTACGCCTACTATCGGTGAAGACAACTCGACTACCTACAACGTTGTGTCTACACTCAAGTTCCGTCTACAGTCTTCTTCTCAGCAGTAACGGCTGTTGATTGCATATAGCGTCCCGAAGCGATGGATTTGTCGCTTTGGGACGCTTTTTTGTGCTGTAATTTCGGAGGTTACGAAATAATCGTTATATTTGCGCATAACCAATCAACCAATCAATCTCCAAATTACCAATGAAGCACTTTTCTTATGCACTTTTGTACAGTGGTGTGATGATGTCGTTGCCGTCCTTAGCCCAAGGACAGCTTGTGATTAATGAAATAATGCAGTCTAATGTCGACGTGCTTTTCGCCGACAAGGAATTTCCCGACTCTTGGGTTGAAATCTACAATGCCGGAGAGACGCCTGTCGACTTGAAAGGCTATAAACTCGGAACATCGGAAAAGTCGTCAAAGGCTTACGGGATAGCTTCGTCTCTTCCCATCCCCCCTAAAGGTCACGGAGTGATATATTGTGACAAAACAGGGGAGGGGATTCACGCCGATTTCCGTCTTGAATCGACAAAGAAGGGGTCGGTATATCTGTTTGCTCCTTCAGGTGAGGTCGTCGACTATCTTGATTTTGGCAAGATGCCCGCAGCAAATATCGCCTATGGACGAGTTGCTGACGGCGGCGATAGCTGGGGTTACATGATTGTACCGACACCGGGAGCTGCTAATGGCGGTGGTGTTGCCTCCGAACTGCTTGCCGCGCCTGAATTTAGCGTAGGAGGCGGTCTTTTTGACTCTCCGGTTTCGGTTACTGTCAGCAAGCCCGCCGGTGCTCCGGCTGACTGCCGTCTCTGCATCACTACCGACGGTCGTGAGCCTGTGGCGCGCGATGCCGTGATAGGTGACAGCAAGACCTACAATATAACCAAATCCACTTCGCTTAGGGCGAAACTCATATCGCCGTCGGCGCTGGCGCCGGTGTCGGTCACTCATTCATATATATTTCACCCGCGCGCGACCTACCTACCTGTGGTGGCTATATCGCTTAATCCCGAGTATCTTTATGACGATGAGATAGGCATATTCATGGGTGAGCTTGACAAAAATCCCAACTGGGGTTACGACTGGCGTCGCCCGATGAACGTCGAATATTTTGATGGCGGGACCCATGAAGAGCTTTTCAACCAGGTAGGGGAAACCAGGGTGAAAGGCGGATGGTCGCGCCGTTATTCGCAGAAATCAATGGTGTTTTACGCCAACAAGCGTTTTGGAGAGAAGCGTTACAATACATCAGGGGTGTGGCTTGACAAGCCTGAAATCACGGAAGTGAAATCATTCGAGCTGCGAAACAGCGGCACTGATTTTGAAGGTGCCCATATCCGTGATGCGTTTGCTCAGCGTCTTGTCGGTCTTAACTCGCCCAATGTCGACTGGCAGGGCTACCGCCTGGTAATCTGCTATATAAACGGCGAATACCGGGGTGTATATGACCTGAGAGAACGCACCAACGAAGATTACATAGAGGCTAATTATGACGGTCTTGAGGATATCGACATGATTGAAAACTGGTGGGAGGTGAAGACCGGCACCGCCAATTCGCTCTGGAGTTTCATTGACCTGTATAACCGCAAGGATGTGACCTTTGCCGCTCTTGACGAGGTTATGGATGTCGACAATTTCCTTGACATGTTTGCCATACAGACGTTTGCGGGCAATACCGACTATCCTAATAATAACATTGTGTGCTGGAAGCCGTGGGCTGAAGGCTCCAAGTGGCGTTGGGTGTTGAAAGACATTGACCGTTTCGCGATAACCTGGGAACAGGGACAGCATGCCCATGACTACTTCAAGTTTATTGCCGACATGGCTAATCCGGCGATTTCCGATGAGTGGACAGCCCGTAATGTAAGGCTCTTCTCTCTTTTCATGGAGATGCCGGAAGCAAAGGCTCTCTTTATCGACCGTCTCGCAATATTCATGGGCGACTTTCTTCAGCCCGCTTATGTCGATGCCATGCTTGATGAGATGGCAGGTGAGCTTACCCCGGAATATCCTGACCATTGCAAACTCTATTTCCCTTACGAGTCATGGCGGTTTGATGGCTGGAAAAACGAGATTAACTTCATCCACGACTGGTGTAAGAAACGACGCACATTTCTCTACGACCGTATGCGCACATATTTCGGGCTATCCTCGGCTTACGAACTGACTATCGACGGCGCTGACCTGCCGGTCGACTTTAACGGCGTGGCGCTTACTCAGCCGCTGTTTACAGGGCAGTATTACAATGCGCGCCCGATGACGCTCACTACCTCAGAGGGGCGCAACTGGAAAGCGACTGTGACTGACAACAGCGGTAAGACAACAGTGCAATACACTCCGGCGGCAACCCATACGTTTAATTTCTCCAACGCCCGGAAAGTGTCGGTAGAGTCAGTGCCTTACAATCCGGCATCAATAGACAATCTGGTTCATGAGGCGGAGCAGGTGAGTGTCGTGACCGACGGTCTTGTCATAAGAATCGAGGGTGATGACGCGGCAACAGCTGAAGTATATCGTGTCGACGGCACACTCGCCGGATGTATCGGCAAAGGCGTAAGGTCGGTTGAGGTATCGTCTCCCGGTGTCTATTTGGTTAGCTATGTTACCTCCGGTGGTGTTGTACGACATTCAAAAGTAAACTGTCGCTGACGCGTGTTAAATTTTATCAATGGGTGCCGCTTTTTTTCTGGCGCCCGCAGATGCCGTGTAGAAAAAAATTGTTATATTTGCACAAATTTAGAAAGGATGAGTTATATCCTGCCGAAAAACATTTCTCGGAAGAAGTATTAGTTATATTATATGGTATCATTAATTTTTGGTATTCAAAATTCTACCCTTGCCGTGGTTGCTGCCCTTACAGGCGTGGCGCTTGTGGCACTTGCCTTGGTTATAGCAGGGCTTATCTCACCGAAATCCTACAACCCTCAGAAGGGCGAGGCGTATGAGTGCGGTATTCCTACTCGCGGAGCGAGTATGGCTCAATTCAAGGTCGGTTACTATTTGTATGCCATTCTCTTTTTGATGTTTGATGTGGAGACTGTGTTCCTTTATCCTTGGGCGGTAAATGTACGCTCTCTTGGGACAGACGGTCTATTATGCATCGCAGTATTTTTCGGAATTTTAGTGCTGGGCTTGGCATATGCCTGGCGGAAAGGAGCGCTTGAATGGAAGTAACAGCACAAGGGATGCCCTACTCCGATTGGAAGGACAACGAATATATCGAGCATCTCGTAAAGGAACTCAAGGATAACGGCACCAATGTGGTTGTCGGCACGCTTGATAACGTAATCAACTGGGGGCGCAGTAACTCTTTATGGCCGCTCACATTCGCAACCAGTTGCTGTGGTATAGAGTTTATCTCTCTTGGAGCGGCGCGTTATGACATGGCGCGCTTTGGCTGGGAAGTTGCCCGTGCCTCTCCACGTCAGGCCGACTTCATGATGGTGGCAGGTACAATCGTACACCGAATGGCTCCTGTTGTAAGACGTCTATACGACCAGCTCGCCGAGCCTAAATATGTGATAGCCTGCGGCGGATGTGCCATCTCCGGCGGTCCCTTCAAAAACTCCTATCATGTAGTGAAGGGCGTTCAGGAAATTATTCCCGTCGACGTGTATGTGCCCGGATGTCCTCCTCGTCCCGAGGCTATGATATACGGTATCATGCAGCTCTCGCGCAAGGTGAAAGTGGAAAAATTCTTCGGCGGTGTCAACCGTCAGGAAAAGCAGAAGGAGTTTCTCGAAACCCATCCCCTTGACGAAGCGGAAAAGTAATTATAACCAAGATTAAACAATACCCCAAATCAATAATCGATTATGGCAAATGTTCAGGAAAATATAGCCAGGCTGTTCCCCGAGGCAACTTTTGAGGAGGGCGAATGGCTGTTGGTGAATATTCCCGATGCCAAATGGCACTCCCTTGCAAAGACTTTGAAGGAGGATCCGGAACTCGGATTTGATTACCTTGTCGCAGTCGTAGGTATGGACTGGACCGATACGCTCGGATGTATGTATTACCTTACCTCCACTAAACATAATACCCACGTGTCAGTGAAGGTGACCACTTCTGACCGCGAACACCCGATGCTCCACAGTATCTCCGATTTGTGGGCGGTGGCAAACCTGTATGAGCGTGAGGTCTATGACTATTACGGCATCATATTTATAAACCATCCCGACATGCGTCGCCTGTTTCTCCGTAACGACTGGGTGGGCTACCCCCTTCGCAAGGACTACAATGACGATGCCAATGTAAATCCCGTGCGTCTTGACCATGAGGCTGTAGATGACGTTACGGTATCTTATGTTGAGGGTGCCGACGGCAAGATTGAAAAGAAAGAAATTACAATATTCGCTCCCGAGGATTTCGTGGTGAATATCGGTCCGCAGCATCCTGCTACCCACGGTGTGTTGCGCTTCCGCACTGCCGTTGACGGCGAGACCATCAAGAAGATTGACCTTTACCTCGGTTATATCCACCGCGGTATCGAGAAGCTGTGTGAGGGACTCGGCTATCCGCAGACATTGCATTTCACCGACCGTCTCGACTATCTTTCGGCGCAGCAAAACCGTCATTGCCTCTGTATGTGTATCGAGAAGGCTCTCGGTATTGAGGTGCCCCGTCGTGCACAGGTGATTCGCGTGATGATGGACGAGTTGATGCGTATTTCCTCTCACTTGCTTTTCATGGGTACATTCTGTATGGACCTCGGTGCTACCACGATGCTGTTCTACACGCTCCGTGAACGCGAGACCATACTTAATATATTTGAGAAGACATGCGGTGCCCGCATGACATTTAACTACAACTGTATCGGTGGTGTAATGGATGACCTCGATGCTGATTTCGTGAAAGATGTGAAGCATCTTATCGAGATTATGCCCAAGGCTCTCAAGGAATATGACACTGTGTTTACAGGCAACGTCATTGCCCACAACCGTATGGTAGGTGTAGGTCATCTCAGCAAAGAAGATGCAATCTCTTATGGCGCTACCGGTCCTGTCGGACGTGCTTCCGGCTGGGCTTGCGATGTGCGTAAGACTAACCCTTACAGCATCTATTCCGAACTCGATTTCGATGAGGTGGTGCTTAAGGAGGGTGACTGCATGGCGCGTTTTGTTGAGCGTATCGAGGAAATCAAGCAGTCAATACGCATACTTGAACAGCTTGTCGACAATATTCCCGATGGCGAAATATGCGCGAAGGTGCCCAAGGTCATCAAGCTTCCGGAGGGACACTGGTTCCAGCAGGTTGAGGCAAGCCGAGGCGCGTTTGGCGTGTATATCGAGAGCCACGGTGCCAACACTCCATGGCGTGTTAAGTTTAACTCGCCGTGTATGAATCTTGCCGGTGTCGTTGACCACCTTACACGTGGCAGCAAGATTGCCGACCTTATCACTATCGGCGGTACACTTGACTATGTGGTGCCTGATATTGACCGTTAAACTTAATGAAGAAAAAGTAACGAATAAACCGATATGTACGATTTATCAAAAGGAGCCGACTGGCTCAACCAATGGTTAAACGGATTTTGCCCCGCCTGGCTCACAGTCACTATCGAGTGTGTGCTCATAGGTGTCGTGCTTCTTCTCGCTTATGCGCTCCTGGCGCTTTTCTACATCTATTTCGAGCGCAAGGTGTGTGCCGCTTTCCAGTGCCGTCTCGGTCCTAACCGTGTAGGTCCTGCCGGTATCTTCCAGAGCGTTGCCGACATGTTCAAGATTCTTATAAAGGAGCTTATCTCGCTAAAGCATACTGATAAATTCCTGTTTGCCCTTGCTCCTTATCTGGTGATAATCGCCTCGATGCTCTGCTTCGCGGTGCTCCCCTGGGGCAACGGACTTCAGGTGATAGACTTCAACATAGGTATCTTCTTCCTTGTTGCCGTATCATCGATTGGTGTGCTCGGTATCCTTCTTGCCGGATGGTCAAGTAACAATAAGTTTACTCTTATCGGTGCACTCCGAAGCGGCGCGCAGATGATAAGCTATGAACTTTCCATCGGTCTTTCGGTTATTACAATGGTGGCTTTAGCAGGCTCAATGTCGATAACCGACATCTGTATGGCTCAAAAAGATTTGTGGTTTATCGTATCGGGACACATCCCTGCCATAATCGCTTTCATTATCTACATCATAGCAGGTACGGCAGAGACTAACCGAGGCCCGTTTGACCTTCCTGAGGCTGAGAGCGAGCTGACCGCAGGTTACCATACAGAGTATTCAGGTATTCACTTCGGTTTCTTCTACCTTGCCGAATACCTTAACCTGTTCATTGTAGCCGGTGTAGCCACGCTGTTGTTTTTTGGAGGCTGGATGCCGCTTCATATTCCCGGGTGGGATGCTTTTAATCATGTAATGGATTTCATTCCCTCGATAGTATGGTTTATCGGCAAGGCAGTGGTGCTCTCATTTGTGATTATCTGGTTTAAGTGGACATTCCCCCGTCTGCGTATCGACCAGCTGCTTCACCTCGAATGGAAGTATCTTCTCCCGATTAACCTCGCCAACCTTGTGTTGATGGTAATCGTGATATGCTACGGCTTGCATTTTTAAGAGTTAAATAAATAAAATAATATAACCTCAGATTTTCGTAAAGATGAGCGATAAATTCGGAACAGTTAGTCAGGTAATCGGCCCCGTTGTCGATGTGACTTTCGAAGGAAAAGATAATGAGATTCCTTCAATCTATACCGCACTTAAAGTTGAGCGCCCCGATGGCTCGGAGCTAATACTTGAAGTGGAACAACACATCGGCGAGGATACTGTGCGTTGTGTGGCGATGGAAAGTACCGACGGCCTGCAGCGCGGCATCCGTGTCGAGAATCTCGGCAGACCTATCGCGGTGCCTACCGGAGATCAGGTGAAGGGTCGTCTTCTCAATGTAATCGGTGAAGCGATTGACCACCTCCCCGAGCTTAAACGTGACGACCTGCGACCGATTCATCAGCCTGCACCTGCATTTGACGACCTGACTATCGGTACCGAGATTCTGTATACCGGAATCAAGGTGATTGACCTTCTCGAACCCTATAGCAAGGGTGGTAAGATTGGTCTGTTCGGTGGTGCCGGTGTAGGAAAGACCGTGCTTATCATGGAGCTCATCAACAATATCGCCAAGGGACACAATGGTTTCTCAGTGTTTACCGGAGTCGGCGAGCGTACCCGTGAGGGTAACGACCTCCTCCGTGAGATGATTGAGAGCGGCGTCATGAAATATGGCAAGAAGTTCAGCGAAGGCATGGAGAAGGGTGAGTGGAATCTTGCCGATGTCGATATGTCGGAAGTTGCCAATTCTCAGGCGACGCTTGTGTTCGGTCAGATGAACGAGCCGCCGGGTGCGCGTCTTCGTGTTGCTCTTTCCGGTCTTACCGTGGCTGAGCAGTTCCGCGACCAGGATGGCGGAGGTAAGGAGATTCTTCTCTTTATTGACAATATATTCCGATTCACCCAGGCAGGTTCAGAGGTGTCGGCTCTTCTCGGCCGTATGCCTTCGGCAGTAGGTTACCAGCCTACACTTGCATCTGAAATGGGTGCGCTCCAGGAGCGTATCACCTCTACCAAGCAGGGTTCAATCACTTCAGTACAGGCTATCTATGTGCCTGCCGATGACTTGACCGACCCCGCTCCGGCTACTACTTTCAGCTTCCTTGACGCCACCACGGTGTTGAGCCGTAAGATTGCCGAGCTTGGTATCTATCCGGCTGTTGACCCGCTGGAGTCTACCTCACGTATCCTTGACCCCCATATCATCGGTGAGGACCACTACCAGACAGCCCAGGCTGTAAAGCAGCTTCTCCAGAAGTATAACGAGCTTCAGGATATCATTGCCATTCTCGGTGTCGATGAGCTTTCCGACGAGGATAAGCTCGTTGTGGCACGCGCACGTCGCGCCCAGCGATTCCTTTCTCAGCCCTTCTTCGTGGCAGAGCAGTTTACCGGTCTGCCCGGTGTGATGGTGCCTCTTAGCGAGACTATCCGCGGCTTCAAGATGATTCTTAGCGGAGAGATGGATGAATATCCCGAGCAGGCTTTCCTCAATGTCGGTACAATCGACGAGGCTATCGAGAAGGGAAAGAAGATGCTTGCGGAGGTAAAATAAGTTTAACTGACTACTATGGTACTGAAAGTTATATCGGCAGAAAATATCCTGTTTCAGGGAGAAGTGGAGAAAGTTTCGCTTCCGGGAACAGATGGCACTTTCATGGTGCTTCCTCATCACGCGTCGCTCATCTCTACCCTCGTAAAGGGCAAGGTGATTTACGAGCATGACGGTAATAAAGGTGAAGTGAGCGTCGACGGTGGCATTGTCGATGTCGATAACGATGTGGTATCAGTGTGCATATATTGATATGAAACGACTTGTATTCTTGCTAATGATATTGTGTGCGGTGGTTGTGTCGCCGCAGTACATATCGGCGTCAGGTCATGACGACGGTCAGGAGGAAAAGAAGATTAATCCTAAGGAGATAATCTTTGAACACCTCAGTGACGGATATGGCTGGGAGGTGCCTTTCAGCCATGATCTGCGAATACCATTGCCTGTTATAGTACGTGGCTATGACGGTCAATGGCACTGCTTCAGCTCAAAGCGCATACAGCATGGCGAAGAGTACGACGGTTTTAAACTTGGCGGAAAGGATAGCAAATGGCATAACAAGATAGTAGGGGAGCGCCCTGTTACGGTTGATGGAAAGACCGTCATGGAGGAATATCGCCCGTGGGATCTCTCGATTACCAAAAATGTGCTTGCGCTGTTTATTTCGGTCATTATCGTGATGTGGATGATTCTTCAGGTCGCCCGATGGTACAAGAAGGCAGGTTACAAGGCTCCGCGCAAGTTTACCGGTGCGGTTGAGGCGCTGATAGAGTTTGTGTATCAAGGTGTCATCAAGCCTACTCTGGGCGCGAAGGCTCCGAAGTTTGCACCCTATCTTTTGACCGTGTTCTTCTTCATTCTCGTGATGAACCTGTTGGGTCTTATCGTGATTTTCCCCGGCGGTGCCAACCTTACGGGCAATATCGCCGTCACCCTCGTGTTGTCGCTCCTCACATTCTTTATTGTCAATATCTTTGGTACAAAGCATTACTGGAAAGATATATTCTGGCCCGATGTGCCCCTGTGGCTTAAGTTCCCGATACCTATCATGCCGATAATCGAGATATTCGGTGTGTTTACGAAGCCGGCTGCACTTACCGTGCGTCTTTTCGCCAACATGATGGGAGGCCACATTATTGTCATCGTGCTTACACTTCTGATATTCATTCTCGCTGTGCTCGGTCCTTCGGTAACCGCTGGCGCGACTGTGGTGTCGGTAATATTCTCCATTTTCATGCTTCTTATCGACGTGCTTGTAAGCTTTATCCAGGCTTATGTGTTCACGATGCTTTCGACCCTGTTTATCTCGCTTGCACAGGAGGAGGGACACAAGGAGAAAGAGCATGAACATGCAGAAGAACTAAAAACAGAAAATAAATAACTTTAATACAAACCATTTAAACTAAAACTTATTATGTTAGCAATGATTTTAGCAGCAATCGACGGACTTTTAGGCATTGGTGCATGTGTAGGCGCAGCAATCGCAGCAATTGGTGCAGGTATTGGTATCGGTAAAATCGGCGCATCTGCCATGGAAGCCATAGCACGTCAGCCTGAAGCTACCGGTGATATCCGTAGTAACATGATCGTCATCGCTGCTCTTGTAGAGGGTGTGGCTCTCTTCGCAGTTGTAGTTTGCCTCCTTGCTTTCTTCCTCTAATTTCAAGTTTGCCCAATGGAACTTTTCACGCCTGAATTTGGCTTGGTTTTCTGGATGTTTGTCGCCTTTGCGGTACTGTTTCTGGTACTCGCGAAATGGGGCTGGCCAGCAATCATGAAAAGTGTAGAAAGCCGTGCCGACCTCATTGATAAGGGTGTGGAGTACGCTCAAAATGCCAAGGAGCAGCTTGATCACGCCCGTGAAGAGGCCGAGAAATATATAGATGAAGCTCGTAAACAGCAAGCTGAAATGCTTCGCGATGCCGACCGCATGAAGACTCAGATAATCGAGGAAGCACGCAATGAGGCTCAAAAGGAAGCAAAGAAGCAGATGGATGCCGCGAAAGTGGCTATCGAGCAGTCACGAAAGGAAGCCGAATTGCGCTTCCGCGATGAAGTCAGCTCGTTTGCACTCGAAATCGCCTCTAAGGTGGTAAGACAGCAGATGGCCGACGAGAAGGCTCAATCCCAATTGGTAAATTCACTTTTGGACGAAATCGAAAATAAAAATTAGCACGCAATGAATCAAGGTCTTATTCCTAATCGTTACGCTAAGGCTCTGTTTAAGTTTGCCTGTGAAAAAGGTGAAGCCGACAGGGTATATGATCTGATGAAGACGCTTGTCGCCTCGTTTGTGGAGCAGCCGAGGCTTCAGGCGGTCATCGCCAATCCCTATATCTCGGCAGATGACAAGATACGTCTGCTCAGGACAGCAGCCCATGCCGATGAGAAGAAAGATACTTGTTTTGATGATTTCCTGCGACTGCTGCTCCAGAACCGCAGGATAGAGTTTGCCCGCGAGATTGCCCTTGCATATCTTGACATCTACCGCGAGGCTAACAACATCTATCTTGTCAAGCTCACGACGGCTGCAGAGCTTCCTGAAGAGGAGATTAAGCGCCTTCATGACCTTGTAGAGCGTCATCTTAATGGCGCTACTATGGAATTCTCTAAGATTGTTGACCCCGGACTTATCGGCGGGTTTGTGATTGACATAAACTCGGAGCGTCTTGACGCCTCGGTCAGCAATGAATTAAAACAATTGCGTCTTAAACTTTTAAGCAACTAACACAGAATGATTAACCCAAGCGAAATATCGGAAGTATTAAAACAACAGCTCGAAAACGTCAACAATAAGGTGTCGTTCGAGGAGGTTGGTACGGTCCTTGAGGTCGGCGACGGTGTCGCCCATGTCTACGGACTTGAAAATGTGCGTGCCAATGAGCTTGTAGAGTTTGAAAATGGTGTCAAGGGCGTTGCCATGAACTTGGAGGAGAGCAATGTCGGAGTGATTTTGCTTAACAACATTGACCGTGTGACCGAAAATATGACCGTACGCCGTACCGGAGAGATTGCTTCAATCCCTGCGGGCGAAGGTCTCTTGGGTCGTGTAATCAATGTGTTGGGCGAACCTATTGACGGAGCCGGTCCTATCACCGGTGAACTCTACCACATGCCTCTTGAACGCAAGGCACCCGGTGTAATTTTCCGCCAGCCGGTGAAGCAGCCGCTTCAGACCGGTATCAAGGCGGTCGACTCAATGGTGCCTATAGGTCGTGGACAGCGTGAGCTTATCATCGGCGACCGCCAGATTGGTAAGACCGCTATCGCTATCGACACGATTATCAACCAGCGTAAAAATTATGAGGATGGCAAGCCTGTATATTGCATCTATGTAGCGATAGGGCAGAAGGCATCGTCAGTAGCCGCTATCGTGCAGACTCTCCGCGAAAACGGCGCGCTCCCTTATACGGTAGTCGTGGCAGCCAACGCCTCTGACTCTGCCGCCATGCGTTACTATTCTCCATTTGCCGGCGTGGCAATCGGTGAATATTTCCGTGACACCGGCCGCGACGCGCTCATCGTCTACGATGACTTGTCAAAGCAGGCGGTGTCTTACCGTGAGATTTCTCTTATCTTGAAGCGTCCTTCAGGTCGTGAGGCATATCCTGGTGATATTTTCTACCTCCATTCACGTCTGCTTGAGCGTGCTGCCAAGATTATCGACAATCAGGAGGTGGCAGCGTCGATGAATGACCTTCCTGCCGTGCTTAAGGACAAGGTGAAAGGTGGCGGCTCGCTTACCGCGCTTCCTATCATCGAGACTCAGGCAGGTGACGTGTCGGCATATATCCCTACCAATGTGATTTCAATCACCGACGGTCAGATATTCCTTGAGACCGCCCTCTTCAACCGTGGTATCCGCCCGGCTATTAACGTGGGTATCTCTGTGTCGCGTGTAGGTGGTAACGCCCAGATTAAGTCAATGAAGAAGGTAGCCGGTACGCTGAAGATTGACCAGGCTCAGTTCCGTGAGCTTGAGTCATTCACCAAGTTTGGTGGCGATATCGACCCCGTGACCGCACGTGTGATTGACAAGGGACGTAAGAATGAGCAGCTGCTTATACAGCCTCAGTATAGCCCTATGGCTGTCGAGGAAGAAGTGGCTGTGATATTCTGCGGAACTAAGGGATTGCTCGAAAATGTGCCCCTTGACAAGGTGGCTGAATTTGAAAAGCTTTTCCTTCAGTTGCTCCGTGCCAAGTATCAGAGTGATGTGCTTGATGTAATTAAGAGCGGACAGCTTACCGACGATGTGGTGGCTAAGCTCACTGAAAGCGCAAAAGAAATTGCAAGCCGTTATAAATAAAATATATTGAGAGATGGCAACATTACGCGAGTTAAAAGGTAGAATCGGCTCGGTACGCTCTTCGGAGAAAATTACCGGCGCGATGAAGATGATTTCTTCGGCAAAGATGCACAAGGCGGAACAGGCTTTGAAACGCCTCCTGCCCTTCAGGGGGCAGATCCAGACCGTGATAGGCAATCTTCTGTCGGCTGACGCTGAATTTTCGTCGCCTTTGATTGAGAACCGCGAAGTGAAACGCATAGGCATCGTCGTGTTTGGTTCCGATGACGGTCTTTGCGGTGCCTACAATATCAATATATTCAAGGGGCTGCTCGTAGAGTTGCACAAGTATCGTGAACGCTTCGGCGATTCGATTGACTTCACGATTTATCCTGTAGGCTCCAAGATGTATAAAGCTGTCAGCAAGCTTGCCGGCGCCCATGTCAGGGTAGAGGCGATTGACGGTGTGCATTCCAAGAGCACAGGTGACGAGGTAAAGCGTTTTACCTTTGACCTCCAGCAGCAATACCTTGACGGCATCGTCGATATAGTTGATATAATTTATATGAGCTACAAGAGCGTAAGTCGCCAGATACTGCGTTCTGAACAGCTCTTACCGGTAGTGAGCGAGACGTTGACCGACAATGATGTCGCCGTGCAGTGTCGCCCCTACATATTTGAACCTGATCCTAACACAATCTTCAATTCAGTGCTTCCGCTGTTTGTGCTCTCTGTGATGCAGGAGACTTTTACGGAGAATCAGGCGTCGGAGCAGGCAGCCCGCGTAATGGCTATGCAGAGTGCCAATGATAATGCCAAGAAATTGCTTGAGTCGCTGCAGCTTGAATACAACAAGCTGCGTCAGCAGGCTATCACCAGCGAACTTCTTGACATATTGGGCGGTCAGGTGAGGTAAGTGACTATAAACAATAAATAAAAACATATTTAAGAAAGACCAATCATCCACTATGGGCAGTGTAAAAGATTATTTTTCATCACTGGGCACCGGAGTTGTCAGCCTTATAAAAGGCATGGGCGTCACGGGCAAGGAGTTTTTCACTCCTAAAGTGACCGAGGAGTATCCCGACCATCGTGATACGATTCAGTATGCAGCCCCGCGCTTTCGTGCCAAGTTGCAGTTTATTTATGAACCCGACGGGCGCAACAGGTGTATAGCCTGTGGAATATGCCAGCGCAATTGCCCCAACGGCACAATTACAGTAACCACCAAGATGGTAGACCTTCCCGACGGGAAGAAAAAACGTAAACTCGACAAGTACACCTACGACCTTGGAAGCTGTACTTTCTGCGAACTGTGTGTCAAGACTTGTCCGCAGGATGCAATCGAGTTTTCAAATGATTTCGAGCAGGCTGTGTTTACTCGCGAGAAGCTTGTGGAGCAGTTGAATTATCTGCCGGAACAGCCCGATGATCCGGCTCCGAAGCCGGCGGCACCGAAGCCTGCCGCGACTGCCGAGGCAAAAGCTGAATGACAGTCACCGCAATAAACCGATCAGAAAAAGAAAAAACTAATTAATTATATGGAATCAGTAGGAAGTATTGTTATGTACGGGATAATCGTAGCCGCGATTATCATCTTCTCGATACTTACTGTTACCACCCGCCGCATTTTGCGTGCCGCCACTTACCTGCTGTTTGTGCTTTTCGCCACAGCAGGTCTTTACTTCAAGCTCGACTATGAGTTTCTTGGCGCCGTGCAGATTGCTGTTTATGCCGGTGGTATCGTCGTGCTGTTTGTGTTCTCGATTTTGCTCACAAGCAAGCCCGGTGACAGTAGTGCGAGACTTACTTCAAAGAGGCGTGTGTTCGGCTTGATTGCAGCCGTGGCGTCGCTCGTGGTGCTTGGCTATGCCATTATGAGTCGTCCTGAGATATGGACTACCGTAACGGCTCCTTTCACAATGGAGATGACGATGAACAATCTTGGAGAGATGCTCCTTGGTACAGAGAAGTATCAGTATCTCCTTCCCTTTGAAGCAGTGAGTGTGTTGTTATTGGCATGTATAATCGGCGGCGTGGTTGTCGCCCGTAAACGATAGGCAAGTCATGGATAAATTATCTGTCATCTGTTATATCATCCCCAGCATGATTATGTTCTGCTGCGGTGTTTACGGTTTCATCACCCGTAAGAATATGATTGCTATGCTCATCTCTCTTGAGTTGATGCTTAATGCCGTGGATATTAACTTTGTCGTGTTCAACCGTTTCCTTTTCCCCGGACAGCTTGAGGGCATGATGTTCACCCTGTTTGCGATAGCTATTGCCGCTGCTGAGACTGCGCTTGCCATCGCTATTATCGTGAATGTGTTCCGCGCTGTGAAAAATGTTGACATACGCGACCTTAACAAAATGAAACTGTAAGCGGCTTATGGAAACAATGTCAATTCTTATATTAGCTATACCTCTCTTCATGTTTCTTCTGCTCGGACTGACGGGCATGAAGATGAGCCACAAGCTTGCAGGTACGCTCGGTTGTCTCGGTATGGGTACGACCCTCGTGCTTGCCTATACAGTGGCGTTTTCTTATTTCTTCGGCGGATGCCCCGAGTTTATAAACGCTGCCGGCGAACGTCTCCAGTCGATTCTGTGGAATGTGACCTGGCTTCAGTTTACCGACAAGCTCGTGATCAGGCTCGGATTCCTTCTTGACCCGATTTCAGCCATGATGCTGGTGGTAATCACCACTATCTCGTTTATGGTCCACCTGTATTCGATGGGCTATATGCGTGACCATCACGGTGTGTTTGAAAAGGGATTCCAGCGTTTCTATGCATTCCTGTCGCTCTTCAGCTTCTCGATGCTCGGACTCGTAGTGGCTACCAACATTTTCCAGATGTATATCTTCTGGGAGCTTGTGGGTGCTTCTTCATTCCTTTTGATTGGATTCTATTACACTAAGCCGTCGGCTGTGCTTGCCTCAAAGAAGGCATTTATCGTGACCCGCTTCGCTGACCTCGGCTTCCTTATCGGTATCCTCGTGCTTTCATATTATACCGGCACATTCAACTTTACCGAGCTTACTTCAGCTCCTGTAGAGGGTCTTGCCAATGTGTTCCAGGTAAGCGAGACTACTGCCGAGGGTGTTAAGAGCATCTTCGCCAACAGTGCCGCTCCGCTCTTCATGGGCGCATCGGTGATGACATGGGCGCTTGTGCTCATCTTCATGGGCGGTATGGGTAAGTCGGCTATGATGCCGCTCCATATATGGCTCCCTGATGCGATGGAAGGTCCTACTCCCGTGTCGGCTCTTATCCATGCTGCCACGATGGTTGTTGCAGGTGTTTATCTTGTAGCACGTCTGTTCCCGCTCTACCTTATGGAAATCCGTTCGCTTGAGATTGTGACTGTAGTGGGAGCCGTGACTGCGCTTTATGCTGCGATTGTGGCTTGTACACAGGTCGATATCAAGCGTGTGCTTGCATTCTCCACCATCTCGCAGATTGCGTTCATGATGGTGTCGCTTGGTGTCGCGCGTCCCGAGTTCCATCACGGTATCGGTTACATGGCAGGTATGTTCCATCTGTTTACCCACGCTATGTTCAAGGCGTTGTTGTTCCTTTGTGCCGGTGCGCTTATCCATGCAATCGGTTCAAACGACTACACGGCGATGCACGGTCTCCGTAAGTATATGCCTATCACCCATATCACATTCCTTATCGGCTGTCTTGCCATTGCCGGTATTATCCCCTTCGCAGGTTTCTTCTCGAAGGATGAGATTCTTACTGCATGTTTCGGCAACTCGATGCTATGGTATGTGTGGATGTCGGCTGTTGCCGGTCTTACAGCGTTCTACATGTTCCGTCTGTATTACTTGATTTTCTGGTGGAAGGAACATAAGATTCCTGAAGGACATCACGCTCCCCACGACCAGCCCTGGACGATGACTCTCCCGTTGGTGATTCTTGCCGCAATCTCATGTGTAGCCGGTTTTGTTCCGTTTGGCAACCTCGTTACATGGAATGGTCACCCGATGTTTGACCACGTGTCATTCTTTACCAACCTTGTTCATCTTGACTGGACTGTTGCAGCCGTTTCGCTTGCCGTAGCCATCATCGCGATTGTAATCGCCACTGTGATGTACCGCAAGGAAAACCCGCTTCCCGCCAAGTTCAAGAATGCGATGCCTGCGTTGTGGACATGGGCTTACCACCGCTTCTACTTTGATGAGCTTTACATGTTCATCACCAAGAATATCATTTTCGACAAGATCTGCAAGCCTATCGCATGGTTTGACCGCCATATCATTGACGGCACGATGGACATGTTTGCAAAGGTTACACAGCGTCTTTCGATTTCGATTCGCGGTCTACAGTCGGGCAATGTCCAGACTTATGTGTGGATTTACCTTGTCGGAGCGCTTCTCATGGCGTCAATCGTATGGCTATGTCTACTGTAATTTAACTGGTGCAACTCAAATATAGTAATTATGATATTTTCTAATATTCTGATATATTTTGTAGTCATCCCCCTGGTGATGCTCGGCTTGCTGTTCCTCTGCCGGAACATGAACCAGATACGCACCGTAGCCGTTGTCGGATCGACTGCCTTGGTAGCACTCTCTGTTTACCTTGTGATAGATTTTCTCCATCTCCGTGCTGCCGGTGCTGATGCAGTGATGCTCTACACCGATTCATGGATGTGGTTTGAACCCCTGAATATTCATCTTGCCGTGGGTGTCGACGGTATCTCGGTGGCAATGTTGCTTCTTTCTGCAATCATAGTCTTTGCCGGTACATTCGCTTCATGGAAGATTGACCCGCTGCCCAAGGATTTCTTCTTGTGGCTTATCCTCTTGTCGACCGGAGTATTCGGATTCTTTATCTCCATCGACCTCTTCACGATGTTCATGTTTTATGAGGTGGCTCTTATCCCGATGTACCTTCTTATCGGTCTCTGGGGTACAGGTCGCAAGGAATATTCTGCAATGAAGCTTACCCTTATGCTTATGGGTGGCTCGGCTTTCCTTCTTCTCGGTATTCTCGGTATCTACTACCATTCTGCTCCCGAAGGCGGCAAGCTTACCATGAATCTTCTTGAAATCTCGGCAAACAATGCCATTGACCATAACTGGCAGTATTTCCTCTTCCCGATTACTTTTGTCGGATTCGGAGTACTTGGTGCTATGTTCCCCTTCCACACATGGAGCCCCGACGGTCACGCTTCAGCGCCTACCGCCGTGTCAATGCTCCACGCCGGTGTGTTGATGAAGCTCGGAGGCTATGGTTGCTTCCGTGTGGCAATCTACCTCATGCCCTATGCAGCCAATGAGCTCGCTTGGATATTCCTTATCCTTACCGGTATCTCGGTTGTATATGGTGCGTTCAGCGCGTGTGTGCAAAACGACCTCAAGTACATCAACGCTTACTCTTCAGTGAGCCACTGCGGTCTGGTGCTTTTCGCTATCCTTATGCTTAACACCACTGCAATGACCGGTGCGGTTATGCAGATGCTTTCTCACGGTCTTATGACAGCTCTCTTCTTCGCGCTCATCGGTATGATTTACGGTCGTACCCACACCCGCGACATCCGCATGATGGGCGGCTTGATGAAGATAATGCCGTTCCTCGCCGTGTGCTATGTGATTGCCGGTATGGCTTCGCTCGGTCTTCCCGGTCTTAGCGGTTTCGTTGCCGAGATGACCATATTCGTAGGTTCGTTCCAGCATACCGACATGTTCCATCGCGTGTTTACCATCGCCGCATGCTGTTCAATCGTGATTACTGCCGTTTACATCCTCCGCGTTGTCGGCAAGCTGTTGCTCGGTCCGGTTTACGACGAGCACCATCTTACGCTCACCGACGCAAAGTGGTGGGAACGCCTTTCGACAGTCACACTCATCTTGTGTGTTGCCGGTATCGGTTGTTTCCCCAACTGGATTAACGACATGATTCACAATTCATTCCTTCCTATAATTGAAGTATTGACTAAATAAGATTATATAAGATATGGATTATTCACAATTTTTGGTCATGTATCAGGAAATAGGATTGTTGGTCCTGATCTTATTGGTCTTCCTTTTTGATACATTCAGCTCCAAGGGAGCTCCCCGCGGGCTTTCTATGTTCACCGTGGTATTGTTTGGTCTTCTGACTTTAGCCGGATTCCTGATGCCCTGCGGTAAAGAGGTGGCAAGTGCCTTCGGAGGCATGTATGTCACTTCGCCAACTATGGTTGCAATTAAGAATGTGCTTAACATCGGTGTGCTCATCGTGCTTATCCAGGCAAAGGGTTGGGCTCACACTGATTTCATGAAGGTGCGTCGCGGAGAGTTCTATGAGCTGTTGCTCATCACTCTCTTCGGTATGTATCTCATGATTTCGGCACGTCACTTCTTGCTTTTCATCATCGGTCTTGAGACTGCATCTCTGCCGCTTGCCGCTCTTGTGGCGTTTGACAAGAACCGCTACGAGAGCCATGAGGCTGCCGTGAAGTATATATTGACCGCTGTGTTCTCTTCAGCTATTTTCATGATGGGACTCAGCTTTGTCTATGCTCTTGCAGGTACGCTTTATTTCAATGACATCGCCGCTTCGATTATCGACGGTGGCGCAATGCTCATCGTTGCCATCGCATTTGTGATTGCCGGTATGGGTTTCAAGCTGTCGCTTGTGCCGTTCCACCTCTGGACTGCCGATGTATATCAGGGTGCCCCGACCGCGATTACCTCATATCTTTCTGTGATATCAAAGGGTGCTGCAGCTTTTGCCTTCTTTGTAATCATGGTGCAGGTATTCGGTCCGTTCTACAATGCCATTTGGGAATGGATGCTTTACGGTCTGATTATCCTTACAATCACCGTTGGTAACCTTTTTGCGCTGCGTCAGAAAAATCTTAAGCGTTTCCTCGCATTCTCGTCAATCTCTCAGGCCGGTTATATCATGCTTGGTGTCATTGCCGGAAGTGCTCAGGGTCTCGGTTCGCTCATGTACTATATCCTTGTCTACATTTTCTCCAATCTTGCCGCATTCGGTGTCATCCAGTCAATCGAAAGCAAGACCGGACGTGTCGACATGGATTCTTACAACAACCTTTACTCTACCAACCCCAAGCTTGCGTTTACGATGATGCTTGCGATGTTCTCTCTTGCAGGTATTCCTCCTTTTGCAGGATTCTTCAGCAAGTTCTTCATCTTCTCGACTGCTGTCGCTTCAGGTTCGGTAGCTCTCTACGTCCTTGTATTGATTGCATTGATTAACACTATTATATCGCTTTACTACTATCTCCTTGTAGTGAAGGCTATGTTTATCAACAATCAGGAAGAGTGTGCAATCGCTCCCTTCACCTCGTCGATTTCTGACCGTGTGGGAATGTGGATTTGCGTTGCAGGCATCATCCTTGTAGGTCTCGTTAGCTGCATCTACAATGGACTTGTCAATACTTCGGTTCACAACCCGGAGTATATCTTCACAATCTTTGCAAATTGATGATAGATTTTTATTGATTAATAATAAGGCGGGATGTCACATCAAGTGGCATCCCGCTTTTTAGTATGGTGGGCATGCCATACATCTGTGGTGAAAGTCCACACGGGGCGTA
>CAJTSK010000002.1 GCA_910578835.1 uncultured Muribaculum sp.
ATACTACAAAGGTATGCTTTTTATCCCACAAACACAGCTTTTTTACCATGCGCCAATTTTATACCTTCATATAGTTCGATAATCATATATTTGACTGCGCGCACACATACTATGACTGCGGCAAATGCAAATATAGCCGCCCACATAAGTATTATAATCCATAACAGAGTGCCGTCGGATTGGAACACGTAATGCACGGTTGTCATCAAGGGTGTCATGTCGATAATGTTTGCGTTTTGTCCGAATTTAAGGCTTTTTTGTGAAAAAAACAAATTTCTTTGAAAGAAAAGGCCGCCACGCATAGCGCGCAACTATCCTTCAATGGTTTCCAGAAGAAGACACAGAAGACCCCGGAAAACGAGATTAAGAAAGCATTAAAAATAAAGGAGGAATATTATGAAAGCAAAAGATGAGCTAACCGACATAATGCCTGAGCTTGAAAAAGAGTTCGGCGAGTTTGGAAGTAAACAATGGGAGTCATCGATGGAGGAGGCGCGCAGCTTCTATACCGGTCAGATACTCCGTGATGTACGCAAGGAGGCAAAAGTAACCCAGTCGGAACTTGCCAGCCGTCTTAATGTGGCAAAGTCGTATATCTCGCGTATCGAAAACGGGTTGATTACCCCGAGTGTGACCGTGTTTTATTCAATAATAGAATCATTAGGAATGCGGGTTGAGATAATCAAGCCCGTGGTCTGAAATGAAAACATGATATCATCCACCAAACCTCAATTAATTTAACTCATCAAGTTTAAGACAACCGAATGCCCGACATCAATGCGATGCCGGGCATTCTCTTTATGGCAGGCGCCCCGGCTGCAAATACGGGGCGTAACTCTCTCCTCGATGCAAATATATGGGTAAATTATTTGGACCAGCCAGATTACTGCGCCGACCAACCCGCCGTAATCGGCCGTGGTGTGTTCCCGCCGTGACAGCTTGCGCTCCACAGAGTCGACTTTATTTCCCTGTGGCGAGTCGGGCAATCGGGTTGTAGATTCAATTATCTATGGGTGGCATTATATAAACTGGTCCATGACAGGCTGCTTCTTATTGCTTCAAGCGGAAGCGATGTCTTTAATGAAACTGAATGCTTTTTGCCGGGAAGAATGTCGAAATAGTTGTCATCAAAGAAGTAATCATCACTATCATCTAATGACATATAAAAGGCACGCACGAAAGAATCGGAATTAACGGTTACCGTATAATCTCCGGCTTCGCCGGTTATATCTACAGTTATCTTTGGCTCAACAAATTTGACATTTTTTTGAGGAACGAGGAAACTGATATTATCATAATTATTATTGTCACAATCAAAGGATGTATGGATTATAACATCGCTTTCATCGTAATCTTTCAATAGGTCGGTCTTATCTATTGACAACTTCTTAGAGCTATCTTTGCCGACATGGATTCGTTTATGTATAGATGAAATTATAGTTCCATCATGTGTCATTGAATTTATAACTAATGAACCGCTTGTCGGTAGTTGTCGGTCAGAGATAACAAATATTTGGATGCTGTCATTATTACTGATGGCAGATACAAGGATATCGTCATAAGCTTTTCGTGAAAAGTAATGTTGAGCTTTCCATTTCCCGTAATAATCGCGGCTTGACCATGAGGCGACCGGCCAGCAATCATTATGTTGCCAAAAGAGAGAGCCCATGCAATAAGGCTTGTTACGACGATGTGATTCAATCGCAATACGTATTGCATCACCCTGAAGGATCTGCGTCATATATAGAAGCGACTCAAAATCATTTGGTTGTGGATATGAGGCATCAAGATATTTTTTGATGCGGTTATTTGCATCCTCTCCTCCCCGTTGATGGGCAAGCATGACATCGGAGTTTATATTCCAGTCTTTTCGGTCCGGGGCATATTTCTTTACCGATTCAATAGTTGGGAATGATTGGAAGCCATATTCGCTGAAAAAGCGGCTACGAATAATATTATAGTCGTCGATAGGTTTGCTTTGACCCCAAATGGTCCATAAATGGAAATCTCCGTTGTTTGCTTCGGCTGTGCCGTCGTATCTGCTGAATGGTGAAGATGGCCAATAAAAAGACTTGGGAGAATATTCCGAAATTATTGCAGGCAATTCTTTATGGAAAAGTGTATCATACTGATTCCATATGATTGAATCAACACCTTGATGGGCATAACGAGTCTTCCAAGACCAACCATACCACGCTTCCAGGCATTCATTATTTCCACACCAGATTGTTATTGACGGATGATTCCTAAGTCGGGTAACGTTATCTATTGCCTCCTGTATGATATTATCAAGCATGGCTCCTTCCGCCGGGTACATACTGCAAGCAAACATGAAGTCCTGCCAGACCATTATGCCATTCCTGTCGCAAAGCTCATAAAAATAATCATCTTCATAGATGCCTCCGCCCCATACTCTAAGCATATTCATATTAACGTCTACCGCATCTTTTATTGTCTTGTCATAGACCTCATGTGTCACTCTGGAGAGAAAGTTATCACAAGGAATATAATTGGCTCCCTTGGCAAATACAGGGATGCCGTTGAGTTTGAAATAAAAGCTTGTCCCTTCAGAATCCTTTTCACGCACAACCTCTACGGTACGGATGCCTGTTACTATATCGGACTGTGCAACAATTTTATTGTCAATTATCACGTTGCATTGAATATTGTAAAGATGAGGCTCTCCTAATCCGTTGCACCACCATAGCTTAGGCTTGGATATATCAAACGGGAGATTGAAATTGTTAGTTCCTTCAGAAAGTTTGACGTTAGTTGAACATAGTTTTCTATTGTTAGACGAGTCTATTATTTCAACACTACAGTTGTCTTCAATCAAGTCGCTTATTATCGAAAAAGATGCGTTAAGATGCGCCTTGCCCTTTTCAATATCTTGAGTCTCAATAAAAAGATTGTCAATTTTTATATCGCTCCATCCTTGGAGTGATACCGGTCGCCAAATACCTGAGGTCACTAAGCGAGGACCCCAGTCCCATCCATAATGATATCCCGCTTTTCGGGCAAAGACGCTTACGCGCTTATCAAATATCCCGCCGTTTTCTGACTGGTCGTTAACAGCCTCATATATGAAATCAAGATTATCAAATTTAGGCAGGTCTATCTTGATGGGAGAGTGAAAATAGACACGTAAATTGTTCTCGCCTGATTTGAGCTTGCCCTTGACCGGAAATTTCCATACTCGAAACATGTTGTCAGCCTTAAGAATCAAGGAATCATTAAGATAGATATCGGCATAAGTATCAAGACCCTTGAATACTATGTCAATGTTGTTTTGTCGGAGAAGTTCTTCGTCAGGCACAAAGGAAGTTTCATAGATCCAATCTTCCTTGTCGATCCATTGGACCGACCTTTCGTTTTGACCTATAAATGGATCCGGGATAATATTTGCCCGCATAAGGTCGGTATGAACCTCGCCCGGAACTTTTGCTTCATACCAATTGCCTTGTCGTGCTTGGCGAAATTTCCATCCGTCATTAATCTGCTGTTCGGTTATTGTTGCAGCCGATGATAAGCTTGTTGATAAAATCATTAGAACTGCGAGTGTTATATTATTCATTATCAAGTATTTTTATGATGTGCTGTTTCAGTATGTGGTGGGCTGGAACAGCCATATCCCCGTGATTATATCCATCAAGTTCGTAGATATATGTATCTTTATGTCCTATAAGTTTCATCATTCTCCAGAGATACGCATTTTCCTCATATCTCCCATACAACTCCTGTTCCCGGTCGCCTGTAATTATTATATAGGGAGGCGCATCGTGGCGGATATGAAATAGTGGTGCGAGATTATCGACACACGGTTGCAATTCTCCTATCCCTTGCCGTTTTCTATGAGCAAAATGGGTTATAGCCTGTCCGCTATAAGGAATAAGTCCCGCCAACGAGTCTGCATCTATTTCATACTTTTCAAGCCAGTGCTTGTCGAGCCCTATCATGCTTGTAAGATAGCCTCCCGCTGAATGTCCGGCTACAAATATTTTCTTATTTGAACCGTTGAACTTGCCGATATTATTGAATGTCCACGCCACTGCGGACGCTGCATCATCAATACATTCTTCAACAGATACGCCGGGAAGCAATCGGTAATTGGGTGCTACAACTATCAGATTGCCGTTCATCAACTGTTCAGGGATAAACTTTTCACCTCCTGTTAATCCGCCTCCGTGAAACCATACAACGACAGGTACATCGGCAACATTATCAGGATAATAAACATCCAATTTGCAGCGTTCGTTGGAGTATTTGTCAATATGAGTAGAGTAGGGTATGTCACGCTCAATCTTGTAGCTGCTCTCTGCGAGAAGGCAGAAAGGGAGCAGTGTCGAAATAAGGAATAATTTGTATCTCATGATTTAATATAATACGTTAAAGGAGTTTTTTATGCAGTCATCAGAATTGCCACCGACAAATATGTCAAATTTCCCGGGCTCGACAATATATTTATTTCCAAGCCAGTAACCAAGTTTGTCAACAGGTATTGAAAACGAAACACGTTTCTTGTCGTTTGCCTCCAATGCAATTCTTTCAAAATGAATCAACTCTTTGACAGGACGTGTCAAGCCGGCATGAATATCGCGTATGTACACTTGGGCGACTTCTATCCCAGGAACATCGCTTGTATTTTCAAGATTAAATGTAAGTATTATAGAATCATTGACTTGATATTCATTTTTGTCAAGACACAAATCGCTGTATTTGAAGTCGGAATATGACATGCCGAAACCAAACGGATAAAGGCATTTCTGATAGTCAAGATAATATGATTTGTTCCCTAATGACGTTTGCGGCGTTCCTACTGAAATGTCATCTATCCTTAGCTCAGTACCGTCAGAAGGACGACCTGTGTTGTTGTGGTTGTAGTACATTGGGATTTGCCCTACTGTCATTGGAAATGTAACCGGCAGTTTGCCGGAAGGATTGTTTCTACCTACGATGGTATTGACAATAGCAGGTCCACCCATAGTGCCCGGTGCAAAGGAATATAAGACCGCCGAAGACTGTGCGATTTCATTTGCGATAGTCAGCGGTCTGCCGGCGATGACCACAGTAATAACCGGTTTGCCTAATTGTGATAATTCTTTGATTAGCTGACTTTGAGCACCCTGTAGGAAGAGTGACGCAAGAGAGTGTGCCTCACCCGACAATATGGATTCTTCGCCGACAAATGCTAATATGACATCAGCGTCAGATGATTTCTCTTTTACGCGATTCAATCCTTCCAATTTGGTGTCGCGTGAATATTCAAGACACGGCTCATAAATTATATTCTCAACTCCAAATTCATCTCTCAACGCGGCTAATGGAGTGATTGAATGTTGCGCATCCCCGTCAAAAATCCATGTCCCAAGTTGCTCATATGGAGCATCAGCCAATGGTCCGGTCACCAAAATCTTCTTTACTTCAGGTCCTAAAGGAAGAGTATGGAAATCATTTTTCAGCAATACAATGGATTCTTCTGCTAATTCTTGTGCTTTTTGAATATGGGAAGGCGCATAAAATGCAGTTGAGGGCAATGTCTCATCACAATAGGGGGATTTGAATAGCCCGAGAGAATATTTGAGCCTGAGTATCCGCTTTACTGCATTGTCAATTTGGCTCTCATTGATAAGACCGTCGGCGATAAGATGCTTAATATTTGCCATGTAGGCGCGACTCATCATGTCAATATCCACACTCGCATTCACTGCTTTTAACGTTGCAGACCGTGCATCTTCGCAATACCCGTGGTTGACCATCTCGTTTATTGCATTCCAGTCAGTAACCACAACTCCGTTATATCCCCATTCATCACGAAGCACTTCTTTTACAAGCCACTCATTGCCTGTCGAAGGGATACCGTCATTGTCGTTGAACGAAGTCATTATCGTGGCGACTTCATTGTCAACACAAGCATGAAAGGGTCTCAAGTAAAGATTGCGGAGCCTGTTAGGGGAAATGAAGGTGGAATTATAGTCTTTTCCACTTTCGGAGGCTCCATAACCAGCAAAATGTTTTGCACAGGCGGCAATAGAAGTCGGGTCACTTAGACTTTTTCCTTGATATCCTTTCACCATTGCCGCGCCAAGTGTAGATGCAAGATAGGGGTCTTCTCCAAATCCCTCTGCGATTCTGCCCCAACGAGGGTCTTGAGAAATATCAACCATAGGAGAAAATGTCCACCTTATTCCTGCGGCAGATGCTTCAATGGCAGAAATCCTTGCCGCTTCTTCTATCAGGTCAGGGTCAAAGCTGCAAGCTTGACCTAACGGGATGGGAAAAATGGTTTTGAATCCATGAATCACATCGCGGGCATTAATCAAAGGAATGCCTAACCTTGATTCTTCAACTGCGATGCTCTGAATCTTGTTGAAATCTTTTGGATTAGTAATACTCATGACAGAACCTACTAACCCCTTCCGTGCATTCTCCTCAAGAAGAGTGCCGTCTTCCCAGTGCATTTGGTTGAGTTGTCCTATTTTTTCATCCAAGGTCATCTTTTTCAAAATGGAATCGACAAAAGGCCCGGATGAATCATCATATACTGACGTCTCGCAAGAAAATGCAATTTTGCAAGACGTATTATCGATTTTTTGTGGCACATCCTGAGCGAAAGCCGGTGTAAACATTAAAATCAATAATGGGGCTAATGTTTTTGCAGAGGTCTTCATATACATTTAAACATAATGATTGACTCTGCAAAATTAACTTCTAAATGTGATGTGTAATTGGTGATTTTGGATAAATGATGATGTTATTTTGAACGGATTATAAAATCCTGTTTAATATTTTATAAGTATCTGTTGTAGTTTTGATCGGTACTCGCTTGGGGTTGAACCTTTGATTTTTTTGAATATGCGAATAAAATTAGACAGATTGTTAAATCCGCAGGAATAGCAAATCTCATTAATTGAATGAGTCGTATCGAAAAGCATTTTGGACGCTTTGCCAATTCTTACACTATTTAGATAGTCAATGAACGAACAGCCTGTTTTTTTCTTAAAAAAATGGCTAAATGCCGAATCTGACATATTTACCAACTGTGCCACATCAGAAAGCTTGATTTGCTCTTGGAAATTTTCTTCGATATATTCACATACCTTTGTTATCCTACGGCTTTTTGATGACGCCATAATCTCGTTTGAGTCATAGAAGTTACTCATAAGGATTTGCTTATTGGCTATTGACAGGTCATATAATATTGCCAAAAAGTCAAGAACTGTGTGAAATCCTTGCAATCTTGTCAGGCGTAAAATTTTGTCGCTGATTAAGCGTTTTGTATCGTCAGAAAATGTTAGCCCCCTGCGTGACTCTATCAGCAACTGTTTGATGGATGCAAACAATCGTTTATCAAGAATGGGAAAATTTAACAAATTTTCTGAAAATTGGATAGTAACAACATGGTTCCCTTCAGCGCGAGTCCCTTTCCAGGCGTGTGGAATGTTGGGGGCTATCATTACAAGGTCTAAGCTTGTAAATGACTCTTCGCTATCTCCTACAATTCGTGTGCCTTCATCGTTCAATACAAGATTTATCTCATAATCAGAATGATAGTGGACAGGATAATCAAATTTTGCATTAGGGTGGTTGAGGACAATGAATAAATCATCATCGGCCAATGGTGTAATTTCTTTCTGGTACTCTTGCATGATGATAAACTTAATGTGGTTTATGTTCGGCAAATTTAACTAAATTATTTTGAATAATACATGATGGGGTTCAAAATAATACAATTGATTAACAAAAAATCGTTTCTAAATATTAATTATTGCCACTACCTTTGCAACACAAACCAAATCATTTTCATATCGTGGAACAATTTCATATAAGAACCTTGGATTTAACCGTAATTGGGGCCTATCTCCTTTTCATAATATGGTGGGGTCTCAAAAATGGGAAAAGCGAAGATTCCCAGTCTTACTTTTTAGCCGGTCGCTCTATGCCATGGTGGGTAGTAGGTCTGTCGCTCTTTGCCGCGAGTATATCAAGCACTACCCTTATCGGGCAATCGGGAGATGCATATCATACCGGGTTGGCTGTGTTCAATTATAATCTTACGGGGATAATCGTAATGATTTTCTTTGCGGTTTGTATACTCCCCTTGTATTTGAAATCCAAGATATTTACTATCCCTGAGTTTTTGGAGAAGAGATTTGACAAGCGTTCCCGTTATTATTTTTCTGCAATATGCATAATCGGTAACATCTTTCTCGATGCAGCTGGAGCGTTATATGCAGCAGCCTTGATTATTAAGCTGATAATGCCTGAAGCTGATCTGCAATTAATTATTGTGGTATTTGCCGTTATCGCTGCGTCATATACTATTCCCGGAGGATTGTCTTCAGCCATAAACGCAGAGATAATACAGGCTGCCATCCTGATATTAGGGTCTATAATGCTTACGACTTTATGCTTCATGCAAGGTGGCGAATACTTTGCCGATTTGTTTTCAAATGGCGACCTGTCTTTAAAGCTCATACGCCCGCTTTTTGACAATGCGACACCGTGGCTGGGGCTGATAGTGGGAATGCCAATAACGGGATTGTATTTTTGGGCTAACAATCAGACCCTTGTGCAGCGCGTATTAAGTGCCAAGAATATCGAGGAGGGGCGCAAGGGCGTGATTTTCACCGGATTCCTGACTATGCTTACGCTCGTGATAATCGCTATTCCGGGTGTTATAGCACGTCATCTGTTCCCGGGTCTGGAAAAGCCTGACATGGTTTATCCCAACATGGTTCTTAACCTTATGCCAATCGGGTTGCTTGGCGTTATGCTTGCAGCTCTCCTGTCGGCATTGACCTCCACTTTGTCAGCGATTCTAAACTCTACTTCCACGCTTTTTACGATTGATTTTTATGCGCAATTCAATAAAAAAGCATCGTCAAGAAAACTGGTCGTTGTTGGCAAGATTGCCTCGTGTGTGATTATAATACTTGCTGCACTTTGGGCGCCGTTCATTGGCTATTTTGGCTCACTATTAAAGTATTATCAAGAGATGTTGTCCTACATAGCGCCGCCTATCGTCGGGGCGTTCTTATTGGGTATTTTCACCAAGAGAACTAACGCCAATGGCGCCTTTGTCGGCTTGATTGCCGGTCTTGTAGTGGCTGTTTCGCTCCTCTTTTTCAAGAACGCGATTTTTGGGGATATGCACTTTCTGTATATTGTGCCCATACTGCTGATATTAAGTTTGATAGTGATGTGGACAGTAAGCTTGTTTGGACCTCGGCCTGATAATGAGAAGCTGATGACAACAACATTCCACTATAAGGATTTAAAATCAGAGATAGTTTCGGCTTATCATTCCAACTGGCTTTCAAGCTATCTCTTTTGGGCGGTAATTCTTTTAGTACTCAGCGCATTTGTCTGGATAATATTTAGTTAATCAAAATCTCATAAATTATGAAACTAAAAAAACATAGTAATAATCCTGTCTTGTCTCCTTATGAAGGTAACGAATGGGAGTCATTAGTGACCTGTAACCCGGGTGTGGTCTATGATAATGGAGTATATTATATGCTTTACCGCGCTGCAGGCAATGACAAGGAGCATGTCATTCGTTTTGGATTGGCGACAAGTACCGACGGATTTAATTTCAAGAGAATGTCTCCGCATCCTGTCTTCGGACCAAGTGCTGACGGTCCTGACTCGGGGTGTGTAGAGGATCCTCGTATTGTTAAGTTTGGAGAAAACTTTTTCGTTACGTATGCTTATCGTCCTTACCCTCCCGGACAATATTGGAAAAAAGCACACGATGTGGTAGATACTCCTGAGTGTGACGAGTTTATGCCGAAGGCGGTCAGGGAGAATCTCGGGAACACAGGGTTGGCTGTGACCAAGGATTTTTATAGCTACCGCCGTCTTGGGCGCATAACCTCTCCGGTACTCGATGACCGTGATGTCATCATATTTCCTGAAAAAGTAAATGGCAAGTATGTACTTATCCACCGCCCCAAGCAATTTGTCGGGGAAGAATACGGCACTGAATATCCGGCTATATGGCTCAAGTATTCCGATGATTTACTCGACTGGGAGTCCAAAGACAGCCATCTGCTGCTTACCGGAATCGAGGGTACGTGGGAAGAAAAAATCGGTGGCAGTACTCCTCCTATTCTTACTGAAAGAGGGTGGTTGATGCTTTATCATGGAGTTGAGCACGGCGGTCTTGGACATTACCGTGTAGGTGCAGTTCTCCTTGAAAAAGATGACCCTCTTAAGATTATAGGAAGAACAGTCGAGCCAATACTTGAACCTGAAGAGGAGCATGAGCTTGTCGGCTATTACAACGGATGTGTTTTCCCTACGGGAAATGTCATTGTAAAAGGCAACCTGCTCGTATATTATGGATGCGCCGACAAGCATATCGGTCTGGCAAGTTGTCCTCTTGATGAGCTGTTGGATCATCTGGAATCTCAGCGTTGCCGGGATGCCGGGTTAAGCAGTATGCGAAATGTGGTTGTCAGAGATTAACCATTGTTAAATCAAAATATTTTTATGCGCTATTCAAAAAAGTATAATTATATAACCTTAATTAGCATAATCGTCAAGCTATTTGATATTAATTTTGCTTCCAGGATATTGCAATATTAAAACAATAATAATTAATAACCCCAATCAATACCACACAAATGGAATTTGAGCTAAAAAGGAAGACCATCGACTTTATGCGCCCGCTGATAGTTTTTTGCTTGCTATTGGCTGGGAGGTTGATAGGTTTTGCCCAGTCACCCGGTAATATTGATGTATCCGGAGTGGTTGTAGATGAAAGCAACGAACCTCTGATTGGCGTTTCAATCAGAGTGGACGGTACCAGTAATGGAACAACAACAAGTGTTGATGGAGAATATAAATTCACCGGCATACCAGGTAATGCTTACCTGATATTCTCCTATGTGGGAATGGATCCCGTTAAAGTATCGGTCAACGGACGAAAGAAAATTGATGTAACAATGACAGCAAACTCAACAATGCTTGATGAGGTTGTTGCTATCGGTTACGGTTCTGTAAAGAAAAGCGATCTCACCGGGTCTGTAACTTCGGTAAAGCCGGAAGCAATTACGTCTACCCCTGCAAACTCTGTCGAGGGTTTGCTCCAGGGGCGTGCAGCCGGTCTGTCGGTAAATCTGTCGTCTCAAGATCCCGGCGCAGGTTCAACAGTCAGAATCCGTGGCGCAAGCTCGCTAAATGGTTCTAACTCGCCGCTCATCGTAGTGGACGGGTTCCCATTAGGTGACGCCGGAGATTTAAAGCAAATCAATCCCTCGGATATTGTGGGCATAGAGATTCTTAAAGATGCTTCTGCGTCTGCAATCTATGGTTCACGTGGTGCGAATGGCGTCATTATGGTTACAACCAGGAAAGCTAAAGAAGGAAAGACTATCGTGAATATACGTCAGCAGGTGACTCTTTCCCAGAAGTCAACCAAGCTCGACCTATGGCGTGACCCTGTACTTATGGCTTCGTTGAACAACGAAGCGCGTGTCAACGGCGGTCTGGAGCCTCTCTATGTCGGTAAGGTCAGCTCGACAGGTATATATTATCCTTCAATTGAAGAGCTTATGACGACGTGGGATGTAAATACCCGTTGGGATGAACTCACTCTTAGAAGCCTTCCGGTATCTAACAACACGACTGTTTCGGTTCAGAGCTCAAATGAGAAGACAAATTTTGCTTTGAGTGCTAATTATTACACCGATCAGGGACTCTTCATAAAGGATGATTACAAAAAGTATGGTTACAATCTCAGCGTTGAGCACCAGCTTTTCAGTAACTTCAAGGTTCGTGTGATGAACATACTTAGCCGCAATGTCCGAGACAATAACGGATGGCTGGCTTATTGGCGAAATCCTATATTCCCTGTATATGATGAAAATGGTGATTACTATCTTACCAACTCCAATGACTACTCTCATCCTATCGCCCTTACCGAACATCGTAAGCAGCAATCTAAAGGAATAGATGTAATTTCATCCGGAGCTCTTGACTGGAATATACTCCCTCAACTCACTTTGACAACGCAGCTCAATTATAAATATGGCAGCTCTATAAGTGACAGCTATTATCCTAAGAAATACACGGAAGCCGGCTCTTTTAACAATGGACAGGCTCAGATAAGCAACTGGGAGGGACAGAACCTTGTATCGGAGACGTTTGCAAATTATAATCAGGATTTTGGCAAGCATTCAATAAGCGCTATGGCAGGTTTCTCTTATGAGACATACAGTTCACGCAGTTCCGGTCTTATCGCTAAGAATTTTGTTAATGAAGCTCTCGGAAATGAAAATATGGGAGCAGGCAATCCTGAGTCTAATGAAGTTTCTAATGGCAAGACTGACAGTAAGCTTATTTCCTATATGGGAAGGGTAAATTATATATTTGACAACAAGTATCTTGCAACGGTCACATTCCGTGCCGACGGCTCTTCAAAATTCGGAAAGAACAATAAGTGGGCTTACTTCCCCTCCGGGGCGTTAAGCTGGAAGGCTCATCAGGAAGACTTTATCCGCAACCTTGGAGTGTTTGATGAACTTAAATTCCGTGCCAGCTACGGCGTGTCAGGAAATCAGGGTATAAGCCCATACCAGACATTGAGCCGCTATGGAACTGATAAATACTTCAACAATGGAAGCTGGGTCACAACTATCGGACCGGGTTATGTCTCAGGTTGGACAGGACAAGACGGAATATATCGTGTATGGAGCGGCATTCCCAATCCCGATTTAAAATGGGAGTCCACTCATCAGTTTGACTTTGGAGTGGATATGGGATTCTTTAACAACCGTCTTCGTTTAGGCTTCGATGTGTATGTCAAGAAGACCAAGGATCTCCTTCGTCAGCGCAATCTTGCCCTTTCGTCGGGCTATGACAAAATGTGGGTAAACGATGGTGACATCGAAAATCGCGGCGTTGAATTAACGGTCGAGGGAACGATACTCAATACCTCAGATTGGAGATTGACAGGAACATTCATAATGGCACACAATAAAAATAAAGTCATAAATCTTGGCAATACTCTTGAGTCAGGACTTATTACCGACCCTATGACAGGAATGCTGTTTGAATATTCCGGTAACAACTACGAGCAGTATCGTGATTACATCAATATACTTGCAATTGGTCAGCCAATGAACGTATTCTATGGCTATCGTGTGGATGGTATCGTTCAGACTCTTGACGAAGGTATCCGTGCGGGTCTTGACGGTGACTATGCTCAGCCGGGTGAATTTAAATACTTGGATCTTGATGGTGACGGCGCGATAACAGAAGCCGACAAGACCATTATCGGCGACCCGAATCCTGATTTGACAATGAGCTTACAGCTTAATCTCGGATGGAAGAACTGGGATCTCGGAGTCTTTTTCAACGGTGAATTTGGCAAGGATGTGTTCAATACCAAGGCTTTTGGGGAACCGAGCAATTCTCCACTCCGTTGGACTATGGACAATCCTACCAATAAATATCCCAGTCTCCGTGATGGACGTCAGTCAATGGTTTCGGATTGGTGGATTGAGGATGGCTCTTTCCTGAGGATTCAGACTCTTACATTGGGCTACACATTCAATTTCAAAAAATCATGGATTTGTGACAAGATAAGGCTCTATGCCAACGTGTCTAACTTATATACCTTCTCCAAATTCAAAGGTTATGACCCGGAGGTTGGATTGAATGGCATATATACAGGTGGTTATCCTCGTCTTCGCAAATGGACATTTGGTGTTGACTTTACATTCTAATTATATCAGGAAAAATGAAAAAACATAATATTTTTATCACCCTTGCCTCAGGGATGGCATTAATGCTTTCCTCATGCAATCTTGATGAAACCCCTTACGGTTTTTATTCAGAGGATAATTTTTACAAAACCGAGGCAGATGCTGAAGCGGCGGTAAACTATGCCTACGGGTGTATGACATTCCTCGAATATTCTCGATCGATTATCTTCTTGGGCGATATGCCAAGCGAGGTACTTACGACAAAGAGTGATGCTTCTATTGATAATCAGAACCTCAGCAATTGGAAAGTGGCTGATTTCAAAACCAATGGCACTCTTGAAAATTACTTCAAATATAGCTTTATCGGCATCAATCGTGCCAATGCGGTTATAAAGAAAGTGCCGGGATGTGATTTCAGTCAGGAAGTAAAAGACCAGTATCTTGGAGAGGCATATTTCCTTCGGGCTTACAATTACTTCTGTCTTGTGAGGAATTTCGGTCTTGTGCCATTGCATACCTCCGTCGTGGAGAGCCTCGGGCAGACCTCAACACCTCTCGCACAGGATCTTGATACTCTCTATGACTTAATCTTGGGCGATGCCAGAAGGGCTGCTGATTTAATGCCAGCTTATGACTCGCCTCGTTTAGGTCGTGCCGACCGTGTGGCGGCGCAGGCTCTCGCTGCTAAAGCTTATCTATACATAGCTTCGGCAAAAGAGCATGGTGTCAAGCTTTACCGTGACATGCGACGCGACACAAAGGTTATGTATGACAGTGCTGCCTATTATGCCGACAAGGTTATTTTTAATCAACACGTGTATGGCTTCGAGGATAATCTTCTTGACATTTACGATGTGGAAAAAGCCAATGGTCCGGAACATATATTCATAATGGCTATGGATCGCACCGGTTCGACCGAAGGTCAATATTCAAAAATCTCAAAGATGTTTATCCCTTACATTGATGGTGCGACAATATATTTGAAGCAAGGTGATTCCGATGAGTTTATTCCCTCTCACGATGGATGGGGTGAATACCGTACAACCGAAGTATTCTATAATTCATTTGATGAAAATGATAAGCGTAAATCTCATCTTATTGCTGACAAGGTATATGATGCAAACGGCGAGGTCAGCGCGTCATATCCCGACAAACTTCCTTATCCTTTCAGCCGCAAATATATTGACCCGCAATTTTCGGGAGACAAAACGAGTACACGCCCCTTCCTTATAAGGTATTCAGATATCGCTTTGGTTTATGCCGAGGCAAATGGTCCGACCCCTCAGTCTTATCAGCTGGTAAACTATATAAGGAATAGAGCCGGCTTGTCAGGCCTCCAGCCCAATTTGTCGGAATCCGATTTCCGTGAGGCTGTATACAAGGAGCGTAGTTTTGAACTCTCTTTTGAGGGCGACAGAATGTACGATATACGTCGTTGGAATAGAATCGATGAGATACCGGCAGCACGTGGTATGTCGGAAGATGATGTGACGTTCTATCCTATTCCACAGGCGGAAATAAATCTAAATGGTAGTCTAAGATAATGATAACGACAATGAAGGCAATATATAAATTACTCGCATTATCATTCGTGGCGATAGGTATGCAGTCTTGTGTAAACGATTTGCAAGACGAGATAAACGATGGTAAATGGAATCATGAACGTCAGGTGCTTGACATAAAGTTTGAAAACCAGATTGGTGTCGCTGAGATTTCAGTTGATGATGCGACAAGTGGCACAATCAACCTTTCGATAAATGTCAATGCCGTTCCTGATCTGTCTGACATCAAACTTACTAATCTCCAACTTTCTTATCAGGCAAAGTCTTCAATCTCTGTCGGTGAATCATTAAACTTCGAGAATCCGGAGAGGACAGCCAAGATAACGGTCTATTCTACCACTGGAGAACACCGCGACTATACAATCCATGTTTCGGAATTTGCTGAAACAATTGAAGGTAAATGGGCGATTCAGGCACTTTCAATATATGGTGGTACCGGTCCGGAATATGGCGGTGGCGCAGTAATGGCTCTTATAGATAAGCCGTGGGTTTGGAAAGAAAATGACGGTCCGGCTTGTGAAAACGATAATATCCTTACTTTTACAATGACAGGAGTATCTGATGAGGGCAATACAAGCGGAACATGTCTGAACGAGGCCGGGCTGGACAACAAGTATGCCGATTTCACATATGTTGGTAACAACCCCGAAAATCCGGGCGAAACAGTGGATTTGGACAAATTCTATCGTAAGATACCTGTTGGCGAAAGCACATGGGTAAGAAATTACGCGGAAAATACAATCACTTTCACTGATAAGGACGGGCATGTGACTGTGGGCAGGTTTGAAAATGCCGGCACTGAAGACCTTGGCAATGGTATATCATTTACAATTGCAGATAACGCATTCTCGTTTACACTTGACGGGACCGACGATTGGACTAATATATACTCCGACTATGACAAGTTTGTCAAAAAGCCGCGTAAGTATTGGATTACTGTGAAAAGAATGTAATAAAAGAAATAGGTTGATTAGAAGACTCTTTTTGAGGTAATGAATCAGGTAAAGTTTGTTTTTAGGTTATTGATGACTTTGATCGGTTGTGGATTCCCGTTATCCACAATCGGTCAGGTTGTCATTTCTCTTGATAGCACAATGGTGGTCAGTCAAGAGTATGTAGGAAATGGTGTTCAATGGGATCCTTATCGGTTGGACTACGGTCAGGTAAAACTTAAATTGTCGGATAGCGATATTGCGAAATTATATAGTCGTCTTGACTTCATGCAACCCGGGGTGATACGAATGATGATTAACGCGTCATCACTTGTAGCTTCTGATGGAACTCCCGATTTCAAAGGGTATTATGGTAACTTGCAACCCCTCCTGGACTATTGCCAATCACGCGGTATTGACGTGGTGTTCGGTGATTGGGGAGGCTCTCTTGTTGATAAGAAGACAAAACAGATTCATACAAAGAATATTGAAAATGTAATCGCATTTGTCGACTATCTCCTTAAAGAGAAAGGTATGGACTGCATTCGTTATTTCAATTTTGTCAATGAGCCTAACGGATATTGGTCGTCGACCGACGGTGATTTTTCATTATGGGCAAAAGGGATGAAAGTGACTTATGCAGAGATGGAACGTCAAGGCATTGCTTCTCAAGTGAAACTTATCGGTCCGGATGCTGCAATATGGACAAAAGAAGATACTTGGTGGGTGCAACAATCGGTTGCTGAACTTGGCAATATGATCGGTCTTTATGACATCCACACTTATCCCTCAAAGTATACTGTGGCGACCAACCAATATTATGACATCATTAAGGCTTACCGCGATTGTGTTCCTGCAGGAAATAAGATTATCATGGGAGAAATCGGGTTGAAGTATGTCGCACCCGAAGATAAGGACTTGAATGAATTGAATCAAAGTAGGGCAAAATCTGCCAGGTATGCGTCGTTGGATGACTCTCAGATGTCGGTCTATGATTTTTCTTATGGCATTGATATGGCAGATGCCCTTATCCAGACTATGCGTGCCGGTTACTCCGGTACCGTTGCATGGATGTTGGATGATGCGATGCATAGCAACGAAGCTCCTGACAAACTTAAAATCTGGGGATTTTGGAATATTTTTGGAGATGAGTTTTTTGGAGCCGAGCAAGAGATGGTGCGTCCGTGGTTTTATGCGTGGTCGATGCTATGTCGGGCTATACCCTCCGGATGTGACATCCTTTACTCGGAGTCAGCAGACCCTTTGTCGATAAAGTGTGCATATGCCCGTAAGGATGGAAACTACTCGATAATCCTTTTAAATATCTCAGATACTGATGTTGACGTGAGTATTAAGGGAGCGCCTTCACCTGCCGCCAAAAATGTGAAAACAGCGATATATAGTGAACGCTCTTTGAATAACATTGCAACTGAGTTATCTTTGCCGGAAGAAAAGAGCTCTTGCTTTCCTGGATTGGATGAGGTTATAAATATCCCGGCAAATTCATTGATAATTATAAGCAATATCATATAGGTAACTCGCGAAAATTAGCTGATATATAATCATGAAGTATTTGTGAGAGATTTTTCGGATGGAAAAGAGGAGTGGCTACATGACTGATTGATCGCCGGGAAGTCATCGAAAAGACAAATAAGTATATGTCAGCCCGCAAGGTTACTGAAATATATAAACTAAATTTTTTAAGCGTTACTTAAATATGAAAATTCCTCAATTAATTTATTCGGCAATATTTGCCGCAATGACGCTATCATGTTCCTCTTCCGAGGTGCTGGATTTTGTCGTGACAGATAATGTGGTTAATCCCTCTTACATTGGCAATGGGGTTGAGTGGGATCCTTATGACGAGGCAGATAGCTGGGGAGCGCCCGTATCTGACGATGATTGGGCTAAATTGTTTAGCCGTCTGGATTATATGCGCCCTCAATATGTGCGTTGCATGATTAATAGTCCTTTTCGTTATTATGATACTACGACCGGCAAATATGATAAGAAAGCCAACACTGAATCCCTCTGCAAGCTCTTGCAGTATTGTACCGACAATGACATAACTGTTATCTACGGAGAATACAATCCTCCCGTATGGGATATGAAAAACGACCCCAAATGGGTTGATATGGCAGTGGACTACCTCAATATGCTCGTGGTTGAAAAGGGTTTTTCTTGTATCAAGTACTTTGTGATTTTTAATGAACCTGATGGCGACTGGGCTTCTACAAATGGTGATTTTGAGCTTTGGTGTTCGATGGCAAAGAAATTTCACACAAAGATGGAACAATATCCGGGGCTCATTGAAAAAGTTAAACTTGCCGGACCTGATGTTGTAGCTGATTATCATAATAAAAATTCAGAATTAAATACCGCCGGCTGGCTTGTCGAGACTGTAAAAAATGTCGATTCAATCATAGGGCTATATGATATTCACGCTTATCCCGGTCAAGCGGAAGTATTATCAGGAAATTATTCAGGATTACTTTCTGAATATAAGTCACTAATACCTGAAGGGAAGCAGATTGTGCTTGGCGAAGCGGGATATAAGTATTGGCGCGAGGCAGATTCTCTCCTTATGAAAGAATACAACCGGCGGGTGGAAGGCCATCCATTTACAAAAGGCAGTGATTGTAACATGCTCGTCTATGATTATTTTTATGGCATAGACATGGCGATTCTCGCCACGGAGGTGATGAACTGCGGTTTTTCAGGCGTGGCGGCGTGGATGCTTGACGATGCCATGCACTCTCAGGGCGATTCCGGTAAGCCGGAAGATATCAAACTGTGGGGTATGTGGAATATTCTTGGTGAAGAGGTGTTCAATGACCCGTCACAAGAAGATATAAGACCGTGGTTCTATTCCTGGTCTCTTATGTGCCGTTATTTCCCTCGTGGATGTGATATTGTGAAAATTGATTATAAAGAAGACCCCGATATATTTGCTTGTGCAGCCAACTATGATGGCAAATATTCGATAGCAATAATAAATAAAGGGGATAAAGATAAGGATATATCAGTGCGCTTTCCTCAGCAAAACGAAAGTCTCACCGTTTTCCGTTATGAAGAAGACAATTTGCAGCTTGATGACAATGGATTTCTTGCCCCTGAAGAACAGGGTATAGTCGGTGACCGGTTTTCTACCGGGTTGTCCCCGCTGTCAATGATTTTAGTGACTCAGATTAAATAATAATGTCATGAAACTTAACTCGCTTTTAAAAGCATCTTGCGTTGCATTTCTCGGATTAAGTATTTTCTCTTGTGGTGGAGACACACCCGGTGAACCGGCAAAGGGTAACGGACAGGAGGATAATACTGTTACGCTTAGCATAGTCGATAAACAGGCGACAGCTGAGACAAAGGCTCTTTATTCCAACCTTTGGGCTATAGGCAAAAAAGGCTTTATGTTTGGACACCACGATGACCTTATGTATGGTCGTAAATGGTATAATGAACAAGGTCGGTCCGACACGAAAGATGTATGTGGTGATTATCCCGGTGTTTACAGCTTGGATTTTGCTGAACTAATGGATGACAGATATACTGATGTCGAGGCTGCGGCGATACGCCGTTGCTGTATTCTCGAAGCTCGCAATCGAGGAGAAGTTATCATGGCTTGTGCGCATTTGAATAATCCTCTTACCGGTGGCGATGCTTGGGATAACACCAGCAATAATGTAGTGTCGGAGATTCTTACTGACGGGTCTGCCACTCAACAGAAATTCACTTCATGGCTTGACCGTCTTGCGGAATTTGTTTTAAATCTTAAAGACAATTCCGGTAAACTTGTGCCAATCATATTCCGTCCTTTTCATGAACATACACAAAGTTGGGCATGGTGGGGCAGTACCTGCACGACTGAGGAGGAATACATTGCTCTATGGAAATTTACGGTAAACTACTTGAAAGACGTAAAAGGAGTACATCAATTCATATATGCTATCGCTCCCCAAATTGACAGCCAAAAAAGCGAGGATGCATTCCTTTATCGTTGGCCGGGGGATGACTATGTGGATTTTATCGGAATGGATTGTTATCAAGGTTTAAGTCCTGCTGTGTTTGCTGCCAATATAAAAACTATCAGCAAGCTGTCAAATTCTAAGTTAAAACCATGTGGAGTCACGGAGACAGGCGTAGAAGGGTTTTCTGATGCTGATTATTGGACAAAGCAAATCCTTACGCCTGCCACCGGGCGCAATCTAAGCATGGTAGTGATGTGGCGCAATAAGTTTGTTGGCGCAAACGAGAATGACAAACATTATTATTCCATTTGGAAAGGACATCCATCAGAAAAGGATTTCATGAAATTCTACAACAGCAGCATTACTTTCTTCAGTAAAGATTTGCCCGACATGTACTCTGCTGTTGACGGGGTGAATGTAAACTGATAAATCTCGCTCTTCTGAGGTCAAGCGTCTATAAACAAGATGGCTGTCCATGAAAAAAGTATTTAAAAAGAGAGCCGCTATCCATTATGGTCAGCGGCTCTTGCTTATATAACGACATACACACATCCCAAGGTAACTCTTGGCATGTGCTGTATCGCGTACAGGTGTGTTAATATTTGTTGGCGCAAAAAAAACGTGCCTCATAAGGGCACGGCAGAACGTTTGACTTTCGCCGGCATTGGCGACTCCTGAAGTGTACTTACGATTGATTCCGGCGCGTTGAGCAACCTTGGACACATTGAAGAAATCAAAGTACTCGAAGAATGATTTCATGTCGTAATGATATACAGACTCCAGTTCAATCGGTGTCTTACCTTCTTCACGGAGCATGCTTTTAATCTCCTTGTAAGCCTTAAGCATGTCAGCTTTTGCCTCCTGTGGCTGTCAATCCAGTCTCCAGTTCGGAATACTTCATAAAATAAATGTCCACTTGTTGCTAAAAACATCACAAAGGCAGCAATTATGCTCCATGCGTGTAAGCGTTTACTCCACATTATTAAAAAATGTGGACTGGAGGAGTCTCTCTTTGATTTTCAAGTCTCGTGTTGCCATATATTCAATTGTAATTGTTATATTTGCAAAGTTACGTTTGCGTTTACGTAGCAAAAGATAAGGTGATACTATGTGATATGTAATATTGTATTATGTATTTTAGATTTTATTAATAATATGGTATTAGCAAACCGAATAAATAAAATTGTGGAATATTCAAAATTAAGTATTCTTAAATTTGCTGAATATGTTGGCTTTAAGACTCCTCAGACGGTAAGGGGATTAATTAAAGGTGACTTTATCTGTTAGTATCAAGTATATGGGTATATATTATCGTAAAAGAGTAAGGCTTTTTAAAGGCTTTAACATAAACTTCAGTAGGAGTGGACCGAGTATCTCTGTCGGTCCGCGTGGCGCTAAACTGAATTTCAGTAAACGTGGTGTATATGCTTCGGCGTGTATCCCCGGAACTGGAATATATATGCGTCAAAAAATAGCCGGAGGGAAAATGAAAAAGAAAGGTATAATGCGGCAACAATCCCCGACTCCAGTTGATACACCTATTGCGGTCTTTATACTGTTGGGTGCCATTCCAATAGGATTCTTGCTGCCGGTATTAACACCTCTTCCATGGTGGTCATGCATTATCGTTTGGGTGGCAGCCTTTTTTGTTGGGGTTATTGTAGCTTCATGTGAAAAAGAGAACAATGCCTTGCGCCAATTAGCTGCAGAATCTCATGATACGGAATGTTTCGTTCGATGCCCAGAGGAAGTGAAAAAGGGGTTAGAGAGTGATGTTGCTATTGATGAAAATATGCATGCACCTAATGTCTGTATAATTGAAAAGATAGTCATTAAAAACGCTGACCCGCTTTTTAAGGATGTGGCAAGGTTTATAGTAAATGAAGATTTCGCAACTACATCAAAAATACAACGCCATTTTCAGATAGGATATGCTCGTTCTGGTAAAATCATGGACCAGCTTGAGTATGCCGGGATTGTTGGGGCTCCGTCGGGGGCGCGACCTCGCCAGATTTTGATTAATGGCGACGGTATAGAGCGACTGCTGGATGCAATTCAGTTAGAGGAAGAATCGCTCACTCCCGAAGAAGAAATTCTTGCTCGTAGAGCGGCTATGTGGGCTGAAATCGAATCTCAAAAGAGCCAGGAAGAATGTGAGTTTGATAATAAGCTCAAAAAGGCACGAGATATAATATCGCTCGCAGCCAATGAGGAGAAGAAAGGAATGATAAAGGAGGCAATTACTCATTATGAAGAGGTCGTTTCCATGGAAGTCCCCGTTAAGCTGCCGTATGACCGCCTGCCGATTCTTTATCGCAGATTTAAAAATTACGAGGATGAGATTCGTGTTTTAAATACGGCGATAAAGGTATTTACAAAGGAAAATGAACGCAGGGCGACTTACGCGATAAAACTTGGATATGTGGATTTTACTAAAGCTATGCAGGCATTGGAGACAAATGAATGTATTAGGGATGAAAAAGGAATCATATTGCTTTCCATCTATGACATAAATAGCTATTATGACCGCTTAAAGAAAGCGAAAAACCTATCAGACAAATAACCCCCTAAATATATACTTATGGATTTTAAAGACACCTTATTGCAACTCGCGGAACGTATCGAAAAACAAAAAGATAACGTAGCCACGGAGGAAGCCACGAAAAACGCTTTCATAATGCCGATGATTGCGGCTTTGGGATATGACGTGTTTAACCCGTTTGAGGTAGTCCCTGAACTTGACTGTGACCTCGTGAAGAAAAAAGGAGAGAAGATTGACTACGCGATTAAAAAGGATGACGAGACCATACTCTTGATTGAATGCAAGCATTGCGGTCAAGACTTAAATCTTCATGATACACAATTAAAAAAATACTTTGTCGCGTCTAATGCCCGGTTTGGCGTGTTGACCAACGGAATCGAATATCGTTTCTATACCGACCTTGAAAAGGTGAATATAATGGATGACAAGCCGTTCCTTGTGATAGACATACTCGATATGTCCGATAACGATATAGAACAGCTTAAGAAGTTCCATAAGTCGTACTATAATGAAGAAAACATACTGAGCACCGCACAGGAGCTTAAATACACAACCGAACTTCGGAATCTGATATGCAAGGAGTTTGATTGCCCATCACCGGATTTTGTGAAATTTTTCACAAAGCAGGTTTATGATGGGGTCGTAAACCAAAGAGTCATTGACCAATTCACCCCGCTAATAAAGAAGTCCATAATGTCGATTGTAAACGACACTATTTCTGACAGGCTTAATCTTGCAATAAAGACAAATGAGGATGCGGTGACCGATTCAGCCGTATCGCAGCCTGTGAATGAAGACGTATTGCCGGATGGCGTGGTGTTCTATGACAAAGAAACAGGAGTGGCGACCACTGAATATGAGTTGGATAGTTTTCTTGTCGTTAAAGCCATTTTACGACCGGTAGTAGATGTCAGCAGAGTGTATTACCGCGACACATTGTCTTATTTTGGCATATTGCTTGACGATAATAACCGCAAGCCGATATGTAGAATGTATTTCAATGCTCAGTCAGTCAAATATATTTCGACATTCGATGAAAACAAGAAAGAGACAAAGCACGAAATAAAGTCTCTTGATGACATTTATGATTACACCGAGCAGCTTCGCGCTACCATCTTGTATTACGATAAAAAATAATATTGACCACTAAATTTTTAATCATGGAAATTTTAATCGCTTTAGTCTCATTGGCAGGTAGCATCCTGTCGATAATCCTGTTTTTCAAACTTTGGAAAGCCTGTGATGACATCACGACAATCTCAAAAAATGTCAAACCTCCCTATGATGACATATTTTTACATATCCTTGCCGGTTATGAAGATGAAGCAATAAAAGCATTAAAACTTGACTATGTTAAGAAATTAAGATATAAGGACATGGTTGGTGGAGACATTCAGGCAGTAATGAATAAATACCTGCCAATCTTTCAGAAATTAGGGATAGAGCTTCCTCAGCACCTGAAAGATGTATCAGCATATCATCAGTATTGTAACAAATTATCTGAATTAGATTCCCTTTAATCTAATTGATAGATAGCCGGACTCATGAAGCCCGGCTATTGTTTTATCCATTCCCATAAAGCACCCGGTCTATGACGCGGCGGTTGGCTTCGTCTACCTTGCGCATGTCCTCGCATATGTAGATATTGGTGGTGTCGTGACCGTCGCTGTGTCTCGCCCATTCATGAATGTTGGATAAAGAAAAATCTGACAGCTTGCAGGAGCTAACTGTCAGATTTTCAGCGGAGCGGTAAACGAGGCTCGAACTCGCGACCCTCAGCTTGGGAAGCTGATGCTCTACCAACTGAGCTATTACCGCGTGGGGTTGATTTGTGTGATGCAAAGTTACAAATAATTTATTTAAATGGCAATAAAAAATGTGCGCAATGACCCCAAATCATTGCGCACATTGGTCAGTACGGGTTATTGCCTGTTAGTAGAGGCTATTGAGATTGAAACGTGAAAATTCGAGGTCGGTTTTTGCCTGGTCGGCAAGCTTTTTGTCGAGCTTGAATGCTTCGCGGAGGTTATTGTATACCATGTCGCTGTTGTTGGTGCGAGCACCGAGTACGGCAGCGATGTAGTAAGTGGTTGCATCGGGATAGTCGATACCGCCGAGGGTGGTCTTTGCCTTGCTGTAGTCTTTGTTGAGAATCTGGGCAAGTGCAGCGTTGTTGCTCTTGCTGTCGCCAAATGCACGGATTGCCGAGTTGTAGTCGCCCTGTTTCATGTAGTAAACTCCGAGAGCGTCGGCGAGGGCGGGCACACCGGCTGCATTGCCGAAGCGGGCTGTCGCATCTTTATAATTATTATTCAGGAGTGATACAAGACCGAGGTTCATCTGTGCCTCACCGCTTTCAGGCGCCATCTTTGCTGCCTGCTCGAAGCAAGCCTGCGCTGCATCGTAGTCCTGGTCGAGATACTGACACATACCGAGGTTATTAAATGCGCGATAGTCGTTGGGGTAGATGCTTGCTGCCGTGTCGTAGATCTGGATGCGCTGGTCGTTGTCGTCGGTAAGAGTCGCTGCATAAAGGAGCTCGTCGACGGTAAGACCTTTGGGGTTTAGCTTGTAGATGTTCATGATCTCTTCGTCGCTCTTGCCGATTACGTCGATTGACGCTGTGATGCGAGAATAGCGGAGCTGAGGAAGGATTTCTTCAGCGAGCTGGTCAAATACCGACGAGAGGTTGCGGATTTCGCGCTCACGCTGCTCGGGATCCTTATACATGGAGAGTACGCTGAGTATAAGTTCCTTGTCCTGGATGTTGCTTGCTGCAACGAGCTTCTTGAAGCCTTCCCAGTCCTGCGGGGTGAAGTCGGCGGTAAGTTCGCCAAATTCGCTGATATGGTCTTTTTTCAGCCTTCCTTCCACGTAGTTTACGGTGTTTTTCTCACGATTTTCAGCCAGCTTGGTGTTAAGTTTCAATCCACCGTCGGGCGAAGCGTAAGAAGTCACATTGATTTCCTTGATTTCGCGGCGTCCGTCATCGTTAGCCTCTGAAAGCTCTTTGTGCAGATTTTGCATTTCAGCCGAGCGAAGCTCTCCATCGCGGATATTTGCCTGGTTGATAAGGAACTTTATGTCGGCGTCAAATTTCTCGTTGATTACACGCTGGAATTTGTCGGCTGCAATCGCAGGGGTGACGGTGCCTACATCGGCAAGTGCCGCAGTGGCTACCACGCCTGTCGCTACTTTCACGCGGGGAAGCACATACTGCTTTCCGCCCTGCTTCACGGTGAAGGCGAGTGAAAGGTCGCTTTTGCGCATGTCGGGGTTGTAGGCATACTGTACGGGTATGGTCACTGTGCCGCCATATTCGTAGTTTACCACAGGATTGTTTCCGCGCACCTTTTCGCCTTGGAAGGTGTAGGGTGCCGATGCTACTTCCGTGCCTTCAAATTCGAGATAAGGGGTCACGGTGACTTCTGCATTTTTTACGAAGAATTTACCGGGGATGTTTCCGGTCACAGTGGCGGGAACCTTGTCGCCTACCACTTCAAGCGGATTGGGATTGACGGTGAAGTAGTCAGCCTTAAACTGATTCATCTTCTTGCCGCAGCCTGTGAGTATCATGGCTGTGCCCAATACTACCGAATAGCATAGCTTGCTGTTCATAATGTTTAAGTTGGTTGTATAACTTTAGTTGTTGGAATATTTTTTCGTAACGACAAATATACGACATTTTAGACACTCGTTTGCATTCTTTTCCGAAAAAGATGTTTATATTTGTGGAAATATCATATTTGCAATGACAATCAACCGATTTTTAATCGGCAGCCTTACATTTTGCGCTGCCTGTTCGGTCGCCGTGACCATGCACGGAGAGACCAAGAGTAATGCCGGCTCTGCTTATCTGCTGTCACAGACAAAGGATATGAGCCGTGATTTTTCAGACCTGAGTAATACATATTTCTTTGCCGACAGCCTTGTGTCGTTTAATACGTCGGATGGCACGGGTGTGGTGGAGTGGAAGCGCCAGCAGCTTATGCCACGCCAGGCGTTTAACGCCAACACTTACCTTCACCAGCCGTTGATGTCGCTTGATTTTCCCGACACGGCTTATCCGCAGAATCCCCGGTTGTCGTTTACCGTGGTTCCGGTTAATGCGCGCACGTTACGTATACGCGTCTATACATCGCCGGTCACGCCTAAAGAGGATGATTCTGCTTCAGTGATGCTTGCCGGTCAACCGCAGTATGACGGGTCGGAATGGAAAGTGACCCGTAGCGGTGATGACATATATTATACGTCGCCCTACGGTTCGCTTGAGATAGAGGGTTGTCCCTGGCGTCTTGTATTACGCGATGCTTCAGGAAAGGAGCTTACCCATACACGCGTATGGAGCGACAATGACAGCACTCAGGTGAAGGTTGCCCCGTTCAGCTTCATCAAGCGAGGCAGCGACAATTCGCGCAGCATCAATCCTGTATGGTCGCTTGCTCCCGGAGAGCGTATATATGGTTTCGGGGAGTCGGCTACTCCACTTGACAAGGTGGGACAGCAGCTTAATCTGTTTGTCACCGACCCGCAGGGTCCTGAGACCCCCGACATGTATAAGCCTATACCTTTCTTCTTCAGTAACAGGGGCTACGGAATGTTTATGCACACTTCTGCTCCTGTCACTGCCGACGTAGGTCGCAGCTATATCGGGGCTAACAAGCTTTTTATGGCCGATGAGGAGATGGACTTGTTTGTGTTTTTCGGCAATCCTAAAGATATATTGGGTGAATACACCGCGCTATCGGGACGTCCCGAGATGCCGCCGCTGTGGTCGTTTGGCACATGGATGAGCCGCATCTCTTATTTTACTGAAGATGAGGGTAGGGAAGTGGCTCGTCAGCTGCGTGCCAACAAGATTCCGAGCGACGTGATACACTTCGATACAGGATGGTTTGATGTCGACTGGCAGTGTGATTACGAGTTTTCACCCGAGCGCTTTAAAAATCCTGCCAAGATGATTTCCGACCTCAAGAAAGACGGGTTCCATATAAGTCTCTGGCAGCTCCCTTACTTTGTACCTGGTAACAAATATTTCCCTGAGCTTGTAGAAAAGGGTCTTGCCGTGAAAAATGGCAGAGGCACGCTTCCCTACGAAGACGCAGTGCTTGATTTCACTAATCCAGCCACGGTAGAGTGGTATCAGGAGAAGCTTGGCAATCTGCTCTCTATGGGCGTGGGAGCCATCAAGGTCGATTTTGGCGAGGCTGCACCGATAGAGGCGGTCTATAACAACGGGCAGACAGGATGGTATGAACATAATATATACCCCGTGCGCTACAACAAGGCTGTCGCCGACATTACCCGCAAGGTGAATGGCGAAAATATCATATGGGCGCGTTCGGCTTGGTCAGGAAGCCAGCGCTATCCGCTTCACTGGGGTGGCGACGCAGCGTCCACCGATACCGGAATGGAGGGCACGATAAGAAGCGGGCTTTCGCTCGGTCTTTCCGGCTTCTGCTTCTGGAGCAATGATATAGGCGGGTTTGTTACAAGCACTCCCGAGGAGCTTTACCGCCGCTGGCTCCCGATGGGTTTCCTTACATCTCACAGCCGTGCTCATGGGGCGCCTCCTACAGAGCCGTGGCTGTATGACAACAAGGAGTTTACTGATTATTTCCGTAAATGCGCCGAGCTGAAGTATGCGCTTATGCCTTATGTCTATACCGAGGCTAAAGAGTGTACCGAGACCGGATTGCCGATGTTCCGTGCGCTGTTGGTGGAATTCCCCGATGACCCGGGTGCATGGAGCGTGGACGACCAATATATGTTTGGCTCTCAAATCATGGTTGCCCCTCTCTTTGAAAATGTTGACTCGCGTGCCGTATATCTTCCCGGCGATGCCGACTGGATTGATTACCAAAGCGGAAAACGCTATGCCCCGGGCTGGCGTAATATCAAGGCCGACGGAGAACTGCGTTGCGTGATTCTCGTGCGCGACGGTGCTGTCATACCTCACGTGGCTCCTGCCCAGTCAACCGACCGTATTGACTGGGACAACATCGAGTGGAAACATTATGGCACCCCCGGTGTTAAGAAAGGAAAGATATTTAAGCCGGGCATGACAGAAATTTCTGTCGTCGATTTATGATGATTGACGACGCGTAATTTCGCAGATTAGCCGAAAGTAGTTATCTTTGTGCCCGATTAAATAAAAATTGTATAATTATAGAATTTTTCAGCCGATGAGAAAATGGCGTATTGATGACAGCGCTGAGCTGTACAATATCAACGGATGGGGACTTAAGTATTTCTCCATCAACGATAAAGGACACGTAATCGTCACTCCCCGCGAGGGCTATGCTTCTGTTGACCTTAAGGAGGTGCTTGATGAATTGCAAGTGCGCGACGTAGCCGCGCCGGTGCTTTTGCGATTTCCCGATATCCTTGACAATCGCGTGGAGAAAATCTCACGCTGTTTCAAGGCTGCCGCTGCAGAATACAATTATCAGGCTGAAAATTTCATAATTTATCCTATAAAAGTTAATCAGATGCGTCAGGTCGTGGAGGAGATTGTTTCCCACGGCAAGAAATTTAATATCGGTCTGGAAGCCGGCTCAAAGCCCGAGCTTCACGCGGTGCTTGCTACAAATATCGCTGAAAACGCCTTGATTATCTGCAACGGTTACAAGGATATGGATTATATTGAGCTTGCCCTTCTTGCACAAAAGATGGGCAGGCGCATATATCTTGTTGTTGAAAAGCTCAACGAGCTTGCCATGATTGCCGAGTCGGCAAAACGTCTTGGCATAAAGCCCAATATAGGCATACGTATCAAGCTGTCAAGCTCCGGGTCAGGAAAATGGGAAGAGTCGGGTGGCGACCAGTCGAAGTTTGGACTTAATTCCAGTGAGCTTCTTGAGGCGCTGGACTTCCTGACCAAGCATAAGATGACCCATTGCCTGAAGCTGATACATTTCCATATCGGCAGCCAGATTACCAAGATACGCCGTATCAAGAATGCACTGCGTGAGGCAACGCAATTCTATGTGCAGCTGACCAAGATGGGATTTGACATCGACTTCATGGACATAGGCGGCGGTCTCGGCGTGGACTACGACGGTACCCGTAGTTCTTCAAGCGAAAGCTCGATGAACTATTCGATACAGGAGTATGCCAACGACTCTATTTCTGCTATTGTCGATGCGTGTGAGAAAAACAATCTGAAGCAGCCTAATATTATTACGGAGAGTGGGCGTTCGCTTACGGCCCACCACTCGGTGCTTATATTTGACGTGCTTGCCACTACCTCGTTGCCGGAGTGGAATGACAAGCAAGAGATTGGTCCTGACGACCATGAACTTGCCCGCGAACTTTACGATATCTGGGACAAGCTTAGTCAGCCACGGCTTTTTGAAAGCTGGCATGACGCGCTTCAGATACGTGAGGAGGCTCTCGACCTTTTCAGCCTCGGATTGCTTGACATAAAGACCCGCTCGCAGATAGAGAAGCTGTTCTGGTCGGTGGCGCGTGAGGTAGGGGAGATTGCCGGCACATTGAAACATGCTCCGGAAGAGCTGCGCAAGATTGCCAAGATGCTTCCTGACAAGTATTTCTGTAACTTCTCTCTTTTCCAGTCGTTGCCCGACTCATGGGCGATAGACCAGGTGTTCCCTATAATGCCTGTGTCGCGTCTTGACGAGAAACCTACCCGCACGGCAGTGTTGCAGGATATTACATGTGATTCCGACGGAAAAATCTCCAACTATATCTCCAGCAACGGCACATCAAGCTCACTCCCTGTGCATGCTCTCCGCGAACATGAGCCTTATTATATTGGTGTATTCCTGGTCGGAGCTTATCAGGAGATACTTGGTGACATGCACAATCTTTTTGGCGATACCAACGCTGTCCATATCAGCGTTTACAAAGACCGATATGAGATTGACCAGATTATCTATGGCGAGACCGTCGACGAGGTGCTTGACTATGTGCAGTACAGCCCGAAGCGCCTTGTGCGTAACGTGGAGACATGGGTTACTTCATCTATGAAATCAGGTAAAATCAGCCCTGAGGAGGGCAGGGAGTTCCTCAGCAACTACCGTTCGGGACTTTACGGCTATACCTATCTTGAAAAAGATTGATGCCGATGGCACAGCGTTATTTCATGCGCCTGTCGTATAATGGCGCACCGTTTCACGGCTGGCAGTCGCAGCCTAACGCCGTTAGCGTGCAGTCGGTGCTTGAAGAAGGATTGTCACGGGTGTTCCGCGCCCCGGTTAAGATTACCGGGGCGGGACGCACTGACACCGGTGTGAACGCAGCCATGATGGTGGCCCATTTTGACCTCGAAACCCCCCACCGTGAGATTGACGCGCGGCTTATGGCAAGCCTTAACTCGCTTGTCGGGAAGGATATTGCTGTCAGTTCCATTAGCCCGGTGCATGATGATGCTCATGCGAGGTTTGACGCAACGTCGCGCACATATCATTATTATACTCATGGCAGCAAGTCGCCGTTTCTTTACACCCATAGCTGGCAGGAGCCGCCTCAACTCGACTTCGATGCCATGAACGAGTGTGGAAGGATTCTGTTGTCGGTCGACGATTTCACTTCATTTGCAAAGCTACATACCGATGTCAAGACCAATATATGCAAGGTGACATGTGCGGAGTGGCGGGAGATTGCCGATGGACGACATGTGTTTGTAATTACGGCTGACCGCTTTTTGCGCAATATGGTACGTGCAGTTGTCGGGACACTTGTAGAAGTAGGTCGTGGAAAAATGGATGTCGACGGCTTTAAAAAAGTGGTGGAGGCAAAGGACCGCTGTGCAGCCGGTACCTCGATGCCCCCACATCCTTTGTTTCTTCAGGAGATTACCTATCCTTACGAGTTTTAAAAGTCGTTGTCGGTAAGCAGTGTTATCACTTTAGGGTTGAGCGCTTCCTCAATCTGGAAATAAGGCACTCTTACGTTTATGCTGCCTTCGCTGTAAGGTGCGATTTCGTAAGGATTGTAATGAAACACGATGTCATATCCCTGCAAGTAGAAATTCTTGCTTACATATATCTGGTCGGCAAATATTCCGCGCTTGTCGAGCTCCTTCATTGACGATACGTTGTAGCGTGTCATCAGATTGTCTTTTATCGCATTGAGAAGTTCGGCTTCGCTGTCGGGCTTGAAGGCGTTGTCATAGGTGAGCACCTTTCCTGTGGCAAAGTCATAGTTGATATAACGTGATTCAGCCATGCCGTGGGCGCCACCGTTGTAGATGGCGGTCATTATCTGGTAAGAGATGAACTTTGGGCTGAACGTGATTATGGAGGCTATCATGTCACGCGAATACACCATTGCCGGTTTCATTGTCGGTATGGAATCGATAAGCTTCATCTTGAACAGGTCGGCTCCCTCCGGATTTTCAGCCGCTTTTAGCATCGATGCGTTGATGGTGGCTTCCGGTTTGTCAAATATGGTGGCAAGGAGCGAGTCTTTCAATGTCTTCAGGTCGTTACCTCCCATCACTTCCGGCCATTCAATGGCTATCCTTACCGTACTGTAGACCTCGGTGGAATCATCGTAGTAGGTTTCGGCACCTTCACATATATAATTACGTTCAAGTGATTTTACTGTCTGTTTGATTTCAAAGTCGGTTATGCCGTTGTCAGAGGCTTGCGCAGTGTTGTCGGCAGTGCCGTTTTTGCATGCCATAGTGGCAAGCGTGAATGAGGCGGCTACTATCCCGATGAGTAATTTGATATTCATAAGATGAAATTATAAAGATTTGCGATGTATCTATAACGCCTGTCGAGCCTCATTTGCTCTTAAGAAATGACAAAAATCTATTGTGGTTGTTCAAAGAAACATTGCGATGTAACAAGATTGTAATATTTTGCCTGTATATAAAATCGGTAAAAACAGCCGTAAGATGGCGTAAAATAGGACAAAAAATAGGTGTTTTTTATCGAACTGCGCAAAAATCGGACATTTGTGCAATGAAAAGTTTTAGTAATTCAATTAAAATTACTTACTTTGCACTGCAAAATTGAAAAATCATTACTAATTAAATTTTATAATTATGTCAGAAATTGCATCTCGTGTAAAGGCTATTATTGCTGACAAGCTCAGCGTTGATGAAAACGAAGTAACTGAAAATGCAGAATTCACTAAGGATCTTGGTGCTGATAGCCTTGATACTGTAGAGCTCATCATGGAGTTTGAGAAAGAATTTGGCATCACTATTCCCGATGACAAAGCTGAAGGCATCACTACTGTAAAGGATGCTATCGACTACATCGAAGCATCAAAGAACTAAAAAACGTATAACTCTATTTCCCGCTTTTAAATGGAATTAAAGAGAGTTGTTGTAACGGGTCTTGGAACCGTCAATCCCCTCGGTAACGATGTTGCCACTACTTGGCAAAGCGCGCTTGAGGGTAAAAGCGGTGCGGGACCTATTACTCATTTTGACGCCTCTAAATTCAAGACCCAGTTTGCGTGTGAGGTGAAAGATTTCAATGCGGCCGACCACTTTGACCGCAAGAAGCTTCGCCAGCTTGACCTCTATGCTCAGTACGCGCTTGTGGCAGCCAATCAGGCTGTTGCCGATGCGAAGCTCGATGCAGAGGGTATCAATAAAGATCGCGTCGGGGTCATAATTGCAGCAGGTATCGGTGGTCTTCATACATTTGAAGAAGAAGCCGGCTACTATGCGCTGCATCATGAGGAAATGGGACCGAAATACAATCCTTTCTTCATCCCTAAGATGATTGCTGATATTGCATCAGGTCATGTATCTATGCAGTATGGCTACCACGGACCCAACTATGGAGTCGTGTCGGCTTGCGCGTCATCTACCAATGCTCTTATCGATGCATTTAACCTTATCCGTCTCGGAAAGGCCGATGCAATCGTTACGGGTGGTGCCGAGGCAGCGGTTTTCCCCGCAGGTGTAGGAGGTTTCAACTCCATGCATGCTCTCTCTACCCGCAATGAGAGCCCGCTTACCGCTTCACGTCCGTTCAGCAAGTCACGCGACGGTTTCGTGATAGGTGAAGGTTCTTCGGTACTCGTTCTTGAAGAACTTGAGCATGCCAAGGCTCGTGGTGCCAAGATTTATGCAGAGGTTGTCGGCGGAGGCATGTCTGCCGATGCTTATCACCTTACTGCTACTCATCCTGAGGGTCTCGGCGCTAAGCTTGTGATGAAGAATGCCCTTGATGATGCAGGTATGAAGCCTGAAGAGATTGATTATATCAATGCTCACGGTACTTCAACTCCTGTAGGTGACCTTTCTGAGGTCAAGGCTATCAAGGAAGTATTTGGTGACCACGCTTATGATCTTAACATCAGCTCAACCAAGTCAATGACCGGACACCTTCTTGGTGCTACCGGAGCTCTTGAGGCTCTCTTCTGTGTGAAGGCTGTACAGGAAGACATTGTTCCTCCTACAATCAACCATGATCCGGAAGATATGGATGAAGAGATTGACTACAAACTTAACTTTACATTTGATAAGGCTCAGAAGCGCACTGTCAACGCCGCTCTTTCCAATACCTTTGGTTTCGGCGGTCACAATGCCAGCATTATCGTAAAGAAATACGCTGAATAACCTGCCGTTAAGGTAGTATCTCTAATAAAAAGGAGGTCGTGTATTGCACGGCCTCCTTTGCTTTTTGCCAGTAGGGTTACACATGTTAATTTGCGGTAAAGCGAAATAATTTAATAGATATTTTGCTAATTATTGTGTTTTATGAAAAAAAGTTCATATATTTGCCTTTGAACTTCAAAAGTGAGGTAAGGAACACGCACGCACACACACATATATACATCATTATGAATATGACATTATTGAACTATCAATTATCGCAGTACATCCCTTGTTGTCTCGTGAATAATATACGTGAACAATTGATTACATTACGTGTTATATGTTTACGCGCAATATTGTTATAGATAATGATTGTGCTTAATTAATATTTTTGAATGAAAAATAATCAACAGGTAGATTAATATGAAGAGAATTTCAATTATCCTGGTCAGTATGGTATATATTCTCCCCGGAGTATTAGCCGTGCTTGCACACACGCACGCAATTGACAAGGTTGCAAAGACAGAACAGACAGAAGTGATTGAATCCGGTTATGCTGCTGTAGATACTGTGCCGGCGACTGCACCAGACAGTCCATATTTGGTCATGCTGGAAGTTCCATTGAAAAAGTAATTTGACATCTAACAAAGGGCGGGATGATTTGATGCATCCCGCCCTTTGGCATATAATAGGGTAAGTGATATTTATTTGTGACATACACAATGGCTGCGCTGTGAGAATTTGATAGTCTCCGCGGTCATTGTGAGTGAGTCAAAGCACATTAGCCTCCCTGTCAGGAGGTCGCCTGTGCCTGTCAGGTACTTTATTGCCTCTGTTGCCTGGATTGCACCTATGATACCTGCGATTGTACCAAGTACACCCACGGGCACACTGTTGTTTATATCTTCAAGAGCATTGTCAACACCAAACAGGCATCTACAGCATGGAGAGCCTGGACGATAAGTGAATGTGTGCCCGCGCATCCCGCATATCGCTCCGTGGGAAAACGCCTTTTCTCCTTTCACACATAGGTCGTTGATAAGATATTTGCTCTTGGTATTGTCTGTGGCGTCAATTATGAAATCATAGTCGGCTATTATCTCCGCGCCGTTTTCAGCCGTCAATCGGAATGGATATATTTCCAGCTTGACATCGGGGTTGAGAAGTGACAACTTTTCTGCAGCCGACTCGGTTTTCATCCTGTCAATGTCGCGGGTCAAGTGCAGTATCTGGCGGTTAAGGTTGCTCAGGTTCACTGTGTCATCATCCATTAAACCAATTGTGCCTACACCGGCTGCGGCAAGATAGAACAGAGCCGGGGAGCCAAGCCCCCCGGTACCGATTACAAGGATTTTACCCTTGTTGACTTTTTCCTGTCCATCCAAGCCTACTTCCGGCAACATGATTTGCCTGCGGTAGCGCTCAATCTGTGGCTCAGTCATTTTGTCGATTTTATTTGCTTTCCGGAATATTAAGCTTACCCGGTTTGGCAGGCTGGTTTATAAGACCCCGGTTGCGGAGCAACGCTTCCGGTGTCGGTTTTCTGCCACGGAATTTCACGTAAAGCTCCATCGGGTCGTCACTTCCTCCGGCTTCAAGTACATTTTCCTTGAATGACTTTGCCGTAGCCGGATCGAAGATGCCCTTTTCCTTAAACAGCTCAAATCCATCGGCGTCAAGCACCTCTGCCCAGAGGTAAGTGTAATAACCTGATGCATAACCGTCGCTGCCGAAGATATGCTTGAAGTAGGGGCTGCTGTAGCGGTACTGTACCTCCTTGGGCATGTTAAGCTTTGCTGCCACTGCTTTTTCAAAGCCTTCCACGTCAATGCTGGTGGTGTCAGTGAGCTGACCCCACTGCAGGTCAAGAAGAGCGGCGCCTACAAGCTCGGTAGTGGTGAAGCCCTGGTTATGGGTCGATGCTGCCTGAAGTTTCTCGATAAGAGAGTCGGGCATTGCCTCGCCGGTCTTATAGTGATGGGCAAACATCTTGAGCATTTCCGGTTCCATAGCCCAGTGTTCATGAATCTGTGAGGGAAGCTCAACGAAGTCGCGGTCTACGTTAGTGCCAGCCTGACTTTTGTATTTTGCACGGCTAAGCATTCCGTGGAGTCCGTGACCAAACTCATGGAACATTGTTTCCACTTCATCAAGGGTAAGAAGCGAGGGACTGTCGGCTGTAGGATGGGTGAAATTGCATACATTGAATATCACAGGGCGCTCAACCTTCTCATAGTCGGAGCCTGAGCCTTTAAACTCGCTCATCCACGCACCCTGACGTTTGCTGGCGCGGGTGAAATAGTCGGTCATGAATACGGCTACGTGATTGCCTGCCTCATCTTTTACATCATATACAGTGACCTCGGGGTCGTATTTAGGTGCATCGGGCATCTCGGTGAAGGTGACGCCGTAGAGGCGGCGTGCCATTTCAAACACTCCGTTGCGCACACTGTCAACATGGAAGTACTGACGCACCTCGTCTTCATCAAGATTGTACTTGTCTTTGCGTACTTTCTCGGCATAATAGTAATAATCCCACGGCTCGATGGTGAAGTTGTTGCCTTCCTTGTTGCTCAGTGCCTGCATTTCAGCCACTTCTTCGCTTACACGCGCGATTGCGGGCTTCCATATTTGCATAAGCAGCTCTTCGGCATTGTCCACGTTCTTTGCCATGACATTGGCGGTCATATAAGAAGCATAATTGTCGAAGCCGAGCAATTTGGCTTTCTCTACGCGAGCCTTGAGTATGTCGGCTATCACGGGATAGTTGTTGTATTCGCCCGACGATGCGAGGGTGGTGTAGCCTTTATACATCTTTTCGCGCAGGTCGCGGTTATCGGCATACTGGAGCAACGGCAGACGGCTCGGCGCATGAAGTGTAAACACCCACTTGCCTTCTTTGCCGCGGGTCTTTGCCTCTTCCGCAGCCACGGCAATGCTTGTCGCGGGCAGACCTGAAAGTTGCGACTCGTCATCTACAACAAGTTCAAACGCATTTGTTGCACTCAGTAGATTCTTGTTAAATTTTTGATACAGGTCGGCGAGTTTGCCGTTGATGTTTTTAAGTTCTTCCTTCTTCGCATCGTCGAGGAGAGCGCCGTTACGTACAAAGCTTTCATATGACTTCTCTATCATGAGTCGCTGCGCTGTGGTATAGTCCATCTGGTCGCGATTGTCATACAAGGCTTTTACGCGCTCAAAAAGTTTCGGATTCATCGAAATCTCGTCGGTGTGAGCTGAGTATAGCGGATAAAATTCTTCTCCGATTTTAGTCATTTCCGGAGTGGAATTAGACTCGTCGAGATTAAAAAACACATTGCATACTCTTTCCAGTATCGGACCGCTGTGGTCAAGTGCCACAATCGTATTTTCCAGCGTAGGAGCAGCCGGATTGTTTACGATAGCCTCCACTGCTTCCTTCTGCTGCTCGATGCCGGCTTTAAGGGCGGGGATGTAGTCATCGTAAGTGATTTTGTCAAATGGCGGTATGCCGTAAGGGGTGTCATACTCGCTGATAAATGGATTCTGATGTTCTTTTTCCATCTTGCAAGATTGTGTTGCAGCGCTACCTGTGATAATCAGGGCTGCCGCCGCGAATTTTAGAAAATGATGGTTCATTGGCGTTTTACTGATATAATGTGATTGATTATCTGGTTTTAATTATTGGTAAGTTCATTTTATTCTTCCTGATTCTTTTCCCATAGGAAAGTAGCGAAAACAGGGTAGTGGTCGGAACTGCGCGATTTGCCTCTCGCTATCGACAATGACCGCAAGTCACCACGGTAAAATATCTGGTCGATATGAAAATAGAATCGGCTCGCGTTGTATGTGATTGTCGGTCCGAAACCTGACTGCGCATAGGCGTCTTTCAGTCCGCAGCTCCTTATGGTGCGATAGGCGTAGCTTCCCGCCACATCGTTGAAATCGCCGGTCAGCACTACATTTTTCATATTCATGCTGTCGATAAACTGCTTTATATGACGTGCCTGCTGCCCGCGAATCTTGAACGCGCTCAACAATTTCGGCATCACGTCGCTCTTAACCTGGGAAAGCTCTTTGCGGGTAGGTCGAAGCTCCTTGTCGGTAAGCTCGCGGTAAGCTTCCTTGTCGTCCGGGGTGAGCCCAATCGATTGCAGATGGCAGTTTATTACCAGCAGCTCATTGCCTTCGACATCAAGTATATATGCTGCATATTTTCCGGTGCCCCATTCAGGTTGTGGCGTCGGAATTAGACGTGCAGGATATTTGGAAAGCAATATTTCATTGGCAAGTTCCGGAGTGTCTATGATATAAGGATAGCGGGTACGAACGGAGTCACGCTGTTCTCTTGAGCCGACACCATGTTTTTTACCGGTGATATTGTTGCCCTCCTGGATACACACTATGTCGGCGTCCACGGCAAGGATATTGGATAGCGTGCGGTTTCCCCAATCGGGGTGTATGTCCTGATTGTCGGCAAATCCATAGGTGTTGTAGGTAAGCACCGTGAATGTGCGCCCCGATTCATCGGCAGTGAGTTTCCCGGTCTTGATGTTCAATGGGAAAAAGTCAAGTATCGGACCTATGCCGACCAATATTCCGGCAGCTGCAATCCATGCGCTTTTGCGATACAGGAAAAGGTCGGCGATAATGAGCAGCACGGAGAGCAACACCCACCCGGGGTAAAGCATATTCAATACCTGCGCTATTGCCATTTTGTCGGGGTCAATATATCCGCAATATGCCGAAATCGCCGTGGTTATGCCCACGAATACATTAATCGACAGCCATATCCCGCGGAATGTCATCTTCCCTATGTGCAATACACGGTTCATTACTTGATTTTTCTGCTTATATCAAACAATTTTTGCTTTTCTTCCTTTGAGAGTGCGCCGTAACCCGACTTCTTTACTTTGTCAAGTATCTCGTCAAGGGTCGATTCATCGGCTACACGGCTTTCTGTGGTCTGAGCCTTTTTTGCATTCTGCTTGCGTGGTGCCGCTTTTTTGCGTGGAGTGGATATATAACGCCACAGGTTGACAATGCCGTCAATCAGGGCATTAAAGGGACGCGTTATGTCGACTCCTTTTTTCTGTGCCACGGCATAGAGCGCACCGGTGAGCGCGCCGCCTATGTGTGCCACATGACCGCCTGCGTTGCTGCCACCTATGCTGAACATGTCGATTGCGATAGTGATTACCGCAAGCCATTTAAGCGAAATCTCGCCTATGAAAAGAAGCCCCATTTTGTAATCGGGGTGTCTTATTGCCGTAGCTGTCACTATGCCTATCACTGACGCCGAGGAGCCTATAAGCAGCCCGTACATGTTCATTGCATTATAATATGCCATGAACAGCAGCGCGCCTCCGAGTCCGCAGTATATGTAGAGGGCGAGCATGCGCTTTGATGTGTCGGCAAGCAGGAAGATGACGCCAAACCAGTAGAGCCATAACATGTTGAACAATATATGAAACAGGTCGTATTGCGCAAACATGTAGGTAACCAGTGTCCAGGGGCGGCGCAGCAGAGCCTCCACGGAAGAAGGCAGCTCTACTTCAGCGAGTACACTCCCGGCATCGACACCTGCAAACATCATTATGAGTGTGACCAGGTGGAGCAGTATGAACACGGCGATGTTGATGAAAACCAGTTTCACCAGCATTGACCCTGTTTTCCACTGATATTTCAGTTTATCAATAATACCCATTTTTGTTGATTATGCCTTTATGCTTCCAGTAAAGTATCATTAATACTCCGAATATCATGCCGCCGAGGTGAGCGAAGTGTGCCACACCATCTTTTGCCGCTCCGAGTCCGAGTGCAAGCTCGATAAGTCCGTAGCCTATCACCATCCATTTTGCCTTAATCGGTATAGGCACAAACATGAGGTAGAGCGGACGGTTGGGGAAAATCATGCCGAATGCGAGAAGCACACCATAAATAGCACCTGAGGCTCCTACGGTGACAAGCGCGTTTTCAATCTGCAATCTCAGCGAGGCAAGCTGTGAGGCGCTGATATATTGATAAGCCTGCTCCATGCTCAGGCGATTGGCGTGGGCAAAATTGGCTATCGTCATCTCAAGATTGTCGGATACAAATGAATTAATCATCATCGCCCACGTAGCTTCCTGGATTATCGCCGCGCCTATGCCGCATGACAGATAATAAAAAAGGAAGCGTTTTCCGCCAAGCACTCTTTCAAGCGTGATACCAAACATGAAGAGGGTAAACATGTTGAAAAAGAGGTGGGCAATTCCGTTGGTCGAATGGATGAACATGTATGTTATTATCTGGGCGATATTAAAGTCTGACGCCCCGATATAGTGAAGTCCGCCATACTCGGTGAAATTGGCTCCGATACTCTTCGGCATCAGCATCATCGCCAGCCATACAATGAAATTGATGATGATAAGATTTTTTGTTACCGGAGGTATCGCACTGAAAAATGAGCCGCTGTTTCGTATCATTTATCTATCTTAATTTGGTTATTTAACGGGTGCAAATTTACTCAAAATATCCTGTTATTTGCCCCTTTCTATATCTTTTGAATGCTTTTCAAAAGAATTTTCGCATTTTTTTTAAGAAAATTACTTTTATTTAAAAATTTACATCTATATTTGTGTCAATTAACGCAACGTAAATCTATTTTAAAAACACAGTTATGAATAAAACAGACCTCGTCAATGCAATTGCTGAAAAGGCAAACCTGACAAAAGTAGATGCAAAAAACGCCCTTGACGCATGCCTTGAAGCTATTGCCGGCGCATTGGAAAACAATGACAAAGTAGCACTTATTGGTTTCGGTACTTTCTCTGTAAGCGAGAAGGCTGCCCGTACAGGTATCAACCCGCGCACAAAAGAAACAATCGATATTCCCGCTCGCAAGGTTGTCAAGTTTAAACCGGGGGCTGAGATTTCTAACAAGCTTAACTAATTGAAAGCACGGCTTTCTGCTGTTAGAAACCATCACGATTTATCATGGCGCGATCGCCCGCTTTTGCGTGGGCGGTCGTGTCATTGTTTAGAATGACACTTATTATAATCATCAATTATAATCAATTTAATTTGTATTATGAAGACTATTAAGACTCTTTTATTGGCTATCGTAATGGTAGCAGGTATGTCTATCCCGGCTGCCGCACAGTTTCACATCGGTCCACGTGTAGGTATTACCGTCAACCAGCTTCATCTCGACAACAAGGTTTTTGACGCAGAAAACCGCACCGGTTTCACCGGAGGTCTTATGGCTGAGTTCACTGTGCCCATCATCGGTATCGGCGTTGATGCATCTGTGATGTATGTGCGTCGCGAGGGCGTCAACAAGTGGATTGCCGATGGCGAGACTATTGTTGAAAAGAACAATCGTAACTATATCGGTGTTCCCATCAACTTGAAGTGGAAAATCGGTATCCCTGCGGTGGGTCACATCATCACTCCGTTCCTTACTACAGGTCCTGAGTTTGATTTCCTTTGCAGCAAGAGCACTATCGAGGATATGAAGCGCAAGAAGTGTGACGTTTCATGGAACTTCGGTCTTGGTGTCGAGCTTCTCAAGCATGTACAGGTTGCTGCAAGCTACGGTTTCGGTATCAACAATGCTGTGAAATATGTTGATTCTGAATTTGACTCGGTAGATTTAAAAGGTAAGGACCGCTTCTGGACTATTACAGCAGCTTATCTATTTTAATTAGAATTATATCATACGTAAGGACATGCACGTGGTTGCATGTCCTTATGTTTTTGTAGTTTGAATCAATAGTAATCTTTTGACCATGAATCCATTGAAATCATTATCGCTAATTTCGTGCCTGTTTGTTGCCGGAGTTGCCTTTGCTGAGAATTACCCTTATCGCGATGACATGTTGTGGGTCACCGTGCCCGACCATTCCGATTGGCTGTATGAGACCGGTGAAAATGCCGTGATTGACATTCAACTTTATCATTACGGTGTACCTGTTGACTCGCTTTCGGTCGATTATGCCATTGGCGAGGATGAAATGCCGGCTGATACTACCGGAACCATTATGATTAACAGAGGCAAGGCACGAATTGACATCGGCACTATGACCGAGCCGGGTTTTCGCGATTTGCGCCTCACCGCCATCATTGACGGAGCGCGCTCGTCTCATCATGTCAAGGTCGGATTTTCACCGGAGAGAATGACCCCTTACACGGAGCAGCCCGATGACTTCCTGCAATATTGGCGTGATGCCGTGGAGAAGGATAAGCAATTTCCACTCACCTATACCTCCGAGCCTGTTGAGAAATATTCTACCGACAAGATGTCGTGTAGTCTTGTCAAGCTTCAGCTCAACCCTGAAGGAAGAGCCATGTACGGCTATCTGTTTATCCCGAAGGGTGATGGCCGTTATCCCGCTGTCATGACACCTCCGGGTGCCGGAGTCAAGACAATCAAGGACCCTATGCGCCACCGCTATTATGGCGAGGGTGGGGTGATACGCCTTGAAATAGAGATTCACGGGCTTCATCCCGAGCTTACAGAGGAGCAGTTTGCCGCTCATCGCAAGGAGATAGGCGAATATCTTATGACCGGTGTGGAAAACCGCGACTCTTTTTATATGAAAGATGTGTATCTCGGTTGCCGCCGTTTCCTTGACCTGCTCACGTCGCTTCCCCAGTGGGATGGTAAGAACCTCTTCACGCAAGGAGGAAGTCAGGGAGGGGCGCTTGCCATAACGACTGCCATGCTTGACGAGCGTGTCAACGGATGTGTGGCTAACCATCCTGCGTTGTCCGAAATGTCGCGCTATGTCACCGGACATGCCGGCGGCTATCCCCATCATATACGTAAAGACCTGTCGCTTGCCACTCCGGAGTTGTTGCGCACATATCAGTATTACGACGTGGTTAACTTTGCCCGCAACCTGAAGTGCCCTGTCAGAATGACATGGGGCTACAATGATAATACTTGTCCTCCGTCGACAAGTTATATTGTCTACAATGTCATCCCTTCGGTCAAGGAGAGTCTGCTTACACCGGTAAATGAACATTGGACATCAGAAGAGACCGAGCGCGGTCACTACCGGTGGATTATGGATAATCTGAAAAAATAGTTGTTATTGAATCAACCCTATCGCTTCACTGTGACGCAGAAGCTCGCTTATTGCTTTTGTGGTGTCAGATAGAGCGGGGTCTATGTTGACGAGCCCGGTGATTACGCGCAGCGCCTGATAAGCGTCGGGAAGCGCGGGGTCATCGGGATTGTCATTTCCGGTAGCGTAATAATACCGGTACATCAGGCTTCCCAGACAGGAGGTGATGGAGGCGACATGCTCGCGTGCGATGGCGTTGTCGGCAGGTTGTGTCGAGTTAAGTGTGTGTTCAAGTATGTTCCATGTCATGAGACTGAGCGCAAGCAGTCCGGCCGGGTCTACATGGAAAGGTGCCGTGTAGGCAAATGCTGTCATGCAGGCGGCGTATGCTTCCTGGTGGCGCTGCATGGCTGTCATCACGGCGACATATGCACAAGTGGCGGCAACGAGTTCACATGCCTCGCTGTCGCCCTTATGCTTTTGCCATTGACGGAAGATATCACCCAACACCTCTTCGGCAAGCATCGACGCTTCCACAAGTTCATTGCGTGACAAGGCTGAATATATGCCGGATATGGCGGAGTTTACGGGGCTTTCTTCCATGATTAAAGGATTATTCCTGTACCTTGCTGAGTGAGGTCTTGATGGTGTCAAATATCTCGTCAACCTTGCCGCTTCCGGGGATGGCGTGATATTTGCCCTCATTCTGATAATACTCGCGGAGGGGTGAAGTCTGGTTGTGATATACCTCAAGACGACGGTTGATTGTGTCGAGATTGTCGTCGCTGCGTCCTGACTCCTGACCGCGTTTGATAAGACGGTCCACCAGCTCCTTGTCGTCGACCTCAAGACCTACAACCGCATGTACTTTGGAATTACGGTCGGCAAGCATCTTTTTCAATGCCTTTGCCTGGGGGATTGTACGGGGAAATCCGTCAAAAATCACTCCTTTGGAAGTTTCCGGGTTGTTGTCAAGCACATGAGCGAGAATATCCACCATCAGGTCGTCGGGGATAAGTTGCCCTTGTGAAATATAGGTTTCGGCAATTTTGCCAAGGTCGGTGCCGCGTGCGATATGGTCGCGGAGCACTTCTCCTGTTGAAATGTGATACAATCCGTATTCGTCGATAAGACGTTCACTTTGGGTGCCTTTTCCACTCCCGGGGGCACCGAAAATTACAATATTAAACATGACAAGAATTAAAAATATATTGAATAGATAATCTCAATTCTTATGTTGAGAAAAAACATAGGTTACAATTATGATTCCTGCTTCAGCTGGTATATGTCACGCAGGTTGCGGGCAAGTCCGTCAAGGTCAAGACCAAAGCCGATTATGAATTTAGGCTCGATCGTGAATCCTACATAGTCGGGCGTGAGCTTATGTTGGAGCGATTCAGGTTTCAGCAGCAGGGTCGCCACTTTTATCGAGGCGGGATTCTTTGCCTGAAGGTCCTCGGTGAGTTTCTTTATGGTTGTGCCTGTGTCTATGATATCCTCGATGATGATGATGTCTCTGCCTGTGAGATCTTCGGTAAGACCCATCACTTCCTTTACTTTGCCCGATGTAGAGGTGCCTTCATAGCTTTTAAGGCGAATGAAAGAAATCTCGGCATCGATGTCGACCGACCGGAACAGGTCGGCTGCAAATGGAAATGCTCCGGTAAGCACACAAAGGAAAAGCGGCTGTTTGCCGGCATAATCCTGGTTGATTTGTGCCGCTATCTCCTTGATGCGACACTGTATAGTTTCATGAGTGATATATGGCTCAAATGTCAAGCCGTTGTAGGTCACTTTATCCATTGTTCTTTTTGTTTGCGCAAATTTACGCATTTTTTGCCATTTCTCGCCATATATTTTTGTAAATTTGTGGCTGGCTTCTCATGAGCCATTTAAATATTCTTTATCGGAGATGAAAATATTTACAAACGAACAGATAAGAGCTATCGAGCAATATACAATAGAGAAAGAGGGTGTGGCGTCAACCGAGCTTATTGAGCGTGCTGCTTCCGCGATGACTGCGGAGATTACTTCCCGGTGGCGTCAGGATAAAAAAGTATGGGTATTTGCCGGCCATGGTAACAATGGAGCCGATGCACTCGTGGTGGCGCGTATGCTGATTGAGCGTGGCTATACGGTGGAGACACTGCTTTTCAATGTGTTCAACCGTCTCAGCGAAGGATGTGCCTATGCACGAAAGCGCCTGCTTGAACTGGGCGACGTCAACTTTATGGAGGTGACGGGCGATTTTACTCCTCCGGTGATAACTCCGGGGTCGGTGGTTATCGACGGACTTTTCGGCTCCGGGCTGAGGGAGGCGCTTACGGGTGGTTTCCGCTCGCTTGTCGACTATATAAATAATTCCAAGGCAAAGATTGTGTCCATAGATGTACCTTCGGGTCTTTTCGCTGAATGGAATGAAGACAATCTGCGCCGTAACATCATTCATGCCGATCTTACACTTGCCGTGCAATTTCCGCGACTGTCGTTCTTCATAGCGGATAATGCCGAGTTTCTTGGCGAGTGGAAGGTGCTTGACATCGGGCTTAGCTCTTCTGAAATCAAAAATACGACAACACAATATTTCTTGCTTGAAAAGCATGATGCGCGCCGGTTGCTCCATCCCAGAGGCGAATTTTCGTCAAAAGCCGACTATGGTTCGGCGATGATTGTGGGCGGCAGCTTCGGTATGCTCGGCGCTGCTCAGCTTGCTGCACGTGGAGCATTACGCGCAGGTGTCGGAAAGCTTACGGTTCATGTGCCTCGTTGCGGATTCACCGTCATGCAGACAGCCGTGCCTGAGGCGATGGTTCAGGTCGACCACAATGACAGCGGTATCACCGAGATTAATCTGCGTCATGAGTATGACGCCATAGCTCTCGGTCCGGGCATGGGTACCCACGACCTTACAGTCAGGGCGGTGGAGACATTTGTCAATCATTCGACCAAGCCGCTTCTTATCGATGCCGATGGCTTGAACTGCATAGCTCAGCGTCCCATGATACTCGACATGATACCTCCGATGTCGGTGATTACCCCTCACGCCGGAGAATTTGACCGTCTTTTCGGAGAACATATGTCCCATGAGGCGCGCATAATGACAGCGATGCAGAAGGCACAGACCTATAATATTGTAATCTTGCTGAAGGGGCATTACACTACTATTGTGCGCCCCGACCACCGGTTGTTTTTTACGGCAAGCGGTTCACCTGCGCTTGCCACTCCCGGCAGTGGAGATGTGCTTACCGGTATCATAGCCGGTCTGCTCGCCCAGGGATATTCTTCCGACCTTGCCGCGACACTCGGCGCATATATACACGGTTACGCCGGAACGCTTGCCGCAGGGCTGCATGGCGAATATGGAGTGCTTGCTTCTGATATTGCCGATAGCGTAGGCGTGGCGTTGCGTGACATAATGAAATAATCAACTACAGTAAATGATAAATTCCCGATTATGAAAAAAACTGTATTAATGCTTGCATGCTCCATGATTGCCACTTCGGCGGTCACTGCGCAGACAACACAGAAATTTACTGCTACCAAGGCTAATGACTACGGGCTTGTATATTCCCTGCCGGTAACCGTGCTCGACATTACTGTCGAGGCTGAACGCGTAGTGAAGAAACCCGGTGAATTTTATAAATACGCAAAGAAATATCTTAACGTAGACAATCCTGTCACGGAGCCGTCGGAGTCATGGTCGGTGAAGCAGGTCGTGGTCAATGCACGTGGTGTGGCAGATGATGACCGTAGGTATCTTATGGAGTTTAAGGGCGGCTTCTCCCCATTCCTTATAATGGATGAAAACAATCTGCCGCTTTCCATCAACTATGAAGATGTGGAAGTGCCTGAGTCGCCCGTGCTACCCAAGCCTGTCAAGGCAGAGCCTACTCCGTTGGAGACATCTGCCGCACGTCAGGTAGTAAGCGAAGAGATGTTGCAAAGCCAGTCGTCGGCAAAGCGTGCAGAGCTTGCCGCTCAGCGCATATATGAGTTGCGCCAGAGCCGTAATGACCTTATCACCGGTCAGGCCGACCAAATGCCGCCTGATGGTGTGGCGATGCAGCTTGTGATGGATCAGATTGCCGCGCAGGAAGCGGCTCTTACCGCTATGTTTGTAGGTACAGAACAGCATTCGACGGCTGTACGCACATTTACATATGTGCCCAGCGATGCGGTTAAAAATCATGTAATCGCGCGTATCTCCGCTCTTGACGGCATTGTTGACGCTTCCGACCTTTCGGGCGACCCCGTGTTGCTTACCCTTAATGTGACTGAGCGTGGAAAAATGCCCGTCAACGAAAAAGGCGAAGAAAAGGCATTCCCAAAGGGAGGTGTGGCATACTGTATACCCGGTACAGCCTCTTTGGAGATTGACTATAATGGCAAGACTTATTGGGAGGGCAGCGTGGATGCCGGTCAATATGGCATAGTATTCGGTCTTGATCCCAAAATGTTTACCGACAAGAAAGCGCCGGCTTATATGCTTCTTAATCCTGTTACAGGGGCTATCAAGGAGCTTGGCACTAAATGAAAATTTGGTTAATATTAGTTAAATTTAGCCTTTGTGTTTGCATTATTAAAACACAGGGGCTATATTTGTATTGTGCCTGTCCAATGCCGATGAAAGACATTCCGAATTAATTTCCGAATCTGTTTTTACGGTTACCGGCAGGCGACTGGAAAAGTGATATTAACTTGTAAATAACGAAGCAACAACAAATAAGTGAATCATAGGTTTGAAATCCGGCGGCGCGCGAGCGTATCCGGATTTTCTTTATTATTAAACAAGCTCTTAATAAGCCTTGTTTCCCATGGATATTTTTTTGACGGGAAAATTGAAAATCTCAAAAACATTATTTATCTTTGGAAAAGTTAACTTTAACCAAGAAAACACGTTTGCCATGAAGTACGTTTCCTTACCGGATGATGACGTGCGACCGCTTCCTTTTTATCTGACGATGGAGGAATATGTGGCTCGCCGCTTCCCGGATGAATTGTTTTTTATGTGGCAGGTAGAGCCTACCGTGATTTTCGGCAGAAACCAGCTTATCGACAATGAAGTGAACCTGTCATATTGCCGTGACCACGGCATAGCCTTTTATCGCCGTAAAAGCGGTGGGGGATGTGTATATGCCGACATGGATAATATCATGTTCAGTTACATCGTGTCGAGCGATGATGTCGTGACTACATTTTCAAGTTATACCGAGCGGGTCGCACAGATGCTCCGCGAAATCGGCATTGATGCCATGAGCAGTGGCAGAAACGATGTCACGATAGGTGGCAGAAAGGTTTCGGGCAATGCGTTTTATCATATTCCTGGCAGGAGCATAGTGCATGGCACAATGCTTTATGACACTGATATCGCCCATATGTCGGCGGCTATTTCCCCGTCGGGGGAGAAACTGCGTTCCAAGGGAGTGGACTCGGTGAAGAGTCATATAACTGTGTTGCGTGAGCACACCGATATGTCGATTGACGAGTTTAAACACCACGTTAAGACATCGTTATGCGACGGGGAGATTATCCTTGATGCCGGTGATGTCGAGCGAATCATGGAAATGTCACGCCCTTATTTTACCGACCGCTGGATTTATGGTAAGAATCCGCAATGCTCGCGGCGCCATTCTGTGCGGATTGAAGGCACAGGTGAATTTTGGGTGGAGATTGACTTGAAAGGCGACAAGATACTTGACTTGAATCTTGCCGGAGATTATTTTCCGGTAGGCGATATTGACACAAAGATTATAGAGCCGTTACGCGGGGTGACATATTCGCGCGATGAAGTGGAAAAGGCGCTTCGCGGTCTCGACCCCTCCGAGGCAGTTGCCTCTCTTGACCGACAACAACTTTTAAACATTATAATACCTGATAATAATGGAAAATGAAAAAAGGACATGTCTTTACGACAAGCATGTGGCTCTCGGAGCGCAGATGAGTCCTTTCGGCGGATTTGTTATGCCGATACAGTATAAAGGGATAGTTGAAGAGCACAACGCCGTGCGTCATGGCTGCGGTGTGTTTGATGTCTCTCATATGGGCGAGGTGTCTGTGACCGGAGCCGATGCGGAGAAGTTTGTCAATCACATTTTTACCAATGACGTGACAGCTGGCCCTGTGGGCAAGTGTTTTTACGGGATGATGCTTAATCCCGACGGCGGCGTAGTGGATGACCTGCTCGTCTATAAGCGTGACGATGATGATTTCTTCCTCGTTATAAACGCGTCAAATATAGAGAAAGATGTGGCGTGGATACGCTCTTGTGCCGACGGTTATGATGTGATGGTCGACAATATGAGTGACTGCCTCGGCGAGCTTGCCGTGCAGGGTCCGGCTGCAGAGGAGGTAATGACCGGAGTGCTCGGGCTTGATTGTGCCAGACTTTCGTTCTATACATTTATGACGCTCGACATCGATGGTGAAAGCGTGATCGTGAGCCGCACAGGATATACCGGCGAGGACGGTTTTGAGATATACGCTTCTCCCGGTATGGTCAACCACATGTGGGATAAGCTTATAGAAAGCGGAAAGGTTGAGCCGTGTGGACTCGGCTGTCGCGATACTCTCCGTTTTGAAGTAGGGTTGCCCCTCTATGGAAACGAACTTGGCGACGACATATCTCCGTTGGAGGCTGGACTCGGCATATTTGTAAAACTCGACAAGGATGAGTTTATCGGCAAGGATGCCGTAATGAAGCTGAAGGAAGATGGCTTGCGACGCAAGCTCGTGGGCATAGAGCTGCTCGACCGTGCTATTCCTCGCCACGGCTACGAGGTGCTTAATGTTGACGGCGAGCCTGTAGGAGTGGTCACTACCGGCTATCATGCCATTTCGGTCGACAAGAGTGTGGCGCTCGCGCTGGTTGATGTCGCTTACAGTGCGATTGACACTCCGCTTGAAGTGCGCATACGCCGTAAGACCTTCCCCGCTAAAGTTGTTAAGAAGAAATTTTTTAAAAAAAGCTATAAAAATTAATACCTAATAAAAATGAGCAAGATTTATTATTCCCCCAGTCATGAATATATCAGAGTAGAAGGCACTTCAGGATTTGTCGGCATTACCGATTATGCCCAGAAGCAACTTGGCAATGTAGTCTATGTAGATCTCCCGGAGGTAGATGATGACGTGGCAGCCGGAGAAGATTTCGGTGCGATTGAAAGCGTAAAGGCGGCGAGCGACCTTATATCACCAGTCACCGGCAAGGTTGAGGAGGTGAATGAGGCTCTCGTTGACGAGCCGGGGCTTATCAACAAAGACCCTATGGAAAACTGGATTATAAAGGTTACCATTGATGATCCGGCCGAGCTTGACGATCTACTTGATGAAGCCGCCTATGCCGGGCTTTGTCATTGATAATGTGATGTCATATAATCCTGTGTAGAACTATGCTACATCGTTATTTGCCCCATACTCCGGAGGATATCGCTGCCATGCTTGACAAGTGTGGCATGAAATCGCTCGATGAACTTTACTCCGATGTGCCGGAGGAACTGCTCCTGAAGCGTGACTACGACCTTCCCGATGAAATGAGCGAGAAGGAGGTGCGTGACTTTTTCCGGTCGCTTGCCGATAACAACCGCCGGCTCACATGCTTTGCCGGTGCCGGATATTACGACCATTATACTCCAGCCGTAGTGAAGTCGGTGCTGCAACGGTCAGAGTTTCTTACCGCTTATACTCCTTATCAGCCTGAAATTTCACAGGGTACGCTTCAATACATATTTGAATACCAGTCTATGATGGCGTCGCTTACCGGGCTTGATGTGTCAAATGCCTCCATGTATGATGGTGCTACGGCAACAGCCGAGGCGATGCTCATGACCGTGGCTGCATCCCGCAAGCGCAACCGTGTGCTTATATCTGACACCGTGCTTCCGCAGGTGAAGGCTGTGATAGCCACCTATGCCCGTTACCACGGCGTAAGGCTTGACCTTATTCCTGAATGTTATGGAGCTACTTCGCGTCAGCATCTTGACGAGATGCTTGCCGAGGGTGATGTGGCTGGAGTGATTGTGGCTTCGCCCAACCGTTTCGGCATACTTGAGGATTTCTCTGGTGTTGCCGATGCTGTCCATGGCGCGAAGGCACTTCTGGTAATGAACTCCCCGGCGTCGGCTCTCGGCGCGATAAAGTCGCCGGGAGAGTGGGGCGCCGATATCGCAGCCGGCGATGCGCAGTCGCTCGGTATGCCGCTTAATTTCGGCGGTCCGTATCTCGGATATCTGTGTGCCGTCAAGTCATTGATGAGGAAGATGCCGGGGCGTATCGTCGGGGCTACGGTAGATGATAGCGGTAAGCGAGTGTTTGTGCTTACCTTGCAGGCGCGTGAACAGCATATACGCAGGGAGAAGGCGACAAGCAATATCTGTTCTAATCAGGGGTTGATGGCTCTGTTTGTCAGCGTGTATCTGTCGTTGCTCGGAGCCAAGGGGCTGAAGGAGGTTAACCGCTTGGGTTACGCCGGTGCCCATTATCTTGCGGAGCGTCTCGCCGCTACCGGAAAGATGGAACTTACATATCCCGGCACAAGCTATCTCAACGAATTTGTAATGACCACTGTCGACAAGGTGGATGATATAATGGCGGCGTCTGTCGCTGCCGGGATTTTACCCGGTGTTAAACTTGGCGACCATGAGATTATGATTGCTGTTACCGAGATGCAGTCGCGTGCCGACCTTGACCGGTATGTCGAGGTCATATCTTCTTTGTCGGGCGATGTAAAAGATAATTAACTACGAAAGTCATTACCTACGATTATGAATAGAGAATATTACGGCAAACTGATTTTTGAACATTCGCGCAAAGGCCGCGGAGGATATCGGTTGCCTTCCAATGGCTGCACTCCGTCGATTGATGAGCTTCCCGCCATGTTGCTGCGTGGCGACGCTCCGGAACTCCCTGAGGTTGACGAGCCCACAGTGGTGCGCCACTATAACAATATGAGCACCAATAATTTTGGTGTCGATACAGGCTTCTATCCACTCGGGTCATGTACAATGAAATACAATCCTAAAATCAACGAGGAGATAGCAGCCGACCCGGTGATTGCATCACTGCATCCCTACCAGCCGGTTGCCACGGTGCAAGGTGTCCTGGAGCTATACTACACGCTTCAGCAGATGCTTTCGGAAATAGGAGGAATGAGCGAGTTTACGCTTAATCCGTATGCCGGTGCCCACGGAGAGCTGACGGGGCTTATGATTATACGTGCCTATCATGCCGGGCGGGGTGACGATAAGCGCGTAAAGGTGATTGTGCCCGATTCTGCTCATGGCACCAATCCTGCAAGCGCCGCTGTCGCCGGACTCAAGGTGGTCGAAGTGAAGAGCCGTGAGGATGGCACTGTGGATGTCGACGACCTGCGTCCGTTGCTTGACGACACTGTGGCGGCGGTGATGATGACCAATCCTAACACTCTCGGTATATTTGAACGTAATATCCCTGAAATAGCCACTCTCGTGCATGATGCGGGCGCATTGCTATATTACGACGGTGCCAATCTGAATCCGCTCGTGGGCGTCTCTCGCCCCGGCGACATGGGTTTTGACGTGATGCACATCAATCTTCATAAGACATTTTCCACTCCTCATGGCGGTGGAGGTCCGGGAGCAGGTCCAGTCGGTGTGCGCAAGGGACTTGAACATCTCTTGCCCAATCCGCGTGTGGTGAAGAGGACTGACGGTACACTTGATATCGAATACTCAGGCGACGCGCTCGGACAGGTCACCGGCACTCTTGGTAATTTTGCAGTTGCAATGCGTGCGCTGAGCTACATACTTTCGTTAGGCGCGGGAGGACTCAAGATGGTAGGACGTCTTGCCACATTAAATGCCAATTATGTAAAGGAGGCGTTGCGTGATGCTTATCTCCTTCCTGTCGACGGAGTGTGCAAGCATGAGTTTGTATTTGACGGTCTTGCCGACAAGTCTACCGGAGTCACCACTCTCAATGTGGCAAAGCGTCTGCTTGACCATGGCTATCATGCCCCGACAATCTATTTCCCGCTGCTGTTTCATGAATCGCTCATGATAGAGCCTACGGAGACTGAGAGCAAGGAAACTCTTGACGATTTCATCAGGGTAATGCACGATATAGCGCGTGAAGCTGCCGAATCGCCAGAGCTGGTGAAATCGGCGCCCCATAATACGCCGGTACGTCACCCCGACGACACGGCTGCTGCGCTACATCCGGTAGTAACATATAAAGAATTGTCAGACAATGCACAAGAGTGATATCATAGTCATAGGCTGCGGTCCCGGAGGCATGGAGGTTGCTTCACGGGCATTGCAGCAGGGGCTTACTGTAACGGTGATTGAGCGCGGTCATCTTGGCGGTACATGCCTCAACCGTGGATGTATCCCCACAAAGGCGTTATGCCGTTCAGCCGAGGTGATACGCATGATTGCCGGCTCGGCTGAGTTTGGCGTTGATGTGAGCAGTGCCGTGATTGACTACAGCAAGGCGGTGGAGCGTAAGGATAGTGTTGTGGCTACATTGCGTGAAAATGTAGCGATGATGCTTTCCAAGGCTGAGATTGTAACCGGAGAGGCGCGTTTCATTTCGCCGGAAGTAGTTGAGGTCAACGGTGAAAGCTATACTGCTCCGCGTATTGTGATAGCTACCGGGTCGTCGCCCGCTTCGCTTGACATCCCCGGCGCCTCCCTCGCCATTGACAGCGACGCGCTATTGTCGGCAGGTAAGCTTCCGGCATCTATGGTCATAATAGGCGGCGGTGTGATAGGCATGGAATTTGCATGCATCTTGTCGGCATTCGGAGTCGATGTGACGGTGCTGGAATATTGCAAGGAGATATTGCCCAACTTTGACCGCGACATAGCAAAACGCCTTCACACATCGCTTAGCCGTGGTGGAATGAAGATAATTACCGGAGCTCAAGTCACGGCGATTTCAGAGGGAAAGCGCGTTGAATATACGGCAAAAGGCAAGCCCGGGTCGGTTGATGCCGAAGAGGTGCTGATGGCTGTAGGCCGTCGCCCTGTAGTGCCTGACGGTGCCGGGCAGATAGGCATTGAGGTGAATCGTGGTGCAATCGTGGTTGATGATGACTTTGCCACTTCGGTGCCAGGCATATATGCAATCGGTGATGTTAATGCGCGTATGATGCTTGCACATGTGGCGTCGGCGCAAGGTGCTTCTGTAATGGGTGACCGTGTAAATCTCGGAGTTGTACCCGCAGTGGCGTTTACGGCTCCGGAATGTGCGATGGTCGGTCTCACCGAGGAGCAGTGCAAAGAATCGGGGCTTAATTATAAGGTGACCAAATCGCTATATCGAGCCAACGGTAAGGCGCAGTCGATAGGGGAGACTGACGGCATGCTGAAGCTGATTGTTGATGGTGACTCTCACATGATACTTGGTTGCCATGTTTGCGGTGCCCACGCTGCCGACCTCGTGCAGGAAGCCGCCTTGGCTATGGCTTCATCGCTTTCGGTCGAAGCAATAACGTCGACAATTCATGCCCATCCGTCACTGTCTGAAATACTCCACTCCGCGACCTTGTGAGCTGATTGCTTATAGCTGCGGCAAATAGTTTTGCATGGGAGCCTGACGCTATACTTTGTTAATAATATCTAAGCCTCGTTAACTAAATTTTACTATTAGTTGACGAGGCTTTCTCTCTGATTATATAATTTTGCACCCAGAAAAGGTTGCCTTGACAGGCATTAATAGGGAACCGGGTGAAAATCCCGGACAGTCCCGCTGCTGTAAGTTCCATCAATGGATGGTGAGATATATCCACTGGATGAATCGACATTTGGGAAGGATTTGCCACTCCGGAATAAGTCAGAAGACCTGCCTTTTCTTAAAGGTCGTGTGATTCTCGTGGGTTAGACATGCGATGCGAAAATATTTTTTCAACTGGCAAACATTAATTTTGTCATGGAAAAAACTTTTCATAATTTTAATTTGGCGTCGAGTCACGCCGAGATTGTGGGCAGCTTCATCCTGCCTGAACGTATAAAGGAAGCGCGGGCGCAACACGCTTCCGGCATTATTGACAGTCAACAGTTGCGCACAATCGAAGATGAATGTGTATCAGGGCTTGTAAGCCGCCAGAAAGCTGCCGGGCTCAATGTAATCACCGATGGAGAGTATCGGCGCCGACATTGGGCTAATGATTTCTTTTACGGATTGGACGGTATTGAAAAGGTGACAATCACGGAGGGACATCTCTATCAGCCACAGGAGGTGATGTGTGACCTCGCTTTGCTCTCGGGTAAGGTGAGATATAACCGTAATCATCTGTTTTTCAGCCATTTTGAATTTGTGAGCCGGCTTGCCGGTGATTGGCGGGTGAAGCAGACCTTGCCATCGCCGTCGCAGCTGTTTATGACATTGAAATCTCATAATGGCAACATCCTCCATTACTATGGCTCTGACAATGACTTGATACACGATATTGTCGGAGTATATGTGATGACAATAAGGCGCTTTTATGAACTTGGGTGTCGCCATATCCAGTTGGATGACAATTGCTGGGGGCGATTCTGTGACCCTGACTCGCTTAACCGTCTTATTGTCGACGGCGAAGATGTGTCTGCTGTCATTGAAAAGCTTGTAGGTATTAACAATATGGTAATTGACGCGCTGCCCGATGATATGTTTGTGGCGGCTCACATATGTCGCGGAAATCACCACTCGCCATGGATTCCTGCCGGCGATTACCGATTTATCGCGCCGGCACTTTTCGGAGGGCTGCATGCCGACCGTTTTCTTATCGAGTTTGACATAACCCTTGACAATGATTTTTCCCCGCTCCGGTATATACCCGCCGATACGGAAGTTGTGCTGGGGCTTCTTGCGTCACATTATCCGCAGATGGAGAGCATGTCGATGCTTGCCGGGAGCATAGCCGAGGCATCGCGCTATGTTGATATTGACCGCCTCGGTGTCAGTCCGCGGTGTGGATTTCACAGCGATGAGACTTTGGCGCTTACCGAGCAGTCTCAGTGGGATAAGGTCGAGCTTCTCCTTGATGTGGCATGTGCGTTATGGAAAAAGCCTGAGCCGGTCATGACATGATTGGCTATAAACGGCCTTCATCGGAGTAGGAGTAATATCCTGAAGATGTGATTATGAGGTGGTCGAGCACTTTGATGTCGAGTAGCTCGCCACCTTCTTTTATGCGCTTTGTGAGCCGGTCATCCTCAATGCTTGGACGTAAAGTGCCAGAAGGGTGATTGTGGACAAGGATGATGCCCGACACCACGTCGCCATATTCAAGCACGCGCTTATACAATATCTTAGGGTCGACAAGAGTGCCCGCCGCTCCGCCTTGACTTACTCTCATGGTGTCTATCACAAGATTGGCTCGCGACAGCATGACTATCCAGAACTCTTCATGATTGAGAAGCTGTAGCTTGCTTCGCATCAAGGTATGTACCGTCGAGCTGTCGACTATCCTGACGCGTTCGGGCGGCATTTCCGCCTGACACCTCATCCCGAGCTCGATGGCGGCGGCAAGAGAGATGGCTTTTGCCGGACCGATGCCAGGATTTTCCTTTACAGTCTCGCGTATACCCTTGCGGGCTATGTCTGACAGCCTGCCGTTGTTGCGCGCTATCAACTCCTGGCTCATGGTGAGCACTGATTTTCCTTTGATGCCGTTGCCGAATATTATAGCTATGAGTTCGGCATTGCTGAGAGAACTTATGCCGTTGCGTAAAGCCTTTTCGCGCGGACGGTCGTCGGCAGCAAGGTCTTCTATGAGGATGTAGTCGCGCATGGTGAGGACAGATTGGGTTAATCTCCGTAAAGATATAAAAATAATCTAACAAAATCAAAATCTCTTGATTGAAATGATTGTAGAAAAAATATCATAAAGGTAGTCGAACAAAAACGTTGGGAAAAGGTTGTTATAGCGTGAAAATATTGTAATATGGATTTAATGATAGAAAACAGTAAGATTCTTCTTGAAAAAATGAGCGTTGGCTGTAAGTACTCCTATAGGGAACTACAGAAAATTTGCGATTTTACAGAACCACAATTATGCTTTGCTATTCTATATCTGATAAGAGCCGGAAAAATCCTCCAATACCGCGAAAGTGATGTCGTATATGAGCTTCTTTAGAGCATCCGGCACTAAAACAACCTTCGACCTTTCCAAGCATCTCAGGGAATGATGGACATGTGCGCCGATACCATTGTATAGCGCGTGTAGAGGATTGTATGTGCAATTGTCTTGTCAGGCGACTTCTTTTTTGTCAGTGAAACCCTTCTTGGCATACGATTCCACAAGGGAGAGGAACTCCTCGCTCTGATAGTCGTATTTGGGCTTGCGTCCGCTTTTGGATTTCTTCTGACTTTCAGCCATAAATGTTAAATATTCACTTAGTTATGCAGTGATATGGTTTTATTTGTTATATTTGCAGAAACATATAGGTACTGATGGTCGCAGGTATGGTAGCGAGAGGCGGGTGACCGGCTATATCGAGGGTTCGAGTCCCTTCTTGCCTGTATTAAAATAGCTTTTGAGTTTTGACAGTCTTGCGGAGTTCATTACTTGAAAGCTATTTAATTTTGTATACTGTCGACTTTTCATATCGACCATGTCGATGATTCCAAAAGATTCCACATGATGATATTTCATGCCGTTACGAGAGTTGTCGGTATGTATTTGTTGTATGGGTCGTAGCCGAAACGACGGCAGAAATCAGCTTTCGTCTCTCATGTGTCGAAAGAGAGCATTACGTATGCATCCATGTCCTGCGCTTGCTTCTGTGCGGCTTCCTTGACCTGCTGCTTGACTTCCTTCATGTGGGCGGTCTTTGCGGCGCGCTCCATCTGGCGCTGCGCTTTCTCAGCTTCATTCCGGGCGTTTACCTCCGACATCATGGATTCAAGTTCACCGGCGATATTGTTTTTCTCTTAGTTTACAGGGCGTAATGGATTGTGAAACAAGGGGTATAGAAAAAGCGGCTTGGAGGCCGCTCAGTATGCCCGTGGGGAGTCGAACCCCAATCGACGGAACCGGAATCCGTAATTCTATCCATTGAACTACGGGCACATTTATAGATAAATCGTGTGCAAAAGTACAAAGTTTTTTGTAGTTTTGCAAATGTAAGAACAGGAACAATCAATAAATGAAGGTAAAAATAGAAGATACGTGGCGCGACGAGTTAGCTGCTGAATGGGACAAGCCCTATTTCGTGACGCTTACCGACTTTGTGCGTCAGCAATATAGCGACAGGGCGCATCCGGTGTATCCGCCGGCTGCAAAGATATTTGCGGCGTTTGATGAGTGTCCGTTTGATAAGGTTAAGGTTGTGATACTTGGTCAGGATCCGTATCATGGACCGGGACAGGCCAACGGATTATGTTTTTCCGTAGGTGAGGGCGTGCCGTTGCCTCCGTCGTTAATCAATATATTCAAGGAGGTGCAGGATGACCTCGGGCTTCCCGTGTGTCCTTCTGACGGCGACCTGTCGCGTTGGGCGCGTCAGGGTGTGTTATTGCTAAACTCCACGCTTACTGTGCAGGCTCATCAGGCCGGCTCTCATCAAGGTCGCGGATGGGAGACCTTCACCGATGAAGTGATTTTGCGCTTGAATAATGACCGTGACCACCTTGTATTTATATTATGGGGGTCATATGCGATTAAGAAAGGTGCGTTCATCGACCGTAACCGTCATTGTGTGATAACATCGCCCCATCCGTCGCCTCTCTCTTCTTACCGTGGCTTTTTCGGCTCGAAACCGTTTAGCCGTGCCAATGCTTATTTAAAAGAACATAATCAAACACCAATTGACTGGCGATGAAAAATAAAGTGACACTTGAATCGCGTATAGAGCGTGCGCGACAGTTGAGGAAGGAGGGACATACATGCTCTCAGTGTGTATATATGGTTTTTGACGACATCCATGGTCTTTCTCCGGAAAGTGCCGCTACCGTGTCATGCGGGCTTGGCGGAGGCATAGGCGGCTTGCACAATGTGTGTGGCACAGTTTCCGCACTTTCCCTTGTAGCAGGCAGTTTGTGTTATGACGGCAATCCGAAGAGTAAGATTCCTGTATATTCATTCATAAAAAAATGTTGTGAGGATTTTGCCGGGCAAAACGGCTCGATTATATGCGCCGAGCTGCTTGCCGACACTCCGCGCCGCAAGCCTTGCATGCAATATATAGAGGATTCAATCACCATACTTCACCGTCATATTGATGAAGAGTAGGGTGCTGTTGTTTTTGGCGTGTCTGCTTGCCGGAGGCAATCTCTTTGCCGATGATACGCAGAATGGTATCTTCGACCCTGACTTTCACACGTTGGAAATCCGCGTCGAAGGTTACGACATGCAACCTCCCGTGGTGACTCTCGGCAGTAACGACCGTATAGTCATAAGCTTTGACGAATTGACCGACGAACGCAGTTATCTGCGTTACTCGCTTGTACATTGCGATGCCATGTGGCGTCCGTCGGGACTTGTGGAGAGCGAGTTTCTTGAAGGATTTAATCAGGGTGAAGTGGAGGAATATGAGTATTCCGATGCCACTACGGTTAATTATATCCATTACCGCATAGTTATTCCTAACGAGCAGATGAGGTTTACCGTCTCCGGCAATTATCTGCTGAGGGTATATCGTGAGAACGACCCTGACCGCACGTTGCTTCAAGCGCGTTTCTCGGTCAATGAAAATGTAGTCAAGATAGCCGGCGAGGCTACTTCCCGCACCGATGTAGACTACAACGGAAGTCACCAGCAGTTGAATTTCGCGGTAGATGTCGACCGGGAGCCTATACATAACATATACACCGACCTTAAGGTGGTGATTACTCAAAACGGTCGTGATGACAACCGGCAGGTGCTTACTGCTCCGCAGCGGGTGTCAGGCACCTCGGCATATTATGAGCATCTGCGCAGCCTCATATATCCCGCCGGCAATGAATACAGGCGGTTTGAGACCGTGTCGGTCAACTATCCCGGAATGAATGTAGCCGAGATAGTTTATGCCGACCCTTATTATCATATGAGGCTATACGATGATGTGCCGCGTGCCGACTCACGGTTTGTCTACGACATGACCCAGCACGGGCGGTTCAAGATACGCGAGTACAATTCTGATTACAGTGATGTGGCAGCTGACTATGTTGTGGTGCATTTTAAACTCGATGCACCTTTGATGGCGGGCTACGACATATTTATCGACGGAGATCTGACCAACCGCCGCTTTAATCCTGAAAGCCGTATGCACTACGATTATACCGACAACTCCTACAAGGCGTCCATGTTGCTGAAGCAGGGTGCCTACAACTATCAGTATCTTGCTGTGCCCTCCGGTACAATGAGAGGAGTGAGCGGGGTAGTGGAGGGTGATTTTTACCCTACGGTCAACGAATATCTCATACAGGTGTATTACCGCGAGCCGGGTGGACGCTATGACCGTTTGCTCGGCACTACAGTGTTATTTTCTGGTAAATAAATGGAAACGGAAGAAATTATGTTACAGATACAAGATGCGCTCGTGACGCTTGACCTGGCAGAGCGCTTTTTTTGCTGCGATTTGGATAAATGCCTTGGTGAATGTTGTATTGAGGGTGATGCCGGCGCGCCTATCACCCGTGAAGAGTATGACAAGCTTAAAGAGCTGCTTCCTGTCGTGTATGATGACCTCACTCCGGCTGCCCATCGTGAGATTGACGAGCGAGGTGTGGGCTATATCGACGAGGAGGGTGACCTGGTTACCACTATTGTCGACGGTAAAAACTGTGTGTTTACCTGCTATGGACCGGGCGGCATGTGTCATTGTGCCATCGAGAAGGCTTACCGTGATGGCAGGATAACCGATTTCAGAAAGCCGGCATCATGTTATCTTTATCCGGTAAGACTTACCAAATACCCGTCGTTCACGGCAGTAAACTATCATAGATGGAAGATATGCAAGGCGGCTGAAATACTCGGAAAAAAAGAGGGCATAAGGCTTTATCAATTCCTTAAGGACCCTCTTACAAGTTATTTCGGTAAAGAATGGTATGACGAGCTTGCTACGGCATGTGAGGCATATCTCGAACAGTACGGTGATTCCAATCAGTGAGGTGTCGCGTAAAATTCGAGTACCTGTGTGCGCAGTATCAGCTCGTATCCGGCTTGTATGCGTTCGGCAGTAGCTCTTAGCGCCTTTGTCTTGCTTTGCTCATACTCGCTTGGTGTGGCTCTGCCGATATTGTATTTCTCCCTCATCGCCTCAAATGCCTTTTGTGCGGCATCTTCCGCTACTTCGCTTGCCTTCAGCTTATGGCGTGCGCCGTCGGCTTGATAATATGCCTGCTGTATAGACTTGAAAAGTCGTTGGCACGCGTCGTCATATTGCAGGCGCGCTGTTACATTCTGCACCTTTGCTCTGTTTATGGAGTTGCGTGTGTTGAGCGCGTCAAATATGGGTATGTTTAGCGAGAAGCCGAAGTAGGTGCTGTAATTGTTTTTCATCTGCCTTCCAAACCCGTCGTTGGGTAGCCCGGAAATCTTGTAGTAGGAGCTTCCCAATCCGGCATTGAAATTGAGTGTCGGTATATAGCCTGTCTTTGCCAGTGAAATGTTTTTTTCAGAGGCGATTATTCCGCTACGTGCCGCAAGTATGGTATGATTGTGTTGCAATGCCGCTTCATATACATCATCGGGGTTCATGGTAAGCATGGATGAATCGTCGGCAAGAGGCATGATGTCAAATCCGTTGATATCGTCAAGTTCAAGCAGCTGGGCGAGATCTACTAATGCGAGGCGTATGTCGTTTTCTGTCTGTATTTTGTTCAGTTCATCCTGAGCGAGCTGCGATTTAGCTTCGAGCATGTCGATTTCCGGAATTTTTCCGGCTTCAAGCAGAGAGGAACGGCGTGTAAACTCATATTCCGACAGTTCTACCTGTCCTGCTGCGACTTCATGCAGCTCCTTGCAGTAGAGTACCTGGAGGTATGCCGTGATTACATTGAGCGTGATGTCTTCTTTTGCGGCTTCATATTGCTCGGTCACCGTCGCGAGGTTGGCTTTGGCATACGCTACTTGGCGTGTTGTCGACATGCCGGAAAACAACGGAAGGTTAAACGATGCTCCCCATTGGAAATTAGATGTGTTTCTGTCGGCATACGTGTTTTCTGCCGTAAGTCCTCGTCCTAAGTTCCATGATTGACCGGCATTAGCCGACAAGGTCGGGAGATAACGTGATTTTGCATCGGTGACGCTTTGACGGGAGGAGGCGACATCGTTTTGCCGCGACTTTATAGAGATATTATGTTCGACGGCATGGTTTATGCATTGGTCAAGATTCCATGTCTCGCCCATGACCGGGATTGCACCCAGTGTCATTGCTGTGTATATTAACAGATGTTTCATGACTGTTATAAGTGCTTGTTATATCAATTGTTAATTTCAGAGCCTCTGAGACGGGTGTCCTTGTCGATGCCCGACTTAACCTCGATGTTTATACCGTCGGATAGACCTGTGATGATGTTGCGGCGTTCAAATTGCTGTGCCGGTTTTTCAGCAGTGAGACAATACACATAGGTGCTGTCGCCTGCCCATTCTATGATACCCTCCGGTATGGTAAGCACACTGTCGGCATGGCTGAGGCGTATCGAGGCATTGGCGCTGTAGCCGGCGCGAAGCTGTACGGAGTCGGGTACTTCAATCGCAGCTTTAAGCTCGAAAGTATTTGAGCCGTTTTCTTCAGTGCTTTTAGGGGCAATATATTCAATCACGGCGGCAGGAGTGATTCCAGGGAGTGCACCGATAGATATGGTGGTGGTCATACCCGATTGCAACAGACCTACCTCAGTCTCGTCAACTTTACCTTTGAATATAAGATTGTTCATGTCGGCAATTTTTGCAACGGTCGTACCGTCGTTCATCGTGTTTGCCTGAATCACCGATGTTCCTACCTTGACCGGCACTTCAAGTATAAGACCGTCTATGGTGGCGCGCACGAGGGTATTGCTCTGCTGGGCGTTGCTTGTCGAGATACCGTCTCTTACGATTGATAGCGCGTCGAGTGCCGACTCATACTCTGCACGAGCCTTGTCGAGTGTGACACCTGACTGTTCATATTCCTCGCGGCTTACAAATTTTTTGTCATACAGTGACTTGGTGCGGTCATGTTCAATCTGAGCCTGGTCCATGGTGATGCGAGCCACTTCCACGCGGTTATGAGCCGCCGATAACTGTGACTCTTCGGGTATCACTTTGATTTTTGCGATGATGTCACCTTCTTTCACAAGGTCGCCGGGTTCAACATTTATCTCTGATATGATACCCGAAATCTGAGGCTTGATTTCGATTTCGTCTCTCGGCTCGATTTTGCCGGTAAGGATAGTGCGGCGCTCGATATTGCCTATTGAAGGCGTCACAATCTCATATACCGTGGTCTTTGACCTTGAATTGTAAAACAGATAGACAAATGTGCCTACAAACACCAGGGCTATAAGAGTCCAGATTAAAATTCGTATTACCTTTTTCATTATTGTGATGATGTTTTTTTGTTTATTTATCGTTAAGAGCTTCTATGGGTTTGATTCTCATTGCCTTTATCGCGGGTATGATGCCTGCCGCCGAACCGAGCACAAGAAACGCCGCGAGTATCGATATGGCGTGCATGAACGCAAGCTGAAATCCGGGAGTGTTTCCATCTTCTGTCGTAAATATAGCCACTACGTGGAGCACTATCACCGCAAAGCAAATTCCTGCAATGCCCGCTATGGTGGTAAGCACAATGCTTTCCGACAATATCTGCATGATTATGTCGCGCGGTTTCGCCCCGATGGCACGTCTCACGCCTATCTCCTGTGTGCGCTCCTTTACTATGATCCACATGATGTTTCCTACTCCGATTATGCCTGCGAGCAGTGAACCTAAACCTACGAACAGCACGAGTATGTCGACTCCGCTGAACATATTTTCGACCATTTCAAATTCTTCCGAGATATCCAGATATTCTATCGCCTGCTTGTCGTCGGGATGAATGGGGTGATTGGCTCTGACTATACGTTCGATTCTCGGCCGGATTGATGTAGGGGTCACGCCGTTGCGACAAGAAAGGAGCACCATGCCGATATTTTGTCCACGGTTATAGGCGCGCTGCATTGTCGAGTGGGGCACAAGCACCATCTCGTCAATCTTTCCGTTGAGATGTATTTGCGAAGTCTGACCTGCGACCCCCACGACATTATAATATATATTGTCCATTGCGACAAACTTTCCTATCGGGGACGCCGTACCGAACAATTCGCCTGCGACGCGTTTTCCTATCACGCATACTTTGCGGTCATTCTTCTCGTCAGATTCGTTGATAAAACGCCCCTCATATATCACCGGCTTATTGATAAGCGGATATTGGCTTTCTACACCCTGTATCTGGGTGGCATAGCTTTTGTCGGCATAGGAGGCTGTCGTGGAAATGGTGCTTACTGCCGAAGCAGCTATTATCTCCGGTACATTCCGGCGCATGTTGTTAATGTCGGTCTGGGTAAGTGACCACCACATCCCCTTGCTGAAGCCTTTGTATGGCACACTCGTGGTGCCGGCGAATACAAACGCTGTGTTGGTTGAGAATCCGGCAAAATTCCTGCGAAGCAAGTCTTGCAGTCCCTGTGCTCCGCCCCACAGAAGCGCGAGCATGGCTGTTCCCCAGAATATGCCGAATGCTGTAAGGAATGTTCGGGTCTTGTTTCTACCGAGCGTGGCGGTGATTTCTTTCCAGTTATCTATGTCAAATACGGGATTTTTCATATTGTGCCATCCTTTATTCTGTCCTTAATGCCTCTACCGGGCGTATTTTTAATGCTCTCATGGCAGGGAAAAGTCCGGCAAGCGCGCCGGCAATAATCAGCACCAGTGTCACTTCAAGCGCAAGCGATATGCTTACAGTGGGGTCTTTGATGAAATCCGAGCCGGCAAATGCCCTTGAAAGTATTTCGGTGCCGATGGTGCCGAGTAATATCCCTACATATCCGAATATGGTGGTCATGGCGACGCTTTCAAGTATCACCTGCTTGAGTATACGCATCGGTTTGGCACCTATCGCGCGGCGTATCCCGATTTCATGGGTGCGCTCTCTCACTGATACAAACATGATGTTGCTTACTCCTACTATGCCTGTTATCAATGTGAGCAATCCGATTACCCACATTACGGTATTGAGTATGCCCATACCTTTCTGATTGCTTATATAATTGGAGAATCGGTTCCATACCCACACCGCACTTGAGTCGTCAGAGTCAAATGACTCTGATTTGCCCAATGTAGTGCGCACTTTTTTCTCCAGTTCGTCGGCTTTTTCAAGGGTGTTGATTCCTGATGCCGATACGCGTATTGTGCTCAGTTTGTCGTCATATCCTTTTAGAGCACGTGCGGTGGTGTAGGGGATATATAGGTCGCTTTTCCACTGATGGTCATATACTCCGGCTACTGTAAATGACAGCCCGGTCATGTTGACTACATTGCCCACAGCCTTGTCTTCACTGCCGAAGAGAGTTTCCGCACTTTTTTTGTCGAGGACAATTACTTTTCGCTGTAGTTCAAGGTCATGGTCGTTTATAAATCGCCCGTGGCTCATCACCAGTTGCTCCTGTGCTTCGGGAAATACTCCTATATAGGATTTGCTGATATAATCGCGCGATGTCGAGATATTTGTACTCGGCATGTTAAGCTGTGCCGCGGCATATTTCACTACTTCCTTGTTCTCGCGTTCGATTTTGCCAAGGTCGGTATCCCGTAGGTTTATCAGTCGTCCCTCTTTCAGTCCCTTGTAAGGCATCGATGCATAGCCGGGCCATATCTGGATGATATTGGCGCTCTTTGCAAAGTCACCGTCGGCAAAGGAGTTGAGCACACCCTTGGCAAGACCTACAAGCATGATGAGCATGAATATGCCCCACGCGACAGATATGCCGGTCAATGCCGTGCGCAGTTTGTTGGTGCGCATCGTCTGCCAGATTTCATTTATAAGGTCGAGCATGGCGAGGTTTACTTTACTATGAGTCCGTCAGAAATTCTGATAATCCGGTTGGTTTGTGCGCCTACGTTGGGGTCGTGGGTCACAATCACTGTTGTCATTCCCTCGTCGTTAAGCTGCCGGAATATTTTCATGACCTCCACTGATGTCTTACTGTCGAGCGCTCCCGTAGGCTCGTCGGCAAGAATAATCGCCGGGTTGGTGATGAGTGCGCGTGCGATTGCCACACGCTGTTTCTGACCTCCGGAGAGTTCGCTCGGAAGATGATGCGACCACTCCTTCAGCCCCATGCGTTCCAGCTGCTCAAGTGCCATCTTGTTGCGTTTCTTGCGAGGTACTCCCTGATAGAATAGCGGCAGCGCCACATTTTCCATCGCATCCTTATAGCTGATAAGATTAAATGACTGAAACACAAATCCTATAAGCTTGTTGCGGAGCTCTGCCGCGCGGTTTTCGCTCAGGTTTCTTATCAGGGTTCCGTCGAGTATATATTCGCCGGTGTCATATGAATCGAGTATGCCAAGTATATTGAGCAAAGTGGATTTGCCCGATCCCGAGGCTCCCATGATTGACACAAGTTCGCCTTTGTTGATGTCAAGGTTGATGCCCTTTAACACATGCAACGGCACTGCTCCCGGGTAAGTCTTGTTTATGTCAGAAAGATGTATCATAGCTTTGCTTTTCCTGCTTTTTTATGGTTAGATGCGGTAACCCTTAAAAAAGTTGCAACTTCTTAATGTGAAATTTTAACAAAAGTAGTAAACCTATGTGTGTCAACCGCGAAAAAATACTTCAATTGTATAAATTTAACACACTCTAACGTCACCGGCTGTCCTGATTATGGTGATGGCGGAAAAATCTTGGCTGACTGCGGGCGATTGTGTATCTTTGTGGTCTAATAATATAATGTAGATTCCTGATGATTGAATATATAAAGGGTCAGCTTGCATCGCTGACACCCACAGATGCTGTCATTGAGGCAGGCGGTATCGGTTATCTTCTTGAAATATCGCTTACCACTTACTCCGCGCTCGAAAACATGAAAGGCGAGGTGAAGTTGATGGTACATGAGGTGATAAGGGAAGATGCCCATGTGTTGTTTGGTTTCTCTGAAGAGCGTGAGCGCAGCCTGTTCAGGCTTCTTATAGGCGTGTCGGGAGTGGGTGCCAACACGGCGCGTATAATCTTGTCGTCAATTCCTGTCGCAGAACTTGAAATCGTGATAACCTCGGGCGACCATACGCGATTGAAAAATGTGAAAGGAATAGGCATAAAAACGGCACAAAGAATAATTGTTGACCTCAAGGATAAAATAAAACCGGGTGATGACGCGTTACTAATTCAGCCGCCGGTTACCAATGAGTCATTTGATGAGGCGCTTGCCGCCCTGTTGATGCTCGGGTTTCCGCGCCCGCAGTCACAGAAAGTGCTTAAAAAGCTCTTTGATGCTGACCCGGCTTTAAAGGTAGAGGCTGCGATAAAGAAAGCGCTGTCTATGCTATAGCCGTAAAGTCGCGGGATGTCGCGGTGAGAGTTTTGGTGGTAATCCACTTGCGATGTTAGGAATTAGGCGTAGATTTACAAAGATATTGCTATGTGCTGTTGTTCCGGGCTTTATTTTAGGCTCGGCTAATGGCTTTTTTGTACGTGCGCAATACCATGAATCGACCCTTATGCCACCTCCTCCGCCTCCGGGTGGTCCGGTGGTTGTCCAGGATTCTGCCGGATTGCCATTTCCTGTACAGCCGACAATACCGCCTGACTATGAGGCGCTTGCCGAAGATGAGCTTGCCGCTGACCTTGCCACGCCAGCCAATGTGCGCACCGAGGCGGAATATGATATCGAGTCGGGATGTTACATCATACGCACTAAAGTAGGTGATTTCGAGGTGGCGACACCGTTTATGCTTACGCCGGAGCAGTATGGCAACATTGAGTTGCGCAAATCGATGAGGACTTACTTCAACAAGCGTAATTCCGATCTCTTGCAGGGCGAAAAAGATAAAGAGCCGTTCAATGTGCTTGACATGAATTTTGCCCTCGGACCGCTTGAAAAGATATTCGGACCCGGTGGCGTGCAGCTCAAGACACAGGGGTCGGTACAGATTTCGGCTGGAGTTAAGAGCAATAAGACCGACAATCCGGCGCTGTCGCTTACCGCACGTCGCAAAACATATTTTGATTTTGACCAGAAGATACAGGCAACAGTCAATGCGTCAGTGGGCGACAGGATGAAATTCAACATGTCGTATAACACCGATGCCACTTTTGACTTCGACTCTAAAAATATCAAGTTGCAGTATGAGGGTACGGAAGATGACATTGTGAAAAGTATCGAGGCGGGTAATGTTAGTATGACCACAGGGTCGTCGCTGATCAGGGGTAGCACGGCATTATTCGGTATAAAGTCGCAGCTTCAGTTTGGCAAGCTTACCGCCACGGCGCTTGTGTCGCAGCAAAACAGCGAGTCACGCACGGTTAACACCAAAGGAGGCGTGCAGACGACTGATTTCAGCATTAACGCCGATGAATATGACCAGAACCGCCACTATTTCCTTGGGCATTTCTTCAGGGACAATTATGATTCATTCGCGTCCAAGCTGCCCTATGTGAGTTCGGGTGTGAATATCACGCGTGTGGAGGTATGGGTTACCAATAAGAGCGGTAATTACAATCAGTCGCGCAACATCGTGGCATTCATGGACTTGGGTGAAAACCGCGTGCTTGCCAATGATTATTGGACTCCTGACATGGCAAACGCCAATCCGAGCAATAATTCCAATAATCTGCTGTCGGTGATTAAAAACGATTATCCCGGTGCGCGAAATATAAACACGGTGACGCAGGCGCTTGAACCGCTTTCAGCCTACGGTATAGAGGGAGGCAAAGATTATGAAAAGGTGGAAAGTGCCCGACTCCTTCAGTCATCGGAATACACGCTTAACGCTACGCTTGGCTACATATCAATAAAGACAGCGCTCAATGCCGACGAGGTATTGGGTGTCGCTTATGAATACACTTATCGCGGACAGGTGTATCAGGTAGGTGAGTTCTCAGCCGACATCACTACTACCGACCAGTCGCTCTATGTCAAGATGCTGAAAAGCACTACTGTCGCGCCGAAGCTTCCCATGTGGGACCTCATGATGAAAAATGTGTATTCGCTTGGCGCCTACCAGATACAGAAATCCAACTTCCGCCTTAATATAAAGTATCTTAACGATACTACAGGTACGCAAATCAACTATCTACCTATCTCGGGGCTATCGGATAAATCATTGCTTCAGGTAATGAATCTTGACCGTATCGATGCAAGCGAAAATTCCAACCCTGACGGATTTTTTGACTTCATCGAGGGCTATACGATACAATCGTCGACGGGTAAGGTGATATTCCCCGTGGTGGAGCCGTTTGGCTCTCATCTTGCCACGGTGATACCCGATGCCGTAGAGAGGGAGAAATATCTCTATCAGGAGCTTTACGACTCTACGCTTGTAGTCGCGCGTCAGTTTGCTGATAAAAATAAGTTTATACTCACCGGTGAATATCAGGCATCGAGCGGTTCGCAGATACGCCTTAACGCCATGAATGTGCCGCGAGGGTCTGTTGTGGTTATGGCAGGCGGTGTACGCCTTACTGAAAACAGTGACTATACGGTCGATTACTCTATGGGTATCGTCACTATCACCAATCAGAGCATCATCGATTCGGGACAGAGCATAAGCGTGACTCTTGAAAACCAGTCGATGTTCAGTACACAGCGCAAGACATTGCTTGGTCTTGACCTTAATTATAAGTTTAACAAAGACTTCAATATAGGGGCGACCATAATGCACTTCTCCGAGAAGGCGCTTACCGAGAAGGTCAATATAGGCGATGAGCTAATAAACAATACGATGTGGGGTGTTAACCTCGCATACAACAATCAGTTTATGTGGCTCACCAATCTTGTCAACAAGATACCTACGGTCAATGCCACACAGCCCTCGACGATAAGCGTGCAGGCGGAGTTTGCGCAGCTTGTCCCCCACAAGCAGAAAAGCGGCTCTAATAAAGGCAGCTCATATATTGACGATTTCGAGTCGACCCAAACTGGTATAGACTTGCGCTCACCTTACTCATGGGTGCTTGCCTCGACTCCTTATGAATCGGGCAAAGACGCGCTTTTCCCCGAGGCGGCTTTATCCAACAATATAGACTATGGCAAAAACCGCGCCCTCCTTGCATGGTACTATATCGACAGGATGTTCACGCAGCGAAATTCTTCGCTTGCCCCCGGCTATATCAGCGCCGACCTGAAGCAGCTTTCCAATCCTTACGTGAGAGAGGTGACATCAACCGAACTTTTCCCCGACCGTCAGCTTGCCTACGGAGAATCCAACATAATCCAGACTCTCAATCTTTCATATTATCCCACCGAACGCGGACCCTATAACCTTGATGCCGTAAACATCAACGACCAGGGTGAATTGCTTAATCCGGAGTCGCGTTGGGGCGGTATCATGAGAAAGATGGACAATACCAATTTCGAGCAGGCAAATATCGAGTATGTGCAGTTCTGGATGATGAATCCGTTTCTTGACCCCGAAAATCCTAATTACGATGGCGGTGACCTATATCTGAATTTCGGAGAAATCAGCGAGGATATTCTTAAAGATGGCTTGAAGTCATATGAAAACGGTATTCCCTACGATGGCAATGACCAGTTTCTCACCGAGACAGTGTGGGGTAGGGTTTCAAAGCAAAACTCACTTACCTATGCCTTTGACAACAATGCCGGAGCGCGTCTTGTGCAGGATGTCGGTCTTGACGGATTGAAAAATGACGAGGAGTTTCACTTCGACTCTTATTCCAATTATCTCGACCAGCTGCGCAATAAGCTCGCTCCCTCTGCAATCGAGCGTATGCAAGCCGACCAGTTTTCACCGTTCAATGACCCTGCCGGCGACAACTACCATTTTTATCGCGGTTACGATTATGACGAGGAGCGTCTTTCCATACTTGAGCGCTATAAGCATTACAACGGTGTCGAAGGTAACTCATTGTCGCCCGACGACGCTCCCGACCCGCTATATCAGTCGGCTCGTACATCGCCTGATGTGGAGGATATCAACCAGGACAATACCCTCAATGAGTATGAACGCTATTTCCAGTACAAGGTGTCGATACGCCCTGAGGATCTTGTGGTAGGTAAAAACTATATCACCGACAAGCAGGTGTCGCTTGTCAGGACCCGTGACGGAAGTGACCAGGAGGTGGAATGGTATCAGTTCAAGATACCCTTGGATGATTATGAACGTGTCGTTGGCTCAATCAATGATTTCTCAACCATACGTTTTGCCCGCATGTTCATGACCGGCTTCAAGCAGGTGACCCATCTGCGTTTTGCCACGCTTGAGCTTGTGAGAGGCGAGTGGCGTCCTTACGACTTCAATCTTAACAACCGTGGCGATACCCCTGCCGAGGGTCAGCTTGATGTGTCGGTGGTCAATATCGAGGAAAATGCCGGCAGGGAGCCGGTCAACTATGTATTGCCTCCGGGAGTCACCCGTATCACTGACCCGGGACAATCGCAGATTACACAACTCAATGAGCAGTCAATGTCGTTGAAGGTGACCGGACTTCATGCAGGAGATGCCCGCGGAGTATATCGAAACACCTCTCACGACCTACGCAACTATAAGCGTATGCAGATGTGGGTGCATGCCGAAAGCCTTATAGATGATGTGACAAATCTTAAGTCAGGCGAGCTCTCTCTTTTCATACGCCTCGGTACCGACATCAAGAATAACTATTATGAGTATGAGATACCGCTGACGCTCACACCTCATATCACATCGGCAAATAAATACCACGACACAGGAGAAGACCAGTACAAGGTGTGGCCGCTTTCCAACCGCCTTGATTTTGCGTTGCAGAATTTCGTGAGCTTGAAAAAGGAGCGTAACATGGCGCGTCATCAGGCTAACTCAACTGTAAGTTTCACTACGCTATATACCGGTCGTGACCCCGACAATGAGCAAAACCGAATGGCTGTGATGGGCAATCCGTCGCTGAGCGATGTGAGGGTGATGCTTATAGGTATACGCAATAACACCAATTCCACCCGTGACGGTATAGTCTGGGTCAATGAGTTGAAAGTGACCGATTTTGATGAAAGCGGAGGTTGGGCAGCCAAGGCTAATGTGAACCTCGGCGTATCGGATATAGCCACCCTTAATTTCGGCGTACATAAGGAGACCGCCGGCTTTGGAGGTGTCGACCAGCCGCTTAACGCACGCCGCATGGATGACTATGAGCAGTATAATTTTGCCGTGCAGGCCGACCTCGGTCGTTTCGTGCCGGAAAAGGCAAAGCTGAAAGCTCCGGTTTATTATTCAATTTCCAAGGAAAAGACTTCGCCTAAATATAATCCGCTTGACCAGGATGTGTTGTTGAAAGACGCACTTGACGAGGCTGCTACCAAGCAGGAGCGCGACTCTATCGCTAATTATGCTGTAGACCGGTCGACGGTGCAGAGTTTCAGTATCTCGGGATTGCGTTTTGACATTCAGAGCGCCAATCCTATGCCGTGGGATCCCGCTAACTTCACATTCAATTTCTCATTCAACAAGCGTAATGAGATGAACCCGACCACGGAATATGAGAATACCAACGACTACCGTGGTTCGTTTCAGTATTCATGGACTCCCTACGTGAAAGGGCTGAAACCGTTTGCTTGGGTGAAGTCAAAGTCCAAAAATGCGAAATTCCTTAAAGAGTGGGAGATTAACTATCTTCCCGCCAATGTGTCATTCCTGACTACTATGTCACGCTACTATTACGAGCAGCAGACCCGTAGCGAGATTGACCAGATGTTCAAGCTCCCTGTGTCGGTGTCAAAGAATTTTATATGGGACCGACAGCTTAATCTGTCGTGGAATCTCACCAAGTCGCTCAATGTATCGTTTACATCCAATACATCGGCGCGTATCGAAGAGCCTATCGGGGCTGTAAACCGCAAGCTGTTCCCCGATAAGTATAAGGAATGGAAAGACACGGTGCTCAACAGCATACTGCATCTCGGTACTCCCTGGTCTTACAACCAGAGCTTTGTTGCCTCGTACCGTGCCCCCTTCAACCGCATACCTGTAATTGACTTCCTTTCAGGCTCGGTAAGCTACAACGCCACATATCGCTGGGACCGCGGAGCCACAATTGAAGGCGTAAATATAGGCAACACTATCGCCAATCAGGCATCGTGGAATGTCGATGGCAGGATAAATCTTGAAGGATTGTACAATAAATTCTCCTATCTGAAGAAGGTAAATCAGCGCTTCAGCTCAACGCGCCGACCGTCAACTGCGACTAAGCCTAAGAAGTTTGAACGTACATTCAAGCTCCTGCCCGATACATCTCTCGTCATAAAGCATAATCTACGCAACAAGAAGGTAAAGGTGACCGCGACCACTACCGACGGAAAGCCGTTTGTGGTAAAAACCGTAGTCAAGGACAATAATACCGTCGAGGTGTTGACTCGTGGCGATCAGAATATCAAGTTTACCATAGTCGAGCAGCTGAAAGATGAGAAATCGACCTGGCGCGAGATAGGGGAGCATGCTACCAGATTTGCCATGCTGGTAAGAAATGTGAGCGTACGCTTCCGCACATCTCATTCTCTTTCTCTTCCGCTTTTCAATCCTGAAATCGGAGATGCCTTCGGTCAGACACGCAGTTACGGCTCGCTTGCTCCGGGACTTGATTTTGCATTCGGTTTCGTAGGCGAGGATTATGTGGAGAAGGCTAAGGACAGAGGCTGGCTTATATGTGACGACTCGCAGACATCACCTTCGGTGTGGTCCAATACCAACGAATTTAACTTCGAGCTTGACCTCGAACCGATAAGAGGCTTGAAGATAAAGCTGACCAACAATCGCACTGACAATCGCAATTCGCAGACACAGTTTATGTATGACAACATGCCTGTTACCCGCAGCGGAAGTTACACAAAGACACATTGCGCGATTGCCACCGCACTACACACTGCAAAGGCTGACGATGGTTACCACAGCGCTACATTTGACCAGTTCCTTGCCAATATCCCTGTCATTGCAGAGCGTATTGAAAGCAGATACGCCGGATTTAATTATCCTACCGGCGGCTTCATGAAAGATAATCCCAATGCCGGACGACCATTTGACCCTGCTGTCGGTGGTGTCAACCGCGCAGGCAGCGATGTGCTTATACCCGCGTTTCTCGCCGCATATACCGGAGTTGACGCTTCCAAGATTTATCTTACGCCGTTCCCGTCGCTTGCCCAGATGCTTCCCAACTGGAGAGTGACCTATGACGGACTTATCCGCATGGGTAATCTTGGCAAGATATTTAAGAGCATCACGCTTACCCATGCTTATCAGTGTACCTACTCGGTAGGCAGCTACTCTTCGTTCCTCAACTGGATGGCTGTCGACGGCGACCTCGGCTTTACTATGGATGAACTCACCGGCGAGCCTGTGCCATCATCTCCTTATAATATATCATCGGTGGCAATCACCGAGAAGTTTGCGCCGCTGCTCGGCGTGCAGGTGACGCTCAAAAACGACTTGAAGTTCAACGCCGAGTATCGTGACAGCCGTACATTGACTCTTAATTCCGATGCCGGACAGCTTGTCGAGGCACAGACACGTAATGTGACCGTAGGCGCCGGATACAAGTTTGTAGGCTTCAACACTGTGCTGAAGATGAAAGGCTCAGGCAGAGGCATAAGCAACGACCTGACTGTAAATGCCGACTTCTCGCTTGCTCAGAGCCACGCGCTGATACGCCGCATTGAAAGCAATTATGCCCAGGCTACTTCCGGCACACGCTCGATAAGCGTCAACTTGACCGCCCAATATATCATGAGCCGTCGTGTGACCTTGGGCGCATTCTTTGACCATCAGATTAATACGCCGCTTATCTCTTCAAGCGCATATCCTACAACCAACAGCAGCTACGGGCTTACATTTAACCTGAACCTTGCGCGATAGTCCGGCTCCGGCACATGAAACAATTTTTGCCACACAGGTGTTGTTTCATTGACATAAAAGATGAACATTATGAAAATTGGACCGGTTGAGAAGATTTATGAGGCGTTAAGCGCCATTGCCGATGACAGGGTGAAATTTGTCAAAGAGGAGGGTTGCCTGATGCCCACCGCACAGGGTGTGGCGAAAGTGACCTCTTCCGATGGCAAGAAAACTTATACCGTTACTTGGCAGGGAGAAGACTATACATCTAATGATAATGCAACTTACTGGCAAGGATATGCCGGCTATCCGGTGATTGCTGTGCTTATGTTGCAGGGGCGGCTTCCTCTTGACCGCAATGTAGCGGAGCTTTTCAAAGATATTAACTGGACTGAGCTTAATGCATCTCACAAGCGTGACTATGCCTCGGCTCTTGACGAGATTATGGAGCAGCGCCATATTGACCGACATGCTATCGATGGTATGGTTCAGGAGACATATTCGCTCCTCGGCTCAATGCCTGTAAATATCGGGAAAGGCAAAATGTTGAAGGTATAGTGGCAATATGCTTTAAAAACGTGGCGATTTGTGACATTCGTCAATTTATTCTGGTGACTTAGATGCTATTTGTTAAAATAAATGAGTTTTTTGAAGAAATTTTTCTCAAAAAGCATTGCAGTTTCTGACAAAATGTATATCTTTGCATCGAAATACGATTACGATCATGTCGATGAACGAGATTAGATTCACGAAGATGCATGGCATCAGTAACGACTATATCTACATTAACTGTATGAATGGTCAGCCCGAGTGCCCGCCGCAACTGTCAATCGAGATGAGTGATCGTCACACCGGAGTAGGAGGTGATGGTATTATTCTCATTTGTCCCTCTGAAATTGCCGACTTTAAAATGCGTATATTCAATGCCGACGGTTCTGAAGCCAAAATGTGTGGCAACGGTAGCCGTTGTGTCGGGAAATATGTCTACGACAAAGGACTCACCGATAAGACACGCGTTACGCTTGAGACGCTTTCCGGCATAAAGGTGCTTGACCTGCATCTGCGTGACGGGGAGGTGGAGACTGTGACCGTGGATATGGGAGAGCCTGTCCTTGCTCCGGCGGAAATACCTGTGACTTTTGATGGCGAGTCTATGATAGGCTCGCTTGTAGTTTCCGGCGGGTGCGAGTATCGTCTCACTGCCGTGTCGATGGGTAATCCCCACGGTGTGATATTCGGTGACGATCCCGACTCTCTTTTACTTGAAAATATAGGTCCCGGACTTGAGTGTCACCCTATGTGGCCTGACAGGGCAAATATAGAGTTTGCAACGGTGCTGTCCCCGTCGGAGATAAAAATGAGAGTGTGGGAGAGAGGCAGTGGAGAGACGATGGCTTGTGGCACGGGAGCATGTGCGACTGTTGTTGCCGCCGCCCTCAACGGATTGACCGGTCGGACGGTCACCGTCCATCTGCGGGGTGGTGACTTGTCGATAGAGTGGCGCCCCGGTGACAACCATGTCTACATGACCGGTGGAGCCACCACGGTGTTTGAGGGTACATATGAAAGACGGTGTAAAAAATAAAAGGTAAAAAGGTTGTTTTAGTGATGATAAAGATTAATGATAATTTTTGCAAGCTCCCCGCGGCATATCTATTCTCAGAAGTGGCACGCCGTATCGATGCCTTCCGTAAGGCTCACCCCGGGGTGGATATAATACGTATGGGGATAGGTGATGTCACGTCGCCCATATGTCAGGCAGCTGTCGACGCCATGCATCGTGCTGCCGATGACCAGTTGTCGGAATTTACTTTCCATGGATATGGTCCCGAACAAGGATATTCATTTCTGCGGGAAAAGATTGCTGAATATGATTACAGGAGCCGCGGTGTAAACGTCGGGATTGATGAGATATTTATCAGCGACGGAGCGAAAAGCGATACCGGAAATATAGGTGACATATTGTCGCGCGACTGCAAGGTTGCGGTTACCGACCCTGTATATCCCGTATATGTCGATACCAATGTGATGAGCGGCCGCGCCGGCGAACTTTGTGATGGACGCTGGTCGCGCATCGAGTATCTGCCATGCACGGCTGAAAATGGCTTTGTCCCTGCGCTTCCGGTTGATAATCCCGATGTGATATATCTCTGTTATCCCAATAATCCTACCGGCACGACTCTTAATCGTGAGCAGCTTGCAAAGTGGGTGGATTATGCGCTCGCCCATAATGCGCTTATCATGTTTGATTCTGCTTATGAGGCTTACATCACTGATGATGATGTGCCCCACAGCATTTATGAGATACCCGGAGCCGAGAAAGTGGCGATTGAGTTCAGGAGCTACTCGAAGACAGCAGGCTTCACCGGACTTCGCTGCGGATATACTGTCGTGCCAAAGTCGCTTATGGGGGTTGATTCCGATGGTCGCGAGGTGTCGTTAAATGCCCTGTGGAATCGTCGCCAGTGTACGAAATTCAACGGCGCGAGCTATATTGTGCAGCGTGCCGCCGAAGCGTTATATACGCCCAAAGGTCAGCGTCAGGTAAAGGAGACTATCGATTATTATATGCGTAATGCAAAGGTGTTGCGCGACGGACTCACTGAAGCCGGACTCGAAGTGTTTGGCGGAATCAATGCACCCTATATCTGGATAAAGACACCTGACGCCATGTCGTCATGGGATTTCTTTGATCTTCTGCTGACTGAGTGCAACGTGGCTGGTACACCGGGCTCAGGCTTCGGCCCCTCGGGAGAAGGCTATTTCCGCCTTACGGCTTTCGGCAGATATGAAAACACGGTGGAAGCCGTGGAGCGATTGAAAAAACTGAAATTTTGAAAACAGCATAATATTCATCATATAATTAAAAATTTTATGTCAAAGTTGAGATTTAAAGTTGTAGAAGAGGCATTTGACCGCAAGGCTATGCCGGTGGAAATTCCTGCCGAGCGTCCTGCCGAGTATTACGGAAAGTATGTGTTCAACCGTCAGAAGATGTTTGAGTACCTTCCGAAAGATACTTATGATGTATTGGTCGATGCCATCGACAACAAAAAGCCGTTGCCGCGTGAGGTCGCTGACAGCGTGGCTGCCGGAATGAAGCAGTGGGCTATTGATAACGGCGCCCGCCATTACACTCACTGGTTTCATCCCCTTACCGACGGTACAGCGGAGAAGCATGACGCATTTATCGAGCATGACGGCAAAGGTGGTGTAGTGGAGAAGTTCAACGGCAAGTTGCTCGTTCAGCAGGAGCCTGACGCTTCAAGTTTCCCTAACGGTGGTATCCGTAACACATTTGAGGCTCGCGGTTACTCTGCATGGGATATTTCGTCGCCTGCGTTTATCATGGACAAGACACTTTGTATCCCTACTATATTTATCTCTTACACCGGTGAGTCGCTTGACTATAAGACTCCTCTTCTGCGAGCCTTGAACAGCGTTGACAAGGCGGCTACTTCTGTTGCGCAGTATTTTGACCCGGAGGTAAGACATGTAAATTCTTATCTTGGTTGGGAACAGGAATATTTCCTTGTTGACGAGGCTTTGTATTCAGCCCGTCCCGACCTTGTTATGACAGGCCGTACATTGATGGGTCACGAAAGTGCCAAGAACCAGCAGCTCGAAGACCACTATTTCGGTGCGATTCCTTCACGCGTAGAGGCTTTCATGCTTGACCTTGAGATAGAGTGTCACAAGCTTGGAATACCGGCAAAGACACGTCACAATGAGGTGGCGCCCAACCAGTTTGAGCTTGCTCCTATCTTCGAGGAAACCAACCTTGCCAATGACCATAACCTTCTGTTGATGTCGCTTATCGCCGAGGTGGCACGCCGTCATAATTTCCGCGTGTTGCTTCATGAAAAGCCATTCTCGGGAATCAATGGTTCGGGTAAACATAACAACTGGAGTCTCGGCACCGACAAGGGTGTGCTGCTTTTCGCTCCCGGAAAGACACCGAAAGATAATCTCCAGTTTATCACTTTCGTGGCAAACGTAATGGCAGCCGTATATCGCCATAACGGATTGCTGAAGGCATCTATCGCGTCGGCTACCAACGCTCATCGCCTTGGCGCCAACGAGGCACCTCCTGCGATTATCTCAATTTTTGTCGGCACACAGCTCGCCGAGATTCTTGAGAAACTTGAGTCAAGCGACAACAGCGACCTGCTTAATCTCGCCGGAAAGAAGGGGCTTAAGCTTGATGTTGACCAGATTCCGGAACTTATAGTTGACAACACCGACCGTAACCGTACGTCGCCATTCGCCTTCACCGGCAACCGCTTTGAGTTCCGTGCCGTAGGTTCGTCAGCCAACTGTGCTTCGGCAATGATTGCGCTTAATGCCGCAGTTGCCGAGCAGCTCAATGATTTCAAGCAGAAAGTTGATGCACGTCTTGCCACAGGCGGTGACCTTACTCACGCTCTCCTTGCAGAAATCAAGGAGCTTATCAAATACTCCAAGGCTATCCACTTCGACGGAAACGGTTATAGCGACGAGTGGAAAGAGGAAGCGGCTCGCCGCGGACTTGACTGTGAGACAAGCGTGCCCAAGATTTTTGACGCATATCTCAGCAAGTCGTCAATCGACATGTTTAAGGCAGCAGGCGTGTTTACCGAGGTCGAACTTCAGGCTCGTAACGAGGTGAAGTGGGAGATGTACACCAAAAAGGTACAGATTGAAGCCCGCGTGCTTGGTGACCTTGCCGTAAACCATGTCATCCCGGTGGCTATCCGCTATCAGTCGGTGCTTACCGACAATGTATTCAAGCTGAAGACTCTCTTCCCCAATGAGAAGGGCGACAAGCTTGCCCAGCTTGACCTTGACACAATCGAGCGTATGTCGGCTCACATGGCTACCATCATGGAAGAGGTCAAGAAGATGGTCAATGCACGCAAGTCGGCAAACCGTATCGACAACGAGCGTGAGAAGGCTATTGCCTACCACGATACCGTAGTGCCCTGCATGGATGTCATCCGCTACCACATTGACAAGCTTGAGCTTATGGTCGATGACGAGATGTGGCCGCTGCCGAAGTATCGTGAGCTGCTGTTCATCCGCTAATTGAAATATCATTATATTTTACCGGCACGTGGTGTCGTTATGCGATGACATCGCGTGCCGGTCTGTTTTTTATGGAAGTTTATTACGTATGAGAAGTCCTATTCTTAAACCTGAAGGGCTCTATGACCCGCGATTTGAACATGACGCGTGTGGTGTAGGGCTGCTTGTAAACATCAGGGGTATAAAATCCCACCAGCTTGTGGAGCAAGGTTTACAAGTTCTTGAACACATGGTACACCGTGGCGCGGAAGGCGCCGACCCAAAGACCGGTGACGGTGCCGGCATTATGGTCCAGATTCCACATGAGTTTATTCTTTTGCAAGGTATCGCCGTCCCTGAAAAGGGTCGTTACGGAAGCGGTCTTGTCTTTATGCCTAAAGATGACGACACGCAGCAGATTATGCTCGACATCATCGAACGCGAGGCTATAGAGCTGGGGCTTTCGCTGATTGCCGTACGCGATGTGCCCACCAATAATGAGCAGCTCGGAGTTGTGGCTCGCGAGGCTGAGCCTGCCATCAAGCAGATATTTGTCGCCGATGAAAAGACCAACGATGAGATTGAGCCGCGTCTCTATGTGTTGCGCCGCAGGGTGGAGAAGAAGATTGCCGCCTCTACTTTGCCGGGCAAGGAAGCGTTTTATATAGTTTCCCTCTCATCACGTATAATAGTCTATAAGGGAATGCTGTCAAGTCTCCAGTTGCGCTACTATTTCCCTGACTTGATGAATCCGCATTTCACTACAGGAATGGCGCTGGTACACTCTCGTTTCAGCACCAATACATTCCCTACCTGGTCGCTCGCCCAGCCGTTCCGCATGCTTGGACATAATGGCGAGATTAATACTATCCAGGGCAACCGCATGTGGATGAAAGCACGTGAGTGTGTACTCCATCCGTCAAGATTCGGCGGCGACGACCTCACTCCTATAGTACAACCTGGCATGAGCGATTCAGCTTCGCTTGACAATGTGCTGGAGTTTTTTGTAATGAGCGGAATGTCGCTCCCGCGCGCGCTCGCAATGCTTGTGCCTGAATCATTCAACGATAAAAACCCTATTTCGCCTGAGCTTAAGGCATTTTATGAGTTTCATTCAATCCTCATGGAAGCGTGGGACGGTCCCGCGACACTCCTTTTCAGCGACGGAAGGTATGCCGGAGGTATGCTTGACCGCAACGGTCTGCGCCCCGCCCGTTATCTGATTACCAATAATGACACGATGGTTGTCGCTTCTGAGATGGGTGTGTTGCCGTTTGAGGCATCGGAAGTAAAGGAAAAGGGTCGTCTGCGTCCCGGAAAAATGTTGATGGTCGACATGGAAAAGGGCGTGATATATCACGATGCCGAGTTGAAGGAAAAGCTTGCATCGGAATACCCTTACCGTGACTGGCTGTCACGCAACCGTATAATACTCGACAAGATAAGCAGCGGACGTAAGGTGGCATATGACGTGGACGATTTCGAGCGTCTGCTACATGCTTTCTTCTACCACCGCGAGGAGGTGGAAAAAATCATCACCCGTATGGTTGTCGACGGCAAGGAGCCTGTCAACTCAATGGGATGTGACACCCCGCTTGCCGTGTTGTCCAAGGAGCCGCAGTTGCTCTACAACTATTTCCGCCAGCATTTTGCACAGGTGACCAATCCGCCTATCGACCCGTTGCGCGAGGAGCTTGTAATGAGCCTCGACAGCTATATCGGCGCGATTGACCTCAATCTGCTCGAACCTAATCCTGAGTTGTGCAAGATGGTGTTGTTGAAACGCCCCATCATCACCAACCGCGAGCTTGACCTATTGTGTAATCTTCGCTATAAGGGATTCAATACACGTAAACTTGACATGACCTTCCCCGTCGCCGAGGGTACTCAGGGACTTGCTGAGGCTATCGACCGACTATGCCGCGATGCGGAAACAGCGGTTGACGAGGGTTGCAACTATATAGTGTTGAGCGACCGCGGAGTAAGCGCCGAGCGTGCGCCGATACCTTCGCTGCTTGCCACATCTGCCGTACATCACCATCTTATCGACTGCAAGAAACGTGTGCAGACCGCTCTTATCGTGGAGACGGCCGATGCCCGCGAGGTGATGCACTTCGCTCTCCTGTCAGGTTATGGTGCGAGCGCAATCAATCCTTATCTTGCTTTTGCCGTCATAAATGATCTTGTCGACCGCAAGGAGATACAACTTGATTTCCATACGGCTGAAAAGAATTATATCAAGGCTATTGACAAGGGCTTGCTCAAAGTGATGTCAAAGATGGGTATTTCTACCATCACGAGCTACAAGGGTGCCCAGCTCTTCGAGGCGATAGGTGTGTCGGATGATATGGTTAAACGCTATTTCGGAAATACCGTAAGTAAGATTTCAGGTATTGATCTTGACGACCTTTGCCGTGATATTCTCAAGTCTCACTCCGAGGCATATTCCGATGATTTTGACAGTGAATTGCCTTTGCGTCATCTCGGTCAGTATGCTTTCAGGAAAGATGGCGAGTCTCATGCCTGGAACCCGTTGACAATCACTACTCTTCAGCTCGCCACTCGTCTTGGCAGCTACAAGAAGTTTAAAGAATTTACCTCTCTTGTCGATAATAAGCCTGAGCCGATATTTATCCGTGACTTCCTTGATTTCAAGAAAGGTACACCTGTGCCCATTGATGAAGTAGAGCCGATAGAAGATATCATGCATCGCTTCGTGACCGGAGCCATGTCGTTTGGCTCGATTAGCCGTGAGGCGCATGAGGCACTCGGTATCGCCATGAATGCCATAGGCGCGAGAAGCAATACCGGTGAAGGAGGTGAGGATGCCGAGCGTTTCAAGCCGCGTGAAGATGGATCGTCGGCACGTTCGGCTATCAAGCAGGTTGCATCTGGTCGATTCGGTGTCACAGCCGAGTACTTGGTAAATGCCGATGAAATACAGATTAAGATAGCGCAGGGTGCGAAGCCAGGTGAAGGAGGTCAGTTACCCGGATTCAAGGTTGACCAGATTATAGCCAAGACCCGTCACTCGATTCCCGGCATATCTCTTATATCGCCACCGCCTCACCACGATATTTATTCGATAGAAGACCTTGCACAGCTCATCTTTGACTTGAAAAATGTAAATCCCGATGCCAAGGTGAGCGTCAAGCTTGTGTCGGAAAGTGGAGTAGGAACTATTGCCGCCGGTGTGGCAAAGGCAAAGAGCGACCTTATCACGATAAGCGGAAGCGATGGTGGTACAGGCGCGTCACCGGCAAGCTCTATCCGTTATGCCGGACTTCCGGTGGAGATAGGATTGTCGGAGACACAGCAGACCCTTGTACTCAACAATCTTCGCGGTCAGGTGAAACTGCAGGCCGACGGTCAGCTGAAGACCGCCCGCGACGTAATCATCATGGCCATGCTCGGTGCAGAGGAATATGGTTTTGCGACAAGCGCGCTCATTGTGCTGGGATGTGTGATGATGCGTAAATGTCACCTTAACACCTGTCCTGTCGGTGTAGCCACTCAGAATGAGGAGTTGCGCAAGAGGTTTGTCGGACGTTCTGAATATGTCATCAATTTCTTCAAGTTCCTTGCGCAGGAAATACGCGAGACTCTTGCCGAGATAGGTGTACGTCGTCTTGACGAAATCATCGGTCGCACCGATATGCTATTTGTAAAGCCTCACCACGATACTCCCAAAACCACTCATCTCGATTTCTCCAAAATCCTGCATATGCCGGACGATGCGAAGAACAATGCAATACTTAACGTTGTCGATCAGAAGCATGACATAGCCAATGTGCTTGACCGCAAGCTTATAAGCCGTTCGTTCCCCGCAATCGAATCTAAGATGCCGGTAGGACTTGAGTTCCCGATAACCAATACCGACCGTTCTGTGGGCGCGATGCTTTCGGGAGTGGTGGCAAAGCGTTTCGGCGATGCCGGATTGCCCGATGACACAATTGCATGTACGTTCCACGGCTCAGCAGGACAGAGTTTCGGAGCATTCCTCGCTCATGGCATAACATTCCGTCTTGAAGGAGATGCCAATGACTATGTGGGCAAGGGGCTTTCCGGTGGCAAGATTGTGATTGTGCCTCCTGCCGGCAGCACTTTTGCTCCGCAAGATAATATAATAGCAGGCAATACAATACTTTATGGAGCCACATCCGGTGAGATTTATATCAATGGCAGAGTAGGCGAACGTTTCTGCGTGAGAAATTCCGGAGCCACTGCTGTAGTAGAGGGCGTTGGCGACCACTGCTGTGAGTATATGACCGGCGGTAGAACGGTTGTGCTCGGCACTACGGGTCGTAATTTTGCTGCCGGTATGAGCGGCGGTGTGGCTTATGTGTGGAATCCCGACGGCAACTTCGACTATTTCTGCAACATGGAGATGGTAGAGCTGTCGCTTATCGAAGACATGGCCGACAACCGCGAACTTTACAGGCTCATAGGCAACCATTATAAGCACACCCACAGCCCGCTTGCCGGCAGAATGCTTGACAACTGGCAGGAGTATGTGGAACAGTTTATAAAGGTTATCCCCATCGAGTACAAGAAAGTGCTTCATGATGAGAAGATGGCTCGTCTGCAGCAGCGTCTTGCCAATGTAGAACGTGATTGACAACGATTTAATTTGAACTGCTTAATATTGCAATATATATGGGAAATCCTAAAGCGTTTCTGACTATTCCCCGCAAAGAAGCCGGGTATCGTCCGGTGAGCGACCGTGTGCGCGATTATGGCGAGGTTGAACAGACTCTTAATCCCGAAGACCGCAGGCTGCAGGCATCGCGCTGCATGGAGTGCGGAGTGCCTTTCTGTCATTGGAATTGCCCGCTTGGTAACCGCCAGGCTGAGTGGCAGGAGAGATTATATAAAAATGATATAAAAGGGGCTTATGCCCTTCTTATCGCGACCGACGACTTTCCTGAGTTTACTGGCAGGGTGTGTCCCGCAGGCTGTGAAAAAGGATGTGTGCTTAACAAGCAGCATGAGCCGGTGACTATACGTGAGAATGAAGCGGCTATCGTTGAGCGCGCCTATAATGAAGGATATGTCTTTGCGAAGCCTCCAAAACACCGTACCGGCAAGAAAGTTGCAGTGATTGGCTCCGGTCCTTCGGGGCTTGCCTGTGCCAATCAGCTTAACCACAAAGGCCATTCGGTGACTGTGTTTGAGAAAAATGAGGCGATAGGCGGATTGCTTCGGTTCGGTATCCCTGATTTCAAGCTTAACAAGAGCGTGATTGACCGTCGTCTGGCACTGCTTGAGGAAGAAGGTATCGAGTTTAAGACCGGGGTCAAGGTGGGTGTCGACGTTACCGCCGACCAATTGCTTGCCGACTACGATGCTGTATGTGTGGCGATTGGCGCAGAGGTTCCGCGTGACCTTAAGGTGGAGGGCAGAGACCTTGACGGCGTGCATTTCGCACTTGAACTGCTCCAGCAGCAAAACCGCGTCAATGCAGGGGTTGAGATTCCGCGTGACAAGCGTATATCAGCCAAGGGGAAGCATGTGCTTGTAATCGGTGGCGGTGACACAGGCAGCGACTGTGTAGGTACCGCCAACCGGCAGGGTGCCCTCTCCGTGACCCAGATTGAAATCATGCCGAAGCCTCCGGTTGGGGAGAACCCCGATACACCGTGGCCCAATATGCCAATGATTTTGAAGACTTCAAGTTCTCATCTTGAGGGATGTGAGCGCCGATGGCTGCTTGACACAAAGAAGTTTATCGGTAAGGATGGAAAAGTAGATGAAGTCGAAATTGAAGAAGTGAATTGGGAAAAAGATGCTGAGACCGGAAAAATGACATTGATTCATACCGGAAAGATTGAGCGTCTTCCCGCTCAGCTTGTCCTTCTTGCGATGGGATTCACCAATCCTGTGGCTGAAGGATTGCTTGAGCAGCTCGGAGTCGAAAAAGATGCGCGTGGCAATGTCAAGGTCAACGCTTCGCAGCAGAGCAGCGTGGAGAAAGTGTTTGCTGCCGGCGATGCTGCTACCGGAGCTTCCCTTGTGGCTCGCTGTATCGCGTCGGGTCGCAATGCTGCAAAAGGAATAGATACATTTCTTAAATCAAAATAATGGAACCTCTTAAGCATGAGTGTGGCGTCGCTATGATACGCCTTCTGAAACCGCTTGAATATTATAAGGAAAAGTATGGTACCTATCTCTACGGTTTAAACAAGCTTTATCTCCTTATGGAGAAGCAACACAACCGTGGGCAGGAAGGTGCCGGTGCCGGAGTCATAAAGATGAATTCTCCCGCGGGACACGAATATGTGTTCCGCGAGAGGGCTCTCGGACCAAATGCGATTCAGGAGATTTTTTCTACAATCAACCATCAGGTTGAGCAGTCACGGGTCAATGACCATGATGCTGCCTGGGTTGACGCATACGCTCCCTTTGTAGGAGAGGTCTATATGGGGCATCTCCGTTATTCGACCACCGGAAGAAGTGGTATAAGCTACGTGCATCCCTTCCTTCGGCGCAACAACTGGTGCTCGCGTTCGCTCATGCTGTGTGGCAACTTTAATATGACTAATGTCGAGAGTATATTTAAGTCGGTTGTTGATAAAGGTCAGCATCCGCGTATTTACTCCGATACAGTCATCATACTTGAACAGCTCGGTTATGCTCTCGACAAAGAGAATAACCGGCTTTATCATGAATTTACGGCTAACGGTCTTGACGGCGTAGAGCGCGCTGTGGCTATCGAAGACAATCTGGATATCAGTCATGTCTTGTCGCAGACCGCCCCCGGCTGGGATGGCGGCTATGTGATATGTGGCGCCCTCGGTTCAGGCGATATGTGGGCTTTGCGTGACCCTCACGGCATACGTCCGGCATTTTATTACGCCGACGACGAGATTGTAGTCGTGGCATCGGAACGCCCTGTCATCCAGACTGTACTTAATGTACCTCGGCGTGCCGTGCATGAACTTGCCCCTGGAAGTGCGGTCATAGTCACCAAGAGGGGAGATGTAAGTGTAAAGGATATTCTCGGCGAAGGTAAAAACGAGCGTTGCTCTTTTGAACGTATCTACTTCTCCCGTGGAAGCGATGCCGACATCTATCAGGAGCGTAAGGCTCTTGGACGCAATCTTGTCGACAAAATATTGAAAGGTGTAGGCTACGACCTGCAGCACGCTGTGTTTTCATTTATTCCCAATACAGCCGAAGTGGCGTTTATCGGGATGGTGGAAGGGCTTGAAAAGTATCTTGACGGTGCAAAGGCTGACCGCATATACCAATTGTCGCAAAGCGGTGACTTGTCGCGTGAAGCGTTGCTTGATATAATGCGCACCAAACTGCGTATAGACAAGGTGGCGATAAAAGATATAAAGCTGCGCACATTTATCGCGGAGGGAGAGTCGCGTAACGACCTTGCCGCTCACGTGTATGACGTTACTTACGGAATAGTGGAAAATGACCGTGACACACTCGTGGTCATCGATGACTCTATTGTGCGCGGCACTACTTTGCGCCAGTCAATCATAAGGATGCTCGACAGGCTACATCCTAAAAAGATTGTAGTGGTAAGCTCGTCGCCTCAGGTGCGTTATCCCGACTATTATGGTATCGACATGTCGCGCATGGGCGAGTTTTGTGCCTTCAGGGCTGCAGTCGAGTTGATTAAGGAAAATGGCATGGAGTCGCTTCTTGAAGAGGTATATAATAATTGTCTCGCACAGGAAAATATGGCTGATGATGAGCTTGTTAACTGTGTCAAGGCGATTTATGCTCCATTCTCGGAGGAGCGTATCTCGGCAAAAATCGCGGAAATGCTCACACCTCACGATACACATGCTGAAGTGGAGATAATCTATCAGACGATTGAAGGACTCCATGAGGCAGTGCCTTCATGTCCTGGCGACTGGTATTTTTCAGGAAATTATCCTACACCCGGTGGTATCAGGCTTGTAAACAAGGCGTATGTGAATTTTTTCGAGGGAAATGTAGACAAACGATAGATTTTAAAGGGCATATATTGCCAATTAACGAATAATTTTTGTTACTTTGCATATCGCATAAAACAAACCAATAAAATTTGTCAAAATGAATCAGCAAACCAATCCTAACAATTGTCCTCCTCCTTGCCCGGATAATGTATTTTCTCCTGGACCTTCAGGAAAGAGCCGTGGGGTGGCTGCACTCCTTGCCATTTTTCTTGGCGGTCTTGGCATTCAGTATTTCTATCTTGGAAAGAATACCGCAGGTATAATTTCACTTGTCGTGACTTTGTGCTTGTGTGGAATACCGTCTATCATATGGCTCATTCAGGGTATATTGATGTTGACCATGTCGCAGCAGGATTTTGAACGTAAGTATGTATATTCAACATCCACCTTCCCGCTGTTTTAAGGCAATCAAGGAATAAAAAGAAAAAATGATGTATCGGAAACGATACATCATTTTTCTTTTTTAGACCAGTAGAGGACTATTTGCCTTTGCGTATCATGATTTCTTCATTGATGTCGCGACCTTTGCCCAGAATGATTTTGCTTACATAGGCTTTGATAAAGCCTGTGCCGTAGCCGCCGAGCTGAATTATTGCCGCCGGTATGGCAAGAGTGGCAATCTTGGCGCTTCGTGTCGACAAGAGTGCGGTAACCCATACTGCAATCAGGTACAGTGCGAGCGGCAGCCAGAACCATGGACTGACGGTGAGGGCAAGCGCTATCAGTGTTACGCCTCCTACGACAGCGATAGCCGGAAGCCAGTGAACGAGTTTCATCGACCCCGGGTAAAGCAGCTTGAGAGTTATGCGCGACATGCCAAATACGTGAACCTGACGGAAAAATTTTTTAAAGTCAATGCGCCGTTTGTGATACACGTATGCTTCTCTTATCAGTGCGATGGAATATCCGGCATTCTTGATACGTGTACTCATGTCAATGTCTTCCGAAAACATTTCTCTGAAACCACCCACATTGTCATATACCTTGCGGCTGAATCCCATATTAAAGGTGCGCGGGGTAAATTTTTCGAGACTCACCTTTCCTCCGCGTATACCGCCTGTGGTAAGGAATGATGTCATGGAATAGTTTATTGCCTTCTGGGTATCGGAAAATGACTCATGGGCTGCATCAGGACCGCCGAAGCAGTCTACCGGATGTTTCTCAAGTGCCTTGTCGAGTTTCTCGAAATATTGTTCGGGAATCACGCAGTCAGAGTCGAAAAATATGAAATAGTCACCGGCTGCACGCTCCAGACCGTAGTTGCGTGCGATTGAGCGTCCCTCATTGGGCTTCATGAAATATTTTACGGTAACCTTGTCGGCATAGCGGTCAACTGCATCTTTGCATGGCGCGGTCGAGCCATCTTCCACAATCACCACTTCAAAATCCTTGAATGTCTGGCGCGACAGGCTGGCGAGAAGATCCTCCACCTCGTCGAGACGGTTGTAGACAGGAATAATTACGGAATATTTCATCAGCTCATACGGTTTTTATAGTCATTGTAATCAAAGCGGCGTAGATAGCTGCACTCTCCGCTGCTGTCACACAGTACTATCGAGGGGTGTTGCAGACCGTTGAACATTGTGGTCTTCACCGTCGTATAGTGGTTCATGTCTTTCAGTGTCAGTTTGTCGCCCGTGACAAGCGGTGATTTGAAATACCAGTCACCCACGTAGTCGCCACTCAGACATGAGTTTCCTCCAAGGCGATAGGCAATAGTGTCGGGACCCTCTTCACAGCTTTCAGTAATTGCAGGCTGATAGGGCATTTCAAGGCAGTCGGGCATATGGCATGCAAATGACGCGTCGATGATTGCCGTCTTGATACCCTGATTCTCCACGACATCCACTACCGATGTAACGAGGTCGCCGGTCTGCCATGTAAACGCGCTGCCAGGCTCCATGATTACCTTGAGCCATGGATAGCGTGATTTGAAATCTTTTAGAAGTTTAATCAGATGTTCCACGTCGTAACCATCGCGTGTCATAAGATGACCGCCTCCCATGTTGACCCACTTGACTTTGGGGAGATATTTGCCAAACTGCTGCTCAAATGCTTCAAGTACCTTGGCAAGGGCGTAGGAGTCTGACTCGCAGAGTGAATGGAAGTGCAGTCCTTCTATGCCTTCAGGAAATGAATCACCGATCATGTCGGCAGTTACGCCAAATCTTGACCCTGGTAAGGCGGGATTATATATGTCGGTCTCAATGACGGAACATTGCGGATTGACACGCAGTCCGGGTGATACATGATGGTTGCCCTCTTTGCTGTTCCATGTCTCGATGTCGCTTTTAAACCGTTCCCATTGGCTTACAGAGTTAAACGTGATATGGCTGCTGCCGGCAATGAATTGTCCGATTGTCGCCGGGGTATAGGCGGGGCAATAGCTGTGAACCTCACCACGGAGTTCTTCGTTGCCGAGCTGCATCTCGTTAAGCGAGCTTGCTGTGGAGTCGGTTACATACTCGCGGATGATAGGAAATGTCTTCCAGAGAGCATTGGCTTTAAACGCCATGATTATGTTGACTCCGGCTTCGCGCTTGACACGGCTTATCAGTTGGAGATTGCGACGAAGCTTATCTTCATATACGATATAAAATGGGGTGGGGATGTCGTTGAATTTCATTATCCTATGATTTTAAAACGGGCAAATTTCAGCAGGAGTTTCTTGGCTCCTACCATGTCAAATTTCACTTCTATGCGCGCATCAGTAGCATCTGTATCGATGGCAAGAATCGTGCCCTTGCCAAATCGGCTATGTTCTATGCGCATACCTTCATTAAGTTCGTTGGCTGAGTGTTGCTCGTCAATAGCTCCTGCCGGCCGGTTTGCGGATGCTTTCGGTGCTGTCACTTCCGGCTTGTCGACGAGCGGATGGGAGAATGATTGACGCTTTGGCGGGGTCATAGACGCGCGGTAATTGTCTATGGGGTTTATGAATGTGTCGGGATGCACGAAGTCATTGCCTGTGGCGAGATGCAGGTAGCTCCTGTCTATATCCTTTAAAAATCTTGATGGCTGGCATGTCTTGGTCTGACCGTTGCGGAATCGCGACGATGCATAGCTTATCGTGCAGTTTATCTTGGCACGCGTGATTGCCACGTAGAGCAGGCGTCGCTCCTCTTCGATTTCTGCCGGCGAGTCGCTGCTCATCGCCGACGGGAAAAGTTCCTCCTCGACGCCGACTATGAAGACGTTGTTAAACTCCAGTCCCTTGGCGGCATGTACGGTCATAAGCGTGATGGATTCTTCAGAAGTGTCGGTATTGTCCTGGTCGGTTGCAAGCGACACTTCTCCGAGGAAATCGGTGAGCGACGTGCCGTCGATACCTTCCTCGATTTTGTTTGCCACAAATTCCTTTACTCCGTTAAGAAGTTCCTGAAGGTTTTCCTGCTTTGAGACACTTTCCGGTGTACGGTCGGTGAGTAGCATGCTTAGAAGCTGGGTCCGTGTGATGATGTAGCGTGCCACGCTTTCTGCATCTTCACCCGTGGAATTTTTGTCGATAAACTCCTGTATAAGGTCGCGGAATGCAAGGAGTTTTTTAGCCGTACCTGAATTTACACCGGTGTCATACATGGCAAGATTGCTGATTACATGCCATGCGCTCACATTGTTGTCGATGGCACATCGCAATACTTTGTTGAGGGTGGTCTCGCCTATGCCTCTCGCAGGGAAATTTATCACACGCTTCAACGCTTCGTCATCATCGGGATTGACAGAGAGACGGAAGTAGGCTATCGCATCCTTGATTTCCTTACGCTGATAAAATGACAGTCCGCCATATATGCGGTAAGGAATGTTGCGCTTGCGTAACGACTCTTCGAGTATTCGCGACTGGGCGTTAGTGCGGTAAAGTATCGCATATTCTTCGTAACTGTCTTGCTGTCGCATTTTCAGCTGCGATATGCGGTTGGATATCAGGTAAGCCTCTTCATAGTCGCTGTAGCTCTGAACTACCTCAATGCGCGACCCTACATCGTTGCGCGAAAACACATTTTTCTGTATCTGCTCCTTGTTTTTGGCAATGAGCGAGTTGGCGGCATTGATGATATTTTGGGTCGAGCGATAGTTTTGTTCCAGTTTGAATATACGCAGGTCGGGATACGCTTTTTTCATATTCAGGATGTTGCGTATGTTTGCCCCGCGAAATGAGTAGATGCTCTGCGCATCATCGCCCACTACACAGAGGTTTTTGCTTGCTTCACATAACTTGGACACAATCAGATGCTGGGCGAAATTGGTGTCTTGATACTCGTCGACAAGCACATAGCGGAAAAACTCGTTGTAATGGCGCAACACCTGTGGATGGTCGCGCAGCAATACATTGGTATAGTAGAGGAGGTCGTCGAAGTCCATTGCTCCGGCAACAAAACACCTGTCACGGTATATTCGGTATATCTCGTGGAGGCGCGGACGTTTTGCCCGGCGGTCGGCTTCCATTATGTCAGGGGCGAGTGCGTAGCGGTCGGGCGATATGAGGGCGTTTTTAGCCGATGATATCGCGGAGGCGACTACCCCCGGCTTGTAAATCTTGTCGTCAAGACCGAGGTCTTTTATGATTGTCTTTATCAGTGATTTGGAGTCGGAGGCGTCATATATTGTGAAATTGCTCTTGAAACCTATCAGCTCAGCGTTGCTGCGTAGTATCCTGGCGAAGATGGAGTGAAATGTGCCCATCCACAGCCTGGAGGCGGTGGCTTCGCCTACCACGCTTTTTATGCGTTCGCGCATCTCTTTCGCCGCCTTGTTGGTGAAGGTAAGAGCAAGAATACGCCACGGCTCGTAGCCCTGTGTAAGCAGGTGGACTATCTTATAGGTAAGGACACGTGTCTTGCCCGACCCCGCGCCGGCTATAACCAGTTGAGGACCGCCCGTGTACAGCACGGCATCCTGTTGTTGTTTATTTAATTTGCTTATATATTCTTCCATATTATATATTGCAAAATTAGCAAATAATCCTGACATATGACACTCGCGATTTTGCAATCTGGCAGGGAATGTGTAAATTTGTATTGTCGGTTTTTGTGACCTTAGGCGTTATGACCTTTATATGATAGCTTCGCTTGTGAGGCTGGGATTTCACTATGACTGAAGATACGCTACGCAGACTGAAAATACTTGCCGAATCGGCTAAATACGACGTGTCATGCTCGTCGAGCGGCACTGTGCGTCGTGGAAAGAAGGGCGACGGCATAGGCAACACAGTCGGCGGGGTAGGTATATGTCACAGTTTTGCCGACGACGGCAGGTGTATTTCGCTTCTAAAAGTGATGCTTACCAATGTGTGCATGTATGATTGTGCTTATTGCATCAACCGCCGGAGCAATGATATCCCTCGCGCTACTTTGTCAGTGACGGAGCTTGTCGACATAACGATGGAGTTTTATCGGCGCAACTATATCGAGGGGCTATTCCTCAGTTCGGGGGTGGTGCGTAATCCCGACTATACGATGGAGCGGCTTGTGAGGGTGGCGCAGGATTTGCGCACTGTCCATCGTTTCAATGGTTACATCCATCTTAAAAGTATCCCGGGTGCCTCGCAAGAGCTTGTCAGTCTTGCCGGGTTGTATGCCGACCGCATGAGTGTGAATATCGAGATTCCCAATGAGGACTCTCTGAAATATCTTGCTCCGGAGAAAGATTTCAAGAGTGTCTATGAGCCGATGGGTTACATACGACGCGGAGTGCTTGAAAATGCCGAGGACCGTAAGCACATGCGCCATGTGCCAAGATTTGTCCCAGCCGGGCAGAGTACCCAGATGATTGTAGGCGCGTCGCCCGAGCATGACCGCGATATTTTACGGCTGTCGTCGGCTCTATATGCCACTCCTACCATGCGTCGCGTCTATTATTCAGGTTATGTGCCTGTCAATACCTACGACCCGCGTCTGCCTGTGTTGAAACAGCCGCCGCTTGTGAGGGAAAACCGTCTTTATCAAGCCGACTGGCTGATGCGTTTCTATCATTTTACTGCCGACGAGATTGCCGGTGACAATCATCCCGATCTTGAACTGGAAATAGACCCGAAGCTCTCCTGGGCACTGCGTCATCCAGAGGTGTTCCCTGTGGATGTCAACCGAGCCGACTACGAGATGATACTTCGCATACCCGGTGTAGGTGTGAAATCGGCTACGATGATTGTTAATGCACGGCGGTTTCGGCGTCTGACATCGGAGCATTTGCGTAAAATAGGCGTGGTCATGAAACGTGCCAAATATTTTATCACCTGCGGCGAACTTGCCTCGCCTTGTGTAGCCGACGTGTCGCCGGAGTATGTGCGCCGTCAGCTCACAGAGCCGCGCAAGTCACTGAAAGGTGACAATCCGTTGCAAATGACCCTTGATTTCGGCTAATGACAATATTTGTATTTGACGGTTCTTTCGACGGTTTGCTTACTGCCGTTTTCGATGCCTATTCGTGGCGTTGTTTCCCTGATATGCTTGTCAGGGAAGGGGAGGTGTTGCCTATGTTTTACGATGAGTGTCGCGACGTGGTGACCGATGAGGCTAAGTCAAGCCGTGTGTGGCGTGGTCTTGAAAAGAAATTGTCACGTTCGGCATTGTCGGCGGTTGTGGCGAGTTTCCTTTGTGAGATACCTGAATATGACACGGTGCTTTTCCGGTATATCCGCAAGGCTATTGACTCACCGGTAAGCATAGAGACCGATTTCAGCGACGCCGATGTGGTCGAGATGACTCGCATGGTGCGTCGTGTAAACGGTGAGGCTCACCGGGTAAAGCAGTTTGTGCGGTTTCAGAAAGCTGCCGATGGCTCTTACTTTGCTGTGATAGAACCGCTTTATAATGTGCTTGCAATTGCAATGCCTCATTTCGTAGACAGGTTTTCGAGTATGTCGTTTTTGCTCTATGACAAGCGGCGTGGTTTCGGTTGCTACTATGACGGTAAGGAGACTCGTCAGGTGACATTGCCCGAAGAATTGCCACATATCGCTACAGGCAGGCTGCCGGCGGAGATGATGGATGATGATGAACTGCTTCTGCAGGATATGTGGCGTACCTATTTCAAGGCTATAGCTATAAAGGAGCGCAGTAACCCGCGCAAGCAACGTCAGGATATGCCTGTGAGATTTTGGAAATACCTTACCGAGAAGCAATGAATATGTAATATTGCGGTCTCTTTTATTGAGATGTTGCATATTCACGGCGGTTCTTATTTAAAATGATTTTAAATTAATGCCACAATTGTTTCTTTATTTGTGATAAAATTGTGATATTTGCACTGAAAAATATTAACGGATAAATTCAAGCATATTATGAGACTCTCGGAACTGAAGACAGGCGAGTCAGGTATAATAGTCAAGATATTGGGGCATGGTGCATTTCGCAAGCGTGTCATTGAAATGGGCTTTGTGAAAGGGCAGGTGATAAAGGTGTTGCTTAACGCCCCGTTGAAAGATCCTATCAAATACAGCATAATGGGTTACGAATTGTCGCTCAGGCGTAGCGAGGCTGATATGGTCGAAGTGCTTCCTCTTGATTCTGAAGAGTCGATACCTGACGTGGTAGCCTCCGGCTCTGTTATCGAGGGCGGTCATATCCCGCATGTGAGACACGACGTCGAGGGGAGCATGAAGACTATAAATGTCGCTCTTATCGGTAATCCTAATTGTGGCAAGACCTCTCTTTTCAATATCGCATCAGGCTCAAAAGAGCATGTAGGTAATTATAGCGGCGTGACAGTCGATGCCAAGAAAGGTCACTTTGAATATGGCGGTTACCGCTTTAATATCGTTGATTTGCCCGGCACTTACTCGCTGTCGTCATATTCTCCTGAAGAGCTTTATGTGCGCAGATATTTGCGTAACGAGATGCCCGACGTTATAATCAACGTCGTTGTGGCGTCTAATCTTGAACGTAACTTGTATCTCACAACCGAACTTATCGACATGGACCGCTCCATGGTCATTGCACTCAATATGTATGACGAACTTGAGCGAAGCGGTGCATCGCTTGACTATAAGCTACTTGGCGAGATGATAGGAGTGCCGATGGTGCCTACTGTATCGCGTACAGGTGAGGGTGTCAATGAACTGTTTGATACCGTTATAAGTGTCTATGAAGGGCGTGACAGTGCTGTGCGTCATATCCATGTCAATCTCGGCAAAGATATTGAGGCTGGTGTAAAGGTAATAAAGGATGAGTTGAAGAAAGATGGCGCGATCGGCGCACATTTTTCGCCGCGTTATCTTGCCATCAAGATGCTTGAACATGACCGTGAGGTAGATGACATGGTAAGTCATTCGCCCGACCATAAAAAGTTGTTTGAGCTTCGCGATGAGGAAGTGGGGATTATTGAAAAGCGCAATAACGATGACATAACATCACTTATCGCCAATGAGAAATACGGGTTTATTACCGGTGCGCTTGCCGAGACTCTTACCGAGTCGACTAAGGAGACGGCAAAGACCACTCATATAATCGATGCGTTTGTCACCAACAAGCTATTTGGCTTCCCGATATTTCTCATCATAATGATGTTTATATTCTGGTGTACGTTTGAAATCGGGTCTTATCCGATGGAGTGGATTGAGACGGCTGTAGGCTGGATTGCTGATGTGGTACAGTCGACTATGCCTGAAGGTCCGTTGAAAGATTTGGTTGCCGACGGTATCATCGGCGGAGTAGGCGGTGTTATTGTTTTCCTTCCTAACATCTTGATACTCTATTTCTTCATTTCGTTTATGGAAGATTCGGGTTACATGGCACGTGCTGCATTTATCATGGATAAGATTATGCACAAGATAGGGCTTCATGGAAAATCGTTTATACCCCTTGTCATGGGCTTTGGCTGTAATGTGCCGGCGATTATGGCGGCACGTGCCATAGAGAGCCGCAGCAGCCGCATAATCACGATACTTATTAATCCGTTTATGTCGTGCTCGGCACGACTGCCGGTGTATGTGCTGCTTGTCGGCACATTCTTCAGCCGCCACGCGAGCCTTGTGTTTCTTGGCCTTTATCTTACCGGAATACTTGTAGCCGTATTGACTGCACGGTTGTTGAGGCGTTTTTGGTTTAAGGTTGACGAGACGCCCTTTGTCATGGAACTTCCTCCTTACCGTATCCCTACCTTTAAGGCGTCACTGCGCCATATGTGGGGCAAAGGCGAGCAATATCTTAAAAAGATGGGAGGTATTATCCTTGTTGCGAGTATAATCGTGTGGGCTCTCAATTACTTCCCTTTGCGCGACGAGGAGTCAAGTACTCCGGCAACAGAGGCGATGATGCTTGCCGACGACTCAAAAATTGATACTTCGCGTGACTCTTATCTTGAAATGCTTGGCAAGGCTGTCAATCCGGTCATGGAACCTCTCGGATTTCATTGGCGCACAACTGTTGCAGCGATAGCCGGAGCACCGGCAAAGGAGATTGTAGTGTCGACGCTTGGAGTGCTTTATACCGGGGATGAAGATATTGACGACAAGTCGCTTTCAGCGCGTCTGACATCTCCCAACCCTGTAACAGGAAAGCCTGATTTCACTCCTGCATCGGCATTGAGCCTTATGGTGTTTGTGCTGCTTTATTTCCCCTGCATGGCTACGGTGACTGCAATTGTAAGGGAGACCGGTTCATGGAAGTATGGCGCATTTTCTGTGGTGTACAATACCGTCGTGGCATGGCTTGTGGCATGGCTTGTCTACAATGTGGCGCTGCTGTTCTGATTATTAATCAGGGTTTTAATCGGTCACAAAGCTTTTGCCCGCCCATTTCATGCTCCACCAGCGGCGTGTGAAGATTATGCCGCGTGTTATCTCGTCGGAGGCAATCATGAGCCATAGGGCATAGATGCCCAGCCCGAAGTATATGCCTGTCAGATAGCCTCCCGCCACTTGCAGCGTCCACATCACTATAAGCCCTACATAGAAGGGATAGTTGACATCGCCGGTGGCGCGGAGTGCATTAGTGGCAAATATATTGACGGGACGTCCTATCTCTACAAGCACGTCAAGCCAGAGCAACGTGGCACCTATGGTTATGATTTCGGGATTGTCGGTCAATAGCGATAATATCCAATGACCGCCTGCCGCGATTGTAAGCGACTGAGCGACGGTGATTATGAGGGCAAGACGCATGACATATTTGCCGAGTATGAATGCTCCCCGGATTTTACCTTTTCCCACGAGGTGACCTATCGTGATGGCTCCTCCCTGAGATATGGCTATGCAGAAAAGGTAGCCAAACATCACGATGTTGACCACATAGGTTCGTGCCGCAAGCACCTCAAGACCGAGCATGTTGATGAAAAAGGTCATTACTATCTGTGCGTAGCTGTAGCTGAACTGCTCGCCTGCCGAGGGTACGCCTATTTTAAGCAGATTGGTGAGCTCGCGGGTAGGGAAGCGGCGGAATATTTCCAGCGGGAAACGTCGTATTACTGTGTGAAACAGGATTATGTTGAGTATTACCATGGCTATCGCGCGGCTTGTCGCCGTGGATATTGCCGCGCCCTCCACGCCAAGTGCTGGTGCTCCGAAGCGACCGAAGATGAGGATGTAATTGCCGGCGATGTTGAGTATGTTTACTATCCCGACCACCACCATGGGGTAGATGGCACGATTAGAGGCTCGCAATGCCGCCGATGCGGTGAGCGAGAGTGCCTGAAAGAATGCAAACGCGCCGACTATGCGCATATAGCCTAAGCCTTCACCGAGAAGCAGGTCGTTAAGTCCCATCAGGCGAAGTATGGTTGTTGCGCCGAAATAGAGAAGGGCACTGATGGCAAGCCCTATCACAAGATTAACGATAAGTGAAACAGCCACCACTTTTTCCAACCGGTCGTTGAGCCGCGCGCCAAGGTACTGGCTCACAAGCACCGATGTGCCGAGATTGATTACTTCAAATACGAGAAAGCAGAGCATTACAATCTGGTTGACGACTCCTACGGCTGCGACAGAAGCGTCGCTATGGCGCGATAGCATCACTGTGTCAACCGCTCCAAGCGTCATAATTAGGAGAGTCTCGATAAATATAGGTCCTGTAAGCGATGCAAGTTGGCGTTTAAGCCCTTTTGATATCTTTAAGTGACTCATAGGTAAAGCTTAGTCAATATTTATTTCCATTACAGTGCCATAGGCGGGAGGATTGGCAAAGGCTTCCTGCGGGGTCATGCCACGGAGCGTGACGAGAGCCTGCACGAGTATACCGCAGTGGGTGAACAGTGCTACACAATTGTCGCCCTTTTCCTTTAGCTCTTCAAGCAGGTTGAGGAAACGCGCTTGTTGATTCATGAACGACTCACCTCCGGTAGGTGCCACATTTATGTAGTCGTCAAACCATTCTTGCAGCCGTGGATCGGTGATGTCGTCGTAACGCATCATTTCCCATTCCCCGAAATTCATTTCCAAAAGCCTGGAATCGATGACCGGAGACTCATGTCCGCATGCCGCCGCAAGTCGCCGACAGCGAGACAGGGGGCTGCAATATACCTTGTCAAACTTATAAGCCGACAATGCTGATTTTACAGCAGCAGCCTCTTCAGGGAACGAACTTGCCAAGTCGACATCGCTGTGACCATAACATATGCCTCTTGCCACATTTACCGATGTGTGGCGTATCAATACTATTTTCATAGTCATAGCCTGTATAATACTGCCGCGCCGAGATAAAACGATAGTTCGGCAATAAGGAATGTCGCGCCACAGCAGTCGCCGGTGTATCCGCCTATGCGCCGACGCATCAGCAATATAAGCAATCCTGCCGTGATAACCGGAAATATAGTAGCGCCGAGCAATGAAAACGGGATGTAGATGAGAGGGAGAGCTCCTCCTGCAATAGCCGCGACAAGCTGACCGGTGGTCATACGGTCGTAGACAAGCTTGTTCTTAGCTTCCTGTTCGGTGCGCGCATAAGGCAGGACGTTGATTATCTGCGATGCGCATAGTTTGCTCCATGCATCGGCGGCAAACATTATGCAGCACGCCATAGCCGGTGGAAATGTGAGCAGGAGCGATGACGCGAGCAGAAAGTATGATATCAGGGCGATGACACCGTAAGTGCCTATATGGCTGTCTTTCATGATTGCCAATATGCGCTCGCGTCCGGCTCCGCCACCCATGCCGTCGAAAAAGTCGGCGAGTCCGTCTTCATGAAGTGCGCCGGTTACGAGCACTCTCGCCAACAGAGCCGTCAATATCGCGGCAAAATATGGCAGTATCTGTGAGGAAAGCCAAAGGGTGCCACACATTATTCCACCTGTAAGCCATCCGGTGTATGGCCAGTAAGGCACTACTGATTTATAATATTTTTTATCCACGCTGCCGAGTCGCCAGAATGGGAGACGTGTAAAAAAGGTGAGCGCGGCGAAAATATGCTTCATCAATCAAAATATTTGGTTACGTTGACATCGGCAAATGAGTCCATGCGGTTAATCATCCTCACTGCTGATTGCAATATGGGATAGGCACACACGGCACCGGAGCCTTCACCGAGACGCAGGTCGAGATGAAGCAGAGCGCGCACACCCATCGCTTCAAGAAGGAGGCGGTGTCCCGACTCGTCGCCTTGATGACCGAACACGGCATAATCCAGCACCTCAGGGTGAAGTCTGGATGCGGCAAGTATACAGCTGCTCATGATGAATCCGTCGACAATGATTGTCATGCCGAGTTCCGCGGCACGAAGCATACCGCCGGTAGCCATGGCAAGTTCATAGCCGCCAAACCACGCCATCTTCTCTTCCACACAGTCGCCTCCGGTGTAGTTTGCAAGGGCGCGTGTAAGCACATCAAGTTTGTGGCTTATGCCAGGGGTGTCCAGTCCTGCACCGGCACCGATACAGCGGTTTAGTGGTATGCCGGTAAAGAGGTGCATCCACATCGATGAAGGCGACGTGTTGCCGCTTCCCATCTCCCCGAAACTTACCACGTTGCACCCTTCGTCGTGCACCATGTCGACAATCTCTGCCCCTGCTTCTATACAGCGGTCAAGTTCGTCAAGTGTCATAGCCGGTTCGTGGAGGAAATTGCGGGTTGAGCGGCGTATCTTGCGGTCTATTATGCCGTGACCGGCAGGAATGTCGTAGTCAACGCCGGCATCGACAAGCACCAGCTTGAATCCATGCTGCTCACACAGGAAGTTTATGCCGGCGCCTCCTTTAGCGAAGTGACCGAGCTGCTGCCATGTCACCTCTTTTGGCGACACGCTTACTCCCTCTTCGATTATGCCATGGTCAGCAGCAAAAAGTATGTTGCACGGATTGTGCAGTTCCGGAGTGAGCGTCTGCTGTATGAGACCTATTTTCAGGGCAAGTTCTTCGAGTCTGCCTAACGACCCTTTCGGTTTGGTGAGATTGTCTATCTTGTCGACAAGCTGTCGGCGTATCGAATTGTCGGGGGTAGTGATATTGAATTGTCGCATGTCGCTATTTAATTTTTAAGTCAATTCCTGAGATAAGAAGATATACATCGTCGGCATGTCGCGCTACGTGGCGGTTGACAAGTCCGAGCAAGTCGGTGAAATGGCGTTGCATGGCGTTTTCGCTTGTGCCGCCAAGACCTATCTCGCTTGTGACGAATATAAATGTGGAGTCTATGGTCAAGAGCCTGTCAAATTCTTTACGGAACATGTCGAGCGCCTTGTAAATATCTTCTCCACAGTGAAAAAATATGTTTGTTGCCCACATAGTCACGCAGTCTACAAGCACGATGCGTGATGACAGGTCATGGTCGGCAAGATAGAGCTGCTCTTCAATGTTGGTCCACTCTGGACCCCGGCGCAGCTGATGAAGCCTTACCCGATGGCGGAATTCGTCATCATACGGCTGTGCGGTAGCAAGATAGACCGGAGAGGAGGAAAGACTAAGTGCGGTGTGCTCAGCAAATTCGCTTTTGCCTGACCGCTGACCGCCGGTAACCATGATAATTTTTTTTGCACACATATCGTCAAAGCAAGAAATATGGTGCAAATTTACTCATTTCCTCCGCCAAAATCAAGCGCACTTGATAAAACAAGGTCAGACAGATAACGTATAGTCAACAGAATAATGCTACTACTAAGGTTATGACTATAGGCTATCATGTCTGACACTTGGTAAAGCCAAAGGTAGTTGAAATTTTTTGAAAATCACTATATCCGATGATAATATTAATCAGCAAATTACGAAATTCCTGTAAAATTCAGATATTTGGAGGTTTAAAATTAGAAAAGGTCACATCCGTAGTAGTTACGGAGCGACCTTTTTTATCATGTAATGTCGTTGTGTACGTGGGCGTTTTATTGCTGTTCCATGAGGAAATGCTCTGCGTCAAGTGCTGCGCGACATCCGGTGCCTGCTGCGGTGATTGCCTGCTGGTAGTGGGGGTCGGCTACGTCGCCGGCTGCAAATACTCCGGGCACACTGGTAGCCTGGTCATGACCGGAAAGTACGATATAGCCCTGCTCGTCAAGTTCAAGTTTGCCTTGGAATATTTCTGTGTTTGGCTTGTGTCCGATTGCAAGGAAAAATCCGTCAATCTTGATGTCAAACTTACGCTCCTTGTCGCTGCCTGCAAATTCCACGAGATGTGCCCCTTCAAGGAATTCTTCGCCAAACAATCCGAGTGTCTGTGTGTTGAAAAGTACTGTGATATTTTCCTTGTCCATCACGCGCTTTTGCATGACTTTCGATGCGCGCAAGAAATCTTTGCGCACGATAAGATATACTTGTTTGGCAAGTCCGCTCAGGTATATGGCTTCTTCACATGCTGTGTCGCCGCCTCCTACCACAGCTACTGTCTTTCCGCGGTAGAAAAATCCGTCACAAGTGGCACATGCCGACACGCCCAGTCCGGCGAAACGCTGTTCGTCAGGTAGACCGAGATATTTAGCCGAAGCTCCGGTTGCTACAATCACGGTATCGGCAACGATAGTTGTGTCATCGTCGGCTGTCACTTTAAACGGGCGTTCCGAGAAGTCCACTTCTTTGATGATTCCTGCACGGATGTCAGCTCCGAAACGCAATGCCTGTTGGCGCAGATCCTCCATAAGCTGTGAACCCATTACTCCTTCCGGATAACCGGGGAAATTCTCTACCTCGGAAGTGGTGGTGAGCTGTCCGCCGGGTTGGATGCCTTCATAGAGTATAGGTGAGATATTGGCTCTGGATGCATATATTGCCGCTGTGTATCCGGCAGGTCCGGAGCCGATAATAAGACACTTTGTATTTTCTGTTGCCATATAATTTTTGAATTTGGGTTATTGATGTCTTGTTTTTGATTATCTCAAATCCACAATTTCTGCTTTCGGAAGCTGTTTCTTATTGAATACAAATGTGGAATGTGGATAATTGGTGCCGCCTTTTATCGATTTTACCTTGATGTCAAGCTTGTTGCCCGAGTCAAGGGTAAGTGATATATAAGACGGCAGATAGCTCTTTGCATTAAGTGTCAGCGTCACCTCTTTTATCTGCGATGCGCTCTTGGTCATTGGCACAAGTTTCACCTTGTATGTGCCTGCTGCCGATTTTAGCAGGGTAGGGGTGTAAGCCTTCTTGAAGCTGCTTATGATGACAAAGGGGTTGATTGCCACCAGTTCTTCGGGTGTCGGTTCGATGATATTTACTTCGTTGGTATCGGCTGAATAGCTCCACTGGGTTTTACCGTCATACCACGCCATGATTTGCTCAGAGCTTAGATGAAACTTGTCGCCGTTCATAACGAGTGTCCCCGACATATGTTCTCCGTCGGCATTCATTTCATATGTCGCCGACAAAGATTTCATTGTCTGGATTTTTTTAGCCGCGGCATCCATGACCTGCGATGCACTTTTGGCTTGACCCCATGCGGCAGCCGATGTAATTACGGCAATAGCCAAAATAGATAATAAACGTTTCATAATCTCTAAAATGTCAAGACAGCGGTTATTGTTCATTTTCAAGCATGCGCTCAAGTTGCAGGGGGTCTACAAGCACATTACGAGGCTTCGCTCCCGATGCCGGACCGACTATGCCCCTTGCTTCAAGCTGATCCATGATTTTGCCGGCGCGGTTATATCCTATCGAGTAGCGGCGCTGCAACGATGATGTTGACGCAGTGTTGCTGCTTACAACAAATTGTGCCGCTTCTTTAAACAGCGGGTCGAGGTCGTTGATTGACCCGATTGAGGCGTTGCCGTCGTTTTCAGGCACATAGTCGGGTAGATAGTATGCCGACGGATAGCCTACCTGCTCATCAATAGAGTCGCATATTGCCTCTGCTTCCTCGGTGCTGATAAACGCACACTGCACACGGTCCATCTCACCATTGTGGGAGAAGAGCATGTCGCCCTTACCAATCAGCTGGTTGGCTCCGGGACGGTCAAGGATAGTGCGGCTGTCGACCATCTGCGATACGCGGAAAGCGATACGCCCGGGGAAGTTAGCCTTGATGATACCGGTGATGACGTTGGTCGACGGGCGCTGTGTGGCAAGAATCATGTGCATGCCGACTGCACGTGCAAGCTGCGCGATACGTGTGATAGGTGTCTCTACCTCTTTTCCTGCGGTTATCATGAGGTCACCAAACTCATCGATTATGATGACTATATATGGCAGGAAGCGGTGTCCCTTCTCAGGATTGAGGCGGCGCTGTATGAACTTGGCATTGTATTCCTTGATATTTCTTACATTCGCGTCTTTAAGAAGGGCATAGCGATTGTCCATTTCCACGCAGAGGGAGCTTAGTGTGGCAACCACCTTCGATGTATCAGTTATAATAGGTTCCTCCTCATCAGGCAGTTTGGCAAGATAATGGCGCTCAAGACGCGCATATAGGCTGAACTCAACCTTTTTCGGGTCGACAAGTACAAATTTAAGCTCCGATGGATGTTTCTTGTAAAGCAGCGATGTAATGATGGCATTAAGCCCCACCGACTTACCTTGACCGGTTGCTCCCGCTACAAGCACGTGGGGCATCTTGGCGAGGTCGGCGATAAGTACATCTTTAGAGATGGTAAGACCCATTGCCATCGGCAGCTCATACCGGCATTCCTGAAATTTCTTCGATGTGATAATCGAGCGCATAGGCACCATCTGCGGGTCTTTGTTGGGCACCTCGATGCCTATTGCACCTTCACCCGGTATCGGGGCGATGATACGTATGCCAAGCGCGGCAAGATTGAGCGCTATGTCATCTTCGAGTCCCTTGATTTTGGATATTCTTGTACCCTCGGTAGGGATAATTTTATATAGTGTCACCGTAGGTCCAACAGTCGCTTCAATCGAGTTAATTGATATGCCATAGTTGGCAAGAGTGGCGGTAATACGCTGCTTGTTTTCTTCCATTTCCTGCTCGTCGACGCTTACGCTGTCATTTTTCATCTCTGACAGTAGCTCGATCGGCGGGAAGTGAAAACGTGGAAGTTCGGCTGTCGGGTCATAGACGTTAGTCTCTATCGAGTCGGCTTTTTCGACTGTGTTGACATTGACGGTGAGTCCTACTTCCTCTTGTGGAGCCTCTTCCGGTATTGTCGTTTCTGTGGCAGGTAATGGCTGCATCGGGTCCGGTACTGCCGGCATTGTCTCTGTGACAACAGGTGCGGTCACTGCATATTCACTCTTTTTCTCAGGTTCCACAACCACGGGAAGACCGGCGGCGACATGCTCCTCCTGATGGTCGACAGCTTCCTGATTATGGTTGACAGCTTCCTGACGTGTCGCGGACACATATTCATCATCGCCGCCGTCCATAAACACATCAAGAGTGTCTTCTGCAAACATTCTTGATGCGGGGGCTTCAGCCCTTGTCCTTTCTTCCGACATAGGCTCTTCCTCCTTCTCTTTTCCATCGACCATTTCAGCCGACTCTTTCAATGCTTGTTCGACGCGTCGGCGCTCCTCCTCCTTTGCCGCACGCTCGGCAGCTACCTTAGCCCTGTGCTTGTTGATGCGGCGTCGGTAAGCCACATATACTTTGCGCAACTCATTGAGGTATATCGACATCACAAGACCTATGAGCAGTATGCTCACAATCATCGCGCCGAATACGCCTGTGTGAGATATAAGGAATCTGTTTATTTCATGACCGTGGACTCCTCCCCAGTAAAACCAAGTGTCAGCCTTATAGGTGACCAGACCGGTTACTACTGACAGGGTTATGGCGAGTATGAGGCATCTCATCGTGAGAAACCAGAACGACAGTTTCTTGTGACGGTTGAGCAGCGACATGCCTACGGCAAAGAAGTAATAAATCAGCGCAAACGCGCCTATGCCGAGACCGTTTGAAATAAAGTTCTGCGACAGATATGCACCGAATGCCCCTCCGAAATTGTGAATTTCTTCTGGAGTCTCCGCCATCTTGCCGACAGTATTGTTTATGACCATGCTCTGGTCGTCGCTGCCAATGGCAAAATATGACACTGCCGACACAAGAAGATAAGCCGCCCATAGCACCAAAGTTATTCCGACAAACATCTTTGTGCGACGGTCCTTTATAAATTTTACCAAGGCTATCGGCTCACGTTTCTTGGCGGTTTTTGCCTTGTTGGTCTCGGCTCGCGGCTTGGGAGCCTGGCGCTGAGCCTCGGCATTGGTCCGCTCAGCCTGACGGCGTGCGTACTCTCTATCAAGTGCATCCGGGTCAAAATTATCTGGCATAGTGTATTGCGTATAGGTATGTGTCAAAAATGATTGTAGTTACATTGTGAAAATGTAACTACAAAGATACTACAACCCAAGGTCTTTTTCAAGAGATTGCCCAAATTTGTACAGGTATATATTTATACCCGATTCAAGCTATCTTCCTGAGCCTTCGGTAAAATAAGTAATGGTGAATAATAGTTAAAGTGCCTTCAATGTGCGGATGGCGTGATGGGGGTCGGGCGCATTGAATACGTAACTACCCGCTACAAGCATGTCTATGCCGTACTGTGCAAGGAGAGCTCCGGTATGTGCGTTTATACCTCCATCGACTGAAATGAGGGCGTGTGATTCCGATTCGGTAATCAGCTTTTTAAGACGAGCTACCTTGGGGAGCGTGTTCTTAATGAATGACTGCCCTCCGAATCCGGGGTTTACCGACATCATCAACACCATATCAATATCGGTGATTACATCTTCGAGCATTGTAACAGGTGTGCCGGGGTTGATAGCCACGCCCACTTTCATGCAAGCCTGGCGTATAAGCTGAATCACGCGATATATGTGAGAGCAAGTCTCTACATGCACGGTGGTGAACTCGACTCCGCAGTCACGGAGCTGGGAAATGTATTTTTGGGGCTCGACTATCATTAAGTGTGCGTCTATTGGCTTGGTCGACACAGCGTTGATTGCCTTTATGACCGGGAAGCCAAAAGTTATGTTGGGTACGAATACACCGTCCATTATATCGAGGTGCAGATAATCGGCTTCGCTTGAGTTTAACATTTCAATCTCATTCTGGAGATTGCCGAAGTCTGATGAAAGAAGTGATGGCGCTACGAGCATATGGTTAAAATGTGTAGATTAGTTATTTTATTGATGACTTATTTTTATGTGGCTTGAAGAAGTTGTATGCTATGTACAATATACATATTACTCCAATGCCAAGACCTATATATGTAAGGTAATCGTTGTATTCCTCAACCTTGGCGTAGAGTTGCTCCTGAGGGACAATCTTGCCGAGCCAGAAGCCAAGAGCGGCAAGAACGCAGTTCCATACCATGGCTCCAAGACCGGTGAAAATTACAAATTTTCCGATATTCATGCGGGCAAGTCCTGCCGGAATGGATATGAGCTGTCTTACCGCGGGGATGAGTCGACCTATAAAAGTTGATATGGCTCCATGACGGTCGAAATATTCTTCCGCGTGTTTTACCTTCTCTTCATTTATCAGCAACGCGTGTCCGAGGCGGCTGTTGGCAAACTTATATACTATAGGTCGCCCGATCCATACCGAAAGGAAATAATTGATGAGAGCGCCTACGATGGCACCGGCTGTCGCCACAAGTACTACCGCAACCACATTGACATCGCCTTTTGTGCAGGCGAGGTACGCTGCAGGTGGCACTATGACTTCAGACGGGAAGGGGATAAATGAACTCTCGATTATCATGAATACAAAAACGAGAAGATATACCATTGCCCCGTCGGCTGTCAAGAATTGCTTCATAATGTCGGCAGGGTCAAATATGGCAAGTGTAATTAAGTCAAACATATACTTTTTTATAGGCTAAATTACGATTCAAAATTAGTCAATAAACTCTTAAAAAACAATTTTTTTGATTAGAAACCCTTAAAATATGCCTATTTGATGCAGCATTTCTGCATAATAAGCCGCTTTTTTCTCAATTGCGAGCGGATAGGCGCGAGAAGTTGACGGCATCCTGTAGATGCTTACCTGTCGTCGGTCACTAAGTGTTGTTGTCACTGATTCTCCTATTTTAGGGAGAGTGGTGCCGGTAATTTCAGCAAGTGTTTCGCCTGCTTTCTCTCCTGTTGTCGCCAGTGTGTGGCAGTCGGGTATCTTTTCCAGAATGTCCATTAGCGGAATAGGCTTCACTATTTCCAGATACTTGTCGGATGCATTGTCTTTCAATCTCCTGACTGCATGTCCGGTGTCATTCAGGGCAATCCCCTTGTCGTTGAGTAGCTCTTTTATGAGGGGAAGCCTGAATGTCCGTGTATTACTATCATATAGATAGTCTTTGTCTCCATAGAATATTATACCCATTATTCGCCAGAAGTCATTTATGCGGTTTGGGTAATAGAAGTCCATAGACCAGCGTTCCTGCTTGGGCGGGAATGTCCCCATAATGAGAATTTTCGCATTGTCGGGCAGATATGGCTCAAACGGGTGATATTCAAGAGGTATCATGAATTTAGTAGTTGATTTGCTATTGAGTCGGCGAGCGCATGGCAGTCGGCTATTGTTGCGGCGGTGGGTGCTTGCTTTGTTTCTACCGACATCACCTCGTCGCTATATAATTTTGCATCTTCAAGCAGCTGGTTGATGCGCTTTACTGCCTGGGGCGCCCAGGTGTAAGAGCCGAAAGTGCCGATAACGCGGTTTTTAAGCTCGCGTGTCTTGATTGCGTTAAGTATGTATTCTACCGGAGGGAATAGTGTGTTGGAGTAGGTGGGGGCTCCAATCACAAGACCCTTGTAGCGGAATATGTCACTTATTATATATGATGGATGCGACTTGGTTACATTGTGTATCTTTATGGTCTTGATGCCTCTCTCGGCGAGACGGGCGGCTATAGCCTCAGCCATCTCCTCTGTGTTGCCATACATAGAGCCATACACTATTGTCACACCTTCTTCTCCCTCATAACGGCTGAGCTTGTCGTAGATGGCTCCGACTCTATTTATTTCTTTGTGCCACACAGGTCCGTGGGTCGAGCATATATAGTCGGCGGTCAGTGACGATAATTTTGCCATCGCTTTTTGTACAAACTGACCGTATTTACCAACGATGTTGGAGTAGTAACGGTACATTTCGGGGATAAATGGCTCAATATCGGTCTCTTCATCGATGATTCCGCCATTAAGCGCGCCGAAACAGCCAAATGCATCGCCCGAGAAGAGTACTTTCTTCTCTTCTACATATGTCATCATCGTCTCGGGCCAGTGAACCATGGGGGTAATCTTAAACGTGAGACTCATTCCGCCAAGGTCGATTTTGTCTCCGTCGGCAATTTTGAGCGTATTTTCATCGATTCCGTAAAATCCTTTTACCATTTCGAGGGTCTTTGCATTGCCCACTATCGTCATGTCAGGAAAGAAACTGCGCAATACCTTGATTGAACCTGAATGGTCAGGCTCCATATGGTTGATTATCAGATAATCGGGTGCTGTGCCTTCGCCAATAATCCGTTCGATATTTTCACGAAGCTTGTCACATTCGCTTATTTCCACTCCGTCAATCAGGGCAATCTTGCTCTCTCCCTTTACGATATAAGAGTTATAGCTTACGCCGTGAGGTATGGGCCACAACGCTTCAAAGCGGTGGGTGGTGCGGTCATTGACTCCGACATAATAGATGCCTTCAACAATTTTCTTTATATTCATAACTAACAGCTATATAATTCTAAATTCACATCGATTGTTCAATCTCTCTTCAACTAAAAGAGCCGCTCTCAGTGAGAAACGGCTCTTTTTGTAAGGTTATTGCTGTGGCGATTAGGCTTTTGCTCGCTCAACGCGTTCTACATATGAGCCGTCACGGGTGTCGATACGCACCTTGTCGCCGGTCTCGCAGAAGAGGGGTACACGCACTTCTGCGCCGGTCTCTACTGTTGCAGGCTTGAGGGTGTTGGTAGCGGTGTCGCCCTTGATGCCGGGCTCGGTATAGGTGATTTCAAGCACAACGCTTGTGGGCATCTCGCAAGTAAGGATGGTGTCAGACGCAGCGTGAACCATAGCCTCACAAATATCGCCTTCTTTGAGGAACTGTACGCCGTCAATGCTTTCGCCGGGGATAGCTACCTGCTCGAAGGTTTCAGTGTGCATGAAGTTGTAGCCCATATCATCTTTGTAAAGATACTGGTAGGGACGACGCTCGATACGCACTTCGTCAACCTTAACGCCTGAGTTCCAAGTCTTGTCGAGGATACGACCGGTCTTTACGTTTTTGAGCTTGGTACGCACAAAAGCCGGCCCCTTGCCGGGCTTTACATGAAGAAATTCTACAATAAAGAAGTAGTTGCCATCGATATCGAGGCACATTCCGTTTTTAAAATCTGCAGTTGTTGCCATAAATGATTATATCGTTTTTTTTATTCCTGTAGAGTGAAAAGCAAAATACTTTTCCGAATTTCAGTGCAAAGATAATTACTTTTCTTAAATAAACCGTATATTTGTAGATATTTAATCCATGTTATGCACATCACGAAATTCTTCACATTGTTATTTGCCGCTTCCTTTTTTTCAGGAATTTCGGCGGCTGACCACGCTTTTCAAGACACGACCCTTGCTGACAACGACAGGGTTGAGTCGCTCATCAGGGAGCTTACGCTTGATGAAAAAGTGGCGTTATTGTCTACTGATCTCGGGGTGCCTCGCCTTGGCATTCCTCACTGCTGGCAAGTGGAGGGGCTGCACGGTCTCTCGCTGAGTGGACCCGGCAAGGAAAGTCGCGATACAATCCCGACTACAATTTTCCCGCAGGCCTATGGGCTTGGAGAGACATGGGATCCATGTCTGGTAAGGCGTATTGCCGCTCATGTGGCTGAGGAAGCCAGATATTATTCTCATATTGACTCGGGGCGACGCTGCATGCTCGTCATGAGGGCTCCTAACGCCGACCTCGCCCGTGACCCCCGCTGGGGCAGGACAGAGGAAAGTTTCGGAGAAGACCCTTATCTGACCTCTGTTATGACGGTTGCGAAGATAAAGGGATTGCAGGGCGACCATCCGCGTTACTGGCAGACCGCTGCATTGATGAAACATTTCCTTGCCAATAGTAATGAGTTTGGACGCGACAGCACATCTTCTGATTTTGACTCGGCTCTGTTCCGCGATTATTATGCCTATCCGTTTTATAAAGGGGTTACTGAGGGTGGTTCCCGCGCCTACATGGCGGCTTATAATAGCTGGAACGGGATACCGATGGCTATGCATCCGTGTCTTGACAGTATAACCCGCAAAGAGTGGGGTAATGACGGCATAATATGTACTGATGGCGGTGCTCTCGGATTGCTGATTTCGGCTCACAGGAGTTTTACTTCGCGTGCCGAAGGAGCTGCCGCGATAGTCAAGGCGACAACGGGTCAGTTTCTTGACAAGTATGAGGAAGATGTCAGGGAGGCGCTTGCCTCCGGCATTCTTACTGAAGACGATATAGACCGCGCTATCAGGGGTAATCTTAAAGTGGCGCTTAAGCTTGGGCTTCTTGACGGTGACAATCAGGCTAATCCGTATTTTATGAGTGAAGCGCCTGCTGTCGCTCCGTTCATGACTGATTATGCACGCTCTCTTGCACGTGAGGCTGTGGCAAAGTCAGTGGTGTTGTTGAAAAATTCGCCTGTTGGCGGCGGCAACCCGTTGCTTCCGCTTGACAAAAGCAAGATAAAGAAGATAGCTGTCGTTGGACCATATGCTGATAATATCGTTCAAGACTGGTATAGCGGAATGCCTCCTTATGAGGTGACAATTCTCGACGGATTGAAAAAGGCTGTTGAAGGCACCGGCATAGAGGTGATGTATGCGCCTGACAATCGCATGGATATGGCTTCACGGATAGCTGCAGAGGCTGATGTGGTCATTGTGTGTACCGGCAATCATCCCTACGGCACAAAGCGTGACTGGTTTTTCTGTCCCGTTCCTTCTGATGGTAGGGAGGCGGTTGACCGTAGGTCGTTGATGCTTCCCGATGAAGATATGATTCGTCAGCTACATGCTGTAAACCCAAATACGGTGTTGTTGCTCGTAAGCAGTTTCCCCTATGCAATTAACTGGAGTAATGACAATCTGCCGTCGATACTGCATGTGACCCATTGCGCACAGGAGCAGGGCAATGGAGTTGCCGACGTGCTTTTTGGTGATGTTAATCCGGCCGGACGCACGACCCAGACATGGGTAAGGGATATACTCGACCTTCCCCCGGTGATGGATTATGACATACGCAACGGTCACACATATATGTATAACAGTAATAAGCCTCTCTATCCCTTTGGATATGGGTTAAGCTATACTGACTTTGCTTACGGCGACCTGTCGTCACGTATTTCTGACGGTAATCTTGTAGTGGATTTCTCTATTGCCAATACCGGCAGCCGCGACGGTGAAGAGGTGGCTCAGCTTTATCTGTCGGTTGACGGAGGTAACGTATATAAGCTGAAAGCGTTCCGCCGTCTGCCTATAAAGGCGGGTGACAGTGAAAAGGTGACATTCGTGATGCCGCTTTCGGAACTTGGCGACTGGAATGAGGCAGCCCGCGATTATGCGGTGCTTCCCGGCTCAAAGTTATATTTGAAGGTAGGCGCATCGTCGGCCGACACAAGGCTCAACGCCACAATTACTACTGACTAAACCACGGTTATCAACCGTATCAGACAACTAACAACAAATAACATCAAAATCAATGGAAAAAGTTCTTTTCTGGGGTGTACCGGCGGCATCATTGCTCGCTCTTCTGCTTGCCTGGTACTTTTACCGCCAAATGATGAAGGAGAGTGAGGGTACTCCCGTCATGCAAAAAATCGCGCTTTATGTGAGACAAGGTGCGATGTCGTATCTGAAGCAACAATATAAGATTGTTGGAATGGTGTTTATCGCGCTGGTTGTGCTGTTTTCCATAATGGCATACGGCTTTGACTTACAAAATCATTGGGTGCCTGTTGCGTTCCTGACCGGAGGCTTCTTTTCCGGATTGTCAGGATTTCTCGGCATGAAGACGGCGACTTATGCTTCGGCGCGCACTGCCAATGCGGCGCGTAAGTCGTTGAACGGCGGGTTGCGTGTAGCATTCCGTAGCGGCGCGGTGATGGGTCTTGTCGTAGTCGGTCTTGGTCTGCTCGACATATCGTTCTGGTATCTTATCCTTGACTGGTGTGTGCCCGATGACCCCGCCACTCCTACGGCAAAACTCTGTATGATTACCACGACCATGCTTACCTTTGGTATGGGTGCCAGTACGCAGGCTCTTTTCGCCCGAGTGGGTGGGGGTATCTATACCAAGGCTGCCGATGTCGGTGCCGACCTTGTGGGCAAGGTAGAGGCGGGCATCCCCGAGGATGACCCCCGCAATCCCGCCACGATAGCCGATAATGTAGGTGACAATGTGGGTGACGTAGCCGGAATGGGTGCCGACCTGTATGAGTCATATTGCGGGTCTATACTCGCCACCGCCGCACTTGGTGCCGCAGGATATATGGCTACCGGTGATGTGGCGATGCAGTTTAAGGCGGTTCTTGCACCGATGCTTATAGCTGCTGTCGGTATAATCCTCTCGATAATAGGTATTTTCTCGGTGCGTACAAAGGAAGATGCGAAGATGAAGGATTTGCTCAACTCCCTTTCGTTTGGCACTAATCTCAGCTCGGTGCTTATTATTGCCGCCACATTCCTTATATTGTGGGCGCTCCAGCTCAATAACTGGGTGAATATCTCATTTGCCGTGGTTATAGGCTTGCTCGTGGGAGTAGTGATTGGACGTTCGACCGAGTATTATACTTCGCAGTCCTATATGCCTACCCGTAAATTGGCTGAGAGCGGCAAGACAGGTCCTGCCACCGTTATTATCTCAGGTATCGGTCTTGGCATGGTTTCGACTGCTGTTCCGGTGCTTGCTGTGGTAGTGGGTATCATACTTTCTTATTGGCTTGCGTCAGGGTTTGACTTTGCTAATGTGAGCATGGGTCTCTACGGTATCGGTATTGCCGCTGTCGGAATGCTTTCGACACTTGGTATCACGCTTGCCACTGATGCTTACGGTCCTATCGCCGATAATGCCGGTGGTAATGCCGAAATGAGCGGCTTGGGTGAGGAAGTGCGCCGTCGCACAGATGCCCTTGATTCGCTTGGTAACACGACTGCCGCTACCGGTAAAGGTTTTGCCATCGGTTCGGCTGCGCTTACCGGTCTTGCATTGCTTGCTTCTTATATCGAGGAAATCCGTATCGGTCTTGCCCGCCTCGGCACTACCGCTATTAATCTCGGCGATATGACGAAGCCTATCCACGAAGCCTCATTTACTGATTTTATGACCTATTATGACGTCAACCTCATGAATCCAAAGGTGTTGTCAGGAATGTTTATCGGCAGCATGATGGCGTTTCTTTTCTGTGGACTCACGATGAATGCAGTCGGTCGTGCAGCCTCTCATATGGTGGAAGAGGTGCGTCGTCAGTTCCGTGAGATTAAAGGTATATTGACCGGTGATGCTGAACCTGATTATGCGCGTTGCGTGCAGATTTCCACCAAAGGCGCACAGAAGGAGATGGTGTTCCCGTCGTTGCTCGCGATTATCGCGCCTATCCTTACAGGACTTATTTTCGGTGTCCCCGGCGTGATAGGTCTGCTTGTCGGCGGCTTGTCGGCTGGATTTGTCCTTGCTATCTTCATGGCAAACTCCGGTGGTGCGTGGGACAATGCCAAGAAATATGTCGAGGAAGGTAACTTTGGTGGCAAAGGTGGTGATGTCCATAAGGCTACCGTGGTAGGCGACACTGTAGGTGACCCATTTAAAGATACATCCGGCCCGAGCCTCAACATTCTTATCAAGCTTATGTCGATGGTGGCTATTGTAATGGCGGGACTTACTGTTTCCTGGAGTCTTTTTTAAAAGCAGAAAGCAAATATATATAAGGATTATCATGAATATTAAAAAAATCTTAGTTGTGTTTTTGGCTGTCGCAGGATTGCTGACGGTTAAAGCGGCAGAGGTTGACTCGACATTCACTATTGCCGGCTCCAAGGGTGCGCTTGCCACAAGGTTGCAGTTACCCGACTTGAAGCCGGATGAAAAATGCCCTGTTGTCATATTGTGTCACGGTTTCTGCGGCAATATGGGTGGTCCGCTTTTTGACACTATTACCGCCGACCTTTTGAAGGCGGGTATCGGTGTCGTGAGGTTTGACTTCAATGGACATGGCAGAAGTGAAGGTGACTTTCAGGAGATGACAGTGCCCAACGAAATCGAAGATGCTAAAAAGGTGATAGCGTGGACCGAGCGCCAGCCTTATACCGCTTCCGTGTCGTTGCTCGGTCACTCTCAGGGCGGTGTCGTGTCGTCAATGACGGCGGGACAGATTGGCGCCGGGCGTATTGCCGCTGTGGTGCTGATGGCTCCGGCTGCGGTGTTACGCGATGACGCGTTGAGAGGCAATACCATGGGCGCGATGTATGACCCATGGAATGCGCCCGAATATGTGGAACTTTTTGGTGGCATAAGGCTTGGCCGCGATTATATCGAGACCGCACGCGACCTTCCTGTTTATCAGGTTGCCTCACAATATGCCGGACCGGTGCTCGTCATTCACGGTACAGCCGACAGGGTGGTGCCTTATACTTATGGTGAGCGGTATGCCGTTGAGTTGCCGGCAGCTCATCTTGAACTGATTCAAGGCGATGACCACGGATTTTCAAAAACAGTCAGTTCTTCGTCGGCATTGGCGGCAGGATGGCTTTCTGGTATCTTGAAGAAATAGTCGTTTTTATCATCATCATAGCCCTTGGCAACTTTGTCGCCAAGGGCTTTTTTGTGGAGTGAGGGAAGTTATCAACACTATACTATCGATAAGTTGTTAATAGCCGATTAGGATAAGACGTAAGGTTATGTTAACTTTGTGATGATTATAAAGACAAAGCTACTATGAGCGATATAATTAGATTGTTGCCTGACTCGGTGGCAAACCAGATTGCGGCGGGAGAGGTGGTACAGCGCCCTGCCGCTGTGATTAAGGAACTTGTCGAAAATTCCGTTGATGCGGGCGCCACAATCATCAAAATAATAGTCAAGGATGCCGGGCGCACCCTTCTGCAGGTGGTTGACAACGGATGTGGCATGTCGCCTACCGATGCGCGACTTGCATTTGAACGTCATGCTACATCCAAGATTAGCAATCCTGCCGACCTCTTTGACTTGCACACAATGGGCTTCAGGGGCGAGGCGCTTGCGGCAATTAGCGCGACTTCACGCGTGGAGCTGCGCACCATGCGCAAGGATGACACTGTTGGCACCTGCGTCATCATCGAAGGCTCAAAAGTCGAGAGTCAGGAGCCTGACGTGTGTGCCCCGGGATGTAATCTCATGGTCAAGAATCTGTTTTTTAATCAACCGGCGCGCCGTAAGTTTCTGAAGAGTGATCATGTTGAGATGAATCATATCTTGCGCGAGTTTGAGCGTATGGCACTTGTCAATCCGGGTATAGAGTTTCAGCTCGTACACAATGATGTGGTGCTTCATCAGCTTCTCGGCAGCTCATTTAAACGCAGGATTGTCGATTTATTCGGTAAGTCTATCGACAAGCAGCTTGTGCCGGTAGATACGGAAACATCGATTGTTAAAATCAGCGGATTTGTAAGCCGCCCTGAAAATGCCCGCAAACGCGGAGCCTTGCAATACCTGATGGTGAATGGGCGAAACATGCGTCACCCTTATTTCCATAAGGCGGTCATGCATTGTTACGAACAGTTGATTCCCGCCGACGAGCAGCCGTGCTACTTTATAAACCTGACTGTAGACCCGGGCACCATTGATGTCAATATCCATCCTACCAAAAATGAGATTAAATTTGAAAACGAGCAGCCGATATGGCAGATTCTTGTTGCGGCAATCAAGGAGGGGCTTGGCAAATTCAATGCTGTGCCTTCGATAGATTTTGATGTCGAGGATGCCCCGGAGATTCCGGTGTTCAACCCCGATGCAGATGCCTCTCACGGACTTGACCTGGACTCGTCATATAATCCGTTTGCCACAAAAGGGTCGACAGGAACAGGTAGCGGTGGCGGTTCGACCGTATGTCGTCCATCGTCACTGAGCATGAATCAGGATTGGGACAAACTCTATCAGGATTTTGAGCGTAAGCGCGATGAAGAACTGTCCAATATCAAGGCGAGCGCACTTAACTCTATGAATTTTGATGAGATAGGAGAAGAGGAGGTGCCGGAGATGGATTTCTCATCCGGATTTGAGGCGACGGTGCCTGCAACTATGCAGCTGAAAGGACGTTACATTCTGTCTCCGTCGAAATCGGGTCTTACCGTGGTAGACCAGAACCGCGCTCATGTGCGCATACTTTATGACCGCTATCTTGACCTCGCACGACTGGAGGCTCTTAGCTCGCAGCGTGTCATATTCCCTGAAGTGCTTGAACTGTCGCCGTCACAGTCGGTGTTTCTTGAAGGAATCGTCGATGAACTAACCGCGCTTGGCTTTGATATATCATTTCTCGGCGACAACAGCTGGACGGTAAACGGATTGCCATCGGTGCTTAATGATGTAAATCCGCGCGAACTGATGATGTCAATGCTTGAGACAGTGATGGATACAGGTGAGACACTTGGTGAAAGCATGCGTGAACGTATAGCCTTGTCCATGGCTAAATCAGCGGCGATAAAGCCGGGTCAGCAACTATCATCGGCTGAGATGGATCACATATTGAGCGACTTGTTCAAGCTTGCGACTCCTAACTATACGCCCGACGGCAAACTGGTGCTTAGCGTGATTACTACCGATGACATCGCGAGGCTGTTTGCATAGGTGACAAACATTTATTACCTTTGCCTAAAATATTAAAACCTATAATGCGAAAATTAATAATATGCCTCGCCTTTTTGGCGGCAGCCTTATCGGGACTCAACATGTCGGCTCAATTCCGTTATGGTCCCATGGTCGGATTGACAGTGACCGACTTGAAGTTTAAGCAAGACCTTATCACCGTTGATAAGAGTGTCGGATTTTCAGCCGGTGTTGCTACCGAATTGATGTTTCCCGGAATAGGTTTCGGCGTTGATGCCGGTCTTTTCTATGAACAGCGTGGTGCCACTCTCAATCTCGGAGAGCGCGAGGTGTGGGCATCGCAGGGATATGGCAGGGAGCGTTCTTATCTGCACTATCTTGAAATACCGGTGCATCTGCGTTTCAAGTGGACACGCATGAATGGTCTTGAGGATTATGTGGCGCCGTTTGTGTTCGGAGGACCTTCATTCGGTATCTTGATGGGTCATAGTCATGTAAAGGCGTTGCAATATGCCGGTGGTGATGTGGGCATGACTGTAGGTGGCGGTCTTGAATTGTTCCGCAACTGGCAGGTGCAGTGCAGCTACACCTGGGGAATTGTCTACGCTGAAAAAACAAAACTTCTTGATGACTTCAGCGCGAAAAACCGCACACTCAATGTGCGTGTGGTCTATCTTTTCTGACACCGACATTATCACTATACAGAGCCGCCTCAGGGCGGCTTTTTTGTTTTGCGGGAATGGAATCTTATAGCTCCGAATAGGCGGGGATACCGGGCAGAAACTTGTAGGTGGAGTGCTCGTAGTCAATAGCGCAGCAATAATGATTAAGCCCGTTGGATACGATAAGATACCGCGCGTGAAGCACCATATTGTATCGCACAATCTGGTCAAATGTAGTCTGTGATATGGTCACCTCGGGCGACTTATATTCAATTATCATAACGGTCTTGCCGGAGTGGTCCACTACGATGCTGTCACATCTGCGTCGCGTACCGTTCAGGGTTATCCCTACTTCGTTAGCCATCAGCGGTGCCGGATATCCCTTGTGGGTGATAAGATACTCGATAAAATGCTGCCTGACCCACTCCTCGGGGGTGACTGCGACATATTTCAACCGTAACCGGTCAAATATCTTTACGCCATCGCTGTCGCGGCGCAGTTTGTAATCGTAGGCTGGCAGATTGAGTTTCATCTCACGCTAAATTTGTCGAACACGGAAAATTTCTGTAAATTTACAAAAATAAAATTATAACTATGGCGGCTGTACCCAAGTCAATGACATTTGATGAAATCGTCATGCAGATAAATGCGCGTAATTATGCGCCGGTCTATATCCTGCATGGCACCGAGGGATATTATATCGATGAATTGCTAAAGCGTTTTGAAGCGATTATCCCGGAAGGTGACCGTGATTTCAACCTCTACACCATGTATGCGCCTGAAGTCGAGATGGACACTGTCATGGATGCGTGTCGCCGTTATCCGATGATGGCTGATGTGCAGGTGGTAATACTGAAAGAGGCGCAGTCCATAAAGTCAACCCAGCTTGACCGACTGCACCTGTATGCGTCGCAGCCTTCCCTTTCAACAGTGCTTGTCGTGGCTTGTCGAGGTGACAAGTGCAAGGCTAAGGAGCTGATGGCTCAAGCCGGAGCCCACGGCGGCGTGATATTTGAGTCGCAGTCACTTAAAGACACTGAGGTAGGACGCACTATCAGTGGCTATATAAAGAAAAAAGGATTGAACATCGAGGCAAAGGGCTTGGGTATGCTTCGGGATTTTGTCGGCACCGACCTGTCGCGGCTTCATAGCGAGATTGACAAGCTTACCGTGGCGTTGCCGGCGGGTGCTACGGTGACACCTGAAGTTATTGAGAATCTGATAGGCATCAGCAAAGATTATAACAATTTTGAGCTTATCAGCGCTCTTGCCACCAAGAATGCCAAGCGTGCGTTCACGATAGTCAACCATTTCCGTCGCGACCCGAAGCGCAATCCTTTTGTCGTGACGATAAGCAGTATATGGAATTATTTTTCAAGTCTGCTTGTACTGCTTTATACCAAGGACAAGAGCGATGCCGGACTTTGCGCGGCGTTAGGAAGAAAAGGTAATTGGCTGCCTACTGACTACAAGGAGGGGCTGCGCAATTACAATGCGTGGAAACTGATTGAGATTATCCACGCGATAAGGGTGGCTGATGCCAACAGTAAAGGCGTGGACTCACGCATGGATCCCTATGACATACTTAATGACCTTGTGTTCCATATTCTTACCGCTCCCGGTAAGATTTAGCGTATGCGGTAAGAGTAACCGAGGGTAACCATTATCGACATGCCTCGCGAGGCGGAAAATGTGTCGCGACGGTCATCAGGGAAGATATTGCCTATGCCGAAATAGTAACGTGCTTCAAGATTTATGATATTGCGGCGCTTGATTATAAACTCTATTCCGGCACCGCCTGAGATACCATAGTCAAATTTTTTAGACGGCTCCATCCACATCTGGTCGGTCATGCGCAGAGGAGGAAAGTCGGGATAGGCACCGATGTTGGTCACGTCAAAATTAGCGGAATAGCTTGTGCCGACCATGTAGCCCACCTCCGGTCCGAGGTTGACAAATCCCTTGACGGTATTATTGCCGAAAAAGATGCTGGTGAGCAAAGGTATCTGTATATAGTCAAGATGACGTTCATACTCAAATGGCGCGCCTTCAAAGTTTTCTTTCCATCCGCGTTGCTCGTAGTTGATTTCGGCGATAAGACCGAAATTGCGTTCTTCCCAATACTTGAATGTTACGCCGGCGGTTTTTCCCAATACAAACGACTGCTTGGTGCTTGGCGAAAACGACATCTTGGACATCGTGATACCCGCTTTGCCGCCGATTGACACTTTTGACACATAGTGAGCCTGGGCGCTTGCGACCTGTATTGAGAATATGCAGCACACTGCTGCAATCAATGACTTCAGTCTGTTCATTCTACTGAATGTTTGTCGATTAGTCCCGATGGACGGAACTCGATGAAGTATAATGTATCGTTGACCTGTCCGGCACCTTCATTGGTTCCTGTAAAGTGGAATCCACTTTGCACGCCGTCATAATAATACTTTGAGTCGAGCAGTTTGCCACCGGTCTCGTTTATAGATTTCAACAGGTAATATCCGGCATCAAATCCAAGGATGCCTTGCACCGGCACTGCCTGTATCATTGATGTACCGAACCAATTTTTATATCTTTCTGCAATATCCTTGCTCCTATAGCTGTTGTCATCGTTGTAGAAGCGAGAGTAGATGGTAGCGTCAAGGAAATGCAGGTTTTCAAGCGCGTTGCCACGGAATGTAATCCATTCCGGATAACCGAATATGCGTATCTGGTTGTTGTCGGCATGGTGCTCGCGGAATGTCTTCAGCGCGCCCGCGATGTGGCTGAATTCGGTAGAAGTACCTGATTCAGGTATAAACATGTAGTACCCGTCGGAATCAAGAGAAGCGAGGTCGCTCTCCTTAAGATAACTTGTATAGGGTATCTCGATGTAATTTCTTCCTCTTACATTCAGGCTTTCGCGAAGTTGTGCGGTGAAATCTTTCTTATCGGTCTTTCCATCGCGCGGTGTCAGGAATACCGGGGTGTACTGCGGATAAAGCCTGTGAAATTCTGAAATAGCCTTGGGGTAAACCGCAGAGTGGGTGATATTGGCTTGCAGAATATCAGGATTTTTAAGATACTCTGTGTTTTTGACAGCAAAAATATTGAACACTGCAGCTCCACGCTCGCGGGCGAAACGCGCGATAGCATCAAGCTGGTCATTGTCATCGGGGGTGATTATCACATCGACATTTTCAAGTTCCGGTTTGCCGAGTATATTCACTACGGTATCAAGGCTTGACGCAGAGTCATAGGCGCGTATTGCGATTTTGCGTTCGCTGTTGCGCAATGAATCAGCGGCGAGAAGCATACCACGGTAAAATTCTGTGTAAAGCTGTGTCTGCTTATCGATATTTTCCGAGTCAAGCATGAAGGGGAGTATGACCGCTATGTTGGTAGTCTCTTTTACATTTTCTGTCGTATCAGTCGGGTCGGTTTCTTCCGGGAGTGTTGACAGGTGGGTTGAGTCAGCAGTCGTGTCTACCTCTGGAGTGGTTGCAACGGATGCCGGAGAGGGCACTGTTGTCGTAACAGGAGAAGTGACCGTGACGGTGGTCGGCTCCGGGGTCGGGGAGGTCTCTATGGCAGCAGGGGCTGTCTTGGTCTCCGGCTCGGGAGTCTGACAGGAGTCGGGGAGCAGGAGCAGGGTGCCATGTTTCAATCCGTTGTTAAGAGAAGGGTTGAGTTCGATTAACTGAGTCTCGGAAATTCCATACCGCTTACATATGCCATATATGGTCTCGCCCTTTGCCACATGATGTACGGCAGCTTTAGGGTAAGACATCTTATTGCCGTTGTCAGTAGCCAGATATACCTTGGACTTTTTATCGTTTGCACCCGATTTGACTGATTCGTTGTCTTTTGCTCCCAGTTCGGGAAATTCTGCGACAGGGAAATATAGCACCGCTCCGGCACGTAATCCGTCGGCTACCGATGGATTGTATTGAACGAGCTGTGATTTGGTTATGCCAAATTCCTTACACAGACCATATACTGTCTCTTTGGGCTGAACTTCGTAATAATAACATTCCTGACCGTTAATCATGCGGGTAGGAAGATTGGCTGCGTTTACCGATGCCGCCAGCATGACAGCACCTAAAGGCAAAATATTTAACTTGCTATGAAATTTCATATCAGTCGATTGCTGTTTAATTACGCAAAGTTACAAAATAATCCCGTTATGCCACGCAATTCCCTTAATAAATGATGAGCCTTGAGCACTGACTCAAGCCTTAAGTCTCTCTATGCCGGTTTTCCATGGTTTGTAAAAGAGGAAAGACGTGTCACCCAAAGCGGGTGACACGTCTTTCTGTAAGTTGGGAGTGGTGATTATAGAGAGCCGTTTTCTGCTTCCTTTACCATCTCGGGGCTTGCTGTGATGTAGATTTCCACGCGACGGTTCTGGGCACGACCTGCTGCAGTCTCGTTGGATGCCACATAGTCAGCCATAGGTATGCCTTTGGCGGTCAAGCGAGTGGGGCTTACACCTGAGTTTACAAGGTAGGTAAGCACTGCATCGGCACGCTCGTTGGAAAGCTTTTCATTGACAGCATATGAACCGGTGTTGTCGGTGAAACCGAGAATCTGTACATCGGTAAGCGGATTCTGTTTCAATGATACTGCAAAACGGCTAAGATCGTTCTGGGCTGCGGTGTTAAGTGTATATTTTCCGGTGGGGAATAGTATGCCGCCGTCAAATGTCACCTTGATAGCCTGCAGACCGTTCTGGTCGGTGGTCTGTTCTACCTGTGCATCGGGAAGTGTAGCTTCGAGCTGCTTCTGCTGATTATCCATCTTCTTTCCAATCAAGGCACCTGCGCCTGCACCTACGGCTGCACCGATGGCACTGCCGATACCTGCGCCTTTTCCTCCGCCGATAATGGCACCGAGACCAGCGCCTACGGCAGCGCCGCCACCACCGCCAATGAGGGCGCCCTTGCCGGTGTTGGTCATTGAATTACAACCTGAAGAGAGAAGCATGCATGCTGCCAGCAGCGATGCGCCTGTAATTTTGAGAATCTTCATTTTCGTATTTTAATTAAATTAATAAAATTTAAACCACAAAGTTAATAAATGCGTTGTATATAAAAAAATGAATCACAACTAATATTTTTAATACAAGATAAATGGAAAAATTGTTTTTAGACTTGCGGGATTTTCAGTAAGTTTGCAAACATATTCAATATATATAGGCAGATGATGGATAGTAAATTCAAGATAGCCCGGGGTTCCTTGATATGGTTTCATCTCGGAGCTATTTTAACAATAATAGCATGGGGTGTGTCGTTTGTCTCCACTAAGGTGCTGCTTGAAAATGACCTGCAGCCTACCGAGGTATATGTCTATCGTACATTACTCGCTTACCTTATGGTGTTGTGTGTATGTCACAAACGGATTTTCTCCAATTCTTGGCGCGATGAACTGCTTTTCGTGGCGTGTGGTCTTTGTGCCGGCTCACTTTATTTCATCGCGGAAAACACCGCGCTGGAATACACGCTTGTTTCCAATGTGTCATTAATAGTGACGCTTGCCCCGTTGCTGACCACGCTCCTTGTCGGTGCAATCTATAAGAGCGAAAAGCCCGGCAAGGGGGTGCTCGCAGGCTCTTTGATTGCCTTGACGGGAGTAGGTTTTGTGATATTCAACAGTAGTTTCGTGCTTGACGTGAAGCCGTTGGGCGACCTGTTGTCGCTTGCTGCAGCACTCTCGTGGGCGGTATATTCTCTTGTATTACGTAAACTCAATGCGTTCTATTCGGTGATGTTTATATCGCGCAAGACATTTTTCTACGGAATGCTGACAGCTATCCCGTTTATGTGCATGCAATCAACCCACACGCCTCTATCTGTGTTTCAGCGTGTCGATGTATGGTCCAATTTCCTTTTCCTTGGACTATTCTGCTCTATGCTTGCCTTCATAATATGGGCATGGGTCAACAAAGGTCTTGGTGCCATCAAGGCAAACAATTACCTGTATTTCCAGCCGATTGTGACGCTTGTTGCCTCTGCCCTGCTACTCGGAGAGAAGGTGTCGTTGATAGGTTACACCGGTTGTGCGCTCATCCTTTTAGGTGTGTGGGCAAGTGACCGTTGGGGCGGCAGCAAGATTCCGAAGCATTAGAGCGCGTTCCTCAGCGTCAGGGGCATTCCTCTTCAAGGAAGTCAATCTCTTCAATAAGATTGCGGGCGATACCCGCAGTCAGCGGGCAGCCGCGCCGTGACTCGGTTTCTGCGTAAGCGCGGGTTTCGGCAAGTCGTCCGGGAAGCAGGTTGAACATTAGCCTCAACGCGGTATAGCGTGACATGTCGCAATCCGACAGTATTAACTCTTCGGCAAGATTACATGCCCAGGTCATCTTTTTCAACAGCTTAAGGCAAAGTATATCAGCTACCTCCGTGGTCGGGATTGTGGATATCCATTCACGGGCTGTGGAGATGTCAAACTGCTCCGGCGGATATACCATCGGTGCGAGCAACAGGCTTTCACGCGTGGAGTCATTGTGCCATAGCTCTTCAGCGAGTTGTGCCGACTGTGGTGTATCACCAGCAATAGCAACCAATTGCGGTATATTTACACCAAAAATAATACGATAAGGCGCACCCATGCGACGCATTGCGTCGGCGACGGCGCCGTTGCGCAATGCGTACATGCGATGCTTGATTTCTTGTAACGGGTTGTTAAATCGAGTCATTGGAATCAAATATTTTATCCCAGTCTTTCCATACAGCCTCATAGCCAAGCTTTCTGATGCCGTTGACCACATCCTCGGGGCTGCGACCGTCGCTCACTTCAAACTGTTCAAGCGAGTCGGGCGAAACAGCATAGCCACCCGGGTCGGTCTTACTTCCGGCGCTCATCGAGGTAACTCCGAGTTTCATCATGTTTTCGCGGAATACCGGATTTTCACGTGTAGAGTAGCTGATGTCGACATCATGGTCAAAGATACGAAACGCAAATGTAAGCTGGGCAAGCTCCTTGTCGCTCATCACTACATTGGGTTGGAAATGTCCTTCTGACGGGCGCATACGCGGGAAATTAACTGAAAATTTGGTCTGCCAGTAATTTTTGCGCAGATACCGGAGGTGTCGCGCCATCATGGTCACATCGGTGCGCCAGTCTTCAAGGCCTATCAATACGCCCATGCCTATTTTGTGGACACCGGCTTGCCCCATGCGGTCGTAGCCGTTAAGGCGCCAGTCGTAGATTGACTTCATGCCTACAGGGTGATATTTCTTGTAATTGGCTTCATTGTAGGTCTCCTGAAAGCACACGACTCCGTTAAGCCCCGACTTTGTGAGCCGGTGGTACTCTTCCGATTTCATCGGCTGTACCTCGATTGAGAGATTGCTGAAATATGGGCGGCAGGTGAGGAGTGCCTGCTCAAAGTATTCCACTCCAGCCTTGGCGGGATTCTCTCCGCTGACAAGAAGCAGATTTTCAAAGGGACCGAGCCGGCGTATTGCCTTGCACTCTTCCTCTATCTGCTCCATTGTAAGGATGGTACGCTCAAAAGGGTTGTTGTGGTTAAATCCGCAATAGACACAGGCGTTGCAACATGAGTTGGTGATGTACATGGGTATGTACATGCTTATGGTGTTGCCAAAACGCTCCTTTGTATATCGCTGGCTGAGCTGCGCCATCGGTTCAAGATAGGCAGCTCCTGCCGGAGATATAAGAGCCATAAAATCGTCGATGTCAAGGTTGGTCTTGCCGAGCGCTATCTCAACATCGGCGCTACGTTTCGACATTATGCACCGGGTAGTCTCGTCCCAGTCATAATGCTTTATTTCATCATAAAACATAATTTATCTTACTTTGCACAATTGTCCATCACTGACTGAGATATACGCATCGCGCAGAAATTGGGGCCACACATGGTGCAGAAGTGGTCATCGCCTTTATGGCTTTCCACATAATACTGGCGTGCGCGCTCAGGGTCAAGTGAAAGGTTGAACTGGTCTTTCCAGCGGAAATCAAAACGAGCCTTGCTCATGGCATTGTCGCGTATAACCGCTCCGGGGTGACCCTTTGCGATATCAGCGGCGTGAGCGGCTATCTTATATGCGATGACACCATTTCTCACATCTTCAAGATTCGGAAGGGCGAGATGCTCTTTAGGGGTGACATAGCATATCATCGCCGTACCCATCCATGCTATCTGGGCTGCGCCGATAGCCGATGTGATATGGTCATAGCCGGGTGCGATGTCGGTAGTGAGCGGACCGAGAGTATAGAACGGAGCTTCGTGGCATGATGAAATCTGTCGGTCCATGTTCTCACGTATCTTTTGCATGGGCACATGACCCGGTCCTTCAATGAGTACCTGCACATTGTGGGCCCATGCTTTTTCGGTCAGCTCGCCAAGCACGTCAAGTTCAAGGAACTGGGAGCGGTCGTTGGCATCATGGATAGAGCCGGGACGCATACCGTCGCCAAGTGACACAGCTACGTCGTAGCGTGCAAGAATCTCACAGATTTCATCGAAATGGGTATATAGGAAATTCTCCTCATTATGCATCACTGCCCACTGGGTCATAATCGAGCCGCCGCGCGACACAATGCCGGTAAGACGCTCACCGATGATGTCGGCATGGGCGCGAAGCACGCCTGCGTGGATGGTGAAATAGTCAACTCCTTGCTCGGCTTGCTCAATAAGAGTGTCGCGGTAAATCTCCCAGGTAAGTCGGCTGACATCGCCGTCTACTTTTTCGAGTGCCTGATACACAGGTACTGTTCCCATCGGTACAGGGCAATTCCTGATAATCCATTCGCGTGTCTCGTGGATATTGTCGCCGGTAGAGAGGTCCATGAGAGTGTCGCCACCCCAATAGCAGCTCCACACAGCCTTGTTGACCTCTTCCTCGATACCTGATGACAGTGCCGAGTTACCTATGTTGGTGTTGAGCTTGACAAGAAATTTTGAGCCGATAATCATCGGTTCGCTTTCAGGATGATTTATGTTTGCGGGCAACACGGCGCGACCTGCCGCGATTTCGTCACGTACAAGCTCGGGAGTGATGTGGCTTTTTATTCCAAGTGCCTCGTTGTTCATGTTTTCACGTATCGCCACATACTCCATTTCCGGAGTGATGATGCCCTGTCGTGCAAGTGCCATCTGCGTGATTTCCTTTCCTTCCTTGGCGCGACGGGGTGCATGACGGTGGCTGAAACGGATTGCGTCGAGCGATTTGTCTGCCTCACGTTCCCGGCCGTAGTCCGATGATATGCCGTCGAGCTGTTCAAGGTCGTCGCGACGGGATATCCACTCTTCGCGTGTACGCGGCAATCCCTTGTTGATGTCAATTTGCACATCGGGGTCGGTATATACCCCGCTGGTGTCGTAGACATATACGGGTGCATTTTCGGTGACTACGCGTTCGCCATCGACAATTTTTACCGTAGGGGTAAGATTGATACGGCGCACAGGTACTTTTATATCGTAAATCTTTCCTTTCAGATATGTCTTTTCTGAACCGGGGTAAGACTGTACGTTGATATCGTTGATTTCCATTGTTGATAGTGTTTGGTTGTGGATTATCCGAGAAATGAGGTGAGTGGTGAGGTCGCTTCTGCAACACTGGTTTGCGAGCCAAGACCGGCGCGATATGCCATGCGTCCGGCTTCGACGGCGAGTTTAAATGCGCGAGCCATCGCCACAGGGTCGCCGGCAACGGCTATCGCAGTATTGACAAGTACCGCATCGGCTCCCATCTCCATTGCGTCGGCAGCGTGGGATGGCGCGCCGAGACCGGCGTCTACCACTACCGGCACGCGACTTTCTGCAATGATTATTTCAAGCAGGTCGCGTGTCTTCAAGCCTTTGTTGGTGCCGATAGGTGCTCCAAGAGGCATCACCGCTGATGTGCCCACATCTTCGAGGCGCTTGCAAAGCACCGGGTCGGCTTGGATGTAAGGAAGCACTATGAAACCTTCCTTGGCGAGAATCTCGGTAGCTTTGAGAGTCTCAACGGGGTCGGGGAGAAGATATTTCGGGTCGGGGTGAATCTCAAGCTTTATGAAATTGGTGTTGAATATGTCACGCGATAGCTTTGCTGCTAAAACAGCTTCTCTCGCATCGCGCACACCCGAGGTGTTGGGGAGAAACTGTACTTTATCACGGTTGATGTGACGGAGCATGTCATCTTCGCGTGCATGATCCATGTCTATACGTTTCATCGCTACGGTAATCATCTCTGATTCGGACGCGAGTATTGACTCAAGCATAAGCGAGTTTGACGAAAATTTGCCTGTGCCGACAAAAAGGCGGGAATTAAATTCCTTGCCGCCTATGATTAATTTATCTTGCATGATTGGTTTGGATTGAGTTTTCAATTTTCATATATCAGAGGGAGAGAGGGCTTCAAGCAGTTGCGAGGTGTATCTTACCGGGTCGGGCGCGTTTATTATCGAGCCTGAAACTGCTATACCCTGCACGCCGGTCGCCATTATTCCTGTCACATCTTCAAGCGTAATGCCGCCGATTGCCACAATCGGGAGGGTATTTCCCCCCTCGGTTACGGTGGCTACAATATCCTTGTAGCCGTCAAGACCGATTACCGGTGAGAGATTTTTTTTAGTGGTGGTGTGACGGAATGGCCCCAAGCCTACATAATCGACATCCACACCGCGAAATGACAGTATATCGTCGGCTGTATTTGCAGTGACTCCGATTATAGCGTGCGGACCGAGAATTTCTCTCGCCTTGCGCGGGTCCATGTCGTTTTTGCCAAGATGAACGCCATGCACGCGCAGTTCGTTGACCAGTTCCACGTTGTCGTCTATGACAAGGATTATGTCATTTTCCTTACACATCGGTATGATTTCGAGAGCTGTGCTCTTCATTTCCTCATAGGAGGCATCCTTCATGCGGAGCTGAATCCACTTGCAACCGCCTTCGATTGCCATTTTTACCTCTTCCGCTATTGTGTAGCGGTCAGAGGGGTGGGTTATGAATTGTAACATATGGTCGTAGATTGTATGTTGTCAGTTATCATTGGAGGAGAATTGTTTCAGCCTCGACTTGAGTTCGTCAAGTGATTGTGAACTGAAAAGGTAGCCGAGCACAGCATAGCCTTTGAAGGGTAGACCGGCAATCGTGTCGAGTCGTCGTGGTGTGACGCCTCCGAGGGCGATTACTTTTCCTTCAGGCAGTGTGCTGAGTTGGCTTTCCGTGAACGTGCCCGAGTATCCGGGCTTTGAAATGCTCGGAAATATAGGACTGAGTGAGAGGTAGTCATGTCTTGAGCTATATGTTTCAATCTCCTCGATGGTGTGGCATGTGCGGCTTATTGCACCGCGATACATAGCCGGAGCTTCCGGGCAGCGGGAATTAAGATGTATGCCGCCGAGGTTAAACTCGTTAAGCAGTTCAAAATGCCCGTGGAGCCGCAATTTGGAATGTAACTTCGGCGGAATGCGCTCGATTACCGCCTTCACATCGCGTAATGTGGCTCCCGGATGGCGCAGGTGCACATAATCCCACCCTGCTTCAAGGATAGTCTTAATCCATAGGGCTTCATCCTGAAACAGTTCAGTGGGAGTTATTGCTATCTTTAATAGCTTTCTATCCACCGTAGAAGGGCTCAATTACCAATACAGAATCGCCTTCGTGGAGTATGGTTGAGTCGCGGTCGACAAGAAACACCACTTCTCCGTTGAGAGCAGTCGCGATACCTTCCGGATTGATTCCTGCAAGGTCGAGTGCGCCCTGGAGAGAAGTATTGTCGGGCACCGACATCGCTTTGTTGTTTACTGAAATGTTCATGATTTATTTCATTTAGAAGTTATTATTGACGGTATAGGAGAGAAGAGATGATTGACCGGACCATGACCGCGACCAATAGTCACGTCGGCCCCGGAATGAAGAGCTTCAGTAATATATCGCTTCGCGTTACTTACACTTTCCGGGAGGTTAAAGCCACGGGCAAGGAATGAGGCTATCGCTGATGATAACGTGCAGCCTGTCCCGTGGGTGTTGACCGTACAAACCCTGCGCGACTCAAGTATAATGGGGGAGTCGGTGTTTTCAAGAGAGAGATAGTCGACTGACATGTCAGACTCCATTTCGCGATCTCCGCCTTTGAGTAATATGTTTTTGGCGCCAAGTTCACGGAGACGCGCTATCTGGCTGGTGATGTCGGAGGTGCCGGTGAGCAATCGTGCTTCGCCGGCGTTAGGCGTAATCAACGTCGCGGCGGGAATAAGGAATTTTACGATTGTATCTATCGCCTCGTCGGTGATAAGCTTGTCGCCGGAGGTTGCCACCATTACCGGGTCGAGCACGATGTTGGTTGCGTTGTGGGCTCTTAGCCGGTCGGCTACCACACGTGTTGTGGCGGCGGAAAATAGCATTCCTATTTTTATGGCATCAGGGCGTATGTCATCAAATACCGCGTCAATCTGACCGCTCACTGCTTCCGGAGAGACTCCTTCTACTCCTCTGACCCCTACGGTGTTTTGGATGGTGATTGCGGTAATAGCAGTCATGGCATACACTCCGAGCGCCGACATGGTTTTTATGTCGGCCTGTATGCCTGCTCCGCCGGATGGGTCGGAGCCTGCTATCGAAAGAGCTGTGGTATAGAAATTCATATAGCCTTTTTATCTAATAACAAAATAATAGACAAAAAGGCTTTTAAGAAAGTCAACAATCCCTTCGCCGGTGTTAGCCGTGTCAGGTTCGGAGGGTATAATCTCAGCTCGTCGCTACGACGGGCACCCCTTTGTCTGTAAATGCAAATTTAGCAATATTAAAATTTTTCACCAAATCTTTTTTCTTCAGATTATGGTAAAACGGTCCGATTCAGGAAGCACAGGGAATTTTGCACGGAAAGAGTCGAGCGAATCTTTTGACAATTCGGCGCATATTACAGCTTCGCCGGGTTGCTCGCCAATTATTTTGCCTTTTGCGTCAATTATCACAGAAGTGCCTGCGTAGTTGCCGTAAATATCTGCGCCTGAACGGTTGCAGCCAATCACGTAGGACTGGTTTTCGATAGCGCGTGCAATCAGAAGCTGTTTCCATGGATAGGCGCGTGAATCGGGCCAGTTTGCCATAATTATCATCAAGTCGTAGACACGGTCATTATTTCGCAGCCACACGGGAAACCTCAGGTCGAAGCACACTGCCATCGCGATGTTCCAGCCACGGAAGCGGAACACGGGCACCGGCGTTGTGCCACGTTTATAGGCAAGGTCTTCTCCGCCTAAGGCAAAGAGATGGTGCTTGTCGTAAAAATAGGCATCGCCCGACGGCTCGACAAAAAAAGCCCTGTTGTAAATCGCGTCATTCTCGCGGGCGATAAAAGAGCCGCACACGGCAATCTTATGTCGCGACGCCATCTCGCGCACGGCTGTCATAGTGGGTCCGTCAACGCTTTCAGCCAGAAACGCGGCTTGTGTCGGATCGCAAATGAAGCCGGTGGTAAACATCTCCGGTAGCACGGCGATGTCGTAGCCTTCAGGCAATGATGCTATCAGTTGTGATGTCTCAGCTATGTTGTGTGACTTGTCACCTGCCGCAATGTCAAGCTGTAGTGTAGCTACTTTTAAGATGTCACTCATCGTCAGTAATGAATTTTTCAGGATACTTTGCCGAGAAGCGGCTGTAAAATTTTTTTATTTCTTTAAGGTCGGCATCCACGTCACCGGTAGGCATGAACTGTTTGGAAATCTCGATATATTTGCGTTTGTAGTCGATAGCTCCGAGCAGCAGGGGCACGTCAGCTTCCATGGCTATGTGCAGGAATCCGTGACGCCATTTTGCCGTGGGTTTTCGGGTTCCTTCAGGGGTGATTGCCAGTACAAGACGCGTAGAGTGGTTAAATTTTTCGACAATCGCCTTGGTAAGCGAGCCACCACGCTTTTTGGGTACCGGTATTCCTCCTATCGCACGGAAGAAATATCCAAGCGGCCATCTGAACCATGCTTCTTTCATCAGGAATCCCGCTTTGCGACCGATTGAAGTATAGGCAAGCTCTCCGAGTATGAAATCCCAGTTGCTTGTGTGGGGTGCCACGCATATGAGGCATTTAGCATAATCGGGTGTGGTGATATTCACCTTCCACCCGATTATATTAAGGATAAATTTTGACAGATTCATTGCTGTTAAAGTTTCAGGCGTTAAGGAAGCCATTAGGCTTTATCTCCTTTTGCCCTTGACTTTCGCGTTCTTAAAGTTGGATTATTTTGCAGCGGCAGCCTTGTTTCGCTCTTTCTGCTCGGCCGGTAGGGCAGCGTTCATCTGGTTCACGATGTCATCGACACCTTTCTTGAAGTCAGAGATAAGCTTCTTGTAAGCCTTGTGGAAATAAGCCTCGCGTGCTTTCTTATAATCGTGGCGCGATTCAAAGTTGCTTTCACTCTTGTCAAAAGAGAAAGTTACGTTTTCAACCGTGACATATTGTAAATCGGCGATATTGAAGATTATTTCATCGATTTTCTGAACATCCACCCCCGGAACGTAATTGCGGGTCATTATACATTCGCCTGCCATGTTGCCGCAAGCAGCCTTGATGGCTTTCTTTAGTTTGCGTTTGTTTGCCATAATCGTTATGTTTGAAATGAGTAATTCAGTGCGAATATAACAAAATTTTGTCAATAAAAGATGGAATGGTCAAGAAAAAGCATCAAAGACGGAATGTAACCGGGAATATGCAGTAGACAGGTACCTTTGTGCCGTTGATGCGTCCCGCGTGCCAGTTGGGCATAGACCCGAGAATCCTTACCGCCTCACGGTCAAGCGATGGCTCTACGCCACGCAATACATTGACATGGGTTATCTCTCCGTCGGGCTGGACTATAAATGAGCATAGCACACGTCCGTGAACTCTGTTTTTGTAAGCCTCCGCCGGATATCGGCGTGATGAATTGATGTATTGTACAAATGCATTGTTTCCACCGGGGAACATTGGTGGCTCGTCGACCATCTCATATTCATAGGCTTCCACTATTTCAGCAGAAAATGTCTGTTGCATTTCCTGTATGTCAGTCATGGCAAGTGTCTGCTGGGTCGTATGGGCTACAATGCGCCTTGCTTGCGCCGGGGCGGCGATGATGCTTCCGGTAGTCAGCAGAGATAGTATTATGAGTCTTAGGTTGAATAAATCCATTGTTTTATGGTGAAATGTATTGCAAATATATAGTGACATATTCACATTTACAATTATAGCACCCCTATTTTGCATTTGTTTAGCGATGTTTCAGGTTTGTTAGCAAATTAAACGGACGTTCATGCAATATGACGCGAGGAAATACGTTTACCATAACAGTTATGAATCTACGCAGTGTCATATCATATATAGGGCTTGTTGCCGGCGCGGCTGTCGCTAATGCCGCTGACGGCTCGACGGCATATAATTTTCTTGACGTGACATCTTCGAGCCACATTTACGGTCTTGGAGGAGTCAATATCTCTATAATTGAGGATGATATAAATGTCATAGACCAGAATCCCGCGTTGCTTGGACCTGAGATCGAGCGGCAGCTCGGGGTGGATTACATGTATTATCTCGGCGAATCTAATTTTGCCGGCGCGCGCTTCGGAATGGCAGCCGGCGACCATGGCGCGTGGGCAGCCGGAATCAAATATTTCGGCTATGGCTCGATGAAAAGTGCCGATGCAAACGGTACTGTCACCGGTACTTTCAGTCCCAAGGATATATGCTTTTCTGCGTCATACTCTCATGACATAACCGGGTATCTGCGCGGAGGCATCACCTTAAAGGGAATCTATTCAGCCTATGATGAATATAGCGCATTTGCAATAGCCACTGATTTGGGTCTCAACTACTTCAACGATGAGAGTGACCTCTCGCTGTCATTTGTAATTGCCAATCTCGGCGGTCAGGTGAAACGCTTTAACGAGACCTATGACCGCCTGCCGGTTGATGTAAGAGTAGGCTTTACAAAGGGACTTGGCACGATTCCATTTCGTATATCGGTGACTGCATGGAATCTTACAAAGTGGAGATTGCCATATATTGATGTAGGGGATGGCACATCGACATCTTTTGAGAAAAAGGATTCGTTTGCCTCCAATCTTTTCCGTCATCTTGTGTTTGCTGCGGAATATGTTCCTTCCGACCGGTTGTATATAGGTCTTGGATACAATTATAAGACGCGGACCGACATGAGCACTTACTCTCGCAGTTTCCTGTCGGGATTTTCAGCTTGTGCGGGTATCAATGTCAACCGTTTCGGGGTTGGCGTGGCAATCGCTCAACCTCATACAGGCGCCACGACTTTCATGCTGAATCTCAATATGAGATTATATGAGTTTTGATGCCATGTAGAAATTGTTATCTGAAGTTATTGAAAAAGCATCTAAATATTGAGCAGTTTAATTATAATTTGCTAAATTTGTCGCGTAAATATGAATTTAATTTAAGAAATAAACCAATATATATTTAAGATGGCTAAAAAAGCAATTATCGCAGGTGCGGTTTTATCGTTGCCTGTATTATTTATGAATGCGGAGACGAAAGTCTACACATCTGATGATCTGGTCCATGAAATACATGTTTCTGCAAATGGCAAGTATGTCGTTATGGGTGATTATGAGCAAAATCTGTCTTTCATATGGAATGCCGGGACTCCTGATAAGATATCTCCACTTCCCGGGGATGTTGTTGCTTATGATGTCGCTAATGACGGTACCATTGTCGGTTATATAAAGCAGACAGGCGGTCTTTATCGCCCTTGCGTTATGGAAAACGGTGAGTGGCAGATGCTTCCGTGTCATGCGGCTGTGTCAAATGCTGCCGAGGCAAATTGTATAACTCCCGATGGCAAGATAATAGCCGGTACACAATTTATTAACGACCCTACCAGTGAAATAAAAGGCAGATATTATCCTTGTATCTGGGAAAAAGAAGATAACGGCAAATGGAAACTCACTTCATACACTGATATTCCTCTTCCTGACCATCAGGGATTTCTTACGAAATGCCTGTATGTCAACGGTGATGATATAGTGATAGGTGGCAGGCTTTATTGTGGGATAGGCTCTGAGGTTCCGGCGCTTATTATCAACGGTGAGTTGACTTTTTGGAATAAAGTCGATACATATAGCGAAGCTCTGATATATAATGGGAAGTATGGGGCTTATGATGAGAATGGAAAGCAATATTTTACCGATGACCCCAATGACCCCAATATATTCTATTATGAATATGCGTCAGTAGACGGATACCATGATGGCGAAACAGGTGAATATTTTGAGGGCGAGTTTTCTTCTGTCGACCCGCAAGGAAACTTCTATGGCTATCGTTCACGAGTATTTAATGTTAAGGAAGATGGTTCCGGTGACCTGGTTAATGGTGCGACTATTTATAATTTTGCTACAGGAGAGTGGATTGACGATACTAACTACACCAATTTTGCAATTGGTCTCAGTAACGCCGGCATAGTGTTCCCCATGGGCGACAAAGTGCTTGTTGACGGGGTGGAACATAAAGCCACTGAAAAATTTCAGTTTGGTGTCGACCGAATTTTCACATCGGTACGTAGTATTTCAGCCGATGGAAAGGTGATTGGTGCCAATATCGCCGAAGTTCATGAGGGTACCGGTCAACTTCAATATTTCCCGTTGATTATTGTACTTGATGAGCCGATTGTCGCAGGTATTGACACTATTGTCAGTGAAAACGGAGTGAGCATTATAGTTTCGGAGGGCAGAATTGATGTTGCCGGAACTGAAGATATGACAGTTTTCAATCTGAATGGCGGTATTGTAAGTAAGGACTCTACATCACATGTGGCTCCCGGTGTATACGTAGTGAAAGCCGGCGACACTACACGCAAGGTGCTTGTGAAATAAAACTATATGGAAATGAAAATTCGTGGATTTTTATTCGCGGGAATAATGTCGGTGTCATGGATGTCCATGACATCGACAGCTTCAATATATACCCTTGACCTCAGTTACGGAAGCTTTCCTGATGATGTGACGGTGGTTGATGGCGACGGGTTGGCTCTAAGAACCAGGTATTACAAGCATGGCGCGACTGACAAAGGATGGACTGTCGATCGCTATGATCGCAGGGGGTATGTGGCGGTAAGCCCTACATTCAGTGATAAGTCAGGCAAGCAGGACAATCGGCTTGTATTGCCTCCTGTGAATATAACGGGTGACAATGTTGCTATAAGATGGGGGGCTTGTTCGGTGCATCCCGACCTTCCCGATTCTTACGATGTGATTGCCAAGACTTCCGACGGTAAGGAAAATGTGATTTTCTCCACTCGCGGTGAGTCTCCGGAATGGGTGACTCGTGCTGTTGACCTGTCGGAATATGTCGGCAAAGAGGTGAGTGTGACGTTTGTTGCTACTTCAGTGCATGGGTATATGCTTGCCATTGGAGACGTGGAGATAGGGGAGATGACCGATAGTAAATTTCAGGTTGTAGACCTAACGCCACGCTACACCGGAATGGACGAGGAAGAAGTGACGGTTACCGGCACTATTACCAATGTAGGACGACCGCTGGATATTGACCGGCTGGTGTGCAAGGTCAATGACGAGATTGTCGACCAGCAACCGGTGAATGCCATGTTTACCACCGGCAGCAGTATCAAATATGACTTTAGTGTCACCCCGGAGTTTAACCGCACTACAAATTATGCCATATACGGTATAGATATGGAGGGTAATGAAGTTGCTATCCATGACGACAGCTTCTTCACCTCTTATTTCCGTCGCACTCTTTTTGTGGATAAAGGCACCGGAATGTGGTGTAACAACTGCCCCAAAGGTAGCCTTGACCTTGAAACGCTTAAGGCGCGTTACGGTGAACAGCTTATCGCGGTAGAGACGCATGTCGATGATGCGCTTGACCTTCGCGCTTATTGGAATGAGCTGGGTTTTTATGCGGCTCCCTATTTTAAGCTAAATCGAAATGACGAGACTTCCTATCAAGATTGTTCGCGCTTTTCCACAGAATTGAAATCGCAGACTTCGTGGCTGATTCAATTCTCTGAATTTTCGCTGGACGGCGACCGGTTGACTGTCGGTGTAAAAACCAAGTCGGCTCTTGACGTGGACAACTCCACCGACCGTTACCGCATAAGCTATGTCGTGACGCGCGATTACGACGAGCCGCCTGAGGAAACGCTGTTTTATCAGTCCAATAACATGACCGGGCCCACAGGTAAGCGTTTTTATTATCTTCCTGCTTATGTGCCTGATTCACTCGTGAAATTTCATGACGTCACACTCCCTTCGGAGTTTGCATTTACCGGAATTGAGTCATCGTTGCCGTCGACACTTGCGCCCTATGAGGAATATGTGACTACATTGGATATTCCGGTATCGGATTATCCTGAAGATTTGAAAAATATAAATATTGTGGTTTATCTCCTCGACACATATTTAAATCGCGTAAGAAATGCCGCTACAATGACTCTTGACCGCTGGAACGGTGTGACTTCGATTGACAATGTGACTGGCGGAGGTAAGATGGACGTGACATTGACTTCCGGAGGACATTGCCGCGTAGACTTCGGAGATGCCGACGAGGGAGAGCGTTACACACTTGAACTATTCTCTGCATCGGGAGCAAGATTGTGTTATGTGGAAGACTGCGTTGGCGGCAGTCTCAGTGCTGACCATGATTTCTCTTTGCCAAAAGGCATTGTCATTGCACGCCTTCAATCGGGAGACTGTCACGTGGCAAAGAAATTTGTGATAAAGTGAGATTCCCAGCATTAATGATTCCCACCTCGAAAATTCTTTGTAATTTTGTAATTAGGAATAGTAACGCTAATCTGAAAATGACTAAGTAATTATCTCAAAGACTTACGGCGAAAGCCGACAACCTTTTGAAACTCCTTCGTATTAATATATTTAGCATTGCTGATTTTGATCAGATAACATTGTCATATCAATTAAATCCTTTTGGACAAGCTGTCTGGTTATTCAATAAAGTAATTGTAACTTATTTGGCATACCAATGCATAGTTGCTTTCCGTAAGTTTAATAGAAATTTCTAATAACTGAAATATTGTAACATAGAACTATGGAAATGACTATTGACGATATAAAAGCTCTGATTGCGGCGGACGAATCGAGGACTTTGGAGTTGAAGAAGACTACCGGCGAACTAAAAGACGGTATGCACTCGGCGTGTGCTTTTCTTAACACTGATGGCGGTTGGCTGATTTTCGGTGTTGCGCCGACAGGATTGAAGATTCTTGGACAGCAGGTTACCGAAACAACGAAACGTGAAATTGCACAGGCTGTTGCGGGATTAGAGCCCGCTGTCGATGTGAAGATTCATTATGTTGATGTGCCTGACCGTCCGGAAAATAAGGTGATTGCCATGCACTTCGATGGCTGGGTATGGGGAGAACGACCGCATACCTTCCACGGCTGCCCTTATTATAAAGTCGAAAGTACAACTAAGGTAATGCCGCACGCGATGTATGATGAACGAATCCGAGCGCATCAGCCTCAGATGTATGCGTGGGAGCGTCAGATGGCGGATGGTGTTACGCTTGCCGACTTGAACGAGAAGCATATCAGAGGGTGCATCCGGCTTGGCGTTGAGGGCGGTAGAATCCCCGCAAGCGCAATGAGTGCGCCAATAGACGATACATTGGCAAAATGGAATCTGCTGAAAAACGGCAATCCGACCAATGGAGCGGTGATGCTTTTCTCAAACAATATCGAAGAGTATCCGCAGTTTCGGCTTCGGATGGCCCGCTTCTTGGGTAACGATAAGAATGAGTTTATCGACAACCAACGTGCAGAGGGCAATTTCTTTGACTTGCTTGACGCTGGCATGGCTTTTTTCTTCAAGCACCTCAATCTCAGCGGAAAGATTACAAACCACAGCCTTCAGCGCGAGGAACGCCTTGAAGTGCCGTATCACGCTTTGCGCGAAGCACTGATCAACAGTCTGTGCCATCGTCAATGGGAGAGACATAATCTGACCGGAAGTATCGCAATCTACGATGACCGCATAGAGATTGCCAATCCCGGAATATTCCCTCCTCAAATCTCACCCGAATCCATCAAGGAGCCGCATGAGTCATACCCCTATAATCTAAAGATTGCTGAAGCTCTTTACAAATCAACCTATCTGGAAAGCTGGGGTTCCGGAGCAAAACGTATAATGGATGCCTGCCGCGAACAAGGCGTTGAGGAACCCACATGGCGGTGGGACGGAGGCTTTGTAATCGTCACCTTCAAACGACCCAATAAAGAAACTGTATCTGCTGAATTATCGCCGGAACAAGACACTAATGCCACACCAGTTGCGACCAAGCACGACCCAAGCACGACCCAAGCACGACCCAAGTATGACCCAAGTACGACCCAAGTTAAGCAAATTATTAAAGTTATGGGCGATGATTATATGGACCTAAGCGAAATTATGACTATATTTGAACTTCGCAGCCCAAAACGCTTCCGAGAGAATTATCTTAATCCCGCTATCGCGGATGGTGCAGTAGAAAGACTATATCCCGACCAGCCCAAACACCCCAAACAAAAATACCGCTTGACGGAAGCCGCAAAAGCATGGAAGAATAGTCAAACCTTAGACCGGCAATCAGATGGAGAAGGATGACGAATACAAAGATTTTGTGGACGGATTAGCTGCTCAATTCCGAGTATAGAGTGAAATGACCGTAAGGGAATATACCCCTTTAGTTGATGATATCTGTAGTCGAATTGCTTCTCGGAATGAGGTAGAGAGACTGCTCGATTATCTATTAGGTTTCGCAGGAAACGACAAGATTTTACTGCTGTACCGACGAGTATGCCGACATTACTTTCAGATTTATCCTGATTCCATTGCATGGTATATCATGGAATACCGTAATGAATACGACCGCGAGAGCCTCATCGGAACAGAATACGAATATCTGCTCCACGAAGATGAAGAAGATTACGATGAAAATGAATCAGACACCGACTGATTAAAATGCGGATAATGCAGAAAATGCGGGAGGATATTGTCAATAAACCCCTAATTGTTTCGCTTCCTCCGCTGTAAAGTGAGATTGCTTTAGATTAAACGGAAATCTGAGAAAAAATTGTTAACTTTGCAGTGCCGATTATAAGCAGCGTTTTGTAATACTCATCGGAGGGCAATAATAGTATGCCGGATAAGATGACTGGGTAAAACCTTAATTCTTATTCGGCAATTTTTATGTTTAACCCTCAAAGATTTTAGCTATGCAACGTGATTCAATCAATCTTGGGGAAGTAAAAATCCCCCGCTTGTTCAGAATGTATTTCATCCCGACGCTTTTAGGAATGCTGTCGCTTTGTGCGGTGACAGCGACCGACGGGATATTTGTGGGCAGAGGTGTCGGAAGTGACGCGCTTGCCGCAGTAAATATATGTATATCGCCCACAATGGTGATAATGGGTATAAGCCTGATGCTTGGCGTAGGTGCTTCTGTGGTTTCATCGATTCATCTTGCCGGTGATAATGTGAAAGCTGCGCGGATAAATATCACCCAGGCACTTGTCACCGGCTCACTTGTGGTTATGGCTTTTCTGCTTGCCACATTGTGTTCACCGACTACTACAGGTCGATTGCTCGGTTCATCGGAGACATTGATGCCGCTTGTTACTGATTACATGCCGTGGATTTTTGTAGCGTGCCTTTTTCAGTCATGGTGCGCCATCGGATTGTTTGTAATCAGGCTTGACGGGTCTCCTAAGTATGCCATGTGGTGTAATGTATTGCCGGGTCTGCTCAATGTATTGCTCGACTATGTGTTTATCTTCCCCATGCATGCCGGGGTGAGAGGTGCGGCTATCGCCACTTGTATAAGTTGTGCTGTCGGCGGAGTGATGGTAATGGGCTACATAGGTATTTTCGCCCGCACGTTAAGCCTTATAAAATTGAAGTTGAGCCGCAAGAGCATGGCGCTCACTATCCGCAACATAGGCTATCAATGCAAGATAGGTATATCGGCACTGCTCGGCGAGGCTACGATGGGCATGCTTATGTTGATGGGAAATCTTATGTTTATGCGTTATATCGGCAATGACGGGGTAGGAGCCTTCAGCATTGCGTGTTATTACTGTCCGTTTGTGTTCATGATAGGCAACGCGATAGCTCAGTCGGCGCAGCCTATTATCAGTTACAATCACGGGCTGGGCAGTCATGGCAGGGTTGTTGCCACTGAGCGGCTTGCCATAATGTCGGCAGTAGCATGTGGACTTTTTGTGACTGCGGCATTTGTATTCATGCCGGGGGCGATGGTACATCTTTTTCTTGACGGCTCGCTACCTGCTGCGCAGATAGCTGTTAACGGCTTTCCGCTTTTTTCTGCGGCATTCGTGTTTTTTATCTTTAACCTTACCGCGATAGGATATTTCCAAAGTGTTGAGAAGGTCGCGCCGTCGATAGTTTTTGCCCTTTTACGCGGGGTAATCTTCCTTATTCCGGCTTATATCCTTATGCCGCGTATATTTGGTAATCCGGGCATATGGCTCGCCCTGTTCGTCTCGGAATTTCTCACTTCAGTATGTATATTGACATATTATCTCTACCACAGGAGTTGCTCAGGAAATGATTGTTTAATCACTGCTAGCTGTGTAAGAGATTAGATATCTCCAGCCTTGTGGGGCGTTGGGCGCGTTTTCCATACCGGAGAATGTGCCCTTATTTCCATTAAACCGTTCAGTTTCATGGAAATGGCAGAGCCCTATCCCGCAATCAATCAACGACAGATTACTTTTGTGAAGATAGTAGAAATGAACCGTGTCACCCATGACGAGTGCGCGCCACGGCTGTGAGTTGACCGATGACGGGGCAAGACGCATCATCTCAAGTGGCTCGGCAAAGCGATTTGTCTGTGACAGCTTATTGTTGAATTCGGAATAGAAGAACAGACTGTCAAATGGTTTACGGTTTTTGCTGCCAAAAGTGAGACGGGTGAGCTTTTCCCTGAAACCGGGTGTCGCGGCAACACCTACCGGGCATACTACGCGAAGAGACTCGCCATCGTGCCATGACTCACCACGGTCGAAGTCGGAGCCTTTGAATGTCGCGGCTATCCAACAGCTGCCAAGCCCGAGTTGCCAAGCCCGAAGCACTATCTGCTCAAAACGGAATCCAGCCGAGAGAGCTGAGTCATCGTCTTGACCGAAACCGAGCAGGAAGAAGTCAGACGCTCCTTTGATTGTGCCATATGTCCCAGGTCGATAACCTTCTTTCAAGTTAAAACTTTTCAGTCTTATGGTTAGCTGACCTCCAAATGGAGTGCTGGAGTCATTTATTGCTTTCAGCAGTGCCGTTTTCTGGGCGTCTGAGATTGGCTCTCCATTGAATGTACGCACCGAACGGCGCTCTTTCATTGCTTCTATTATATTCATGATAATTTATGAAAGAAAAAAAGAGTCAGCCACAAATGTGCGGCTGACTCTCAGATATACTGAATTAACTTGAATTAGTCTTCGCCGTTCAGTATCTCAAGCATCTTGATTGCCGATACCGGAATACGTGTACCGGGACCGAAAATCGCTGCTACGCCTGCTTTGTAAAGGAAGTCGTAGTCTTGTGCGGGAATCACACCGCCGGCAGTCACGATGATATCCTCGCGACCAAGCTTCTTGAGTTCTTCGATTACCTGAGGAACAAGGGTCTTGTGACCTGCGGCAAGAGATGATACACCGAGAATGTGCACGTCATTCTCCACAGCCTGACGGGCGGCTTCTGCCGGAGTCTGGAACAACGGTCCCATGTCGACGTCAAATCCGCAGTCGGCGTAACCGGTGGCTACCACTTTCGCGCCACGGTCGTGACCGTCCTGACCCATCTTGGCAATCATGATACGGGGCTGACGGCCTTCCTTCTTCGCAAATTCCTCACACATCTGCTGAGCGCGGATGAAGTCGGGGTCTTGCTTGGTTTCGTTGCTATACACGCCTGAAATAGTTCTGATTACTGCTTTATAACGACCTACCACCTCTTCGCAAGCATCGGAGATTTCACCGAGGGTAGCGCGAAGTCCCGCTGCCTTAACGGCGAGGTCAAGTAGATTGCCTTTCTTGGTGCGAACACACTCGGTGATGTCGGCAAGTGCTTTCTTGACAGCTTCCTCGTCGCGGTGAGCCTTCACGTCGTTAAGACGCTCAATCTGCTCCTTGCGCACCTCTGTGTTGTCGATTTCAAGGATGTCGATGGGGTCTTCGTGGTCAAGACGATACTTGTTGATACCCACGATTGTCTGGCGACCGGAGTCGATACGTGCCTGTGTACGCGCTGAAGCTTCTTCGATACGGAGCTTGGGCAGACCGGTTTCGATAGCCTTTGCCATACCGCCGAGTTTCTCGATTTCCTGGATATGCTCCCATGCACGGTGAGCAATCTCGTTGGTAAGAGACTCGATATAGTAAGATCCACCCCAGGGGTCAACCTGCTTGGTTACGTAAGTCTCTTCCTGAATATAAATCTGGGTGTTACGTGCGATACGTGCCGAGAAGTCGGTGGGAAGTGCGATAGCCTCGTCAAGGGCGTTGGTATGGAGCGACTGGGTGTGACCAAGAGCTGCGCCCATAGCCTCGATACAGGTTCTGCCCACATTGTTGAAGGGATCCTGTTCGGTAAGCGACCATCCTGAAGTCTGGCTGTGAGTACGTAGGGCAAGTGACTTCGGATTCTTCGGATTGAACTGGCTTACAATCTTAGCCCAGAGCATACGCGCTGCGCGCATCTTTGCAATCTCCATGAAGAAGTTCATTCCGATTGCCCAGAAGAATGACAAGCGCGGAGCAAATGAGTCGATGTCCATGCCTGCGTTGACACCGGCACGAAGGTATTCAAGACCGTCGGCAAGTGTATAGGCAAGCTCGATGTCGCAGGTTGCACCTGCCTCCTGCATGTGGTAGCCGGAGATTGAAATCGAGTTGAACTTGGGCATATTCTTTGAAGTATATTCAAAGATGTCGGCGATTATGCGCATTGAAAATTCCGGTGGATAGATGTAGGTGTTACGTACCATGAACTCCTTGAGGATGTCGTTCTGGATGGTACCTGCCATCTCTTCGAGCTTTGCTCCCTGCTCAAGACCTGCATTGATGTAGAAGGCGAGTACGGGGAGTACGGCGCCGTTCATGGTCATGGATACAGACATCTTGTTCAAGGGTATACCGTCGAAGAGCACCTTCATGTCTTCAAGCGAGCAGATTGACACACCTGCCTTACCTACGTCACCGACTACGCGTTCATGGTCGGCGTCGTAACCGCGGTGAGTGGCAAGGTCAAATGCCACTGACAGACCCTTCTGTCCGGAAGCAAGGTTACGGCGGTAGAATGCGTTGGACTCAGCTGCGGTAGAGAAACCGGCATACTGACGGATGGTCCAGGGACGCAAGGGGTACATGGCGCTGTACGGACCGCGGAGGAAGGGGGGGATACCTGACATGTAGTTAAGGTGTTCCATGCCTTCAAGGTCCTCTTTTGTATATATGGGCTTGACGGGAATCAACTCCGGAGTGAGCCAATCTTCACCGTGGGCAACGGCACCATGCTGAGCGCCGAATGCATCTTTTGTTATATCAATTGTTTTAAAATCGGGTCGCATTGTGTTTCTTATTTAAGAAGTTTGGCATTGAATGATTGAAGTGTTTCGAGTACATTGCAGCGCACGTGGATGAAGTCATTTATGCCGACTGCCTGAAGGTCTTCCATGCATGCTGGCGCACCTGCGACAACAAACATCGCACGACCGTCGAGATACTTGAATGCCTCGGGGGCAAGAGTGGCATACTCATCGTCGCTTGAGCAGAGCACAATAATGTCGGCTCCCTTTTCAAGAGCTGCGTCAACACCTTCTTGTACGGTGTCAAAGCCAAGATTGTCAATGATTTCATAGCCGGCGCAACCGAAGAAGTTGGTCGAGAACTGTGCGCGGGCAAGACGCATTGCAAGGTTGCCGATAGTAAGCATGAATACTTTCGGACGGTTGGATGCGGCTTCAGTTGCAAGGCGAAGAGCCTCAAAATCGCTTGCTGCACGCTTGCGTGAAAGACCTGTGCCCTGAACCTCGCCATCTTCATGGTGGCAACCACAGCTGCAACCTGTATTTTCAATCTTCTGTGCGGCAGTCTCGTTGATGTTGGGGTACTGGTTGGTGCCGAGAAGGATTTCCTTGCGGCGAGCTACGTCTACATGACGCTTTTCTGCAGTGGCGTTGATAGCCTTCTGTATAGAGTTGTCGTTGATGCAGGCAAGGAATCCGCCCTTTTCCTCGACTTCCAGGAAGAGTTTCCATGCTTCCTTGGCGAGTGAAACGGTAAGAGTCTCCACGTAATATGAACCGCCGGCAGGGTCAACTACCTTGTCAAGGTGGCTTTCTTCCTTAAGAAGGAACTGCTGGTTGCGGGCAATACGCTCCGAGAATGCATCGGGAGTCTTGTAAGGCACGTCAAACGGAGTTGTCGTGATAGAGTCTACTCCGGCAAGCGCCGCCGACATGGTCTCGGTCTGCGAGCGAAGCAAGTTGACGTGTGCATCATATATGGTCTGGTTGAAGCGCGAAGTCACAGCGTGGCAAAGCATCTTGGACGAGAGCTTCGACTCAGGCTTATACTGTTCAACAATCTGTGCCCATACCATGCGGGCTGCACGGAACTTGGCGATTTCCATGAAATAGTTGGATGATACGCCCATGTTGAATTTTATGCGTCGAGCCACCTCGTCGGTCTTTACGCCGGCATCGGTGAGCATGGATAGCCATTCGGCACCCCAGGCAAGAGCATAGCCGAGTTCCTGGAAGATATATGAGCCGGCATCGCAGAACATGTAAGAATCAACTGCAAGCACCCGGAGTTCGGGGACTATCTTTACAATGTCAAGAAGTTCAAGGGCAATAGCCTTGATGTCGCCCGGGAATTCGGTGCCATGCTTCAAGGCGCGGCGCATGGGGTTGAAATCAATTGAGCCGTGGAAGTCGTTGAGCTGGCCGTTGTTGCGCAGATAATCCACGAGTACCTTGGCGAGGCTTACAGCCTTGCGGGGGCAGCACTTGAAATTGAGTTCATATTTCGTCAGGTCAATGCCGTCAAGAAGAGTCTTGACATCAGCCTCCGACTCCAGGGTCACATTAAATCCGAGTGAAGTCACACCTTTGGTAATGATCTCTTTAGCCACCGCGTTAGCTTCAGCGGGTGTCTCGGCAAGGACTTCCTGACGAATAAGCCAGTCGTTGTTAGTGCGTGTTCCGCGCACGTAGGGATACTCTCCGGGAAGGGTATCGACTGTCTTGAAGTCGGCAATGTTTTCAGCGCGGTAAACCGGCTCGACATTGAAGCCTTCATTTGTTCTCCATACTAATTTCTTGTTAAAGTCGGCACCTTTCAAATCGGCTTCGACCTTGGCTCTCCACTCTTCGTAAGAGCACTCAGGAAACATGTCGAACAATTTTTCTTTTTTTTCTGCCATGATCTTGGTATTAATTGGTATAAACTTTTAGTTTTGTAGTAAATATGGTCTTTGATTATGTGGTTAATACGGTAAATATCAGTCTACCGTCTTACAAAGGTACAAAAACCGAGTTGATTAAAACAAATTTTTATCAGATAATAAATTTCAAATAGCGAAAAATTTCCATAAAAGCTTGCTTATGACCTGATGAGACCTTTATGGTGGTTATTTTCGCGGATTGATTATGCGTTCCCCGAGATATTTTGCAAACTCTCCACGTAGCCTCTGAAGCTGCACATGGGCTTCCATGAGCGCGCGTATCTCTTCAGGGTCTGCATCGGGCGACGATGCGACACGTTTCAGGTCGTCATGCAGTTTGCGTATGCGACATTCGAGTATGGCATCCTTGTATTCAAATATCGCTCTGGGCACCAATTCGCCAAGCCGTTCCTCGTCGGTCTCTACATGGGCGTATTTTGTATGTACCTTGCTTAGCACATGCTTGTCGGCGACAAGTTCGAGCGTGATATTGCGTATAGTGTCATCGGGATGGGACGACAGGGCTTTCTCGATGTATAGCATGGCAAAGTTGTCTTTGCCTTCCTGAAATTTTGCATCGGCGCTCTCCACTATAAGCTTTTCTTTTCGTTCGATAGTAGCGATGTCGGTCTCTGTCTCTCGCAGCTTTGCCTCGCCTTCTGCGATGTAGCGTGAGCGCCGTTCCATGAGGTCGCTGTCATTGCGCGCGCAGTCTGAACTCCAGCTTTCACGACTTGCCTTTATTGCTTCGTTGAATGCAAGGATTATGTCGGGATTGGTAAAGGTGAGGTCATCTATCTTGAGCTCTTCTGCGATATAGTCTATGACTTTTACCGGCACTGTGTTACCTTGCTCGTCGATGCTGTCGCAGAGGTCAAGCATCCCGTAGCGTAATACATAGCGGAGAAGCCCTTTCTCGTAAGGACGAAGAAAGCGTCCGGTGCCGCTTATTGTCTCGGCGTTACGGAGCGCGGTCTCTATGTCTTTCTCGCGGCGTGCCTCATCTTCTTTTTCGCTGTCGGCTGTTTCCTGCTGACTTAGCTCTTCTATAGACTCGTTGCCCGCCTTTTTCAGCCGCTTTTCAGCCGCTTTCTCAGCAAGAGCCTTTACCTGCTTGTTTACCTCACTGCTTACTATGCGCTCGTCGATTTCAAGCCGGCGGCTACACTCCTTTATATATATATTACGCGTCACCGGTTCAGGGATGACCGCTATCGACCTTACGATGTCGGCGATTACCTTTGACCGGGCAATCGGGTCGTTTTCGACGCCCTGAAGCAATATGTTGGTCTTGAACTGGATGAAGTCTATTTCATTGTCGCGTATATATTGCTCTAACTCAGAGGAAGTGTGTTTGCGAGAGAAGGAGTCAGGGTCGTCTCCGTCGGGTAGAAGCAGCACCTTTATGTTAAGACCCTCTCCAAGAAGCATGTCGATGCCTCGTAATGATGCTTTTATGCCTGCCGCGTCGCCATCGTAAATCACGGTGACATTTTCAGTAAAGCGATGTATCATCCTTATCTGTCCCTCGGTTAGCGAGGTGCCGGACGATGCCACGACATTTTCCACTCCCGACTGGCTCATGGATATTACATCCATGTATCCCTCGACGAGTATGCATTTGTCATGTTTGACAATTGACGGCTTTGCCTGATACATGCCGTAGAGCTGGTTGCTCTTGTGATATATGAGCGATTCGGGCGAATTGACATATTTTGCCATATCCTTTTTGAGGGTACGGCCGCCAAAGGCTATGACCTTGCCCGACACTGAGAATACTGGAAAAATCACCCTTCCTTTAAAACGGTCGTAGACGCGCCCCTGCTCGGTGCGTATACATAGTCCGGTGTCGACAAGATATTTTACGTTGTATCCCTTGCTTGTGGCGGCACGCAGCAGGTCGTCGCTCTGTTCCATCGCATAGCCGAGATGAAATTTCTTGATGGAAGCGTCAGTCAATCCGCGGTCGTAGAAGTAGGAGAGTCCTATGTCCCTGCCGTCGGCGGTGTCGTATAGGTTGCTCTCGAAATGAGACAGTGCAAACTCGTTAACGGCGAATAGGCTGGCGCGTTCCGATTCTCGTTCGCGCTCCTCGTCGCTCATCTCATGCTCCTTGATTTCGATATTGTATTTCTTGGCAAGGTAACGCAGGGCTTCGGAGTAGCTTATCTGCTCGATTTCCATTACAAAATTTACCGGCGAGCCACCTTTGCCGCAGCTGAAACATTTGCAAATGTTCTTTGCCTTTGACACGGAAAATGACGGGGTGCGCTCGTTATGAAACGGGCATAATCCGAGATAGCTTGACCCACGTCGTTTTAGATTGACGTAGTCGCTTACCACATCGACTATTTCAGCGGTGTCAAGTATTCGCTGTACTGTTTCTCTGTCTATCTTCTTCACAATACAAAATTAGAAAAAAAAAATAAGACAGCCTCCCGGCTCCCTTATTTTTCGCTTGTTGCTTGTTGAATATCTATTCTGTCTTTTATTGGAAAGTTACGTATGAAAAAGTATTCTATTATTACCTTTTTAGTTTGTGTCGGTCATGATAAAAATTTAGATTAGCTAAGAAGTCTAACGGGCGGTTGTTTGTCAACCGCATTACAAAGTTAATAAATATTTTTGCAATCTAAATGCATAGTATGATATGTTTTATAACATGTAATGTCGGGGTGCTACAAAATGGTTAGTAAAAACTATAAAATTAAACATTAACTTCGTGTCAAAATATAATAGTTCAGAATTAGAATTGTCTTAATTAAAATTTTTAAAAAGTAAAAATATGTTAAATCAAGACTGCGGCTTATTATAATGCAATAAAAAGCGGCGTAAACAGAGTCTATGCCGCTTTGTTTGGTTGCATAATGTCAGTTAGTATATGATATAAGATGTAAGCGGCTGCATCTCTCCGCTTATTTTTCCATCTTTTACTTCAAAAGTGGTGCCATGTACCTTGTCGGTGTAGTTGCCCGGCTTCAATGAGGTGGCGAGGTCGATAGTCACTGTTTCTTCGCTAAGATTGATGAGTGCCGCACCTTTATCGCCGCGTTCAACCTCGATTATCGAGCCATTGTCATTTACGACTACATTTTCCGGCTCTCCGTGCATCGCCTTGCGGAACTTGTTAACGGCGATTACTTCCGGATTGAAGAACTCATCGTTGCCGCGCGCGCCGATGCGGTTGTTTCCCCAATAGTTCTCACGGGTGCTTCCGGCAGGACGGCTGAAGAAGAGTGGCGTGCCAAACTGGCGGGCGGCAAGGAATACGTAGCCCTCTCTGATTCGCGCATCGGAGATGTCGGCCGATTCATGCTCATTGGCGTATGTGTCGTGTGATTCAACCCAGGTCACCAGTTTCAGCGGGTCGGCGGGATGATGCCATGAGGCGAGGCTGTCGGCATAGTAGTTGCCGGCGCGCAGCACATTGCGGAGGGCGTGACCGTAGCTGCTCGCTGTGAGACCCATGTATTCCGAATATTCCAGCTCCTTGACATTCTTGTCTTGAAGCACTTCGCCATATATAAACAGGCTGTCGGCGGGAAGGGCGAGTTTAAGCCCTTTTACAGCCTCGCGTCCGGTGGCTACATCCCAGAAGTTGTTACGCTCGGCGAGCGAGTCAAGAGGGTCTGAGGGCAGCCCGATATGTTTTGCCGTGTCGTAGCGGAAGCCACGCGCGCCACATGCAAGAAGATCATTGACATATTGCATGTAGTAATATTGGAAGTCGGGATTTTCAGTGTTGACATCAGGCAGACCTCCCATCTTGCCGGTTGTACACTGATAGCGGTCGTTGTAGTCTTTTATGTCAACGAGCCCGTTAGCATGAAACAGATTGTCGTGACCGCCTACGGCACTGTCAAGTGCTGCTGTCACGGCAGTATGATCTACGGCAGTATGATTGGGGAGCACGTCGACGATGATTTTTACGCCGTATTTGTTTGCGCTGTCACACATAGCCTTGAACTGATCGCGGTTGCCAAGCATATAGTTGCCTATCTTCCAGTCAATCGGCTGGTAGTAATAATACCATTTGCCTTTCACGGAGTCGTCAGGAGTGCTGAAGAGTGCCATTCCGCCATCCTCTCCGACAAAACAGGTGTTGGCGGGAGATGTCTGTACATAATTGAATCCTGCATCAGCGATGGTCTTCATGTTTGCGGCAATTGTGTCAAATGACCATGACCACGCATGTAGAATCACATCGTCATTTGTCGGCTCATTAGCCACCTGTGCTTTTTTGTCACATCCGGTCATCGCTACTGCGGCTGCAGATAAGGCCGCCAAAGAGTAGATAAGTTTTTTCATCTTTATTAAATCGGTTAAGAATTATTTTACGCACCGTAAAGATAAGCAAATCTCCACAAAGTACAAAACCACTGTCCTGTATTTAAATCAATTGCCCTATAGAATATTAATAAACCTTGCAGGGTGGAGAATTTCCTGCAAGGTTTTTGTGGTTAACGCTTTTTGTGGCGAGAGGCTGTCGGTCGGCTGCCTGGTGAGTGTTTGCCGGAGACGACCGGACCGCGGTATGCCGGATATAGGCGCTGTATCAGGTCGGGGCGATGGAGCCGGTTGAGCCCCCTGATTATGTCATCGCGGTAAGTCTTGTCATACCAGAAAAAGTAACGTCGCTGCGCAAGCTTCTCTTCTGGCGATACGGCACAAAACATTCGTTCACCGGTATAGGGATGATAGCCTGTATAATAGATTTCTGTTGACACAGTCATTGGTGTCGGCGTGAAGTCTTGTACCTGTTCAAGGTGCATATTGAGGTCTTTTGTCTCGACGGCAAGTTCCGCCATATCTACTTCACGGCAGCCCGGGTGGGATGATATGAAGTAGGGTATAAGCTGTTGACGCAGCCCCGAAGTGCGGTTTACACGGTCAAATATCTTCTTGAAGTCGTAAAACCGGCTGAACGACGGTTTGCGCATCACATCAAGCACGCGGTCACATGTATGTTCCGGCGCTACTTTGAGTCGCCCTGACACATGGTCGGTTATCAGCTCTTCATTGTAACGGCGATTGATGCTGTCAATGCGTGCGTCACCTGATACATGCATGGAGAGGTCATAGCGCACACCGCTGCCGATAAATGATTTTTTCACGCCGGGAAGCGAATCGACGGCGTGGTATAAGTCGAGCAGTGGACCATGGTTGTTGTCAAGATTTTTGCAAGGCAGGGGGTGCAGGCAAGAGGGCCGCATACACTTTGAGCATATGGAGAGGTCTTTGCCTCCCATCTTATACATATTGGCTGATGGTCCCCCGAGGTCGCTGATGTAACCTTTGAAGTCGTCCATGGCTATGACTTGGCGTGCTTCACGCAATACAGACTCCTTGCTTCGCGAGGCAATGAATTTGCCTTGATGGGCGGAGATGGTACAGAATGCACAACCTCCGAAGCATCCCCTGTGAAGGTTGATTGAGTGCTTGATCATCTCCCACGCCGGTATGGTCTTGCCCTTGTAGCGAGGATGGGGTAGACGGGTGTACGGGAGGTCAAACGATGCATCAATTTGCTCTGTTGTCATGGGCGGAAGCAGCGGGTTGATTTTTACCACCTGATTACCATGCTGCTGCCATATTACAGCGCCATGCATGCGGTTGGACTGCTGCTCGACATGCTTGAAGTTTAACGACTGTTTTTTCTTGTCGCGGCGACACTCTTCATATGATGAGAGTATGATGTTGTTGCTGTCGGCATCCGGCATTTCCGACGCAGGAAGCAAAATAGCCGATTGAGGGAGGTCATTGATGTCAGATATCTTTTCGCCTGCTGCAAGGCGGTCGGCAAGAGTGACAATAGGAATTTCCCCCATGCCATATATCACCATGTCGACATGAGCGTCAAGCAGTATTGACGGTCTCAGCCTGTCTTGCCAGTAGTCGTAATGGCTCACTCTTCGCAGCGAAGCCTCGATGCCGCCCGCAATTACAGGCACATCGGGATAGAGGCGTTTGAGAATTTCTGAATATACTATTGTAGGATAATCAGGGCGCATGCCGTGACGACCGCCCGGCGTGTATGCATCGTCGCTGCGTCGCCGCCGCGCTGCAGTATAGTGATTGACCATCGAGTCCATGGCTCCTGCCGATACGCCGAAGAAAAGCCTTGGCGCTCCAAGCTTTTTAAAATCTCTAAGGTCATCGCGCCAGTTGGGCTGTGGCACTATCGCCACTTTAAGCCCGTGGGCTTGCAGGGTGCGTCCGATTACTGCCGCTCCGAATGACGGATGATCGACATAAGCGTCGCCTGAAAAAATAATCACGTCAAGATAGTCCCAGCCAAGAGCCTCGACCTCTTTTGCGGAAGTCGGTAGCCAAAGCGAGGGATCCCTGTAGGTGTTGGTTGTCATGTGGTTTTTCATTATTCAAGAGAGTTAAGATGGTCTTCCATTTTCATGAGTTCATCGCGCATTCGTGCGGCTTCCATGAAGTCCATTCGTTTTGCCGCCTCTACCATCTCGCCGCGCAGACGCGTGATGGCACGTTGCAGCTCATTTTTATTCATATACGGTATGACCGGGTCGGCAGCTATGTCGACCTTATTGGTGTATTCCTCAAGATATGGTACTTTTTTGCGGACTGACGCCTGTTTTCCTTGCGGGCGTTGTTCGCGAGGTGCCGGCACATCATCTTCATCGTCCACGCCGATTATTGCTTGTCGAGCCTTCACGATTGCCTGCGGCGTTATGCCATGCTCTTCGTTGTAGGCAAGCTGCAGCGCGCGGCGACGTTCGGTTTCATCAATAGTCTGCTGCATGGAGTCGGTAATCTTGTCAGCATACATTATGACCATGCCGTTGAGATTTCGTGCGGCACGTCCCACAGTCTGAGTGAGCGACCTGTGGCTGCGCAGGAAGCCTTCCTTGTCGGCATCGAGTATCGCTACAAGCGACACTTCCGGAAGGTCAAGACCCTCACGCAGCAGATTGACTCCTATCAGCACGTCGTAGACTCCGGCGCGGAGGTCGTCAAGTATCTTGATTCGGTCAAGAGTGTCTACATCACTGTGTATGTAAGCCGCCTTGACCCTTAGTTTCAGCATGTATTCGTTAAGCTCTTCCGCCATGCGCTTTGTGAGGGTCGTGACAAGCACGCGTTCATCTTTCTCGATGCGCTGTTGTATTTCTTCGAGGAGGTCGTCGATCTGATTGAGCGACGGGCGCACACTGATAAGCGGGTCGAGAAGTCCGGTAGGACGGATAATCTGCTCTACAATCACGCCGTCGCTTTTTTCCAGTTCATAATCTGCAGGTGTCGCGCTCACATAGATAGTCTGGTCGGTTAGCGCTTCAAATTCGTTGAACTTCAAGGGACGGTTGTCAAGAGCGGCAGGAAGGCGGAATCCGTATTCGACAAGGTTCATCTTTCGCGATACGTCGCCGCCATACATGGCGCGTATCTGCGGTATTGTGACGTGACTCTCATCGATAATAGTGAGGAAGTCTTTAGGGAAATAGTCAAGAAGGCAGAATGGTCTCATCCCCGGCTGACGTCCGTCGAAGTAGCGGCTATAATTTTCTATGCCGGAGCAGTGACCTATTTCGCGTATCATCTCGATGTCGTAGGTCGTGCGCTCATAAAGGCGGCTTGCTTCAAGCTCCTTTGCCTCTCGGCGGAAATAGTTGACTTGTTCGCCCAGGTCGATTTCCATGTTGGCGATTGCCTGACCCACCCGCTCGCGCGATGTCACGAAAATGTTGGCAGGATATATGTTGAAGCAGTCGTGCTTCCCGAGTGAAGTACCGTCATCGGGGTGGATTGTGGATATTGACTCGATTTCGTCGCCCCAGAATATTACGCGGAGTGTAATCTCTTCATAGGCGAGGCGAATGTCGACGGTGTCGCCCTTTACGCGGAATGTGCCTCGTGACAGTTCAAGCTCGTTACGGCTGTAAAGCGCGTCTACGAGTTTGCGGAGAAACACGTTGCGGGCGATTTTCTGTCCCGTTTTAATACTTACTACGCTTGCATGGAAATCTTCAGGATTACCTATACCATATAGACATGACACAGACGACACTACAATCACATCTTTTCGTCCCGACAGCAGCGCGGAGGTAGTGGCAAGTCGCAGCTTGTCAATCTCGTCATTAATCATGAGGTCTTTCTCGATATACTTGTCAGATGACGGGATATATGCCTCAGGCTGATAATAGTCGTAGTAGCTTACAAAATATTCTACGGCATTATTGGGGAAAAATTGCTTGAACTCGCCGTAAAGTTGTGCGGCGAGTGTCTTATTGTGGCTAAGTATAAGGGTAGGGCGATTCACCTGAGCAATCACGTTTGCCATGGTGAATGTCTTGCCGGAGCCCGTGACTCCGAGCAAGGTCTGCGCCTTGACTCCTGAATTTATGCCTTCCACAAGTTCACTGATGGCTTGCGGCTGGTCGCCTGTCGGCTGGTACTGAGATTCCAACTTGAAATCCATAGCTTGCAAATTGAATTTATTAACCTACAAAGATAACAATTTCCACCTACAAATCCATGTCATTCTGCCACCTTTGCAAAAATTCACGAAAATACGCCCGTATCGGTGTCGCGGTTAGATGAAGCTGGTGTAGAGAAGGGGATTGATGCCGCGGAGGAAGTCAGATGCCGACATGCGGCGCTTGCCTTCAAGTTGTAGTTCTGTGATTTCATAGGCGACGTTTCCGGCACAGCCGGCATATAGCTTGTCACCGTCAATTTTGAATTTTCCTGTCGGCACAGTCAGATTATCTGCCGGAGTTCCGGCAAACACTTTCAACTGCAATTCTTTGCCATCAACAGCGGTGAGGGTAGTCCACGCTGCGGGATATGGAGACAATCCTCTTATGAGATTGTGTATTTTCAGCGCGTCATTGTTCCAGTCAATATGGCATGTGTCCTTGAAGATTTTCGGTGCCGGTGTCGGCTCCACACCTTTGGTCAGCTCATCCTGCGGGGTTGTAGTCAAAGTGTCGTCAAGTATCTTTGCCACTGTTTCCATAGTCAGTTCGGCACCGAGTGACATCAGTTTGTCATGTATGTCGCCGACATTTTCGTCATCGCGGATTTCAACTTTTTTCTGGTCGATGATGTCGCCGGTGTCAATGTCATGCTTGAGGAAAAATGTTGTCACGCCTGTCTCTTTGTCGCCATTGATTACCGCCCAGTTGATAGGTGCGGCGCCACGGTACTTGGGTAATAATGAAGCGTGAAGATTGAAGGTGCCAAGCCGGGGCATTGACCATACTACCTCAGGCAACATGCGGAATGCGATAACAATAAACAGGTCGGCGTCAAGTGACCTGAGTTCGTCGACAAATTCCTGATTTTTAAGATTAGTAGGTTGCATGAGATGAAGTCCGTGGGCAAGTGCATATTGCTTTACGGGTGACTGCAACAGTTTGTGTCCGCGTCCGGCTGGTTTGTCGGGCATGGTTATGACTCCAACTATGTTGTAGCCTCCCTCATATAAGCGTGAAAGACTTTCAACTGCAAATTCCGGTGTGCCGAGAAACACTATCTTGAGATCTTCTTTCTTCATCGTCATACTTATTTTGAACATTTGTGGCAAAGTTACGATTATTTGTATAATTTTGTGGTGTCATGAATGTAAAATCCAATGTCAAGATATGGCTCCTTGCCGTAATAATGAGTGTCAGCAATGTCGTGTATGCCGGAAATATGCCTGATTCCGTGGCTACGGCATCATCTTGTTGCAACCAATATAGTGACCCTACTACCAGATTCAAGCCTGCTCAGCTGATTTTGCCGGGGGCACTTATCGCTGTTGGTGCGCTTGGGCTTGAGAATGGTTGGTTTGGACATATAAAGCGTGATGTCAGGGACGAATTTCAATCCATGAGCCACGGGCACAAGATAAATGCCGACAACTATCTGCAATATTTGCCTGCTGCCGGTTATCTCGTTATGGGTTCGCTCGGTGTGAAGGCAAAACACACCTTCAAGGAGCGCGCATTGGTCACTGTCACCTCTATTGCATCTTACGGAATACTTGCCGGCGGGATGAAGCTATGTATTCATGAGCGCCGTCCGCAGGGCGACGAGACAAATTCTTTTCCCTCGGGTCATACCACGCTTGCATTTATGGGCGCCGAGCTTATACGCAGCGAGTATCCGCTGGGAGTCGGCATTACTGCTTATGCAGTAGCCTGTGGAGTCGGATTCATGAGGCTCTATAACGACCGCCATTGGGTAAATGACGTGATTGCCGGTGCCGGAGTGGGCATACTTTGTGCCAGAATCGGATACTGGATGCTACCGGTGTGGCGTCGTGTATTTCACCTTGACCGACGTGGCTGTTGCCCGATGGTAGCCATGACTCCTTTCTATGATGTCAACCGCCACGCAGCCGGAGCGTCTTTTGTCGGCTATTTTTAGAGCTTGTTTAATAATAAATGTTGCTGTCAGGGTCGTATAGCTTGAGACGATTTTCAACATGTGACGAAGGAGTGTACTTTATGTACACGACTGAGGAACAGGCTGAAAAGCGACCAAGATATACGAGACTAAAGGTAACTTTATAATCACTCAACCTCTTGATGACCTTTGAAACAAATGTAAAAATATGTCAACGATATGAAACAAATTACCTCCCGTCGGTCATTCGCCGGCATCTTTCCGCCTGCTCTTCGGTCGTTATGGAATCCCATAACTCCCTCATCACAAACAAAAATCTGCTCGACGAATGACCGCCCTGACAGCAACATTTATTATTAAGCAAGCTCTTAATTATTTACTATGCATGTCGCGGCGACAAGCCCGGCAATAATGTCATTGGATAGCGCGGTGAGAGTGAGGCTTTTCAGCTCTTTGGAGTTGTCAAGAGCCATACAAAGTATCACTCCCGCACCTCCGTCAATACGGCGTCCGTAGACCTCCTCTATGCCGAGCAACTCTCCAAGGTTGTCACTTACAAGTCCATTTTTCAGCGTGAAACGGAGCGGTCTCGGTCCGGCTACGTTAAATGCATGGTCGTCGACATAAAAGTCCTGTTCTATGGGACACCAGTTTTCGGGGTTGCGAAGCGGAAGGCGGTCACATGAACCGTCAGTGTAAGTCGCCGTTATCATGGCGTTATCAATATGACATTGCATATGGTTGGTGCTTCCTGCAAGCATCAGGGCAATAGCATCGGCTTTTCCTGAAAGCGGTATTGTAACACTGTCAGGATAGTTGTCAAACAGGGAGGTGTAGACTACATTGTCGCCTGTTGCGCTGCATCGGAACGGAATACCCTGCGGAGTGGTGAACATGCCGTTGTTTTCAGCCGCTGCATTGCGTAGTCCGATATCATCGATGTTTGCGCTGTCGAGCGGATGACACCATTCGCCAATTCCGTTGACGGGAATCTGCAGGGTGGTCGTGGCAGGTCGTGGTGAAAGATACTCGTTGCGGAATATGTCGGTTATGGCAGAGTTGTAGTATGGGGCAAGTTCTACAGGTATATAGCGGCAGCCGGGGGCGTTAAGCATGGCTATGCCGTAATCACGTAGTTGCGACGGCTGCGGGCGTTTTGTCTCCTCCCACCATTTCATGTCGCCAAGCGCGTACTCGCTGAAATTTCCCTTGACATTGCCTGTCATCTTCGCTGTTTCTGCAATTGTTGCTGAGCCGCCCCATGTTATGGCAAGGCTGATATCGCCGGTTATGTCAGTGTCAATCAGCAGGAAGGGGCGACCTACGCTTTCCGGATCCAATCGCCAATTGACAGTTTTGCCGTTTACCGTGATGTTTTCTACATGACTGTAGGAGGCAGGCAGGGAGAAGGTGGCGTGTTGCAACTGCTCGTTAACAATAGAGAGCCTATATGTATCGGTCATGCCCTCGCGGTGAAATGACAATGAGAAGTCAGGGTGGGTTATTGATGCGTGATTCCATCCGGCAGGAAATCCCGGGCATATATTTACATGGTTGTTCATCGCGTCGGGAGAGAAACCAAACAGACCTTCGACCACTGCACGCGACAATACCCCTACCGGGTCGGCAAAGTCGCGGTAACATTCTCCACGCGCAGCGTCATAATGGCTTATCTGACCTATATTGCCGGGGCTTGCCCCAAGATACATGCCATCAAGCAGGGCGCTCTTTAGCAGATTGAATCCCTTGTCGGCACGTCGTGCCTGCCAGTAGGCGAGCGATGTGTGATAGATTTCGGCAAATGCCACATTGTTTATACTCCATGCATACGGAAGCCAGTCGGTGGTGGAGATGACAGCATAATCACCACCGGTAAGCCCATCGGCTATAACCGGAATATGTGGAATATGCTCATCGATATAGCGTGTAGCCGAATATTTCCGGAACTGGTCGGCGGTTTCGCTGTCAATGGCATGATAGATGGTCCACACTGCGGGATGGTCGTGGGCCCTGCGGTTGCCGAGGCTTTCACGGTATTCCGCCCATACCCCGGCTTCATCCAGCCAAAGGGCATTGTCAATGGCTTGCCGTATGCGGTTTGCCTCGTTTATGTAAGGGGTAGGGTCTTCGCCTATTTTTTGTGCGATTGTGGCAGCACTCTTGTTGGCAAAGTAATTGTAAGCCGAGGAATGGGTGACTGCCCCGCCGCTGTAATATAATGCATCGCTTGCCCATATGCAGCAGTACGCATCATATAGCCCATCGTTGTCAGGGTCGAAGTTTCGCTTTTCCCATGCAAGATGCGACTTGATTACATTCCACATGTCGCGGGCATATGCTGTGTCGCCTGTCCATGAAAAGTGACGCATTAGCTCATCCATGTAACACAGATTCATGTCGTAGTGGTGCATCTGGTTGTTGCGGTACGGATTGCGGCATATGTAGCCATTGCTGTACATCTGGGTGCCCCAGCGCTTTTCGGCGCGTGCAAGCCGCAGGGTGCTGTCTTGTGTCGGGTGAGATATTGTCGGCTCGACATCAGTCACCTGTGAGGCGGCATATGCGTCAAAATGTATTTTTGCCCGGTCATGCCACCCGAGGTAATCTCCCGTATATGCACCGCGCCAACCGCTCAGTGGCATGCGCCATCCTATGGCGCCATGTTGCCATGTAGTGCCGTCCCATATGCCGTCTCCGGCAGCCATAAGTGTACTGCCGAGTGTGTTTATATAGGGGTCGGGGGTGGTGATGACGATATGGTTGATAAGCGAGTCGCGCTGGGAAAGCGCGTTTTTAAAGTCGGCAGCCAGTGATGTCTGGTCTTCGGTGGCTAAACGATGGTCGAAGTAACCGACATATTTCACCGGCTTCGTCCCGGAGAGAGTCAAGGTGAGTGATTCAAGCGGCGATTTTGTCGCATCGGGAGCAAAGCAGTCTTTGGGATCCACGCCTATGTCGCCACTGCGGTTTATCTTTACTTTGACTGTCTCGCAGCAGTTTGCCGTTATTGTGGTCCCGGACGGCATATTTTCGCTCTCGATTTTCCAGATACCGCCCTCGCGGTCAAATGTGGCAAGAACTGTCATTGTCAATTTGCCGCCTCTCCATTTCGGGTCGGTCAGTATATAGCGCCTTTCTCCGCCTTTATAGTACGATGTGCAGTCGGCTACCGAGTCGAGCCTGACAGCGGTTCCGTCACAAGTGACTGTGAAATTGATGTTGCGGTTGTCACGCTTGTGATATGCTGCAAATATAGGCATGTCGCTTGTCTCAATGCGAAACAAGGTGTTGCCCCCGTATAATGCCCGCGTATAATTATTGTTGCCGTTGTGAGACATTATATACCCGTCGTCGGTAGGCTGATAATTCAATTGTCGTTGCGCCGGAAGCATAAGCGGCATGCACATCGTGGCTATAATACAGATTTTTTTCATGAATAATCTATTAAGGTTATGTGTTGACCGGTTGGTTGATTTCCTTTTGAATCTATAATGAATAGATGTAGACCGGTCATATCACTATTTTACTCTGCAAAGATACCTAATTATGGCAAAAAAGTAAAACAATCAAGGCAAAACCGAGGTGTCAAGTATCTGCCGGACCTGAGATTAGTGAGAATTATTAGCGAAAAGCGATTAAAAATAGCTTGAAAATTTGTGTAAATGGGGAAAAATTAGTTACTTTGCACACTGTTTTTAGGCTCATCCTGTAAAGTTGTTGAGAATGATGCACTTAATGACGATATGAGAACTGAGATGGCGGCCTAAAAACGGTAGTGTTAATCAATAACGAACTCAAACGATTAAAAAACAGCCATGTCAAAGATTTGTCAAATCACAGGCAAGAAAGCAATGGTGGGCAACAATGTGTCGCACTCAAAGCGCCGCACCAAGCGCAAATTCAATGTTAACCTCTTTGAAAAGAAGTTTTATTGGGTAGAACAGGACGCATGGATTCGTCTTACAATCTCTGCAGCCGGTCTCCGCACCATCAACAAACTCGGTCTTAACGCAGCTATGCAGCAGGCAGCCGAAAAGGGTTATTTAACTGGTAAAGATATTAAATTTTTAGATATATAACGCACTATGGCAAAGAAAGCTAAAGGTAATAGAGTCCAAGTGATCCTTGAATGCACCGAGCACAAGGCGAGCGGTATGCCCGGCACTTCTCGTTATATTACTACAAAAAATAGAAAGAATACTACCGACCGCTTGGAGTTGAAGAAATACAATCCTATCCTCAAGCGAGTTACTGTACATAAAGAAATCAAATAATACTCCTTAAGATATGGCAAAGAAAACCGTAGCATCACTTCAAAAAGGTGAAGGACGTACTTACAGCAAGGTCATCAAGATGGAGAAGTCTCCCAAGACCGGTGCTTACGTATTTAAAGAAGAAATGGTTCCTAACGATCAGGTTAAGAACGCTCTTAAATAAGCGCAATATACAATTCATATATAAAGCAGGTCGTCAATTGCTGACGACCTGCTTTGTTTTTATTATTTTGTTGATTGTGCATGGATTCGTGTCGTCGACACGTAGCGACCCGGAATGAGTGAAATCGTAATGCACTCCTGTAAGCAAACCGAAATAAAGAGATGGCTCAGAATGTGTCCATGCCGTCCCATTGAACCGCATCTCCATGTACATATCCTGTTTTGCCATCGATTTTTACCATGTACCAGCCTTTTTTCTTGCCTAAGCATTGATAGGTGTCGGGAACATAGCCATCTTCATAAACCAAATGACCGATGATTTCTCCTTCTGTCGATGGGCTGTTGTACACGTTTACCTTGCCGATTTGTTTGCACCAGATTACGCCCTGTCCGTTTTCAGCACGGAAAGTGACTATTTTGTTGCCCGATTTTGATACATTGTAAATGTCTTGTACACCTACGGTATAGGAGTCGGCATTGGTTTGTACATACCTTCCGACGATGTTACCTTTTGTATCAACAACCATTTTCATCGATTGTGGAAATGCCGGGATTGTTACCGCTGAAGTCAGTAATAATAAGAACAAATTGTTCATTATATTTCTCGAATGTATATGCATCGTTACTTGAGTTTGAGTATTTATCGTTGTCCTTTCATTCAGAATATAAAATTAATGATTTTTTCGTATTACACTAAAAAAAATTTTAGTGCCCATTATGTTTGGTGTGTATGACTATATGGCGGTTTTCGATAGCGGCTATCGGAAATAACATTGATGACCGGGAGATAAAATAGGTAAACTGATTGTTACTTTGCAGAAAATTAAAAAAAACGTGATAATCATGGAAAGTGTAATGTTTTTATGGATTCTTATTGTAGGTATCTCGGTAATTGGAGTGTTGGGCTATTTTCTTTATGCGATTGATAAACCACATAACAAGAATTTCCATTATATAGATATTGATCATGATGATATCTATTGTGACGAAGATGACTGCGAAGAATAAATCCAATGTGACAGCGGCAGATGCAAGTCGCTTTTTGGCTGTATATTCAGCTTATTTATGGGGCTACGGTGCCACATGCATCAGAATTACCAAAAATGTAAACCGCATGGCAGAGTATATCGGTTATAGAGCTGATATAACGATATTGCCCAAGCATGTCGCAGTGGCATTGACCGATGACTCTACCGGCGAATATTCTCATTATACATGTGCAATAAAGACTCTGCCGGTCAGCTATATGGCAAATACTCGCATGAGTAAACTTAGCTGGGATGTGGCGGAAGGCAAAGTGAGCATAACCGACGCCGAGGCGATACTTGGCAGGATTTCACGCGCTCCCCACATGAGTGTATGGGTTGTGATGTGTCTCGTCGTATTTGCCAATGCCGCTTTCTGTCGCCTATTCGGAGGCGACCCTGCTGCAATGGTAATTGTAGGGTTTGCCACACTCCTCGGGTATGCTATCAAGAATATCTGTCTGAAACACAAGATGGATGTAAGGGCAATGGTGCTCCTTGCGTCATTTGTATCTGCGGTTGTAGGTAGTGGTGGATATGTGTTCGGGATTACATCGACCCCGGAGATAGCGTTAGGTACAAGCGTGCTTTACCTTATCCCCGGTATACCTTATATCAACTCTGTCAGCGACATGATTGACGGTCATTACCTGTGTTTTTTCAGTCGTACGATGCAGGCGATAGTGCTCACCGGCTGTATTGCAGCAGGGTTGACGCTTGCATTCATGATTATGAATATAAATGTATTCTGAGAGGAAATGGAAATATTGTCGAAAATAATAGAGGATGCAGTGTTTGCAGCGATAGCAGCTATCGGTTTTGCAGCCATCAGCAATCCTCCTAAGATAGCATTCAAATATTGTGCTTTGATAGCTGCTATAGGTCATGCGTTACGATACTGTCTTACCACTTTGTGGGGAGTGCATCTTGTATGGGGCAGTTTTATAAGCGCCTTTGTGATAGGGTGTCTTGCCATTTACTTTGCGCCCAAGGTAAAGTGTCCGCCGGAGACATTTGCCTATCCGTCATTGTTGCCCATGATTCCGGGAATATATGCCTACCGTTCACTTCAGGCATTTCTGATGTTGTTGGGACAAGGCACCGAAGCTGAATTTTCCCACTATGCCTACCTCTTGCAGTTTAACGGGTTGACATGTATATTGGTGGTGTTTGCAATGGTGCTTGGACAGATGATACCTATCTTCCTCTTCAAACGCAAATCATTCAGCGCGACACGTGGATAAACGGCTTAAAATAGTTATATTTGTAATTCATCACAATATAGGGTGCTTATGTTCCGGAAATTGTTAATTTGTATGTCTCTTGCCGCCGTCATTAGTTCATGTGATGGCAGCAAGCGAAATGCAGGGATTAACCTGTCTGTGCAAAATGATTGTGTGGATGCTGAATTATCTTGTGACAGTAATCTATACATGAATAGTACATGGGACTACTATCCGGCTTCAGCATCAAAAGTGTCTGTTACTCTACATTCTGAATCAGTGTCAGTGCTTGCCGGTGATGGTCATGTATTTACTATCGTCGATGATTCAACACGAAAAACTATCGGCAATCGTCTTGAAGCGGTCTATTCAAAAATCACAAACGGGGATAGGGGCTATGAGCGTTGTGTCGAGCTCCGGCTTAATGAAAAGCTTGAGTCCGGGAAATATGGCGTGAAACTCACATATAATGACTGTGACACACTTACCTCCGTCTTTCAAGTAGTGAACAGTAAAGGAGTAAGGGCGGTCAAGGATAAAATCAGCGATTATTTCAGTAGTAAAAACGGGTTGCGTAATGATACGGTTGCCTGTAATGTGTATAGTTACGGAATTGTTTCGGGCGATTCCATAGAGGTGGATTTACGACATGACTCGCCGCGTATGCGCGATTTGTTCTGTCGTGAAGTTGTGAGTTATTCGGCATTGAAATTCACCGGACAGGTGCAGCCATGTGTCTATGGCGGTCCGGTAGTCAGTGATACTCTTGGTATAAGCATGACCACGCTTGATGAGATATATCCCGATACTGTCGGTGAAATCAGGTTTGTGTTACACAACAATAGCCGCAAGACACTCTGCTATGGTACACCATATAAGGTGGCTCGCAATGTCGATGGAAAATGGATGGAGTTGTATCAGGGCGGGGTATGGAATATGCCTCTGTTCCTGATTGCTCCGGGCGGGTGTTCGGAGGTAATGACGGCAAAGTTGTTTCGTCCGATAAATGACATCGGCCCGGGCGAATATATCATATATAAAGATGTATATTTTGACGGCGGGAAGGAAGACAGGTGGAATATCTGTGCCCGTTTTTCAATAAAATAAATTATGGAATTAAGACAACTACGATACTTTGTAAAAGCAGCTGAGACATTAAACTTTTCGGAGGCAGCTAAAGCTATGTATGTAACCCAAAGCACATTATCGCAACAGATAAGACAGCTTGAGGCAGAGTTGGGTATAGCGCTTTTTGAGCGAAACAGTCATAGCGTGATGCTGACAGAGGCGGGCGAACACCTGCTTTATCAGGCGAGTGATGCAATTACGGCTGCCGATATATGTGTGACGAAGATTAATGACCTTAAGCAGTTGCAGACAGGTACGCTGAATATCGGCGTGACATATTCTTTCAGCCCTATATTGACAGAGCCGCTTATCATGTTTATGAAGCAGTATCCCAACGTCAAACTAAACATCTATTATAAGACCGTTGATGAGCTGATGGAGATGCTTGTGAGGCATCAAGTGGACTTTGTACTTGCATTCAAGCCTATGGAGGTAGGTGAAGATATAGAGTTTCATACATTGTTTGACAGCCGCCTGTCGGTCATCATGAGGGAGGGGCACAGGTTGAGTAACCGGGAGTCACTGACCTTCGATGACATCAAAAATTGTGATTTTGCATTGCCTATGCGAGGTATGCAGGCGCGCAACAAGCTATCGGCAATAATCGGCGATGATATCTCGAAGCTTAATGTCAAGGCAGAGCTTAACGAAGTGAACATACTGCTCCAGCTTATACAGTCGACCGATGTAGTGACTATCCTTACCGAGGCTACCTTGCATGGGCGGAACGGCATAAAAAACATCCCGCTCAACGTCAAGGGAAGTGACATGGCGGGATGTGTGCATATGCTTAAAAATTCTTACCGCAAACACTCGGCAAGTGCGTTTCTCAAGATGTTGAGTGAATCAAATGCCGTGAGACAGCGCGTGAGCGAATGGCTCTAAAAGCGGTTGATTGTGGCGCGTATGGCTATCAGGTGCTCAAGCAGTACCGGGAGCTGATGGAGAGGAAGCATGTTTGCTCCGTCACTTTTTGCCTTTGACGGTTCGGGATGTGTCTCTATGAAAAGGCCATCGACACCTACTGCGATACCTGCACGTGCCACTGTCTCGATTAAGTCGGGACGTCCGCCGGTGACTCCCGCCGGCTGATTGGGCTGCTGCAGCGAGTGTGTCGCGTCAAGTATTACCGGCACACCAAGTTTCTGCATTGTGGGAATGCCACGATAATCCACAATAAGGTCGGTATAGCCAAATGTAGTTCCGCGCTCAGTGATGGCGACCTGATTGTTTCCTGCATCAATTACCTTTTTGACAGCATGCTCCATGGCTTCTGGAGACAGGAATTGACCTTTTTTTATGTTTACCATCTTTCCGGTGCGTGCAGCTGCAACAAGCAGGTCGGTCTGACGGCAAAGAAAGGCTGGAATCTGGAGGATGTCGACATATTCAGCTGCCATAGCCGCCTCTTCTTCGGTGTGGATATCGGTGACGACCGGTATATTGTAAGTCTCTTTAACCTTGCGTAGTATCTCAAGCGCTTTTATATCTCCTATGCCGGTAAAGGAGTCGATGCGTGAACGGTTGGCCTTCTTGTATGAGCCTTTGAATACATATGGTATGTTGAGCTTGGATGTCACCTCGTTGATTTTTCCGGCTATATCCATCGCCATTTGTTCGCCTTCAATCACGCATGGTCCTGCGAGAAGGAAAAAATTGTCGGATGATTTCAGATATTTAAGCATGTTGTCAGGAATTTAATTGGTTTATGATATGAAACGTGTCGCATGCCACCAGTGCCGCTGTTTCTGTACGCAGGCGGTTATCGCCAAGTGTAACGGGTATATAGCCGGTGTCAAGCACATCTTTTATCTCTTGTGGGTCGAAGTCACCTTCCGGTCCGATAAGTATCACCACGCTTTTGCAGCCTGCATGATACTCTTTGGCAAGAACGCGTCGTGGTATTGACGGATCGCAATAGGCGATAAAGCGTTGTTCGGCATCGGAGGCAGCAATAAATTGAGATAGCGGGGTCATGGGTGATATCTCCGGGAGAGTCGCCTTCAGCGACTGTTTCATTGCCGAAACTGCAATGCGTTGCAACCGCTCTATTTTAACTTCCTTGCGCTCTGAATGACGGCAGAGCACCGGCACTATGCGGTTGACCCCGATTTCAGTAAGCTTTTCGGTAAGCCACTCCATCCGGTCCATGTTTTTTGTCGGGGCGACAGCCACGGTTATATGAGTCGACCAAGCCGGCGTAACCGGGATTTTGCTCTCTATCTCGACCGAGGCATGGCGCGGGTCGTCGGAGAGCAGCCTGCACACATAACGGTTACCCTTTCCATCAATCACGTCCACTATGGAACCGGGGCGGGTGCGCAACACCTTTATGCAATGACGCGCTTCTTCTTCAGGAAGCTGTAGAGTGCGCTCTATATCGGGTGCGTAAAACTGTATCATGAGGGTTACTTTTTCTCAATGGAAATGAATCCGTCGCCTCCGTCGCCGTCAATGTCGGCAGCTTCACTTTTTTTGATATCGGGATGGCGGTCGTTGTCATGGAATATGAGCATGAAAAGTATTGCAATCACAAGAGCATATCCTGCAAAAATGAGCCATGATGTATGCCAGCCTGATATGATTGCGACATTATCGGTCTGCGAATATACGAAATGGTCGATTACCTTCTGGGCACAGAGTGTACCGATAGTGGCTCCGATACCGTTGGTCATGAGCATGAACAATCCCTGGGCGCTTGAACGCAGCGCGGAGTCGGTCTTGCTGTTGACATACAGCGAACCTGATACATTGAAGAAATCAAATGCGATACCGTAGACAATCATTGAAAGGACAAACAGCCACACACCGTCGCCGGGATTGCCTATTCCGAAAAATCCGAAACGCAGCGCCCACGCAAGCATAGACATAAGCATCACGATTTTGATGCCGAATCGCTTCAGGAAAAACGGGATTAAAAGTATACAGAGAGTCTCGCTCATCTGAGATAGGGAGATAAGTGCGTTGGCATTATGAACGCCCCAGTCGTTGGCATACTCAGGTATGGAACCAAATGCCTGGATAAACGGATTGGCAAATCCGTTAGTGATTTGCAGCGCCACACCCAAGAGCATTGAGAAGATGAAAAATACAGCCATCTGCTTCTGCTTGAACAGGGTAAATGCGCGGAGCCCGAATATATCGACAAAACTGCTTGATTTCTTGCTCTTGTCGGTAGGGCAATTAGGCATCAAGAGGGCATATCCTACCATCAGCATGCTCAAGACACCTGAGGTGATAAGCTGGGCATAAGTGTTCTGATAGCCTGTGAAATTGACAAAAAGCATTGAGGCGATGAAGCCGACGGTCCCGAGTGTACGTATAGGAGGAAAATGCTTTATAGTGTCAAGCCCCGCCTTTTCAAGTGCGGTGTATGCAACCGAGTTGGTAAGACCGATGGTAGGCATGAAGAAGGCTACAGACATAGCATACAGCGCAAACAATATCCCAAACTCCGGATTGTCACCGGCACTCATGCCGTAGACGCCTGCCGCAATCATGAATCCACCGGCCAAAAGATGGCTTAACGACAGTGTCTTCTGTGCAGGAATCCATCGGTCGGCTATTATGCCGATTAAAGCAGGCATAAACAGCGACACAATACCTTGAATGGCATAAAATATACCGATATTACCGGCGAGACCTACTTTTGACAGATAGCTGCCAAGTGAGGTAAGATACGCGCCCCAGACTGCAAATTCAATGAATGTAAGCAGTGCGAGTTTAGTTTTTATTCCTTTCATTGTTTTTATGATATAAGTTTGGGTTATCGGCGGGTGACAATCATGACTGCTTCCCGCGTTTACGTTTCAGAATGTCACTCACTTTGGCAGCCTCTTCATAATTTTCTTGTTCTATCAGCTTTTCGAGTGTACGTTCAAGTTCTTCGACAGCATAATTCTCAAGCTTAGGTTCACCGGTCGTTTCATCATCATTGTTAATGATGCGTGATGTGTTGTCATCGTCATCATCATCACCATCGGGAGTCTCTTCCAAGATAAATCCGGTTTCATCAAGAATCTCTTTGGTCGTGTAGATTGGCGCTTTTGTGCGTATGGCAATAGCTATTGCATCGGAAGTGCGGGCATCAAGTACAATGCTACGGTCTTGTGAGGCGAATGTTATTTCAGATGAAAATATACCATCCTCAAATTTGTAGATAAACACTTCCTGCAACTTTACGCCGAAGGCATGGGCGAAACTGACAAAAAGGTCATGAGTCATCGGGCGTGGCGGTATTATGCCTTCAAGCCTTATCGCTATCGATTGCGCCTCTGATGAACCGATGATTATCGGTATGCGGCACGGTCCGTCGACTTGGGCGAGTATCAGGGCGTACGCACCTGTCTGGATCTGGCTGTAAGAGATGCCCAATACCCTGAGTCTTATTCTGTCATTTGCCATAGTAGTTACAATATTACATTTTGACCGGTGATTATACCGCTGCCATAACATAGATGAGCTTTCTCATCGTAGATGACAGCAAACTGACCGGGTGCTATACCTTGAATGCGTGACTCCGACTCTACAAGATACTCTTGCTCGCTGAGTCGCGTAAGGACTCCGGGAATAAATTCCGGCATATGGCGGTTTTTGAAGGTGATTTTTACCTTGTTGCAGCTGTCGCCCCAGGGCGAGCCGGAGATGAAGTGCATTTCATCAAGGTGCAATGTGTTGCCATACTGCTTTTCTGTGTTATAACCTTGACTTACGTAGACTACATTGTCATGAACGTTTTTCTTCACTACATACCAGGGTCCGCCACTCAGTCCGAGCCCTTTCCGCTGTCCGATTGTGTGAAACCAAAATCCGTTATGTTCACCGAGCTTGCGCCCGGTTTCAAGTTCGATTATGGCTCCTTTCTTTATGCCGAGATGCCGCTTGATAAAATCGTTATAATTTATTTTCCCAAGGAAACAGATACCCTGGCTATCCTTGCGGAAGGCATTGGGCATTTTTACATCAATGGCTATTTCGCGCACCTTTGCCTTGGGGAGGCTCCCGATCGGAAACATAAGGTGGGATAGCTGCTCATAGCTTATGCGGGCAAGGAAGTCGGTCTGGTCCTTGACCGGGTCGACTGCGGTTGCAAGATATATCTTGTCGCCGACAATATCGGTAGTGGCATAATGCCCGGTTGCCGTCTTGTCAAATTCATGCCCCCAACGTTGCTCGAAAAATCCAAACTTGATCATCTTGTTACACATTATGTCGGGATTGGGGGTCAGTCCCTCCTTAACGGTCTTCAACGCATACTCCATGACATTGTCCCAATACTCTTCATGTAATGATACAACATCAAACGGACATCCGTATTTGCGGGCGATGAACCGGCACATCTCTATATCTTCCTCCGCAGAGCAGTCGCCTTCGCCATTGTCAAGTCCTATACGTATATAAAAAAGGTGAAGGTCGTGGCCTTCTTCCTTTAAGCGGTGTACAACCACCGCACTGTCAACACCACCTGATATCAGTACAGCTATTTTCATTACAACATGTTAAGATTCTAAACTTCTTCGAGCTCTTCTGTTTCTGTCTCGTCTTTACCTCGTTTAGATATGATAAATAAAGAAATAAAGTAGTCAAGAGATATTTTGCCCGGTCCGGCAATGAGGAGGTAGAGAAATATGCCGATGAACATCAGCGGCAGATAGCCCGGCTGAGTGCATGAAATCGAATAGGTGAGAGTGTCGGGCAGAAGGTCATGCAATATATGGTATTCGGCGATTATCATCGAAATCACAGGAGGCAATACAGATAGACGTGTCAGGAAGCCAATCATGATGCAGAGCGAGCATATCAACTCGATGCATATCATGATAATGAGCGAAGTCTCGCTTCCAATCCCTAAAACAGAGGGGAAGGTGTAGCGCAGCGTCGAGAAGTTTACAAGATGGCGTATGCCAAATTGCATGAACATTATGCCCACAAATAGTCTCATGAAAAGTCGGGCAAGATTGCTATAGGTATAACCCGTACACCGCAAAAATAGGTTTTCAAAAAATAGTTTCATCGTTTCGTGACTTACTGTTGCTTTTGTTGTTGTTTATAAATCGCAGCCGCCATAGAAAGCGCCTGGTTGACATTCATGTCACGCAACAATATCTTGCGGTCCTTGTCAAGCAGATACATTGCCGGAAGGTTGCGTATGTCGATATATTGACCTATGTCATTGGAAGTGCCGGCTTCCCATTCATAGGGATAGCTGTCGACCGACTTTTTCCAATCCTCGTCGGGAGTGCCCGTATAGATGTCAATGATTTTGAATGTGCCGTTTTTGGTCAACGCGTTAAACGCAAAATCAGTTTCAAGACGCATCGTGGTCATGGCGCAGTCATCACAGCCCGGTCCATGTATGTAAAGCAGGATAAACTCTCCCGGTTGGTCATAGAGCTGATGGGATGCCCCGTGGCGCGTTGTGTAACTGATTGGTGCTACAGTCGAGCCTACTTGAGAGGCGTTAAGCATTTTTACATGATTCAGGTAGTAGGCTTTATCCTTTGCCGAAACTTTTTTGTTGGAAAGGGCGGCCTTTGTAAAAAGCATGTACTGCTCATCGGCCCAGAAAGGAGCGTCGGGAGAAAACATATTTTTCTCTGCCGCCTTTACGATTTTAAGCGTGGACTTGGCGTCATTTTTATATCTGGAGGTGAGATTGATGATTGATTTTTTCACGCTGTCGGCACTCGCATAGGGAATAAATGACACATAGTCAGCAAATGCCTCATTAAATGCCACTGTGTCATTCAACAGCTTCTTCATGTCAGCCTTATCCCAGAAACGCAGTAAAATGTAGCTTGTCTTTTCCTGCAAAGTGGCGAGCGAGTCGGGTGCCATGGGATATTCAAAGTGGGTCTTTGTCTGCGACATAAGCCCCGCTGAAAAGAAGGTTGCAATTATTGTATAAATTATAAATCTCTTCATATCGGGTATATTGGCATAATTTTTGACTAACAAAGTTAACAAATGACCGCGTTAGTACAAAATAATTAATCAACATTATGGGGGTTGTAAGTGTTAGAAAAGTAAAGTAAATATTAATTTATATCATATTATGAATTTCAATAACTTCACCATTAAATCGCAAGAGGCGATTCAGAAGGCGGTTGAGATCACTAAAGGGTCGGGCAACCAGGCTATAGAGCCGGTGCATATCCTTAAAGGATTGATGACCGAGGGCGACTCGCTTATGCAATTTATTTTCCAAAAGGTAGGCGCTAATGTGGGCGTGGTTACGGCAGCTGTCGACCGCGCTATCGCTTCTGAGCCAAAGGTGTCGGGTGGGGAACCTTATCTTAGCCGTACATCTAACGATGTGCTTCAAAAAGCACTTGACATTGCAAAGAAGCAGGGCGATGAGTATGTGACGCTTGAGGCTATCCTCCTCGCTGTATTCTCAGTAAAGAGTCAGGCTTCCCAGATATTAAAGGATGCCGGGCTCTCGGAACATGAATTGTCTGCGGCGATTGAAGAGCTTAGAAAGGGTAAAAAAGCTACTGACCAGAGTGCTGAGGACACGTATAATGCGTTGAGCAAGTATGCTGTCAACCTTAATGAGCGTGCCCGTACCGGTAAACTTGACCCTGTCATCGGAAGGGATGACGAGATACGCCGTGTGTTGCAGATATTGAGTCGACGCACCAAGAACAACCCTATGCTTATAGGTGAACCGGGTACCGGTAAAACCGCTATCGCAGAGGGTCTTGCCCATCGTATAGTAAGAGGTGATGTGCCGGAAAATCTGAAAAACAAGCAGATTTTTTCGCTTGACATGGGTGCACTTGTCGCAGGTGCTAAATACAAAGGAGAATTTGAGGAGCGTCTTAAGGCTATTGTCAATGAAGTGACTCAGGCTGATGGCGAAATCATATTGTTTATCGATGAAATCCACACTCTCGTGGGAGCAGGTAAGGGCGAGGGCGCGATGGATGCCGCCAATATCTTGAAGCCTGCACTTGCAAGGGGCGAGCTCCGCAGTATCGGTGCCACTACCCTTGATGAGTATCAAAAATATTTTGAGAAAGACAAGGCTCTTGAACGCCGTTTCCAGAAGGTGATGGTCAATGAGCCTGACGAGATGAGTGCCATCTCCATCCTTAGAGGATTGAAGGAGCGCTATGAGAATCACCATCAGGTGCGTATCCGCGACGAGGCGATTATCGCAGCCGTACAGTTGTCAGAACGCTATATTACTGACCGTTTCCTGCCTGACAAGGCTATTGACCTGGTTGATGAAGCTGCATCAAAATTGCGTCTGGAACGTGATAGCGTACCGCAGGCTCTTGATGAGATTACCCGTAAGATTGCCCAGCTGGAAATCGAGCGCGAGGCAATCAAGCGTGAAGGCGACAGCGTGAAAATCAAGGATCTTGAAAAGGAACTTGCCGACCTCCGCGATATAGAAAAAGACTTCAAGGCAAAATGGGAGTCACAGAAAGAGCTGATTAATCGCATCCAGCGCAACAAGATTGACATCGAAAATCTTAACTTTGAGGCTGACAAGGCAGAGCGCGAAGGTGATTATGCCAAGGTGGCTGAAATACGCTACTCAAAGGTTCAGGAAAAGGAAAAGGAAAACGAGCGTATCCAAGAGGAGCTGAAGCAGATGCAAGGCGACAAGTCGCTTATAAAGGAGGAGGTTGATGCTGATGATATCGCTGATGTGGTATCACGCTGGACCGGTATTCCGGTGAGCAAGATGGTTCAGAGTGAAAAAGAGAAGCTGTTGCATCTTGAGGAGGAACTCCATAAAAGAGTCGTGGGGCAGGAAGAGGCTATCGCCGCGATTGCCGATGCGGTGCGCAGGAGCCGTGCCGGATTGAATGACCCGCGCCGACCTATAGGCTCGTTTATCTTCCTCGGCACGACCGGAGTCGGCAAGACTGAGCTTGCAAAGGCTCTTGCCGAATATCTGTTTGACGATGAAAACATGATGACCCGAATCGATATGAGTGAATATCAGGAGAAGCATACAGTGAGCCGTCTTGTCGGAGCGCCTCCGGGATATGTCGGATATGATGAAGGCGGTCAATTGACAGAAGCTGTGCGTCGCAAACCGTACTCAGTTGTGCTTTTTGATGAGATAGAGAAGGCTCATCCCGATGTCTTCAATATCCTTCTACAAGTGCTTGACGACGGTCGACTTACCGATAACAAGGGACGTCTCGTCAACTTCAAGAACACGATAATTATCATGACCTCAAATATGGGTTCGCAAGTAATCCGGGAAAATTTTGCCGGCATTACCGACGATAATCATGCTGAAGTCGTGGAGAAGACCAAAGAGCAGGTACTTGATATGTTGAAGCAGACAATCCGTCCGGAGTTCCTTAACCGTATTGACGAGATTATCATGTTTACTCCGCTTAACGAGCGTGAGATTGAAGAGATTGTGGGCATTCAGGTCAACGGCATCAAGCGTATGCTTGCCAAGAATGGTGTTGAACTTGAGGTTACCCCTGCGGCTCTCAGCTATCTTGCCAAAGAGGGTTACAATCCTGAGTTCGGTGCGCGTCCTGTCAAGAGGGTGCTCCAGCGCATGGTGCTCAACCGCCTGTCTAAGGATATCCTTGCTCAGAAAGTTGACCGTGAACATCCGATTATCATAGATGTAAAGGATGATGAATTGATATTCAGAAATTAATATTTATTAAAAAAACGTGGGTCGTGTCGGGCTTATTCATGCTCCGGCGCGGCTCACCCTAATTCACTTATTATGAAAAAACTGATTTATTTGTTGTTTGCGCTACCTTTGTTTTTTGTGTCTTGTAGCGATGATGATGACCTGCCCAATTTCCAGTTGCAGATAGACATGACAGGTCAAACAGAAATCACCGACAATGGCGTGGTTGTAGTGCCACAGGGCACCCCGCTTACAGTCGAGTCTATTTCAATAGTTAATCCTTCGGTCAAGGATATTACTCTTGGTGGTGCCACTTATTACTGGGACTATGTGTTCCAGGGCAGCACACTTATTGCACCTTTCGGCATGGTGTTTAATACTGAAAACTTGCCGCTTGGTTCTCACTTGCTACAGATATATTTGCCTGTTCTGGCTGTGAATTACAGTCCGGCGGAAGCCGTTGCTTCTTACACTGTCAGAATTGTAGAGCCGTTACAAGAGGGCGAGCCTGTTCCCGATACCCCGGCATCACAGATTGTCACTCCTCAAATCGGGGCAAAGTAACAGAGATTTGTTTTAAAAAAAGGATGCAAAGCGTTGCTCTTGCATCCTTTTTTTATCGTGGCAATTGTGTCTTGATTTCTTCAAGACGAACAAGCTTGCTTACTATCGCATAAATTGTCAGACCTGCCGGAGAATGAATCTGTAACTTTGAGGCGATATTACGGCGATGGGTCATGACTGTGTTGACCGAGACTCCCATTTCTGCTGCAATCTCTTTATTGGCCATGCCTTTTACTATTCCGACTACCACATCTTTTTCGCGTTGGCTCAGAATCTTTGCTTCCTCTTCTTCCTCATCTGCTATAAGTTGTCGCAATGTAGACTCTATTGTGTCAATGCTGTCATAAATAGATATTGTGCCGTCGTAATTACGCAGAATCTCTGCCGGGAGAGCGGAAGAGTAGAGGGCTACAATCCTGATTTTTCGGGATGAACCGGAGCGCATCTCCTCTATTTTTTCAGGAGAGAGCATAAGCGGGTCGGCGATGACTACAGGATACACACAGCCGTTCAGGTCGTGGAGTTTAATCCGCGTGAGCGAAATGCTCATGTCGCGTAAGTCGGAAAGCAGTGCCGACAGTCCGGCGCATATTATGGCGGAGTCGTGGATGAGAGCTACTGTGACACGTTTCATTTTTCTTCGCGGTTATCGGGCTTTAGCCTATAATTGCGCTCTATCATCGTGATAAGAGGAATCAATATATGGTTCTCGATATCATTGTGAGAGTCAAGGTCTTCCTCGGCATTATATAAGTCAATCAGTACATCATACATCTTGTTGGGCATCGATGTAGTGTAGAAGCGCAGGATTATATTTTTTAGCTCGGTAAGTTTTTCGCCTATCTCGTCGTGATGGCGCTTAAACAGGTTAATGTTGTAGTCGGAATGGTCACCGTTGACAAGTGCACGTATATAGGGGAACACACGTTTCTCCTCATAGTTGAAATGCTTCTTGACTTCTCCCATGTAGGAGTCAAAAAAGGCGATAATCGCGCTGTTGATATCACTATGGCTCTCTTCCAATGCGGTGACGAGATTCTGACGTATGTGGGGGAACTTATATTTTAAAAAGTAGTCGTGACTGTTGTGCAGAAAGTCGACAATCGCCACCGGCGACACTACTGCAAGCCTCTCCGAATCAATTTTTCCGGAAAGAATGAAATTGACAATGAACAGAAACACATTGGTGTCTATGCCATTTTCATTACAGATATCTTCAATACGCTTGCTCTGAAATCCAAGCGGGATGTTGAACCGGCTAAGAATCTGGAGTATATTGTAATCTTCTCGTATGAGGTCGATTACACTGTCTTTGCCTGAAAAATTTCTTGTTAATTTCATAATGTGCGAAATTAGCAAATATCTTGTAATTATGCAAAGTAATTTAAAATAAGTCTAAACAACAAGCGACTTCACAATAATCGAGTAGGTCGGAAAACGAAAGTTTTCTGACCTACTTTCGTTTCCTTTC
>CAJTSK010000003.1 GCA_910578835.1 uncultured Muribaculum sp.
TTAGTATCTCTAAGCAAGAGATTTAGACAATTCTCAACTAATTTCTCCAATAGCGCCGAGGGTTTAATCGCGCTATATATCCAAGTCGGTTTAATCGTTAAAGAGTAAAGGCTCGAAATTTCCTGTCAGGATTATTTGTAGACAGGTATTTCGTCGGGATGGAAGACTATTGACTGCGACACCGGTGAAGAGGCGATGAAATAGCCGAGGCATTTGTCGCCTGAAAACATCGCGGGTCCGTTGCTGTCGTTTTGCAACGCCTCAAGGTAGTCATGCATCGGTGCCGAAATCATACATATGGTTGCCGTGATTACATCTCCATCATAAAGCACTGTGTCATCTTCTTCCTCGTCAGTGTCCATGCGGGTGGTCATGGTGAAATACGTGACCTTGCCGTCGACAGCCCCGCGGTCGTCCATTTCACCCCATTGATATATCTCGCCATTACGGTAGAGCTTTACCCAGTAATATTCATGCGAGTCGCTATTGTCGAGAAATTGTCCTTGAAGCACTGCGACATGGTCGTAAGGCATCTGTATCCAGTTAAACTCCAGACTTACTATCTCCACCGGAGGATAAAATGTGGTGTGTGCCTCATAGCGATTGCCATCTCGCTCCACAGTCAGGCGATAGTCGTGTCCGGTTATGCCGGGAGTGGGCTCACGGAAGAAGCCCTCCGCATCGGGTATAAGCGTGTAAGTGGTTCCATCCGTAATGTCCTCCAGCGTTACAGAAGCATCTGTAAGACGGGTGCGGTCCATCGGCTCTGCCATGGGAGTGGTCAAGGTTATGCCCACTTTGGCACCGTCGGGAGTCAGCTCCCCTTCGATTACCGTGAGAGGGGCAATGTCATGATACTTGAAATCAAGTTCTTTCTCACAAGAGGTCATAGCCGCCATCAACACAACGGCAAATACCATATCGCGTATCTTCATAACCGGAGTCAAAATTTAAGTGTATATGAAACGGATGGAATCAACCCGTACATAGCCTGCAGCACAGCCCTGGTGCCCGATGGCTTAGTCGGGTCATCCTCAAAATATATTACATACGGATTGTAACGGCAATAAGCGTTATAGACCCCAAACGCCCATTGGTAGGTAAACCGCCTGCCCGCATGGGTGTATATAGCCGACAGGTCGAGGCGATGCGTGGCAGGCGCCTTGTAGGCATTGCGTCTTGAGTAATAGTAACATGTCTCTCCCGCTATCTCATATTTCACATCGGGTGCCGTAAGGGGCTGACCTGATGAATAAATCCACGCACCTGAAAAGCTCCATTTACCGGAAAGCTTATAAATTGCCGTGATTGAGATGTCATGACGGCGGTCGTTGGTAGCGTCATACCATTCACCATCGTTAATCCCGGGTATGCGTGTCTCTGTACGTGATATAGTATATGACACCCACCCCGTAAGAGCGCCGGTGTTTTTACGCACCATAAATTCGGCTCCGTAGCTGCGTCCTTTACCACCAAGTATTATATTTTCAAGCACAACATCGGAAAATGAAGTGCGCCCATCCTTATAATCATACACATTGGCTATATTCTTATAATATCCCTCTGCCGACCAGTCATAGTCGCCGCCCGCAGTCATACCGGCGTAGCCTATGCCATATTGCAACGCTCGCTCAGGCTTCACTATTGCCGAGGTGAGCGCATAGCGGTCAAACGGGAAAGATGTCGCACTCGACCTGATTGCATGAAGATTCTGCGTGGATATTCCAAATCCGACTTTCACATTATGATGAGGGGTGATATCATATTTCACGCTCACCCGTGGCTCAATCTCGCAATAGGTCTTGCCGTCAAACTGATTGGACGCGCCAACCGCCGACAAGAAGTCATGAAAACGGTAGCCCGACATGACAGAAGATACATCTACACGTATTCCCGCTGACACATCCAGCTTCTCCAAAAACGACCCCGCATAGTCAATCCATACCGAATTTTCCCATAGCGACCTCACCTCGCGCTCCTTTACCGCATTGATGTTCCATTCAGCCGACTTCACACGCAGCAACTGCGACCTTACACCAAATTCCAACCCATGACCCTCAGTCAGGACATAACGCATACGCTCGTTAATAGAATAATTATGGATATATCCCTTCATTTTCTGGTCAATATCCATTATCGCCACCTCCATATCCGGGTTAAAATGGGTAAAAGCTCCGGTAGTGACAAATGTCACCTTCTCCCCCGCCCTTGCTGTCCAGTTGACCGATGCGCCAAGGTTGCCCCAATACAACCCCATAAGGTCGCCTACCGCCATATTGTCGCGGCTTACAAAAAATGACGCATCGACAATATGAGCAGCAGCGGGGCGGTAACGCAATTTCGCCGTCACGTCATAGAAGTTCATCACCGTACTCCTGTATTGCGGAATCATCTTTAAAAATGCATCGACATAAGAACGACGCGCCGTGACGGCAAATGAAAGCTTATCTTTTACAATCGGACCCTGTGCCATGACTTTTGCAGCAAGGATACCCACAGTAGCCGACCCATGATACTCTTCCATGTCACCGGCATTGAGAGTCGTCTCAAGTACCGACGAGGTAGCACCACCATACATAGCCGGAATAGGGCCCTTATACAATGTGGCGCCACCAAGAGCATCATCGTTAAAAGTAGAGAAGATACCCATTACATGGGAGGGATTGTAAAGCGAAATGCCGTCAAGCAACACGAGATTCTGGGAAGCATTGCCTCCCCTCACCTCAAAGCCTCCGCCGCCATCACCTTCGCCATGCACACCGGGCAACAGCGATATCGACTTGATTATATCATTTTCACCGGCAAACGCCGGCATCTGTGCGAGCTTGGTCAATTCGAGTCTCTCAGCGCCAAGACGCGGATTGTCAATGCGCTGCCTCGCCGAATTACCGGTAACCACCACCTCTTCAAGATGTTGTCCGGGAATACTATCGGTAAGTTCAATTCCCAAACTATCGGCAGCTATAAATGTAATACAGCCTCCGAAAATAACAATCTTCCTTATATCGTCCAACATTATTGCATACAATGCTGATATACTACATTAAAAACACACCAAGCACCATCATCGCAATCGAAATAGCGACAAGGCATAACGCAAAACTCAGTGAGACACTCATCTTTTTTCTATCTTTACTATACATAATCAAAAAATACCTTTGCAAGTTGCAGTCTATCACCTATTGGCTAAAAAAGTTGCAGCACATCACTATATTCCAGCGATAACTCCACAAAATTTAAATTTCACTGTAAGAAAATGTGTACAAATTTAGTAATTAAATCTCGCTTTACAAAACCCCTTCACCTTTTTTGATTTTAGCTACAACATATCATCATGTGCCAGGCATTGTCACTAACCAAAATTCAATATTATTTTTAAGAGTTACTTATTATTTACTAAATTTGCAGTCCATTAAGAATAAGAGTAAAAAAGTAATGAAACTGATAGCTGACAGCGGGAGCACCAAGGTTGAATGGTGTCTTCTTGATTACGACAAGCTGGTAAAGCAGATATTTACCTCCGGTTTTAATGCATTGATGCTTACCGAAGAGGAAATCGCACAGTATCTTGACGACGAACTGATGTTCCAGCTTGGCGACCTTGCCGAAAAAGTGACTGAGGTATATTTCTACGGAGCCGGATGTATCGACGACGAAGTGTGCAGAAATGTACGCCGCGCCATCCGCCAAAACCTCAACGTATCCACTATCGAGGCACATTCCGACCTCCTTGGTGCCGCACGCGCCCTGTTTGGCAACAATGAGGGTATCGCCTGCATACTCGGAACCGGCTCCAACTCATGCTACTACAACGGTCATGAAATAAAGGACCACATCAGCCCGCTCGGTTTCATTCTCGGCGACGAGGGCAGCGGCGCGGTACTTGGACGTCATCTGATAGGCGACGTCCTGAAACATCAGCTGCCGCGTGAACTGTGTGACCGTTTCCTTGATGAATACAATCTTGAACGCACAGCAATAATACGCCGCGTTTACAAAGAGCCGTCGCCCAACCGCTTCCTGGCTTCAGTAACACCCTTTTTGCTGAAAAACATTGAGGAACCTGCAATACATCGACTCGTGCTCAATGAATTCAAGTCATTCTTTGTGCGCAACGTGGCACAATATGACCGCTACCGCACTCTCCCCGTAAGTTTTGTCGGATCGATAGCCTATCTATACCGCGGAGTACTCGACGAAGCGGCTGCCGCTCTCGATGCTAAAATCGACACAGTGATTAAAACCCCGATGGAGGGACTTATACGCTACCACTCTTCACTATAAACGCATCATGGATAGCAAATCACCTGAATTGGAGCTTATACTTGTAAATATCTCGGGACATGACCGACCGGGCGTCACATCGGCGCTCACCGAGATTCTTGCCGAATATGATGCCACGATACTTGATATCGGTCAGGCCGACATACACCACACCCTCTCCCTTGGTATCCTGTTCAAGACCACAGGCGACCTGTCGGGCAACATCATGAAGGACCTGCTTTTCAAGGCATCGGAACTAAACGTACAGATACGCTTCACCCCCGTCTCGGTCAAGGAATATGAGGCTTGGGTGGGGCGACAGGGCAAAAACCGCTGGATTGTCACCATACTCGGACGTCGCCTCACAGCGCGACAGATGGCTTCGGTGACACGCATCATCGCCGACCAGAACCTGAATATCGACAGTATCCAGCGTCTCACCGGACGCATACCGCTGTCAGAAAGTGAAGAGGCAAGGACAAAAGCTTGTGTAGAGTTTTCAGTGCGCGGCAATCCCAATGACGTGAATGAAATGCAATCGCTTTTCATGAAACTCTCGGCTAAAGAGGAGTTTGACATCTCGCTCCAACAAGACACGATGTACCGCCGTTGTCGCCGCCTCGTGTGCTTCGACATGGACTCTACCCTTATAGAGACAGAGGTAATCGACGAGCTTGCCGAGCGTGCCGGTGTAGGTGAAAAAGTAAGAGCTATCACTGAGCGCGCCATGAGAGGCGAGATTGATTTTGACGAAAGTTTCCGCGAGCGTGTAGCACTGCTAAAAGGGCTTGACGAGAGCGTGATGCGCGAGATTGCCGAGAATCTTCCTGTGACTGAAGGAGTAAGCCGCATGATGGAGGTGCTCAAGCGTGCCGGATTCAAGACTGCCATCCTTTCGGGCGGATTCACCTATTTCGGCAATTACCTTAAACAAAAATTCGGAATCGACTATGTATATGCCAACGAGCTTGAGATTGTCGACGGCAAGCTTACCGGCAGATATGTAGGCGATATCGTCAACGGAAGACGCAAGGCAGAGTTGCTGCGACTGCTCGCCCAGGTAGAAAATATCGATATCGCCCAGACAATAGCCGTGGGCGACGGAGCCAACGACCTTCCCATGCTTACAACCGCCGGACTTGGCATAGCTTTCCACGCAAAACCGAAAGTAAAAGCCACTGCCGGACAAAGTATCTCAACAATCGGGCTTGATGGAGTGTTGTACTTTATAGGATTTAAAGACTCATTCATTTCAGATGGCTCGAAACCTGTCAACTATTGAGAAGATGAAAAAGCTGCCGCAGATATTACTGTTAATAGCGGCGATGTTTTGTAACGGCACTGCAGGTGCCCAGCAATCGGTAGGATTGGTGTTAAGTGGCGGAGGTGCCAAGGGCATCGCCCATATCGGCGTGATAAAAGCGCTTGAAGACAACAACATACCTATCGATTATGTCGCCGGCACCTCAATGGGTGCCATCGTGGGCGGACTATATGCCGCCGGATATACTCCGGAAGAGATGATGGAGCTGATCGAATCCAAAGGCTTCAGCTACTGGTCGACCGGCACCATTGACCCGCGTTGGATATATTACTACGCCCGCGAAGAGCCTACACCAAAGCTTGCAAACATAAACCTGAGCCTCAGGGATAGCACAAAGAACAACAATATCCTGCCCACGAGCCTTATCAACCCACTTCCGATGAATTACGCGTTCATGGAACTCTTTGCCCGGTATTCGGCTCAGTGCAACGGAAATTTCAATAATCTATTCGTACCCTTCCGATGCGTCACCTCCGATGTGTACCACAAGCACAAGATTGTGTGCCGCAGCGGCTCGCTTGGCGATGCCATACGCGCCTCAATGTCATTTCCAATCGTGTTCCAGCCGATTGAAATGGATGGAGTGCTCGTGTACGACGGCGGTATCTACGACAATTTCCCCGTCGACGTGATGAGAGAAGACTTCGCACCCGACATCATGATAGGGGTTGATGTGTCATCGCCCGACAAGAAGCCCGACCCCAACAACCTGATGCAACAGATCGAGGACATGGTGATTCAGAAAAATGACTATTCGCTGCCCGATGATGAAGGCATCAAACTCAAGATTCCGGTACAGCAATTCGGTCTGCTTGACTTCCCGGCATGTCGCCAGATATACCAGATTGGCTACGACTGCGCAATGGAGATGATGGATTCCATCAAGAGCCGCGTCACTTCCCGAATTCCTGAAAATACGCGTAAGTTGCGACGCGCCGTGTTCAAGTCGGAGACACCCTACGTGGTATTTGACTCGGTGCATGTACATGGTGGCACACCCGCCCAGGACGCTTACCTAAAATATCTGTTTACCAAAGGTAGACGCGACACATTCGGACTCACGCAGGCTAAAGACGCCTACTACCGCGCCATTACTCCGGGAAAGCTGCGCAATCTGGTGCCTCGCGCCATATGGAACGATTCATCGCGCTGCTTTGCCCTCGACCTGAAAGCCGATGTAAAAAACAATTTCAATGTTGGACTGGGGGGATACATAAGCTCATCCACCAACTCGATGCTGTTTATGTCGGCAGGATACAATACGCTCAGTTTCAACTCTCTCAGCTCCTCTATTAACGGCTGGATAGGACAAAGCTATATGGCAGGTATGCTTGACCTGAAGATGAACATGCGTTCGGCTATCCCCTCTTACATGAAAGTGCAGGCAGTCATATCAAGAGAAAAAATGTTTGACAGCGACAGGATTTTCTACGATGACGGCAGCACCCTTGTCACCGACACAGAGCTGTTTGGCAGGCTACGCTATGGCATGGCAATGGGCAGGAGCGGCAAACTTGAGCTTGATGCCGGTGCGGGCAGGTTGAGCAGCCGCTTCTTTGACGGGCTTGTCGTAAATGACACAGAGCGTGACCGGTCTACATATGTGCTCGGACAAGTGCGCGGTGTCTACGAATACAACACCCTTAACGACCAGAATTATGCCACCAACGGCATGATGATTCACGCCTCGGCATTTGGCGTATATGGCAATTACAGCTTTTTCCCTGAAAATGACCGCTCCCGAAAGCAGGAAGATAAAGGGGTCAACTGGTTTCAGTTCGCATTCAATTACGAGCGATACTGGTCGCTTAACCGCTCCCTCTCCATCGGAGTCGAAGGAAATGTAGAGATTTCCACGCGCAAGCTGCTCGACAACTACGCCGCCACAATGGTTATGCTTCCGGTATTTCACCCCACGGCTTCGACCTACAACTCATTTAACGCCTCGCTCCGCGCCCCGCAATATCTTAGCCTCGGCTTGAAACCGGTATGGAAGATTACCAACATGTTTCAACTCAGGGGAGAGTTCCACGGCTTCATGCCATGGCGAAAGGTGCTGCCCGACATCACACCCGATGACTCGCGCACAACCATGGTGAAGGCGAAATATGGCGATTGGTTTGCCGACCCGGTATTTTTTGGTGAACTCGCGGCAGTCTACGCCCTCCCATTCGCCCACCTCACCGCTTATGTAAACTATTGCAATACACCCGGCACTAAATGGAATATAGGGTTGTCGTTCGGATTATTCTTCCTCGCTCCCGAATTTCTTCATTAAAATATAAATCTCTCTTTATATACTATCAGTATCAAGTCAAGCGTTACAGAAAAGATTGTTTTAAGTTTTATCATATGATTTTTCAATGTGCAGTGCTCTTTGCGTTTCTTGCATTGGGCGAATTGATTGTATGGCTTACCGGCATACCCATCCCCTCAAGTATCATAGGGATGCTGTTGCTCGCAGGTAGCCTCAAAGCCGGAATAGTCAGACTGATGTGGGTCGACAAGGTATCCGACTTCCTTGTCAAGAATCTGGGCTTCTTCTTTGTCCCTGCCGGAGTAGGGTTGATGAACTGCCTTGGTCTCATAAAGGCTCAGTGGTTGCCTATAATAGGCGCCTCGGTGATAAGTACATTTGTAATTCTCGCAGTGACCGGATGGGTACATCAGGTTGTGCGCAGGCTAACATCTTCACGTCATGAGCTATATAGAGAATAAATACTTTCTTATTGCACTCACCTTTGTGGTGTATGTAATGGCGCAGATTTTGCAAAAGCGCACCGGCATCTCCTTTCTCAACCCTATCCTTATCACAATCGCCGTGCTGATATGCATTATGATGTCGGCTGGGGTTGACTATGAGACCTACGCCGAAGGTGGAGAATATATCGATTTCTGGCTAAAGCCGGCGGTCGTGGCGCTTGGAGTGCCTCTCTACCGGCAGCTCGAAGCGATAAAGAAACAGTTGCTCCCCATATTGCTTGCCGAGTTTGCCGGCTGTATCGTGGGAGTCGTATCGGTAGTCGTGGTGGCACAACTGCTTGGAGCCTCAAAAGAAGTGATACTCTCCCTCGCTCCCAAATCAGTGACTACACCTATCGCCATGGAGATAGCCCAGACAGCCGGAGGCATTCCCGCCCTCACTGCGGCAGTCGTGGTATGTACCGGTATTTTCGGCGGCATGGCAGGATTCAAGATGATGAAATATTCGAGGGTAAAAAGCCCGATAGCCCAGGGATTGTCAATGGGAACGGCGGCACACGCTGTCGGCACTTCTGCTGCTATGGATGTCGGCTACCGCTATGGCGCGTTTTCCTCGCTTGGACTTACGCTCAACGGTTTATTCACCGCTCTCCTTACCCCTTTGATTCTTAGCATGCTCGGGTTTTAGTGCCGGCTCTAAGGGCGATTATGGAAAAATAAATAGGGCAATCCGTCTCGGGTTGCCCTATCTCGTTTTTGAAGTTATAAATTGTATATGATATTTATTATTAATGGGTCATGATTTTAATTAACGGCTTTGGTTACCGACCTGAGCGAATCAGGGTCAATATCGCCGGTCATGAATATCGCCGACATCACTTCCGGGATATCCTTGACTTTTATAAGAAGCAGGCTTGACAGTTTGTCACCGTTTGGCTTTCCGTAGATTTCTATGTTTTCTCCATCGTCACATACCTTCGACAACAGCTGAAGGTCAGATATGCATGGGTCAAGCATATTCCTGATGCGGTCAAACGCGGCAGGCTCCTCACAAGTCAGTATTTCCACGCTTTTGAGGTGGTCGATTGCCGAAGCGATAAACTGCGGCTGGTCAACCATCGCACCCATTGATGAAAGCATTGACTCCGAGATGTAGGCATATTGAGTTTCAGGGAGCTGCGCTATCTTTTCAAATGACTTGTTTTGTGCAGTTCCGGTGATTGCCGCTGCAATCATCCACAATCCTAATGTAATTTTCTTAAAATTTGCCATCATTCAATTCATTATAGATTGAGTCATCGTAGAGTTCGTCGTCTTCTTCAAAGAGAGAGTCGTCAATGAAAGTGATTTTTGACAATATGTGGTTAGCCTCGTTCATGAAAGCGCCGGTCTTGTTAAGACTTTCCGACACCATGAGTATGGCTCGCTCCGTCTCGTTATATGCCGTCTGGGGGTCGGTAATCTCGTTAGGGTTAGGGGTGCTGCTCTTGACTATAAACAATATCAGCGACACGACTATTGCAAGACTCGCCGCCACTCCGCCGTAGGCAAAAAACTTGCGCCCGGCAGCGGCCCGGCGTTCTTGCCGTGCAAGCTTGTCGATAAAGAGGCTTATATTGTCGGCAGCGGCATCAGGCACATCGATAGCCACGTCATCGTGAAGAGCCGTCACTATGTCACGGTCGGCAATCATGTCGGCCGGAAGCTCATCGATAGCGTCAAACATCTCAATGAGCCTTCTCTCATCGTCAGGCGTGGTCAATCCGCTGTAATAGAGATTGAGCAACTGCTTCAGTTTGTAATGTTCTGACTTCATTTTATATTGTTGTATAAATCTTTCAAACGTCGTCTTGCCCTTGACAGCAGGGTACGGGCATTTTCATGCGTCACCCCGGTTATCGCGGCTATCTCCTGTAGGTCACAATCGGCTTCCGAACGCAGGCGCAACACTTCCTGTTGTAACGGGGGAAGCTGCTCCACGAGCGACTTGACGAGTGAAAGGGTGTCGCGCGCTTCAACCTCGGTGTCGGGGCTTGCAGAGCCATAGGCTTCATCGGGAAACGAATCGACCGGTTCGGCTCGTGAAGCTCGCGCACGCAACATGTCAATGCAACGGTTTTTTACCGCTTTCACACAAAACGACTCGTAGTTTCCCACATCACCAAGCAATGACCGCCGCGCCCACATCGATGCAACGGCATCTTGCACGGCATCCTGCGCATCATCGCTATCGCGCAATATTGAGTATGCTACGCGATACATTGACCCGTAGTGAGTCAATACGAGATGTTTGAAATTGTCAGTCGCCATATTGTTCTACATCTTGTAGACGCTGATGACGCGATTTTGTGACAGAAAATTTCAATATTTTTTACCCCACCGGCTCTCCTGCACCGCCTTGAGGCGATCCTCGGCAGGATTAGAGCATGGATGCCAGAAAGTTACACCATCGAGGCCGTCGGGAAGAAATTGCTGTCTCACAAAATTTCCGGGGTAATTATGGGCATAGAGATAGTTTTTGCCGTAATCAAGCTCCTTCATCAGCTTGGTCGGCGCATTGCGCAGATGCAATGGCACAGGCAGGTTTCCCGTCTCGTTGACCTTTTCAAGCGCCGCATCAATCGACAGGTATGCCGAATTGCTCTTTGGCGATGTGGCAAGATACACCACACACTCCGCGAGCGGTATCCTCCCTTCAGGCCACCCTATCTTGTGGATTACATCAAAAGTGGCATTGGCAAGAAGCAACGCATTTGGATTGGCAAGTCCTATATCCTCGGCGGCAAGTATCACCAGACGGCGGGCAATAAACTCAGGCGCCTCGCCACCGGCAATCATGCGCGCAAGCCAATATATGGCTGCATCGGGGTCGCTACCCCTGATACTCTTGATAAAGGCAGATATTATGTCGTAGTGCATCTCTCCTGTCTTGTCATAGGCAAGCGGATTTTCCTGAAGACGCTCGGTCACCGTGCGGTCGTCAATCACAATCTCCTCGTCGGGCATAGCCGACTGCTCTATCAGGTCGAGTATGTTCAACAGCTTTCTGGCATCACCGCCCGCAAACCGGAACAATGCCTTCGTACTGTCAATGCGAAATTTACGCTTTTTCAATACCACGTCGGCAGTGATGGCGCGGGTAAGCAGCGTCATAAGGTCATCATCCTCAAGCGGTTTCAATACATACACCTGTGCACGCGACAGCAACGGGCGTATAACCTCAAATGAAGGGTTTTCCGTAGTCGCACCTATAAGCGTGACTATACCGCTCTCTACAGCACCAAGCAAGCTATCTTGCTGCGCCTTGTTAAAGCGGTGGATTTCATCAATAAACAATATCGGGCGCCCCTTTGAAAACATGCTCGTGGCATCGGCTTTACAACGGTCCATCACCTCACGCACCTCCTTTACGCCGGAATGCACGGCGCTTAACGTGTAAAAGGGCGATTCCGTGGCGTTGGCTATAATCCGGGCAAGCGTGGTCTTCCCTACTCCGGGCGGTCCCCATAAGATAAAGGAGGTAACATTGCCGGAGTCAATCATACGGCGCAACACCGAACCAACACCCACCAGATGGGTCTGTCCGATATATTCGTCTATACTATGTGGTCTTAGTCGTTCTGCGAGTGGAGCGTGCATGGAGATGTCACTATCTGTTATTACTGATACAAAATTAACAAATCCCCGGGGAAAAATCAGCTACCCGATGTTAATTGTGTTTAATATGTAGATTCATCGTTATGACATATCTAAAATTTTACTTAACTTTACCACTCTGAATTAACATTGATTCGGAGTTAGACATCTAACCATGTATATTACGAACTATTAACGAAGGAATGTGTTAATTTTATAGAGGGTCATCATAAGATGACAGCTATTGATTGACAACACTAAAAAACATTTATTATGAGCCAGGAAGGTAATGCAAACAAAGGCGGCAATACCGCGAGAACCATTTTCGGTATATTCATGATCGTGATTTACGTAGGTATGGGTATATTACTGCTTATCAACTTTTTCCAATGGGAGAGCGGTCCTTGGGAATGGCTCCGTTGGGTAGGAGGAATCCTTCTTATAGTCTACGGAATATGGCGCGGTTACCGCCAGTTTGCGGGAATTGACCGTAATATAGGTGATGAATACTAATCTGCTAATATTATCCGGTAAATGAAACAAAACATTTTTAAATACACAGGAATTGCGCTGACGTCACTTTTGCTCGCCGGCGCGATTTCTTGTCGCAAGGCGCCGACCAACACCAGCACCTCGGGCATAGCAACTATCGTATGTGATGCCAGTTTTGAAAACATCATGAATCAGGAAATCGATGTGTTTGAGTACAATACCAAGGGAAAGGCAAGCATCATCCCCTACTACGACTCGGAGAAGGCATGTATCGACTCGCTCCTCGATTTCAAGACCAAGCTTATCGTAATCACCCGCGACCTTAATGAAAAGGAGAAGGAATATATCAAGGCTAAAAACCGCAACGTGCGCTCCAACCGCATAGCGGTCGATGCAATCGCCCTGATTGTGAACCCCGAAAATCCTATCGAGCAGCTCTCGGTAAGCGAGATTGCCGATATCCTCACGGGAAGAACCACTGAATGGTCACAGCTCGGTCCGGGCATGCTGAAGAGCAACATCCAGGTAGTGTTTGACAACGAAGGGTCAAGCACCGTACAGTACATGCGCGATTCAGTGATGAACGGAGAAAAATTCGGAGACAATGTATTTGCCCAAAACACTAACCAGGAAGTATTCTCTCAGGTACAGAACCGTAAAAACGCCATCGGTATAATCGGCGTAAGCTGGATTAGTGCCGATATGCGCACACGCGACTTGCCGCGCGAGGAGCGTATCAAGTCGCTCAACGAGCAAGACACCACCGTGTCGGAATTTGATACCTCAGTGAAAGTGCTAAAGGTAAGCGGCAAAGATGATTTCAGGGCTTACAAGCCTTATCAGGGCTACATCTACGACGGAAGCTATCCGCTCTACCGCTCGATGTACATGATTTCGACCGCTGCAAACGGCAGCCTGTCCCACGGCTTCTATTCATTTGTGACAGGCACCATCGGTCAGAAAATCATTCAGCGTACCGGAATACTCCCCGCTCGCGTACAGCCGAGAATGGTAAACCTTAACTGATTAAACCAATAACTGACAAAATAATCAAATAAACATAAATATATTAATAACAAAACAGGTTTTAAACATGAAATTTAAATTTGTGTTATCCCTTTGCCTTGCAGGAGCATTGACCGCTTCGGCTCAGGGATACAAAGACGGAGTTGAGTATTTCAAGGCCAACCAGTTTGCCAATGCCAAGACACTTTTGGAGCGCAATCTTAACGATGCGTCTACCGACAAAGCTGTGGCTTATTATTACCTTGGTGCCATTGCTGTTCGCGATAAGGATTTCGCTGCGGCAAAGGAAAACTTTGAAAAGGGACTTGCCATTAACCCTGACTATGCCTACAACAAGGTAGGTCTTGGTGAACTTGCCCTCATGAACGGTGATGTCAAGGCTGCCGAGGCATACTTCGACGAGGCTAAGAAAATCAACAAGAAAGATGCCGGTGTGCTTTCAGCAATCGGACGTGCTTACTTCAACACTGACCCCGTTAAGTATGCAAAGGAGATTGAAAAGTACGATGAGCAGGCATTTAAAGCTAACAAGAAAGAGCCCGCTATCTTTGTGCTTCGCGGCGACCGTAAGGCTGCCGTAAAAGAATGGGGTGACGCTGCCGCCAACTACGAGAACGCCATCCTGTATTCTAAAGGTCTTCCCGAAGCTTACGTAAAGTATGCCAACGCTTACTTCAACGTAAACCCCGAATTTGCTATCGAAAAGCTTCAGGAGCTTCTTCAGGAAAGCCCCAACTCGGCGCTTGGTCAGCGTGAGCTTGCTGAGAAATATTACCAGAACGACCAGTGGGCAAAGGCTGCATCCGCTTACGGTGACTACATCAACAACCCCAACCACTTCGTTGAAGATGAGGTGCGCTACTCAGTGCTTCTCTACTACGGTCAGCACTACGAGCAGAGTCTTGCCATCGCCAACCGTCTCCTTGCTTCCGACCCCCAGAATCTTCAGTTGCAGCGTATCGCGTTCCTTGACAAGGCAGCGATGAAGGATTATGCCGGTGCAGAAGCTGCCGCTCAGAGCCTTTTCGCTCTCAAAAACGCCAAGTTTACATCCAATGACTACTCTACCTACGCTGAAGTGCTTCAGGAACTCAACAAGGACTCTCTCGCAATTTTCGAGTATGAAAAGGCTATCGAGGCAAACCCTGAAAAGCTCGACCTTTACAAGGCTCTCAGCTCTGCCTACAGCGGTGCTAAAAATTACAAGAAAGCTCTTGAGGTATTCCAGAACTACATCGACAAGGGTGATTATACAACCAACGACCTTGTAACTCTTGCAAGCCGCTACCAGAACGTAGCCGCTACTTCTGAGGATGATTCTCCCGAAAAGCAGGCTGCAATCGCAAAGGCTATCGAGACCATCGACCAGGTTATCGCAAAGGTTCCCGACAATCCCATCCCCGTCCGCAACAAAGCGCGCATGATGCTTGTGAAGTACAACAACAAGCCCTCTGCCGAGATGGAATCAACTTACCAGCAGGTAGTTGCTCTTCTCGACAAAGATCCTGAGAACAAGACCAAGCGTGCCGACATGTACAATGAGGCTTACAGCCAGATTGCATCATATTATATCATGGAGAGGGATATTCCTACCGCAAAGGCATATTATGAAAAGGTTTACGAGCTTGATCCCACCAACCAGGCTCTTCGCGACTACATCGACAAGATGAAGTAATTTTTCATTAACCTATAACAACCGGGCAGGATGCATCAACACTGATGCATCCTGCTTTTTCTTTGATACCATATGCAGTCGGGCTTCTATCCTTTCTTACAGCCGTGCTGATTACCAAGCCGAGATCCATATACCGATGGATGCCTGAAAAGATAATTTCGCTAACACAAGGACATTGCCCTGAATGGGCAATATGATGGTAAACTCGGGCAACGCCGAGGGTGAGCCCGCAGCAAGCATACCCCTCCACTGGCGCAACATGCTTTGGGCTTGAGATGATTATGAGAGACCTATACAGCAACGGGTGCCCATTACGGGCTACCCGTCGTTAACGATATGTAATCCCGTCTAAGACACAAAAAAGCGGGCATGCAGTCAAGCATACCCGCCATGATTATTTTGCTTTTTCCCTATTAGAGAGCAGCCTTTACAGTAACAGTCTCACCGTTAGCGGCAACTGCCTTCACGATGTAAAGACCTGATGCAAGAGATGTTTCTACTGTTGCACCGGGGTTAGCCACGCTCATGACTACACGACCGTTAAGGTCATATACCTCAACCGAAGCAGCTTCACCGTTAACAACGATAGTACCGTCAACAACGCTGATTTCAAGGGTTTCACCTACAGCCGGGACAGTCACCCCGGCAGGGTTCATAGTTCCGGGAACAAGGAGATAAGAATAAGCAAGAGGCTTTTCCAAATTATCAATATCCCAAAAATCTGACGATGTCCATGTTGCAATCACCGACATATCGGCATTTGCAATAGGCAGACCGGTAACCATGTAATTATCCTCCAATATATACTCATAATCCTCACCGACCCCGACAATAACACCGTCATGAGACATATTTTCCTTCATCCAGTCAACAGTAGGCTTAGAATATGAGAGAAAATCTACCAACGGGCCAAAGCTATCTTCTCCAGCCTTAAGAACATAAGCCATAGTAGGAGCAACCGAGAAACGGTCAGTCACAGTACCGGCGAGGGCGTCTCCATTGTCTGACACGAACGAAATTCCAATATTTAAATCTGAAGGATAAAGCTTATATTCACCGGTTTCAAGGTTGAAAATACAAGGTATTGTAATTTCTATAGGCCAGCCACCGTCTTCACTCGGCTCATAAGACGTTGCAGTCGCGCCCAAATATTTGCCATTGCAAGAAAGTGCCACATTATTATATTCAAACATTAGCGCTCCCGCATCTTGAAGCTGTGTCAATAGATTGTTCACTTCAGTACAAAGGTCAACCCACTGATTATATATCGCGGCAGCTGCATCAAATTCGGCAACTTGCTCTGCTGTCATATAATCCTTTGGATCGGGGTTAAGATTAGGATCATAACCGTTATCCACGAAATTCTGGAATGCCTCGTCATACGCTTCCTTATTTTCAGGCGACATGAAATCAACGGCTTTGGGGCAATAAGGCTCATTCTCCCATTCGGGGAACTCAAGATTTGATACATTCAGCAATTCAGAATGCACAAGCTCATATACCCACTCATTTTTATCGTTAAGGCGATAAATGATAGGCTGAGGCATACCGCCACGATAGTCAAGTACCTGTCCTGCTACAGTCTTGCCATCGGCGCTGATAGCCACTGCTGTGATATACTGCGGGTCACGACCGGTAAAATCTTTTTCGGGATGAGGCAAAATCACATAATCATTGTAAGTGCCATCAGCTTTACGAGTCCATACTGCCGGAAGAGTAGTAGTCTCACCGGTCGTACGAGACGGAACAATACCGCATATAACACTACCGTCGGCTGATACGCCGTGAGCGCTGTACACTCCTGTCACATCACCTGTCGGCAACATTTTCCATTCTCCATTTTCCCAATACGCAGCAACATCGTCTCCTAAGCCGCCAACAACAATACCGGTAGAAGAAATACAGTTTCCATTGCCAACATTATAAGTGATAGATGAAGTATCATCGCCAAAACCGTCGCTAAATACAACGCCTTCATCTGAGCCATACTCATAAGTCTTGTTATTGGCAAAATCAAATATCGTCACTGTACCATACATGGAGCTGACGCCCATGTTGCCATCAGGAGAAAGCATATTGATGGTCACATTCTCAAAAACCTGAGGTTCGAGAGCATTTGCTCCGGCAGCCCCTAATGCTGCCGCAGCTGAAAGAAGTAGAATTTTCTTCATACGCAAATTTACTTTTAGTATTGAATATCAGTCTATTAATCAAGGATATGTTATTGTTTATTATCGTCAGATGATGAATTCAACGCTGCAAAGATACAAAAATTAAGAAATCGGCCATTCATTTTATTAAGAAATTAATCACTATTCTACCGATTTGTAACTTTTATGTATTAAGGAATGCGCTCTAAAAAGCAGTCACATGTCAAATTTGTATATTCTACAATTAAATTGTAACTTCGTAGTAACTATAACCATCAACAACCGCAATGAATCTAAAAGAGATATTGACCATATCGGCACTGACACTTGTGCCGGCAGCTATGACTGCAGAGCAGCTTGTTATACTTCACACCAATGACACTCACAGCCAGCTTGACCCTAATGACAAGAACCAGGGAGGAATACTACGCCGCAAAGTGCTTGTCGACAGCGTGAGGGAGGCCGAACCAAACGTATTGCTCATCGACTGCGGTGATGCCGTGCAGGGTACCCTCTATTATACATTATATAAAGGCGAGGCCGAGCAAGTGATGATGAATGAGCTCGGCTACGATATCCAGATACTTGGCAACCATGAGTTTGACAACGGAATGGATGAACTTGCCAAGAAATGGGAACATCTCAACGCCGAGAAGCTTACATCCAACTACGACCTCCGCGGAACAGCACTGTCCGGCATGTTCAAGCCCTACTCTATCCACACATTTGACAACCGTAAAATCGGATTCATAGCCATCAACCTTGACCCGAAGGGCATGATTGCTGATGCAAACTGCGAGGGCGTACGCTACCTCGACGCTACCGAGACCGCCAATTCGCTCGCCTGGTACCTGAAGAATGTCGAGCACACCGACATGGTGATAGCCCTTACACATATAGGTTATGACACTGACAATCCCCCGACACCGAGCGACATCGATATTGCCCGTAACTCGAAAAACATCGACATCATAATAGGCGGGCACTCCCACACAACGGTTAATCCTGCCGCTGCCGGGGCGCTGACATGGAAAGTGGCAAATATGAACGGTGACAGCGTAATAGTGGCGCAGACAGGAAGCCGTGGCGTGAATCTCGGCAAAATAGCCATCGACCTCCCGACTCTCCGGTCAAGCTACAGCCTCATTCCGGTAGACAAGCGCCTTGACAACCGCATAGACCCGGAAGCAGCCGCCCTGCTCTATCAATATCGCAAGGGGGTCGATGCCTTAAAGCAACAGAAGATAGGTAAATTGGCACAGGAATTTCCTGCAGGAAGCCAGATTATACTGAACTGGGTGGCTGACGTGATGAAGGAAATGGGCAAGAGACTGGTCGACCGGCCGGTAGATGTAGCAATCGTGAACAAAGGCGGCATACGGCGCGGTATGCCGGCAGGCGACATAACAAAAGAGGTGGTACTTACCATGCTCCCCTTCGACAACAAGCTTGTGGCGATGGAAATCAGAGGCAACGACCTCAAAGAAGCATTTGACATAATGGCTCGTCGTGGAGGCGATGGCTTGAGCGACGGCTTTGATGTAACGTCAATCGACCCTGACAAGACCTATACGATTGTCACCATCGACTATCTTGCCAATGGTGGCGATTACATGGAGCCGCTTACCCGTGGAAAGGTAATTACACGCAGTGACGACAGGCTCGACGAGACTATGATTAATTATATCACCGGCCAGAAAGGCAAACCCATACGGTACAGCGACGACACCCCGCGCATGTAACCGGCTAAAACCTGAAACATTTACATAATCCACAATGAAAAAGTCATTTTCCCTTATATTCCTGGCTTTATATGTAGGCGCCATGCTGATATCGGCTAAAGCCCAACCCTCGATAAAGCAGTGTGCCGCTACACCCGAATGTAACCGATGGGTTGACTCGGTCTACAACACCTTGTCGATGCGCCAGCGCGTTGCACAGCTCTTTGTTCCCAAAGTAAGTCCGGCAAATGTCGCCTCGGCAAAACAGACCATAAACACCTACGTGAAGACCCTCGGTGTAGGCGGTCTTCTCTTCAGCAAGGGCACCATAGACCAGTATGCGCAGCTCACTGATTATGCGCAGTCTATAGCCGCCGTACCGCTTGTAATGACGCTCGACGGCGAATGGGGTCCGGCAATGCGTGTCACCGGCACAACGCGTTTCCCCTACAATATGAGCCTTGGCGCCATCGAGGATGAACAGTTGCTCTACGAATATGGCAAAGAAGTGGCGAGAGAGTGCAGGTTGCTCGGCATAAATGTAAACTTCGCCCCGGTACTTGACGTCAATTCCAATCCCGCCAATCCGGTAATCGGTTACCGCTCATTTGGCGAAGACCCTGAACGTGTGGCGCGACTCGGCACCGCTTATTCCCGCGGACTCGAAGCGGGTGGAGTCATGGCTGTCGGCAAGCATTTTCCAGGACATGGCGACACCAGCAAAGACTCCCACAAAGAGCTCCCCATGGTAGACCACTCGCGTCAGCAGCTCGACGCGATTGACCTTCTCCCGTTCCGCCGGTTTATCGATGCAGGAATGTCGGGCATAATGGTAGGACACCTCAATGTCCCGGCAATCGACCCGTCAGGCACCCCTACCTCACTATCCCGCAAAGCCACTACCGGACTGTTGAAAGAGGAGATGGGATTTGACGGACTGATATGGACCGATGGTCTCGCCATGAAAGGCGCATCGGCCGGAGCGGAAAACAATTGCGTCTCCGCGCTCAAAGCCGGTGTCGACATATTGCTTGAATCAGCCGCGCCGCGCACCGACATCGCGGCAGTCGTTGCCGCAGTAGAAAATGGCACCATACCTGCCTCGGTGATTGAAAGCCGCTGCAAGAAAGTGCTTGCCTACAAATATGCCTTAGGACTTGCCGACGGCTATAAACCGGTCAGTGACGCTTCGCTGAAAAAACAACTTGACTCCCCTGAAGCCGATGCGGTTAACCGCCATCTTACCGCTGCTATGATAACCTGCCTTGAAAACAAAGGAGGGCTTCTACCGTTAGGCGACACCGACGGAAAATCAATAGCCGTGGTCAATATCGGCGACAGCAGCGACAATATATTCGCCCGGTATTGCTCAAAGTATGCCGACATACAGCGATATGCCACCTCAACCACCCTTACCGCCTCTCAGCTGAAGGCAATACAGACATGTGACATCGTGATTGCAGGCATTTACAACGACAAGTCAACTTCAGTGGAAGCGTTGCGCCAGCTTGACGGTTGCCAAAACCTCGTCACTGTATTCTTCCTCAATCCCTACAAGATGTCAAAGTTTGCACCCCTGAAATCGGAGGCAGTCATTCTTGCCGGCGACAATACCGCGCTCGCCAAGGAATATGCGGCACAGGGAGTGTTTGGCGGCATACGTGTCAACGGCTCTCTACCTGTCAATGTAAAAGGTATAGCCCCACTCGGCCGATGTGTAGGATTGATGAAAACCCGTATCGGCTACTCTTCCCCGGCGGCAAAAGGGTTTGACCCGTCACTCACAGATAGTGTCGACTCTCTTGTCAGAATAGGATTGCAGACCGGGGCATTTCCAGGATGCCAGGTACTTATAGCCAAGTCGGGCGATATCATCCTCAACAAAAATTACGGTTACACCGACCACACAAAGACCAGCAAGGTCAACGACTCCACCCTTTACGACCTCGCCTCGGTAAGCAAGATAGCGGGCACACTGCCCGGGCTTATGCTCGCCTACGACGAGGGACTTTACAAGCTCGACGACAAGGCATGCAAATATATCCCCGGATTGCAGAATCGCGGTAAAGATGACATAACCGTACGCCAGCTGCTCCTGCATGAAAGCGGGTTACCGGCAGCTATAAACCTGTCAAAATTCATGATGGACACAGCATCCTATACAGGCAAACTGATTGCCTACAGGTTGCGCGGCGACAACACCGTCAAGATTGCAAAGGGAGTGTATGCCAACCGTAATGCACGGTTGCGCACCGATCTCACATCAAAGACGCGCACCGGTGATTTTGACATGCCGGTTGCCGATGGATTGTATGTAAGCGATGCTACCGTCGACTCCATCATGGAGCAGATTTACAATGTAGACCAGCGCGCCAACAAAAACTACCTGTATTCCGACCTTAACTTCGCCTTGCTGATGGACATGGAGCAGAATGTAACCGGAGAGCCCCACGATATATTTGTAGAAAACGGTATCTTCCGCAAACTTGGTGCCAGCCATACAATGTACCGCCCGCTCTCACGGTTTGGCGCGGAAAATATCGCCGCCACTGAAAATGACAAGTTCATGAGAAAGCAATCACTGAAAGGATATGTACATGACGAACTTGCGGCATTCTCCGGCGGAGTGCAAGGCAATGCAGGACTATTCTCCACCTCTGGTGACCTCGCAAAGCTATGCCAGATGTGGCTTAACGGAGGCAGCTATGCGGGATGCCAGATAATGTCGCCAAACACGGTAAAAACGTTTATCGGCACCAAAAGCGCCAAGTCAAGAAGAAAACTCGGATTTGACGGACCCGATACCGCCAACCCCGACAAGACCCCAACCTCGAAAGATGCCGACCCATCGACATTCGGACATATAGGATTTACCGGCACTTGCATATGGGTCGACCCTAAGAACGAGCTAATATACATATTTTTAAGTAACCGCGTCAACCCTACCCGCGATAACAGCGCATTCACCAGGCTTAACATACGTCCTACCATAATGGACGCGGTCTATCGCTCGACAAAATAGCTTTTTGCGACCAAAACACACAAAAAGATTGAAAAATGTTATGAATTTTACGAAAAACATTGTAACTTTGTCGCAAAATCTTCAAATCATATTAATTTCAATCAATAAAGAATGAAAGCAACCGAAGTATTAGACGACTTGAAACGTCGCTTCCCCAATGAGCCGGAATATCTTCAGGCAGTAGAAGAGGTAATCACAACCATCGAGGATGAATACAACAAACATCCTGAGTTTGAGCGTTACAACCTCATTGAGCGCCTTTGCATTCCCGATCGTATCTTCTCATTCCGCGTCTCTTGGGTCGATGACAAGGGTAAAGTCCAGAACAATATGGGCTACCGTATCCAACACAACAACGCTATCGGTCCGTACAAGGGAGGTATCCGTTTCCACTCTTCGGTAAACCAGTCAATATTGAAATTCCTTGCCTTTGAGCAGACTTTCAAAAACTCACTTACCACACTCGCCATGGGTGGCGGCAAGGGCGGTAGCGACTTCTCTCCGCGCGGAAAGAGCGACATGGAAGTCATGCGTTTCTGCCAGGCGTTTATCGCTGAGTTGTGGCGTCACATCGGTCCTGACACCGACGTCCCCGCCGGAGACATAGGTGTAGGCGGCCGTGAGGTAGGTTACATGTACGGTATGTACAAGAAGATGGCACGCGAATTTACCGGAACCTTCACCGGAAAGGGTCTTGAGTTTGGCGGTTCACTTATCCGTCCCGAGGCTACCGGCTACGGTAACGTTTACTTCCTTCTCAACATGCTAAAGACAAAGGGTATCGATATCAAGGACAAGGTAGTCGCAATCTCAGGTTCAGGAAACGTTGCCACCTATACTGCAAAAAAATTGCTTGAGCTTGGCGCAAAGGTAATCACCATGAGTGACTCTGACGGCTGCATCTATGTACCGGAAGGCATCACCCCCGAGCAGCTTGACTACATCTTCAAGCTCAAAAACGAGTACCGCGGTCGTATCCGTGAATTTGCAGAGGAATATGGCTGCGAATATGTTGAAGGCGGCCGTCCCTGGAACTACAAGTGTGATATCGCAATGCCGTCGGCAACCCAGAACGAACTTGACGGTGACGATGCACGCACCCTCCTCGCCAACGGATGTATCGCTGTCAGCGAAGGTGCCAACATGCCCTCTACCCCCGAGGCTATCAAGGAATTCCTCAACGCCAAGATACTCTATGCACCCGGAAAGGCAGCCAACGCCGGCGGTGTATCGGTTTCAGGTCTTGAAATGGCGCAGAACTCTCAGAAGCTCTCATGGAGCGCAGAAGAGGTTGACGAGAAGCTCAAAAACATCATGGCAAATATCCACGGACAGTGTGTGAAATATGGCAAGGAAGGCGACTTCATCAACTATGTAAAGGGAGCCAATGTTGCCGGATTCATGAAAGTGGCACGTGCGATGATGGCACAGGGTATCCTCTAATCCCTCACTTTCAAAAAAATCAAGCGGGATGTATCGGTCGATACATCCCGCTTTTTATTATACTGACCTCATAGGGTTCATTAACTTACCTCACCTGCAAGCGACGCGGATATCGGAATATTATCGACAACGCCACCGCCACGATAAGCGACCAGGAGTAATACATGTAGCTCCACGGCGCGACAGGCGATATGCCCGCAAGACCTGTCGCAAGTAGAGTCTGGGCACCATAAGGGATAAGGCTCTGCACGATACATGAACAGGTGTCAAGCACCGAAGCAGCCTTACGGGGATCAATGCCGAAGCGACCCGATATCTCCTTCGAGAGCGACCCTACGGTAAGTATCGCCACAGTATTGTTGGCGGTACAAAAGTTGACTATGCTCACCAGCAAAGCTATGCTTGCCATCGCGCCGCGAGAGCCGTTGATGCGCTTGGTAAGAACCTGCAATATGTAGTCAATGCCACCCGCCTCCTTGATAAGCCCGAGCATTCCGGCAGCAAGCAAAGTCACTATTACAAGATTGCCTACCGAATCTATACCCCCGCCCATAAAGCCGAAAAGCTGCAACAGATTGTAGCCTGAAAGCATCGCAATGACCAAGGTCGAAAGAATACCGATTGACAACACCACCGTTACATTTATTCCGGCAATCGCAGTGGCGATTATGACCAGATAAGGCAACACAAGCCAAGGATTGCTAATCTCGCCTATATGGGCCTCAGGCACGTCAGCGCCAAGAATGACGTAGAGAGCCAGCGAAGCGAGTGCGGCGGGAAGCACAATCCACAGGTTAGCCTTAAACTTGTCATCCATCTTACAACCCTGAGTGCGTGTAGCTGCAATCGTGGTATCGGAGATAAATGACAGGTTGTCACCGAAAAATGCACCTCCAAGCACCACAGCCACAAAAAACGGCACCGAGCCTGACTCGGATTGCGCAAGCTGCACGGCAAGCGGCGTAAGTGCCACAACCGTGCCCACCGATGTGCCGATGGCAAGCGATATGAAACATGCAGCAAGAAACAATCCCGGGATAAGCATCTCCTCGGGAAGCCATCGCAATGCAAGGTTTACCGTAGCCTCTACCGACCCTATCTCCTTGGCAAGAGCGGCAAATGCCCCGGCAAGCAAAAAAATCCATATCATGTACATCACCCCAGAGGAACCCGCCTCCCGGCTGAATATCTCGACGCGCGCCGACAATGGAGTGCCGCGCAAAATCACCACACCCCATGCCGAGGCTATAAGCAGCGCAACGGCAAGCGGCATCTTATAAAAATCGTTGACTATCACCGATACGACTACATAAAATATGAGAAACACCAGTATCGGCGAGATTGCCAACAATCCTTTTCGGGTAGAAATTGCAGCCATAGGTCAGTCGTGATGATACGGTTCGCCTCTAAGTATAGTCATCGCACGATAGAGCTGTTCAGTGAAAAACAATCTGACCATCTCATGGGAAAAGGTCATTTTGGACAATGAAATCTTATCATCGGCGCGGTTATAAACTGCCGGTGAAAAACCATATGGACCTCCGATGACAAATATCATACGTTTAGCCACACACTGCATCTTGCGGTCAATATAAGCGGCAAAGTCACGTGAAGTCATCTCTTTTCCGCGCTCATCAAGCAACACAAGGAAGTCGCCGGGTTGCAACTGAGCAAGAAACATCTCTCCTTCAAGCTCCTTCTGTCGGTCGGAAGTAAGCGACTTTGTTGTCTTTATATCAGGGAGGCATCTAAGTTCAAACGGCACATAATGAGACAAGCGTTTCACGTAACCGTCAATACCTTCCTGAAGATACCGGGCACCTGTTCGCCCGATTACCATCAGTTCTATCTTCATTTCAAAAAAGTAAATTACTTATTTTAAACGGCAAAATTACTCATTTAATATCTAAAATTCCGTAAATTTGCACCACAAAGCTATTTAGAGCTTGTTTAATAATATGAATACGAGAGACGAATTAATCGACAAGCTGCTTGATCTTGCCTTTGCAGAAGATGTAGGTGACGGTGACCACACCACCCTAAGCACCATCCCTGCCGATGAAATGGGTAAGCAGCAGCTTATAGTAAAAGAAGAAGGTATACTTGCCGGCGTGGAAATCGCCCGAAAGGTATTTGAGAAATTTGACCCGTCGCTGAAAATGACCGTATTTATCAATGACGGCGCTCATGTAAAACCGGGCGACATAGCCTTTGTCGTAGAAGGCACAGTGCGCTCACTCCTGCAGACCGAACGTGTGATGCTCAACATCATGCAGCGCATGAGCGGTATCGCCACAACTACAGCCCGATATCAGGAGAAGCTGAAAGGTCTGAAAACAAAGGTGCTCGACACCCGCAAGACCACGCCCGGTATGCGCATGCTCGAAAAAGAAGCGGTAAAAATCGGAGGAGGTCACAACCACCGTATCGGTCTATTTGACATGATACTCATCAAAGATAATCATGTCGACTTCGCCGGCGGCATAAAGGAAGCCGTAGCAGCAGCAAAGAAATATCTTAAAGAAACCGGTCGCGACCTCAAAATTGAACTGGAGGTGCGTAATACCGAGGAGATAAATCTTGCATTGGAGGCAGGAGTTGACCGAATCATGCTCGACAACTTCACGCCCGAACGCACACGCGATGCCGTCAAACTCATAAATGGCAGATGTGAAATCGAGTCATCAGGCGGTATCACCTACGACACCCTGCGCGATTACGCAGAGTGTGGCGTAGACTTCATATCGGTAGGCGCACTCACCCACTCTGTCAAGGGTCTTGACATGAGTTTCAAGGCATGTCAGTGACGCTTCACCTCCATCATGTCATCAACCGAAAAGCCTGCAAACCCGTCAATGAGTTTGTGGGCTTTTCCTTGTAATCTATCGGCAGGGAGGGTCGTGGCAAGACCAACGACCACACATCCGGCAGCCATTCCGGCGGCAAGACCGGAAATCGAGTCTTCAAACACATAGCAATCCTCCGGGTTACATCCTATGCGTTTCGCAGCGAGCAGATACCCCTCGGGGTCGGGCTTTGAGCGCGAAATATCGTCTCCGGTGACAATTGTATCAAAATAAGCCTTCAGCCCGGGATGCTGCTTCCAGAGTTTTACCATCTTGTTGTCGCTTGAACTCGTAACAATCGCCGCAGGAATACCGCGCGACTTCAGTTCTGAAAGAAACTCAATCACACCCTCGCACATGGGATATTCCATATTCGCCTCAAATTCATTGATACGTCGAAGCACATCGGCACTCGCTTCAGGCGACGGAAAATATTTGCCAAGTATCTGCTCTATTGTCGAGCCTTTGATTGCAAGGGAGAAGTTTTCTTCCTCTATATTGTACAATTCGCCGAGGTTATCGTAAAAACCACTATAAAGACGCTCACTGTCAATAAGTACGCCGTCAAGATCAAATAAAACTCCGGTTTTAGCCATATTAAAAAATTTAAAATTTACGCAAAAATACATCGTTTGAGTCTCAATATTGCATAATTAGCTGTTAATTTTGTAAAATAGAAATTTAATATGGCAAAAACAGACAGTCCACTCACGCTCGGAACGAAGTCGGTAAGCAAATTACTGGTTCAATATTCGGTGCCTGCAATCATTGCAAGTGTTGCCACTTCATTATATAATATCGTCGACAGCATTTTTATAGGTAGAGGCGTGGGACCTATGGCTATTGCAGGACTTGCCATCACCTTCCCGCTCATGAATCTGGTAGTGGCGTTCTGTACGTTGATTGCCGTGGGCGGCGCCACAATCAGCTCCATTTTCATCGGTCAGAAAAATGAATCGCGAGCCACCGACGTGGTCAACAACGTGATGGTATTATGCCTGATTCATTCAGTGATATTCGGGGGTTTCACCTTGCTGTTTCTTGACGACATACTCTACTTCTTCGGTGCGACAGACGAAACGATAATGTATGCACGGGAATTTATGAAGATAATACTCTACGGCACGCCGATTTCCTACGTGTTCATCGGATTAAACAACCTGATGCGCGCTACCGGCTACCCGAAAAAGGCAATGATTTCAGCCCTGCTTTCTGTGGCCGTAAACGTAGTGCTTGCCCCTATATTTATCTTTACGTTCAAATGGGGTATCGCAGGAGCGGCTACCGCCACGATTTGCGGACAGTTTGTCGCATTCGTGTGGGTGCTTATCCATTTCATGTCAAAAAGCAGCTTCATACATTTCAAACGCGACAACCGGTGGTTCACGCCCTCGATTATAAAGCGTATATATTCCATCGGACTCTCACCATTTCTTATGAGTGTATGTGCTTGCGTCGTGGTAGTCTTTATCAACAAGGCGCTACTCGATTATGCCGGCGGCGATGGTAACCTTGCCGTAGGAGCCTACGGTATCGTCAACCGCACCACCATGTTTTTCGTCATGGTTGTGTTCGGTGTCACCCAGGGGATGCAGCCCATACTCGGATTCAACTACGGTGCCAACAAATGGGAACGCGTCAAGCGCACACTTAAAATCGGCATCGTTGTAGGCGTGTCGATTACCACTCTCGGATTTATCCTTACCGAGTCATTCCCCGACACGATAAGTTCTCTCTTTACCACCGACCCGACCCTTATAGACATAGCGCGCAACGGTTTCCGCATATATTTTATATGCTACCCGGTCGTCGGCTGCCAGATTGTCATACAAAACTTCTTCCAGTCAATAGGTAAACCGCAGATTTCCATATTCCTGTCGCTTACCCGACAGCTACTGTTTCTCATACCGTTCCTTATCATATTGCCGAGATATTTCGGCACCGACGGCGTATGGGCAAGCATGACCGGCTCCGACCTGATAGCTTTTATCGTGGCGGTAGTCACGTTGCTGATAATGTTGCGCAAGCTCAACAAGCGGTTTGCCGACCTGACACCAATAAACCAAAATCCCTGATCAGACAATGATAACCGACCTCCAACTGAGGGTGACCCCCAAAGAGGCATCCGACTTGAGAATACTCAACAAAATCGCAACACAGCACATGGGCTTACGCAACGGGCACATAACCTCGTCGCGTATAGTCAAGCGCTCTATCGACGCCCGGCAGCGTAAAGTAATGATTAACGTGACTCTAAGAGTTGCGGTCGGAGAAAACCTGCCGGAAGTAGCGACTGAATTTAAAAGTGACTACAAGGATGTCGCTAATGCCACCTCCCAGGCGGTGATTGCCGGAGCTGGACCGGCTGGACTTTTTGCCGCATTAAGACTTCTTGAACTTGGCATACGCCCCATTATACTCGAACGCGGCAAAGACGTGGACAGCCGTCGCAAGGACATGGCGGCAATCGCAAGAGAAAACCGGGTTGACCCCGACTCCAACTATTGCTTCGGAGAGGGAGGCGCGGGAGCGTATTCCGACGGAAAGCTATACACACGCAGCAAAAAACGCGGGTCGGTCGACCGCATACTCGCTGCACTCTATCGCCACGGCGCGCCTGAGGACATCCTCGTTGACGCCCACCCCCACATAGGCACCGACCTGCTCCCGGAAGTGATAAAGGCGATACGTAACACGATTATACGTCATGGCGGAGAAGTGCATTTCAACTCGCGTGTGACCTCATTGCTCATGACAGGAGATGAAGTGACGGGAGCGGTGACAGCCGACGGCACCGAATATCACGGGCCGGTAATACTCGCCACCGGACATTCGGCGCGCGACACCTATGAGATGCTCTTGCGTCATGGCATCGCCATAGAGCCGAAAGGAATAGCCGTAGGTGTACGTCTTGAACACCCTCAAGCACTCATAGACAGGATACAATACCACAGCCCTGAAGGAAGAGGCAAGTATTTGCCCGCAGCCGAATACTCGATGCTCACGCGCGTTGACGACCGTGGTGTCTATTCATTCTGCATGTGTCCCGGAGGCTTCATCATCCCGGCGGCGAGCGGACCCGGACAGCTTGTAGTCAACGGGATGTCGCCATCTTCACGCGGCACAAAATGGGCTAATTCAGGAATGGTAGTTGAAGTGTTGCCGGAAGATGTAATATCCGAGACACCCGACGACCCTCTTAAAATGATGAAATATCAAGCTGAAATCGAGGCGCGGTTTTACGAAGACGCTGACCATACCCACAATGCACCGGCACAGCGCATGAAAGATTTCACCGAAAGCCGACAGTCTAAAGACCTTCCGGCAACATCATATGCGCCGGGCATTCATCCCGCACGCATAGACCGTCTGCTACCCGAGGGCATCGCCTCGCGGCTTCAGAAAGGCTTTATCGACTTTGGCAGAAAGGCAAAAGGATTTCTCACCAACGACGCAGTACTCATAGGCTGCGAGACGCGCACATCATCGCCTGTAAGGGTAACGCGTAATCCTGAGACGCTTTCCCACATTGCCATAAAAGGGCTGTATCCTTGCGGTGAAGGAGCAGGATATGCCGGCGGGATTGTCTCGGCGGCAATCGACGGCGAGCGTTGTGCTGACGCCCTTGCGTCAAACCGCTAATCACCCACTATAAACCATTAGAGCTTGTTTAATATCATGACAAAAGGGAAAAACACTTGCAGGATTCTGAAAGAAATCCGCCGGCAAATAGCAGAAGCCAACGATATCAGCTACATCGTGGCAGAATGTCAGTTTAAGGGCGAATGCTCCGGCAGTTGTCCGAAATGCGAGGCGGAAATACAATATCTTGAACAGCAGCTTAACGAGCGCCGCTTTTCAGGAAAGATAGTGAACTTAGTAGGAATATCGGCAAGCCTTATCGCCATGTTGACATCCCCACCCGCCCAGGCTGCATCAAGTCAATTACCCTATGACAAGACAACAACCGCTAAAGAGCTTGAGAGTGACTTCGTATACGGTATTGTTGAGCAGTATCCGGAGTTTCCCGGAGGAGAGATGGAGCTTATGGAATGGGTATATTCACATTTAAAATACCCGGAAGCAGCCCTTAATGACAGCATAGAAGGGCGTGTAACCATTCAATTTGTAGTTGAAAAGACCGGAAAAGTCGCAGATGTGAAGGTTGTAAGGACGCAAAACACCATACTTAATCAGGCGGCGATTGATGTAGTCAAAGCCCTCCCCGATTTCATTCCCGGTAAAAACCAAGGAGTGCCGGCCGATTATACCTACATATTGCCGGTTATCTTCAAATTTCCCAAAAAGGACAAATAAAATTTTTATTGTAAATAATTTGTAAATAATTATGTGATACGGTAGGAGGTTACACGGATTTTTAATAATTTTGCACTCTGAACTGCAAAATAAAGAACAATAAGAGAATGTCCGACATTAAGAAGATTAAGACCGCATTGGTCTCCGTTTATCATAAAGACGGCTTAGATGAAATACTTGCGTTATTAAACAAAGAAGGTGTACAGTTCCTCTCAACCGGTGGCACCCAGTCATTTATCGAAAGTCTCGGTTACCCTTGTGCCTTGGTTGAAGACCTCACCGGCTATCCCTCCATCCTTGGCGGTCGCGTAAAGACCCTTCATCCCAAAGTGTTTGGCGGCATCCTTAACCGTCGCGAAAATGAAGGCGACCAGTCGCAAATCAAGCAATATGAAATTCCCGAGATAGACCTCGTGATTGTCGACCTGTATCCTTTTGTCGACACTGTTGCCTCCGGTGCATCTCACGAAGACATCATCGAGAAAATTGACATAGGCGGTATCTCGCTCATCCGCGCTGCTGCTAAAAATTACAACGATGTAATTATAGTGGCATCCAAAGACCAGTATGCACCTCTTGCCGAGTTGCTCCGCACCAATGGCGCCCAGTCATCACTCAAAGAGCGTTGCTGGTTTGCAAAAGAAGCGTTTGCCGTAAGCTCCGGCTACGACAGCTCTATCTTCAACTATTTCGACCAGGAAGAAGGTCCGTCGGCTCTCCGCGTGGCTATTGATGGCGCAAAGACTATGCGCTACGGCGAGAATCCTCATCAGAAAGGATATTTCTTCGGTGACTTTGACAAGATATTCACTCAGCTCCACGGCAAGGAGATTTCCTACAACAATCTTCTTGACATCGACGCGGCTGTCACTCTTATCTCAGAGTTTACCGACCCGACATTTGCAGTGTTGAAACACAACAATGCCTGTGGTCTTGCCACCCGTCCCACCATCGCAGAAGCATGGGCTGACGCTCTTGCCGGCGACCCGGTATCAGCTTTTGGCGGTGTACTCATCACCAACGGCACTGTAGACGCGAAGGCTGCCGAAGAAATCAACAAGATATTCTTTGAAGTAATCATCGCCCCCGCATACGACGATGACGCTCTCGCAATACTTCAGCAGAAGAAAAACCGTATAATCCTTGTCCAGAAAGCACCCATCACTGAAAAGATGCAGTTCCGCTCTTGTCTTAACGGCGCTCTCGGACAGGAACGCGACCTCAAGATCGAGGTACCCGAGGATCTCAAGCAGGCAACTGACCTCGCTGTAACCCCCGAGCAGGTAAAAGACCTCCTTTTTGCTAACAAGATTGTAAAAAATTCAAAGAGCAACGCTATCGTGCTTGCCAAGGGAGAGCAGCTCTTTGCAAGCGGCGTAGGTCAGACCTCGCGCGTAGATGCGCTCAAACACGCCATCGAAAAAGCAAAGTCATTCGGCTTTGACCTCAATGGTGCTGTCATGGCATCTGATGCATTCTTCCCCTTTGCCGACTGCGTTGAAATAGCCCACAAGGAAGGAATCAACGCGGTGATACAGCCCGGTGGCTCTATCCGCGACAACGAGACAGTGGAATATTGCAACAAAAACGGCATCGCCATGGTGATGACCGGCATCCGCCACTTCAAGCACTAATTAAAACAAACTTTCGCACAGCAACACACTGAAATTGTAGGATTTATAACATCACTCGTTTTTATAAATCCTACAATTTATTCAGCAATGCCCGCGAAACCTAAATCAATTTACAATGGGACTTTTCTCCTTTACAAAAGAAATAGCCATCGACCTCGGTACGGCGAACACCATTATCATCCACAATGATAAGATTGTAATCGACGAGCCGTCAATCGTGGCACTCGACACAAAGACCGGCAAGCTCATCGCTGTCGGTACTGAAGCACAGCAGATGCAAGGGAAGGAGCCGGAAGGTATCCGCACAGTCCGCCCGCTCCGTAAAGGTGTCATCGCCGACTTCAACGCCGCCGAACTAATGATACGCGGTCTCATAAAGAAGGTCAGCACCAAGAGCAACTGGTTCTCCCCTTCCCTGCGCATGGTGGTAGGTATCCCCTCCGGCTCAACCGAAGTTGAAATACGTGCCGTACGCGACTCGTCGGAACATGCAGGCGGTCGCGACGTGTACATGATTTACGAACCTATGGCGGCAGCTCTCGGTATTGGACTTGACGTACAGGCTCCCGAAGGCAACATGATTGTCGACATAGGTGGAGGTAGCTCAGAAATCGCTGTGATTTCGCTCGGCGGTATCGTCAGCAACAAGAGTATCCAGATTGCCGGCGACGACCTTACCGACGACATCCAGCAACACATGCGCCGCGCCCACAACATCAAGGTAGGCGAACGCACTGCAGAGCTTATAAAGATGAATGTAGGCTCAGCCCTTACAGAGCTTGAAAATCCGCCTGAAGACTACATCGTTCACGGTCCTAACCACATGACTGCTCTCCCCATGGAAGTGCCTGTAAGCTATCAGGAGATTTCTCACTGCATAGAGAAGTCAATTTCCAAGATTGAGGCAGCTGTGTTGAGCGCACTTGAGCAGACTCCGCCCGAATTGTATGCCGACATCGTGCGCAACGGCATCTGGCTTGCAGGTGGTGGCGCACTCCTGCGCGGTCTTGACAAGCGTCTTGTCGACAAGATAGGCATCCCGTTCCATATTGCAGAAGACCCCCTTCTTGCAGTGGCTCGCGGTACAGGAGTAGCACTCAAGAACATCAACAAGTTCAAATTCCTCATACGATAATCCGACAAGATTACCGCAACTTCTCCGGGACCGTAATTACACGGCACCCGATGTAGGGACACACCACGGTGTGTCCTTACGTTCTACTTAGTCATCATCCCCAAAACGGTAACAGATGCGCAATCTGCTCGATTTCTTTATAAAGTACAGCAAGTGGTTCATATTTATAATATATGTGATTATAAGCTGCATGCTGCTCTTTAACAACAATCCGTATCAGCACTATATATACCTAACGTCGGCAAACAAGGTGAGTTCGCTCGTGTTCAAGACTTCGGGTATGGTGACCTCATATTTTCATCTCCACGACATCAACGACGACCTGCAGCGACGCAATGCGAGCCTTGAATCGGAAGTAATATGGCTTCGTAAAGAACTTGCGCGCCGACAGGAAAATATAATAGCCGACTCTATTGCCAGAGACTCGTCGCTGATGCAGTTTGACTTCATCCTTGCCCATGTGATAAGCAACAGCGTATCGCGCGCCAACAACTACATCACAATAGAAAAGGGCAAGCTTGATTCAGTAAAGCCGGAAATGGGCGTGGTCGACCAGAATGGCGTGGTAGGTATCGTCAATATTGTCGGTGACCACTCGGCTCGCGTAATCTCGCTGCTAAACCCCAAGATGCGCCTGTCGTGCAAAGTCAAGGGTCGAGAGTATTTCGGTTCACTTGTATGGGACGGAAAGAGTCCTCACGAAGCACTGCTTGAAGAGATGCCGCGTCATGAAAAGTTCAAGAAAGGCGACACGATTGTAACCAGCGGATATTCTGCGGTATTCCCCGAAGGCATCCCCGTAGGCACAATCATCAGCCATGAGAAAGAACATGACGACAATTTCTACGCTCTCCGTATAAAACTATTCACAGATTTCACCACCCTCAGCACAGTCAGGGTTATCCGCAACAATATGAAGGATGAGCTTATGGCTATCCAGGAGGGTGAAGAAAATGATTGATACACCACCGTTATGACAAAGACAATAATACAGTTTTCGATACTATTCATCGTGCTCGTGTTGTTACAGGCAATGGTGTTTAACAACATCTGTCTCTTCAACGTGGCGGTGCCGTTTGTATTTATCTATTTCATAGTATATCTGCCACTTACACTCTCAACCAACTGGGTGCTTACACTCTCCTTCTTTGCCGGGCTGAGTGTGGATATATTTGCCAATACGCAGGGAATGAACGCGCTTGCCTGCACAATCATAGCCATGTCTCGCCATTCGATACTGCATTTCTTCTTCCCACGTGAAGATGAGCTCTCCATCCCAGAGCCGTCGATACGCTCTCTCGGACAGGAAATCTACATGAAATACTTGTTTTCGGTAGTATTGCTCTATTGCACCACGATATTCATTATCGAGGCATTTTCATTCTTTGACATCTGGAGGTTGCTGCTGCGCATACTTTGCAGCACCTTGCTCACATTCTTCCTGCTGCTTGGTCTTGACAGCGTGGTATCGCGACAAAACTGACCATAATAGGGACTGTTATGAGAAAAGACTACAATCTTGAAAAACGTAAATATATAATCGGAGGCTTCATCGTATTGATAGTTGCCATATATCTTGTACGGCTTTTCAACCTGCAAGTGATGGATGGTGACTACAAGATTTTTGCCGACTCCAACGCGTTCATGCGTAAGACGCTATATCCGTCGAGAGGCATGATGCGTGACCGCAATGACAAACTGGTTGTGTACAACCAGCCTGCCTACGATGTGATGATGATACCTAAAAATGTACAGGAATTTGACACTCTCGACTTCTGCAACACGCTCAACATCACCAAGGAGCAATTCTTGAAGCGTATTGCCGACATGAAGGACAAGCGTCTCAATCCTGGCTACTCATCATATACCCCTCAGAAACTCATCACACATATTTCAGCGCAAGATTACGGACGCTTGCAGGAAAAGCTTTACCGCTTTCCCGGCTTCTTCATCCAGCAACGTATTTTACGCCAATATATGCATTCGGCTGCCGCCAATGTGCTTGGAAACATCCGCGAGGTATCGCAGCGCGACATCGAGCGCGACAATTACTATGCCGCAGGCGACTATTGCGGCGACCTCGGGGTGGAAAAGAGCTATGAGGAATATCTGCGTGGAGAAAAAGGCGTGGAGATTCTTATCAGGGACGCTTACGGACGTATCAAAGGAAAATATGATGACGGCGCCCACGATGTGGCTCCTGTGTCAGGTCGTGACATCAAGCTAAGTCTTGATATCGACCTCCAGATGTATGGCGAGAAACTGATGCAGAACAAAATTGGCGCCATTGTCGCCATCGAGCCTGCAACCGGCGAGATACTTGCGATGGTCAGCAGCCCCACTTACGACCCCAAGTTACTCGTGGGCAGGGAACGCGGAGCCAACTACAAGGAACTGGTCAACAACTTCTACAAGCCGCTCTATGACCGCGCACTCATGGGTGCCTACCCTCCCGGCTCCACTTTCAAGCCGAGTCAGGGACTCATATTGCGTCAGGAAGATATTATCACACTCTCTACAGCTTATCCCTGTTACCGGGGATTTATCAACGGCGGATTGCGTGTAGGATGCCATGGTCACGGCTCGCCCATCGCGCTTAAGCCGGCCCTCCAGACCTCGTGTAATGCATTCTTCTGTTGGGGTCTCAAGGCGATGCTCGATGGCAAACGCGCTAAATATGGTTCCGTTGCAGAAGCTTTCGAGGTGTGGAAGCGTCATCTCGTATCGCTCGGGTATGGCTACAAATTAGGGGTCGACCTCCCCGGTGAAAGCCGCGGATTTATCCCTAACGCACAGTTTTACAATAAAGTCTATGGCGAAGGTCACTGGAGTGCCAACACTATCATATCAATTGCCATAGGTCAGGGCGAGATACTTGCGACACCGCTCCAGATTGCAAATCTATGTGCTACAATCGCCAACCGCGGATGGTTTATAACGCCTCATGTCGTCAAGGAGATACAAGACACCGTACTCCCGAAAGAGCTTACCGAACGACGCATCCCCACAATAGACCGCCAGCACTTTGAAGATGTGGCGGAAGGCATGAGAATGGCTGTCACAGGCGGTACATGCCGCATCGCCAACCTGAAAGATATCGAAGTATGTGGTAAGACAGGTACGGCACAGAATCCCCACGGAAAAGACCATTCCGCGTTTATCGGCTTTGCCCCTTACCACGACCCCAAGATTGCGATATGTGTCTATGTCGAGAATGCCGGCTTCGGAGCCACCTACGGAGTGCCTATAGGCTCACTCATGATGGAGAAGTATCTCAACGACAGCATCGCGCCTGAGCGCAAATATCTTGAAGACCGTATGTTTGAATCAAATACGATTATAAGCAGTGGAGTTAAGAAACACTAATACATCGACATCAGTATTCCGTAATCTCGACTGGATTACGGTAATAATATATCTTTTGCTTGTAGCCGGAGGCATAATCTCCGTATATGCTGCAAGCTATGACTTTGACAATGCCTCCATCTTTTCATTTGAAGAGTTTTCAGGCAAACAATTGCGCTGGGTAGGACTTGCCCTCCTCGCCGGACTCGTGATATTGCTGATTGACTTCCGTATCTACGAGGCGTATGCCTACCCCATCTACGGGGTGCTTATACTGCTGCTGATAGTCACGATATTTGTCGCGCCCGACATAAAGGGGTCGCGGTCATGGCTTGTGCTCGGACCAATGAGCCTGCAACCTGCCGAATTTTCCAAGTTTGCAACTGCGCTTGCCCTTGCCAAACTCTTTTCCTCCTACAATTTCAGCCTCAACTCGTCGCCGGCAAACTATCTGAAGGCACTGCTGATCATAATGCTCCCTATCGGGCTGATACTCGCCCAGAAAGAGACAGGCTCCGCGCTTGCCTACATGGCACTCTTTTTCGTGCTATATCGCGAAGGCATGAGCGGACTGGTGCTTGCGGCAGCCCTATGCGCGGTAGTATTCTTTGTCACCACGGTAAAATATACCGAGACGATGATCATGGGCATTCCTTCGGGCGAAGCTTCGGTGTTCATCATGATTGAGATGATAATCGTGGCGATGCTGGCAGCTTACTGTAAGCAGCTGATAGGTGCCCGCAATGTGTTGCTGTGGTTTCTCGGCACCGGCATAATCGCGTGGATACTTTCACTCTGTAACGTCGCGATTCCTGGACTCGCCTTTTTCCTGCCCGTAATCGGGGTTGCGCTTATCTACTCCCTGCTGCTCATGTTTAAAGGACCGGTAAAGCCGCTCCTTATCACCGTCGGGGGCGCGGTTGCCGCTATTATATTCCTCTTTTCGGTCAACAAGGTGTTTAACGATGTCTTGCAGCCCCACCAGCAACAGCGCATAAAAGTGTCGCTTGGCATCGTGGAAGACCTGCGCGGAGCCGGATACAATGTCAACCAGTCAAAGATAGCCATCGGCTCGGGCGGCTTTGCCGGAAAAGGATTCCTTAACGGCACGCAGACAAAACTGAAATATGTGCCCGAACAACATACCGACTTCATATTCTGCACCATCGGCGAGGAAGAAGGATTCGTAGGCACCACAGTGGTATTGCTCCTGTTCCTCGGACTGATATTACGAGTGTTGACCATAGCCGAGCGACAGCCCACCATATTCGGCAGGGTGTATGCCTATTGTGTGGCATCGTTCTTCATATTCCATCTCGCCATAAATGTGGGCATGGTCATAGGTCTCTGTCCGGTAATCGGCATCCCGCTCCCCTTCCTGAGTTACGGCGGCTCATCACTCTGGGGATTTACATTCCTCGTGTTTATCATGCTGCGCATTGACGCAGCAAGACGCGAACATCACAGTTACTGATAGTGGTCAAAAGTCTTAATTTTTTGTTAAAACTTTTTATTTACCGACATTTGACGTAACTTTGGATATGTAATTTAGACCATGGAATCGCTATTGTACATAGTAATCCGCGGTATCGCCATAGGCATACTTATATCGGCCCCGATGGGACCGATAGGGATGTTGTGTATCCAACGCACTCTAAACAAGGGTAGATGGCCGGCATTTTTCACCGGCATAGGAGCAGCGTTGAGCGACCTCATCTATTGCCTTCTGACCGGTCTCGGACTATCGTTTATAACCGATTTTATAGAGACCAACCAGCTACTTTTACAGATTATCGGCTCGATTGTGCTCGCAGCCTTTGCCTTCTATCTCTTCCGTAAAAATCCGGCACGCAAGCTTACCACCCCGCAGGAATCACCAAATACCTACTGGATGGACTTCGTGACAGGCTTTTTGCTTACCTTCTCCAATCCTCTCATATTATTCTTCATAATCGGTCTATTTGCCCGTTTCAATTTCCTGCTACCCGAATTTCGTTACTATCACTACATATCAGGCTATATCGCCATATTCAGCGGGGCGATGTTATGGTGGTTTACAATCACCTTCTTTGTCAACAAGGTGCGTTCCCATTTCAATGTAAGGTCGCTCTGGCTGATTAACCGTATAATAGGCAGCATACTGCTTATCATGGCACTGGTAGGATTTGTGATGGGTATTAAAGACTACATCTCCTTATAATGACAATGAACTCAGACACTCAAACACTCATTGTGCCTGCACTGGGCAATGTCCGGTTATCAGACGTGGACACAATCATCAACTCTCTTGAAGAAAGCGGGGTGAGACGTACCATCGACTCACTCGGATGGAAAGACCAATTTCCCTACCATCCATTGACCACGTTTTCAATGGCTCACTCCGACAGTACGCTGTATATCGACTTTTTCGTGCGTTGCAACTATCTCCGCGCAGTCAATTTCAAGCCCAACACCCCGGTCTACGAAGACTCGTGTGTAGGCATGTGTATCCAGCCATACGCCGACCGACCGGTATATCTGACCCTGATGATAAACTGCATCGGCACAATAAGCGGCAAGCTACATGCCGCCGACGGCACCGAAAGCGTCATCCCGGAAGAGAAGCTCGCCGAAATCACTTGTTACGCATCGTGTGGCGACCGCCCTTTCCGCGAACTTGAAGGCTTGTTTACATGGAATATACTCACTGCAATTCCCCTGTCATTTCTTGGCATCGACTCACCGCAATTTCCCTTGGAAATGAAAGGAAACTTTTTCAAGTGTGCGTCCGGCACCTCGCAGCCTCACTTCTTGTCATGGATGCCCGTCAATTCCCCGACACCACGGTTTGAACTTCCCGACTGTTTCGGCAAAATAATCCTTGAATAACAATTATATTCTCAAATAATACATCACCTCATTATGAAGACAATCTATTCCGTACTTTTAGCATTAATATGCACTTTCAGCGTATCGGCTCAATCATTTGACCAGAAAGATATACTCAAAGGCATAGGCGGCAGTTCAAGCGAGTCAACAGAATCAACAGAGTCTACGGGTTCAGAGAAAAGCTCATCGGGTCTTGGCGACATACTTGGCTCAGTAATCGGAAACGTATTGGGAACAAGCAAGCTTACCCCCGCCGACCTAACAGGCACATGGAGCTACTCTGCTCCGGCTGTAGCATTCAAAAGCGACGACCTTCTTAAAAAGGCAGGTGGCGCAGCAGCCTCAGCCACTATCGAAAGTAAGCTTGCGCCCTATTATCAGCGTGCCGGACTTGACAAGATGGAACTTACAGTCAATGCCGACAGCACTTTCACCATGAAGTTTAACCGTGGTTCGCTTTCAGGCACCATCTCACAGGGCGACCAGGACGGATTCATGAAATTTCAGTTCAAGGCTATGGGAAAGGTAAACATGGGAAGCCTCAACGCTGCGGTAAGCAAGGCAGGTAACCAGCTCTCAATCACCTTTGACGTGTCAAAGCTCATGAGCCTGGTCAACACAATCGCATCAATATCGGGCAATTCAACCCTCAAGGGTGCCAACTCTCTCTTACAGAGCTACGATGGCATGCAGGCAGGCTTCAGGCTCAAGAAAAGCAAGTGAGGCAAGCCATCGGCAATCTCATCAAACGGGAGTGTATCAAGTCACGGCTGATACCTCCCATTTTTTATTATATGATGTTAAAATAGTCTTGACAGGGCGATTAATTTATTAAATTTGTGACCGTATGAGAAAAAGCAGCCACATCATAAATATCATCCTGATTATGCTTGCTTCCGCTATGCTTCTGCTTAGCGGCTGTAAGTCATCCAAGCCGTCGGTAAGACCGGGCAAGGACACCCCATATATAGGCGGACTCTCTTTCAACCCTGAGAAATTGAGCGGCGAAGATAAACGCATAGTGGAGGAAGCACTGACATGGCTCGGCACGCCTTACCGCTACGGAGGCTCCGACTATTCCGGCACAGACTGCTCGGGCTTGACCATGAAAGTATATTTCAAGGCACTTGGCTTGTCGATACCGCGTAACTCGGCGCAACAGCAAAAATTCTGCCAATCGATAAAAAAAGGGGCACTCACCACAGGCGACCTACTCTTTTTCGCAACCGGAAAAGATAAGAAAAAGGTGTCACACGTAGGGCTGTATCTCGGCGACGGACAATTCATTCATGCCTCTGCAAGCCGTGGCGTAATCATAAGCAATGTAAACGAGCGTTATTACACCACAAATTATCACTCGTCGGGTCACGTGTCGCGCAAAAGCGACAAAGCCCGAAAGAAAGCCGCACCTAAAGAAGAGCACAAACCGACACCTAAAGCCGCGCCGGCTCCGGTCAAACATCCGGAACCGCCAACACCTGTACCTCCCGTACAGGAACGCCGTTTAGAAACCGAACCAATCGAAATTGAACTTGACGAGGCTATCGAATCAAAAATAGATTCAATCTACTCAACCTTTCTCGAATAATACCACGGATGACCCCCTACGGTCGATGTTGACGCCACGTGCAGCCGTCGTGCCGTTATGACTTTTCCGGCATCTCCAACCCTGTTGCGGCGTACCCGCCCTGCCGCCTCTATCACGATGCCGTCGCCCTCATAGATAGCGACATGGTTTATCCTGCCCGTTTCAGGCTTTCCATAAAACACAAGGTCGCCGCGCTGCAAAGAGTCAACAGCAACTTTTTCACCGGCAACAGCCTGCTGCGACGCATCGCGCGGGAGGATATACCCTGATGAAAAAAATGCGAGTTTTGTAAGCCCCGAGCAATCCATCCCTTTGGTTGACAATCCACCCCACAGATAGGGCACACCCATCTGACGTCGCGCCATCTCAATAATATGGTCAACTCCGGTAAATACGAGGCTGTCAAGAGGCATGATATCGGCACAGAAACTCCACGCCTCCCTGCCGTCGGGCAGCACTATCTTACGGCGCAGACCGTCGCCATTGCCTGCAAGAGCGACAATATCGCCGGCGACAAGGTCGGTCACCGGTTCGTAGCTTAACGAATCGACATAAGCCCTCACTTCATGAGAAGCCATGACAATACCCCGGCTTGAATCGCGCCAGTCGTTCATAGCCTTGTCATCAAGCATTGTGAGCGAATTATCTATTATATATCCTTTGTATCCGTCGGGCATCGTGACAGCCACCCATCCCGATTTAGTCACAGAGTCCACCCTCAGCGGTGTCCCCATAAGAGCCTGGGTTGACATTTCGGCACCGTGACGCGGCTCAGTCCTGACATGAGCAACAGAGATATGAGGCATCGCCCACTGCGCATAGGCAGGACAGCAAAATACAAGAAGCAATATCGATATCAAGTTCTTTCTCATAGAGTATTTTTTCTTTCTTCGGTAAATATACAAATTTTCTTCACATGATGAACATTTGAAAACAGGAGATGTTAAAAATATAACATAAACATATTTAGTTATGCATCTTACACCTAAAGAAATCGACAAACTGATGTTGCTCAACCTGGGTATCATTGCTGAACGCCGCAAAAACAAGGGGCTGAAGCTAAATTACCCTGAAGCTGTTGCTTACATCACATCGGCAGCCCTTGAAGAAGCCCGTGCCGGTAAGACAGTAGAAGAAGTGATGGTCGAAGCTTCCAACGTGCTGAAAAAAGAAGATGTCATGGAAGGCGTTGCCGACATGATACATCTGCTTCAGGTAGAAGCCGTGTTTACCGACGGTTCGCGATTGGTCAGCATACACCATCCTATCAAGTAACCACCCCCTCATAAAAGTAGAAAATCATGGCTACAGACAAAACCAAAATTCAAGCGACCGATGCACAGGCACCGGGCAACCCGCCTATGAACAATGAGGGATTCAGCAAATCCAATCCCCCTAAGACAAGTGATACCCCTACTAAAGTGTACAACGGTGTACCGCCAATCTACGACTCCGTGACTCCCGGCTTCACCCCTGCGACACCTGTTCCGGTAGGCGGCGTAATCCTTGAGTCGACTCCTATCGACTACAACACCGACCGTTACACAGCGACTGTCACAGTCCACAACACCGGTGACCGTCCTATTCAGGTAGGCTCCCACTTCCATTTCTTTGAAGTAAACAGATATCTTGAATTTGACCGAAACAAGACATTTGGTTGCCACCTCAACATACCCGCCACCACCGCAATACGCTTTGAACCGGGCGAAGAAAAGGTAGTGGAAGTGGTAAGCTACAGCGGCAAGCGTAAAGTATGGGGTTTCAACGGTCTGGTCGACGGATATACCGGAGGCGAAGACACCCCGACATATTTCCCTGACAAGATTCGCGCTATCCGCAGAATTGAGGAATATGGATTCAAGAATGTCAGCGAAGATGAAGCTGAAGCAGAATCCTCCAAGTAATCCCTTTCAAAATTCACTATTATGGCAACTATTTCCAGACAAGAAAACAATAACCTGTTCGGACCTACCGTAGGCGATAAAATTCGTCTCGGCAACACCCACCTCTACGTCGAGATTGAAAAAGATCTTCGCGTATATGGTGATGAGGTCGTATATGGCGGCGGCAAGACTTTGCGTGACGGCATGGGACTCGCCAACCGTTATTCAGTCAAGGGAGGGTCTCTTGACCTCGTGATAACCAACGTTACTATCCTCGACCCTGTTCTGGGTGTGGTAAAGGCTGATGTCGGCGTGAAAGACGGCAAGATTGCCGGCATAGGCAAAGCAGGTAACCCTGACATCATGGAAGGCGTTTCACCCGACCTTGTCACCGGTCCGTCTACTGACGCCATCTCCGGCGAACACCTGATACTTACCGCTGCAGGCATCGACGGTCACGTTCACCATATCTCTCCACAGCAGGCTTACAACTGTCTGTCCAACGGTATCACCACTTTGATTGGCGGCGGTATAGGCCCGACTGACGGAACAAATGGCACAACCATCACCTCAGGTGTATGGAACATGTATAAGATGCTTGAGTCTTTTGAAGGGATTCCTATCAACTACGGCTGTCTTGCAAAGGGTAACTCTTCAGTAAAAGAGACTCTCGACGAGCAGATTTATGCCGGCAGTTGCGGTTACAAGATTCACGAAGACTGGGGCTCCACTCCGGCAGCTATCAGGGCATGTCTTGATTCAGCTGACCGCCTTGACGTTCAGGTAGCCATACACACCGATACCCTTAACGAAGCAGGATACGTGGAAGACACCATCGCGGCAATGGATGGCAGGACTATCCACACCTACCACACCGAGGGTGCAGGCGGCGGTCACGCACCTGACCTTCTTAAGGTAGCATCAATGGCAAATGTGCTTCCGTCATCAACCAACCCGACACTTCCGTTTGGCGTCAACTCAAAGGCAGAGTTGTTTGATATGATTATGGTATGTCATAATCTTAATCCTAACATCCCGAGCGATGTGGCTTTTGCAGAAAGCCGTGTACGTCCCGAAACGCAGTCGGCAGAGAATATTCTCCACGACCTCGGAGTACTGTCTATGGTATCAAGCGACTCTCAGGCTATGGGTCGTGTAGGCGAGTCATTCATGCGTTCGTTCCAGATGGCAAGCTACATGAAAGATGTACGTGGAAAACTTCGTGAAGACAGCGATACCAACGACAACTTCCGTGTGCTGCGCTATCTCGCAAAAGTCACTATCAACCCGGCAATCACTTATGGATGTTCCGACATTCTTGGCTCGATTGAAAAAGGCAAGATGGCCGACCTTGTGCTTTGGGAACCTGAATTTTTCGGCACCAAGCCTAAAATGGTCATCAAGGGCGGCTTGATTAACTGGGCACAGATGGGCGACCCAAATGCATCACTTCCTACCCCGCAGCCTGTATATATGAGACCTATGTACGGAGCTTTCGGAAAGGCATTGAGCACTACTTGTGTCAACCTTATGTCACGTGTATCAATCGAAGCGGGCGTACCGGAGAAATTAGGCTTGCAGCGTATATGCTATCCTGTTCACGGCACACGTCAGATTTCAAAATACGACATGGTGCGCAACACAGCAATGCCGCGCATCGAGGTCAACCCCGAGACATTCTACGTCTATGTCGACGGTGAGCTGGCTTACGTTCCACCGGCACCAAGCCTGTCACTTGCGCAGCTCTACTGGTTCAGTTAATTAGATTACACAAATATCACTGCACGCTTCAACAGGCGTGCAGTGAATATTTAACTCACTTTAAACAACTCTTATTTATGAAAATTTTCAGCGAAGTAATCGGCAACATTCATGGCAATGCCGACCTTGCAAAAAAGATAGAGGGAGCCGATGTAGAATACCTTGAGCTTGACCAATGGACCGCGCAGAAGAGCCGGTTCATTGTGACCGGCGACAAGGGTACACAATGTGCCGTCGCCCTTAAACGCAACCATCAGCTCATCGAAGGCGACGTGCTTGAATATGACCCGGCGACAGGGAAAGCCATAGTGGCGCGCATAGAGCTAAGTCCGGTTTTTGTAATAGACCTTGCCGCTGTCGAGAAAGAAGACAAGCTAAAGATAATCGAGACATGCATTGAGCTCGGACACGCAATAGGCAACCAGCACTGGCCGGCAGTGATAAAGGGCACAAAGGTATATGTACCCCTCACCGTCGACAAGAAAGTAATGGAAAGTGTCATGTACACCCATTCCATACCGGGAGTCACCTACCAATTTCAACCCGGCACAGAAGTGATACCATATCTCGCGCCTCATGAGATACGAAATCTCTTTGGCGGTACGGCTCAGGAAAGTCATGCTCATGTCCATGCCGACCCTATGCACCACACGCCTCACATGCACACCCATCCCGACGGCACAACCCATTGCCACTAAAAAAGAAACAACATCACACATATTTACACGATATGAGAGCGTCTATTATATCCACAATGCGCCTGCTTGAAATGAGCGATTCGCAGTTCCCGGTAGGAAACTTTTCATTTTCCAACGGTCTTGAGACTGCATCTTACGAAAAAATCGTTCACGATGCCGACACATTACGCCAATACGTAGAAGCGGCGTCAATCCAGTCGGCATTCAGCGACGGCATAGCGTCAATACATGCTTACAGGGCTGTCGACGACAATAATTATCAGGAAGTGCTTCATGCCGATGAAGAGGTGATACTCTGCAAGATGAACGATGAAGCCCGACAGATGGTATTGCGAATGGGCAAAAAGATGGCGGAACTCATTGTTCATATAACCGACTGCCCTATGATGGAACAGTTTCTGAAAGATATAAATGCCGGAGTGACTGCCGGCACCTACCCCATAGCACAGGCAATAGCCATGCACCACGCAGGGATTTCGGAAGAAGACATGTTTACATCACAGCAATTTGGAGTCATTAATATGATACTCGGCGCGGCTTTGCGATGTGTGAGAGTGTCTCACTACGACACACAGAAAATAGCCTATGAGATGGCACAACGCATCGCCGACGACTATCAGACGGTGAAAGACTCCGACTATGAAGATATGAGGGCGTTTGTTCCGGGAATGGATATAATGGCATCGCTACATGAGAAGGGAAATATGCGTATGTTCATGAATTAAACAAAAAAATACTTTCAACTAAAAATATTATCAGTCATGAGTACCTGCAGAATAGGAATAGGAGGACCCGTAGGGTCAGGCAAGACAGCTTTAATTGAAGCAATTACGCCACATCTGCTCAACGAAGGATTCAAAGTGCTTATAATCACTAACGATATTGTCACCACTGAAGATGCCAAGCATGTGCGCCGTATGCTGAAAGGAGTGCTGCTGGAAGACCGTATAATCGGAGTAGAGACAGGCGCATGCCCCCACACGGCAGTTCGCGAAGACCCGTCAATGAACATAGCCGCAGTAGAAGAGATGGAAGCAAAATTCCCTGACACTGACATAGTGCTTATCGAGTCGGGTGGCGACAATCTTACTCTTACATTCTCTCCGGCGCTGGTCGATTTTTTCATCTACGTGATTGACGTTGCCGCCGGCGACAAGATACCCCGTAAAGATGGTCCCGGCATCTCACAGAGTGACATACTTGTAATCAACAAGACTGACCTCGCCCCATATGTACACGCTTCACTGGAAGTGATGGACCACGATTCCAAGCTGATGCGCCCCGGTAAGCCCTTTGTGTTTACCAACTGCATGACCGGCGAAGGTATCGAGGAGCTTGTTGCCTTGATAAAGGCAATGGCACTCTTCGACCACGAGAAGGTTCAGAACTAAGAGCTTGTTTAACAATAAATGTTGCCGTCAGGGTCGTATAGCTTGAGACGATTTTCGACATGTGACGAAGGAGTGTACTTTATGTACACGACTGAGAAACAGGGTGAAAAGCGACCAAGATATACGAGACTAAAGGTAACTTTATAATCACTCAACCTCTTGACGGACTTTGAAACAAATGCAAAAATATATCAACGATATGAAACAAATTACCTCCCGTCGGTCATTCACCGGCATCTTTCCGCCTGCTCTTCGGTCGTTATGGAATCCCATAACTCCCTCATCGCAAACAAAAATCTGCTCGACGAATGACCGCCCTGACGGTAACATTTATTATTAAACAAGCTCCAAAAAGCAACTAAAAAAACTACTTCCCGATGAAAGATGTATATAACGCTCCGGAAATGCAACGCGTGGTGGCAATGCGCGAGATGCAGCCCTATAATCACCCTACTCGCGCCATGTATCTTGGCGCGCCGGGAAAAGTAGGCTATCTCCGTCTCGGGTTTGAACTTGATTCCGACGGTAAAAGCATATTGAGAGACCATGAACGTATAGCTCCGCTGATTGTACAGCAAGAATTGTACTGCGACGAGGCAATGCCGGAAATGCCGGTGGTCTATATACTTTCGTCGGGAGGTCCCAACGTGGACGGTGACCGTTACGAACAGGAGATAGAGATGAGGCGCAACTCAATTGGTCATGTCACGACAGGCGCGGCGACCAAAATCGCGGAAATGAAAGATAATTTCTCGGCACTTTACCAGAAAATCACTCTGGAAGAAGGGAGCTATCTTGAATTTATCCCCGAAGCAACCATCCCCTGTCGCAATGCCCGTTACATCACCTATACCGATATTATATGTCACCCTACCGCAACCTTGTTTTACAGCGAGCTTTTCATGTGTGGAAGGAAACACCGCGACAACGAGATATTTCAGTACGACATACTTTCGGTGACATGCAACGCACGTCGTCACGACGGTCAGCGGCTCTTCCGTGAGAAATTTATTATCGAGCCGAAAAATTATCCGTTACGCAACCTCGGGCTCATGGGACGCTTCGACATGTATGCCAATGTAATTGTGCTCACCCCGCCGGAGAAAGCCGAGGAGATATACAAGGCTACCGAAGTGGGATTTTTCGATAATGGCAAAATCGGTGTCGGACTTACCCGCCTGCCAAATAATGCCGGACTCCTTTACAAAGTCGTGGGCATGGAGACTCAGCCCGTCAAGACCCGTATCAGGGAATTTTGCTCAACCGTAAGACAAGCGGTAAAGGGCAAACCGATACTTCCCGATTTCCCTTGGCGGTAAAAAATAAAAAACATATTAAAATTTAATGATATGACAGACAATGTTAAATCAGCCGATGCTCCGCGCCGTACTCTTATGGATTATGTTTCCGGGACACTTAAAGGAGCCGGGCAAGTAATGTTTCAAGGAAGTGCCTGGACAGGATTGCTTATTTTGGCCGGTATCTTCTGGGGTTGTTACGGACCTGATGGCGAAAGCATGCCACTTGTCGCATGGGGTGCGCTCGTAGGTCTTATCGTGTCTACAGCCGCCGGTTATATCTTCGAGTCTAAGAGCGATGGCGACCAAGGGCTGTGGGGGTTCAACGGTATTCTGGTAGGATGTGCAGTGTTCACTTTTCTCGGCAACACCGTGTGGGCATGGGTGGCGATGATACTCGGCGCGGCACTTACAGTGATTGCCCGAAGAGGATTCAACAATGTATTGGCGCCGTTCAACACCACTTCCTACACATTCCCATTTATCGCTATTTCGTGGTTTATACTGCTGTCAGCACGCATGATGGGACAGCTACCCCCGGTCAGCGAATCAATAGCGGCACTCCCGACCTCTGTGCCGATGGAACATCTCTCTTACTCTTTCGGCGACCTCGTAATCTACTGGCTCAAGGGTATCTCACAGGTATTTCTTGTAAACTCATGGAGTACAGGTATAATCTTCATAGTAGCGCTCGCCCTATGTAGCCGCTGGGCAGCCGCATGGGCAATGATTGCATCGGCGGTGTCACTTGCGGTAGCGATTATCTTTAATGCCGACCATGCCGACATCGTAAACGGACTGTTTGGATTTTCTCCGGTGCTGACAGGTATTGCCATCGGATGTACCTTTTACAAGCCGTCCGTAAAATCATTTTTCTACTCGCTTGCCGCCGTGGTGTTCACGGTATTTGTCCAGGCAGGTCTTGACGCATTCCTCTCTCCGGTGGGCATAGCCACCCTTACGGCACCGTTCTGTATCGCTACATGGATTTTCATGCTGCCGATGTACAAGCTTGAGTCGAAATCAAAATCATGACCGTCATGAAGAAAGTAATATTACTCCGGCATGGACAGAGCCTCTGGAATCTTGAAAACCGATTTACAGGCTGGACCGATGTTGACCTTACCGACGAAGGTCGGGAGGAAGCGCGAAAAGCGGGAGAAAAAATGCTTGAAGCAGGTATATTTCCGGAATATTATTTCACTTCCTATCTGAAAAGGGCTATACACACTCTCCAGATTGCTGCATCGGCAATGGACCGCGACTGGGTGCCGGTAAAGAAAGACTGGCACCTGAATGAACGGCACTACGGGGCATTGCAGGGGCTAAACAAAGCCGAGACGGCAAAGCAATATGGTGATGAGCAAGTACATATATGGCGACGCAGCTACGATGTCCAGCCTCCCGCACTCTCACTCGATGACCCGCGCTATCCGGGTAATGACACCCGCTACATGCACCTTGCCTACGACGAATTGCCGCTTACCGAGTCACTTAAAGACACTATTGCACGCGTAAAATCATGTTGGGAAGAATTGATTTCTCCAAAGATTCACCTCTACAACATCGTGTTGGTGTCAGCCCACGGCAATAGCCTGCGGGCACTTGCGATGATGCTCCTGCACCTTACTCCTGAAGAAATAATGGATGTCGAGATTCCGACCGGCTCACCCTGGGTGTTTGAACTTGACGACCATTTCAGTGTACTGAAAAATTATTATCTATAATGAAAATGGTCGCATCGTTAAGATTTACGGTGCGACCATTTTTTATGTCAAGTCAAAACTATCGGTTGGCAAGACAGGAGTCAAGCATATCCTCGATAACCTCGCGGTCAAGATGCTGACCTATTATCACAAGCTTTATCATTCGGTCGCCGTATACAGGATCCCAATCTTTGGCAAGTCCCGGCTCTGTAGCCATCAACCTGTCTAATTCTTCTTCCGGAGCCGTGGCAAACCACAATCCCGCCTGAGTCAACTTTTTCTGCGAGCCTGCCTGCTCGAAAAGGAATGACATGTCGCGGTTATGATTGAAATAGATTACCCCCTTTGTGCGTATGATATTTTTCGGGAACTGCTTCGCAAGGAAGTAATCAAATTTGTTTAAGTCAAATGCCGGTCGACGATAATATACAAATGTCTGTATGCCATACTCCTCAGCCTCCCCTTCTCCATGATGATGATGATGGTGTCCGCAATCGCAGTGGTGACCGTGGTCATCATCGTGGTGATGATGGTGGTGATGCTCCTCTTCGTCATGGTTGTCATCATCGTCGTGATGGTGTTCAAGCTCCTGAATCCAAGCCGCCGATGTCGCAACTTTTTCAAAATTAAACATTCCGGTATTCATGATGCGGTCAAGCTCCACATCGGCGTAATCACACTCCACGATTTCAGCCTTGGGCTGGATGGCACGTATGATAGCCTTGATGCGGCCTGCCTCTTCAGGCGTAACTTCTGAAATCTTATTGAGCAAAATGATATTGCAAAATTCAATCTGCTCGATAATAAGATTTTCAATATCATCCTCCCCTATCTCTTTCTTGGTAAGGTTGTCGCCACATGCAAACTCATCTTTCATACGTAGCGCATCCACGACTGTGACTATGCAGTCAAGCCGGGGCACGGCTCCACGGTTGTAATACTCCTCCATCACAGGTATTGAGCAGATGGTCTGGGCTATCGGTGCCGGCTCGCAGATACCGCTCGCCTCAATAACGATGTAGTCAAACTTGCCGGTAGCCGCCAGGTCGGCTATCTGCTCTATAAGATCCATCTTCAATGTACAGCATATACAGCCGTTTTGAAGAGCCACAAGGTCATCGCTCTCCTTTTCCTGACCTACCACGCCACCTTTCTGAATCAGTGACGCGTCAATATTGACTTCGCCTATATCATTTACAATTACAGCGAAACGTATCCCTTTCTCATTGGCGAGAATACGGTTAAGCAAAGTTGTCTTGCCACTCCCGAGATAGCCGGTAAGAAGCAATACGGGGATTTCCTTTTTTGCCATTTCTCTTGAATTTTAGTCAGTACAAAATTAATTCTAAATAACCTTTTATACAAACAAATGTACAATATAGCCACAAGGAAGCGCGTTATTAAAAAAACTAAATAAATATTTCCTGTCATGAAAAAGTTAATTGCATCTGCCGGCATCTTCTTGACCTTATTTAATGTGACGGCAGCGGAAAAAGGAAACTGGGGCGTACGTGCCGCTTTTGATTTGGACATCCCCGGTAAATTTAATGCCGGCGACACACATGTCGACATGTATAAACCCGGATATGGATTTTCTATCGGAGGAGTTTATTACCAACCGATTGCGAGTGGCTTTTATTTTGAACCCGGATTAAACTTTTTCTATGACACCTACTCTTTTAAGGATTTATTAATAATGGGCAGTAGCTATCCAATCTCGACAGAAGATGTAAGTGTCAGAAAGGCAGGTTTCCGCCTTCCACTACATTTCGGATATGATATATCCTTTAACGATACATGGAGACTCGCGATATATACCGGAGCCGAGTTAAGCTACACAATCAGCAAAGGGGCACATGCAAAACACCCTGAGAATTTTGGCGACGATTATGACTCCGATATATTCGGAATAAATGACCACCGCAACTTTGATTGCGCCTGGAAAGTGGGTGTCGCCATACCTGTAAGCTATGTTTGGGTGGGAATAGATGCAGCAATCGGTCTCACCGACCTTATGCCCGGCAACATCTCATTTCACGAAAACAGAGTCTCTGTTACAGCCACCTACTATTTCTGATTATCAGGCTTAGCCCAAGGGACCCATTTACGCCAGTCAACCCGGTCAAACATCGGCGCTTTAGTGACGTTAGTGTCAATCGTATCCGCGTCAAGCAGATAACGTTTTATAAACGCCTCTACTTCCGGATATTGGCTTTCCGGCAGCTGACAATGCATGTGATTTCCTTCTATCGAATAACCCATGCGCTCAGCAATACCAAAACGCTTCCACACTTCACGAGCCGCGTTAGCCGACACATATCCCGATTCATCAGCAAGCCATTCATAGTCGGTGTTGCCAAGTATTAGGAGCGCTCGTGGCGCGATAAGTGCCGCCACCTCATGATGGTCGATGGGCAACCGGTTAACATTGCTGTCGGAAAACTGCTTCATGCTCTCAAGAAACCATGCATAATTGGTGTTGTGTATCCTCTCGACATTGCCAAGCGTCTCCGACACCCGCCATGAGTTTACACCACCTCCTCCCGGCTCCTGGGCAATAGTAAGCGTGATACGTTCATCCATGGCTCCGGAGAAAAGAGCCATCTTGCCGGCAAATGAACATCCGGTGACAGCGATATGCTTCATATCTATACGCGACTCTCCTGCCACTTTTTCAAGTCCGTCAATAAGTCGGCTTACACCCCACGGCCAAGCGCTGTAAGCGCCCATATCCTGATTGTCGGGATAGAGGCGGTTGATAGGTTCGTCGCCACGGGTCTGAGTATGAGACATCACCTGCGGGAAAACAAATGGTATTGCCACAACACCATTGTCTAAAAACAAATTTTCGGGAAGCGAACCTGTAGGAAATCCCATGCCGATTACCAAGGGAAACGGACCATCGCCTTCAGGATAGCGTATCGGTGATTTGAGAGTCAGTAACTCGCCACGTTCATGAATATCGACATACAGTGTGTCGGCGACTATTCTTGCCTCAACGCTGTCTTGGCTTACAGAGGGCTTGCGTCCGGTTTCATAATGCCATAATCGCTGAAGTATCTCGGAACGGTGACGCTCCCAGTCACTAAATTCATCAGACATGCCGCTGCCGTCAGCCCACAAAAACGGGTCGGGCAGACATGCCTCCTCCGGTAACGAGTCAAAGGGAGGTAAATTTATTTCCGGGAAAACATCACCACAGTTTTCCCGCTCATATACAAGAGGCAGGTCGGCGGCACCGCCCCCTGACAAGCTACAACCCGCCAAGACCACAGACAGTGCCGCGACAATACTCTTATTCATAATTTATTTGCCTTCAAGAGCCTTTATACTTGCCTCGATAGTGGCAATCTTTGACTCTGCATCTTTCTGTTTATTACGCTCGGCAGCAACAACAGCTTCGGGCGCATTGTTGACAAATCGCTCGTTACCAAGCTTTTTCATCACCGAAGCAAGAAATCCGCGATAGTAGTCAAGATCCTTATTAAGACGAGCAAGCTCGGCTTCAACGTCAATATTATTGGTCAACGGCACATTAAACTCCGTAGTGCCTACCATAAATGTAGCCGCAGCTGCATCTTTTTCCACGCCGGAATTAATCTCAGAGAGATTACCGAGCTTCTTAACCACTGCATCAAGGGCGTCATCCCATTCGCCAATCACATTCAGCACAAGGGTATCACGCGGAGAGATATTCTTTGCAGCACGTACACCTCGAACGCCCACGATTACCTCCTTGGCATGAACCATAGCATCAAGGGTCTTGCTATCAACAGCTGCAGGCTCGGGAAGCTGCGCATACATTATCGAGTCACCGGGGTTGCGCTCCTGAAGGTGTTGCCACAACTCTTCTGTGATAAAAGGCATGAACGGATGAAGCAGACGCAACAGTGTATCGAAATAGCCGAGCGTAGCCTCATAAGTAGCCTTATCCATAGGCTCTCCGTAGGCAGGCTTAACCATTTCAAGATACCATGACGAGAACTCATCCCAGAAGAGACGGTAGATAGCCATCAGAGCTTCTGACAAGCGGAATTTGCCAAACAAGTCGCTTACCTCGGCGAGTGTCGTGTCAAGCTGCGACTTAAACCAGTCTACGGCGATACGCGCACTGTCGGGCTGAGCGATGTCGGCAACCGACCATCCTTTCACAAGACGGAAAGCATTCCAAATCTTGTTGCAGAAATTACGTCCCTGCTCTACAAGCTTGTCATCGTAGAACACGTCATTACCTGCAGGGGCGGCAAGCATAAGACCCATGCGCACTCCATCAGCACCATACTTGGCGATAAGATCAAGCGGGTCGGGAGAGTTGCCAAACTGCTTTGACATCTTTCTTCCGATATTATCACGGACAATACCGGTGAAATATACATTATTAAACGGCTTGTCACCGACAAATTCATATCCGGCAATAATCATTCGCGCCACCCAGAAGAAAATAATATCCGGACCGGTCACAAGTGTTGTTGTCGGATAATAATATGAAATCTCCTTATTACCCGGATCAAGGATACCGTTGAAAAGCGACACAGGCCATAGCCAGGAAGAGAACCAGGTGTCAAGGCAGTCATCGTCCTGACGCAGGTCGGCAAGAGTCAAGGCGGCATTGCCGGTGACACTCATAGCTTCTTCCAACGCCTTTTCCGGAGTCTCGGCTACCACAAACGAACCGTCGGGGAGATAGTATGCCGGAATACGGTGACCCCACCAAAGCTGACGCGAGATACACCAGTCTTTTATCTCCGACATCCAGGTGTTATATGTATTTTTAAACTTTTCCGGGACAAACTTGATGAAGTCTTCCATTACCGCCTTGTGAGCAGGCTTGGATATATCGTCCATCTTCAAGAACCACTGGTCGGAAAGACGCGGCTCGACAACTGTGTCGATATTGCGCTCTGAATATCCCACCTTATTCTGATATTCCTCCACTTTCTCAATAAGACCGGCGTTCTTCAAGTCCTCGGCAATCTGCTTTCTTACATCGAAACGGTCCATGCCGACATACATGCCGGCTGCCTCGCTGATTGTACCGTTGTCATTGAATATGTCGATTGTTTCAAGGTTGTGCTTCTGACCGAGCATGTTGTCGTTCATGTCATGGGCAGGAGTCACCTTAAGGCAACCTGTACCAAACTCAATGTCGACATAATCATCCTCAATCACCGGTATCTCACGACCCACGAGAGGTACAATCACCTTCTTGCCACGCAAATGCTGGTTTTTGGGGTCTTTGGGATTGATACACATCGCCGTGTCACCCATAATGGTCTCCGGACGTGTGGTAGCAACGATAGCATATCCATCTTCGCCTACAATCTTATAGCGGAGATAATATAGCTTGCTGTGTTCTTCTTTGTACACTACCTCGATGTCGCTCAATGCTGTGCATGCTTTCGGGTCCCAGTTGACCATACGCTTGCCGCGATATACCAAACCTTTGCGATAAAGCTCACAGAACACCTTTATCACACTCTTTGAGCGGATATCATCCATGGTGAACGCGGTGCGGCTCCAGTCACAAGAAGCACCGATTTTCTTCAGCTGTTCAAGGATAGTGCCGCCATATTTTTCTTTCCATTCCCAGGCATGCTTCAGAAACTCTTCGCGAGAAAGGTCGCTCTTCTTGATGCCATCTTTGGCGAGCTTTGCCACGACCTTTGCCTCGGTGGCGATAGCGGCATGGTCAGTTCCGGGCACCCACAACGCATTTTTCCCTTCCATACGCGCACGGCGTATCAGGATATCCTGAATCGTATTGTTAAGCATATGACCCATGTGAAGGATACCTGTCACATTAGGCGGCGGAATTACGATTGTGTAAGGTTCACGCTCATCGGGAACCGACTTGAACAGGTCATGTTCCATCCAATAGCTATACCACTTGTCCTCTACTTCAGCAGGGCTGTATGTCTTGGCTAATTCGTTCATTTCGGGAATATATATTTAATTTTGCGCAAAATTACAAAAAATCCACGTCATTTGCCACTAATAATGTTGATAGTTTTACGGTTATCGGCTTCATCTTTTCCGGAACTATGGTAACCGTGACATTTCCCGGATTGCAAGTCGAGCGGAGAATCACGGTTGCTTTCCCGTCGTAAAGGCATCTGCTGACTCCTGTGGATGACTCGTTGCTATTGATGTCACCGTTAATTACGCCCGCTATCTCTGCCTCGCCGTCAACATGAAATGTCAATGATTCGGCAACTCCAGGCACTATCCGCCCCTTCTTGTCTACAGCCACTATTTTTATGTGCTGAAGGTCGCAGCCGTCGGCATTCCATGTGTCATTGTCGGGGATAGCCTTTATCGCGACTGCCGCGCCTGTAGTCTCGACCTTCTGACGCGCTACCGGGCGAGTCTCACCGGCACGATAAGCAATCGCCTCGACATATCCTGACTCATAGGGCACATTTTCCCAAAGTATGCGGTTACGCTCTTTTGAGTCGGAGCGATTGTTAGACTTACGTCCGAGACTCTTCCCGTTGACCTTAAGCTCCACTTCATCGCTGTTGGTAAATGTATAGAGGTTCAAAACAGCACCAGCCTCCCGGTTCCAGTGGTCACTCAGGCGCAGTGTGCCTACATTTACGTCATTCCATATTGCATCTTCCTTTCCTTCTACGACAGCAATATGCACCACAGGCTCTTCAGGCTTGAATATCGAGCGCAGGAAGTAAGCAAGAGGCTTAGGTTCGAGAGAGATGTCAAACACTCCTTCGCTCCACCCTTTCGCCGGCCAGCCGCGCGATTCTCCGAGATAGTCTATCATGCCCCAATAGGCAAGCCCTACCACCTTGTCAAGATTCATGTCAAAATAGTTGGGTCCCATGTTGGACGTATTGGCTTCGCTTTGGTAAAAAATCATCCATGGGAAACGCCGGCTGTCACCCGGGAAATACATGTAGCGGTAATTATAGGAGGCGATATCAGTCTCCATCACAAGCGGCGCAGGCAGCGAGTCGGTGGTCTGATGACGGCCACGCGGGTGCATTGCCACCGTGACGGGACGTGTCGTGTCGTAACGGTGCAGGAGCTCACGTTGCAGACGGTAAGGTGTCACTCCCCAGTCGGCATAGGGTATATCCCACAATGTCTGCAATTCATTGCCGAGACTCCACATTATCACCGACGGATGATTACGGTCGCGCCTCACAAACTCAGGCACATCTTTCTGCCACTGGTTAATCCACTCGTTGCGACCTCCGGCATATTTGGTAAGCCACTTGTCATACAGTTCATCCACAACGAGTATACCGTGACGGTCACACAGGTCAAGGAATGACTCGCTGTAAGGATTATGAGAGGTGCGCACATGGTTGAATCCGAAATCTTTCAGCATCAATATGCGCTTTTCCATGGCGCGTTCAAAAGCCGCCGCACCAAGTGCGCCGAGAGTATGATGGTTGGCGATACCTTTCAGTAACACCTTCTTTCCATTAAGCTTTAGTCCGAAGTCAGGCGAATACTCAACAGACCGTATGCCAAATGTCTCCTCCACGCAATCGGCAACTGTGCCGTCAGGATTATACAACTCTAACTGCGCAGTATAAAGTGAGGGCGACTCACATTCCCATAACGAAGGGGAGGTTATCGTAATGGAATCTATCCGATACTCACGTGTTCTTTGGCGACGGTTAAAGGGGACTGCGACAGGCTTGTCAATTATGGTGTCACCTACCGGCGACATCACCCGCAACCTCATAGGCAACTCTTTTATGTCACGGAGACGCGAAGAGATTTGTGCCATGATTACAACCGATGCGCTATCACGGCTCACCGACGGAGTGGTGATATATACCGGATGGCGGTCAAAATATAGATTTTTGTCAGTAACGACAAATTTCACATCGCGAAACAGTCCGCCGCCGGTGTACCATCGGGAGTTTTCCGGCTCGCCGGTATCGGCAACCACGTCTATTACATTTGGCTTGCCATACTGCAATCTATCGGTGAGGTCTATTTCAAAACCGAGATATCCGTAATCGGTACCTCCTACCCGCTCATCGTTAAGATATACATCGCCAACAAGCATTATACCGCCAAAATCGACCGATACACGCTTTCCTGACCACGCAGAGTCAGGCACAAAACTCTTCCTGTACCATCCGAGGCCCATCTCCTTGAAGCCACGGCTGCTGAGGCGGCTCTTCACGTTGGCGACAGAGTTGGACATATCGGCACTTTCATCAGCCGACGGCGCCACCCAAGGCTGATGTATCTGGAAGTCATGAGGCAGGTTAACAGCAATCCAATCGTCATCATCCATGCCTGCTGCGACAACATCACGGTCAATATCACCATAGCGGAAACTCCACCCACGGTTAAAATCGACTATTTCCCTTCCGGCAAGCAATGCCGGCAACATATATACACTTAAAAATATAGACACCCACTTCTTTTTCATGGTCAACTTGGTTTATTGCGACAAAGTTAATTATTCAATTTGTATCTTTAGCGAGTTTTGACTAATTTTGTGTGCAGAGTGAGTGTATCACCCCACGTTTTAACCTGATATATCATGAAAAGATTTGCCTTTAAAATGTTTTTAAAGCCCGGATGTGAGGCTGAATATGAGCGTCGCCATGCTGAGTTATGGCAAGAGTTAAAACAACAGCTTGCCGATGCAGGCGTAAAAAATTATTCCATTTTCTGGGACAAGGACACCAACATACTTTTCGGTTATCAGGAAGTGACCGGAGAGTCAGACTCGCAAAATGCGGAGGCAGCCGATGAGATTACTCGCAAATGGTGGGATTACATGGCTGACATAATGGAAGTGAATCCCGACAACTCCCCTGTCACCATTCCGGTCAAAGAAGTATTTCACCTTGACTAAACGACACGGCAATGAGTGTCATTCGTCATGTAATCGCCCTGACATTGCTTGGTGCGGCAGCCGTGTCACAAGCTCAGGGAAAAATACCCGCGCCGGTAAAAGATGACAATAATGTAATAGACAATACCCTTGACAGCCTGAATAAGGCGCGTACAGTCCGACCTGTCGCGGGGTCATCACGCATAGGTGACAACCCGGTATTGTTTCTTGTCGGAAATTCCACCATGCGTACCGGCACGCTCGGCAACGGCTCCAACGGACAATGGGGCTGGGGGTACTTTTTACCCGAATATTTCGATAATGAAAAGATTACGGTTGAGAATCATGCTCTCGGCGGCATGAGCAGCCGCACATTTTACACCCGCCTCTGGACAGATGTGCTTTCAGGCATAAAAGAAGGTGACTGGGTGATTATAGAGCTTGGGCATAACGACAACGGTCCCTACGACAGCGGACGCGCCCGTGCCTCGATTCCGGGCATAGGTGACGAATCGCTTGCCGTGACCATACAGGAAACCGGCGTAAGAGACACCGTGTACACTTACGGGGAGTATATGCGCCGATATGTACGTGATGTAAAGTCGCGTGGCGGTCGCCCGATACTTTTCTCCCTGACTCCGAGAAATGCATGGGACGATGCCGACAGCACCGTAATATCTCGTGTCAACACTACTTTCGGGCTATGGGCGCGGCAAGTCGCCGAAATCGAGAAAATACCATTTGTCGACCTCAACGAAATCACCGCGGCAAAATACGAACGTTTCGGTAAGGAGAAGGTAAAGACCATGTTTTATCTCGACCGTATCCACACCTCGGAATTTGGCGCGAGGATAAACGCGGAATCGGCGGTGGAAGGTATCGCCTCACTTGACTCCGTTTCTCTAAAAGATTATCTTTTACCACAACCTGTCGATACAATTACGGGAGCGACAAGGAGAGACGGACAGCCGGTGCTTTTCACCATAGGCGACAGCACAGTGAAAAATGAAGATAGCGACGACAACAGCATGTGGGGCTGGGGCAGCGTGATTGACACGCTGTTTGACCTCGACCGCATAAGCGTAGAGAATCACGCATTTGCAGGCAGAAGTGCCCGCACATTTCTTGATGAAGGGCGATGGGACAAGATTTATCGGGCATTGCGTCCCGGCGATTTTGTACTTATCCAGTTCGGCCATAACGACGGCGGAGAAATAAACACCGGTAAAGCACGTGGCGAGCTTCACGGCTCAGGCGACGAAAGCAAGGTATTCAAGATGGCGGCAACAGGAAGAAACCAGGTCATCTACACTTATGGATGGTATCTGCGTAAGTTCATAATGGACTCACGCGAAAAAGGTGCAGTCCCAATCATTTTAAGTCATACACCCCGTAACAAATGGCAGGGTGACTCTATTGAAAGCAATGCGTCGACATTCGGATTGTGGGCACGCGAGGCTGCAGAAAGAGGCGGTGCATGTTTTATCGACCTCAATTCCATTTCCGGCAAGAAATTCCAAAAACTCGGAAAGGAAAGATGCGCTCCTTATTTCAAAAATGACCATACCCACTCTTCACTTGCAGGAGCACGTCTCAACGCCGAAAGCATCGCCGACGGACTCAGGGAGAGCACATGCCCGCTTAAAAAATATCTTAAAAGCCAAGACTAAACAACCATAATATCAATACCATAATGGACAAAACTTATCACTTTGCAATAGACCTTGGGGCGACAAGCGGTCGCACGATTCTCGCTACATTTGACGGGAAAAAGGTGGAGATGCAGGAAATATCCCGATTCAAGAATCCGATGATTCCCATTAACGGACACCTCTACTGGAATCTGCCCGGCATCTACCATGAGGTTTTGCTCGGACTAAAGAAATGCGGAGAGACACTTGCCGAAATATCGCCTATGGCACGTCTGGCGACCATCGGTATCGACACATGGGGATGTGACGTGGCATTCTTCAATGCCGACGGCTCGCTCGGAGGACTCCCCCACTGCTATCGCGACAGCCACACAGAGGGCGCGGTAGAAAGATTCAGCAAGAAAGTCCCAAAGGAAAAGACCTACGCGCTTACAGGCATTCAGTTTATGGACTTCAACACCCTGTTTCAGCTTGATACAATGATGAGCAACAATGCTGATGCTGTAAAGAAAGCTGACAAGATACTCTTTATTCCTGATGCCCTGGCGTTTATGTTCACCGGAAACGCGGTAACCGAATATACCGTGGCATCGACCTCACAGATGTTGAACCCCAACACCGGAACCCTTGATGAAGAATTGCTCTCTGCAATCGGTATACCGACCAACAAATTCGGAAAAATCGTCAATCCGGGAGAAACGATAGGCATATTGTCAAAAGATGTGCAGGCTTATACCGGATTGGGCGATGTGCCGGTAATAGCTGTTGCGGGGCACGACACCGCATCGGCTGTAATAGCCGTCCCCACCCCCGACAAAAACTACGCCTATCTGAGCTGTGGCACATGGTCGCTCCTCGGAGTTGAATCGGAGAAGCCGGTAATCACCGATAAGAGCCGACAATACAATTTCACCAACGAAGGAGGTATCGACGGGACAACGCGTCTCCTTAAAAACATATGCGGACTATGGCTGTTTGAACGCTGCCGTGATGAATTTAAAGATGCCCCGACCGATGTAGCAGAGCTGTCGGCGTTATATCTCTCCTCGCAATGTGAAAGCATCATCAACCCTGACGACCCTGCGTTTGCCCATCCCGAAGTGATGACCCGTGCCATCAATTCATATTGCGCACAGACACGTCAGGAAATACCGGAGACACCTGCCGACTATATACGCGTAATATTCCGCAGCCTGGCAAAACGATACAACGAGGTGCTCGGTATGCTGCGGGAAATAGCGCCGGTGAAAATCGACAGGCTTCATGTAATAGGCGGCGGCTCTTACAATAAGTATCTTATGCAGCTTACCGCCGACGAGACAGGCATTCCGGTAGTTGCCGGTCCAGGTGAATGTACCGCACTCGGCAACATCCTTGTGCAACTGAGAGCCTGCGGAAGGGTCGGTGACCTCAATGAGATGCGCAATGTGGCTATCAACTCTACAGAAACAAAAAATTACTTACCAAAACAATCATAAACTATCATGAAAGAAGATACTATCAGAAAGGCGTATGAAATAGCCCGTGAACGCTATGCCGCCATAGGTGTCGACACCGAAAAAGTACTTGAGCAGATGCAGGATTTTCACCTCAGCATACACTGCTGGCAGGCTGATGATGTTGCCGGATTTGAAAATACCGGCGGTGAGCTGACAGGTGGCATACAGGTCAATGGCAATTACCCCGGAAAAGCGCGCAACATCGACGAGCTGCGCGCCGACATACTCTATGCCATGAGCCTCATACCGGGAAAGCATCGTCTTAACCTCCATGAAATCTACGGCGATTTCGGCGGCAAATATGTAGACCGCGACCAGTGTTCGGTAGAGCATTTCCAAAGCTGGATTGACTGGGCTAAAGCCAACGACATAAAACTCGACTTTAACTCTACATCTTTTTCTCACCCCAAAAGCGGCGACCTGAGCCTTGCCAACCCCGACAAGGCGATACGCGATTTCTGGATCGAGCACTCAAAACGTTGCCGCGCCATCTCCCAAGCTATCGGCGAGGCACAGCAAGACCCCTGTATCATGAACACATGGATACATGACGGCTCAAAGGATATTACCGTGAACCGCTACATGTACCGCGAGTTACTGAAAGATTCACTCGACCAGATTTTCGAGCATAAATATGACTGGATGAAAGATTGCGTGGAGTCAAAGGTGTTTGGTATCGGACTTGAAAGCTACACAGTAGGCTCCAACGATTTTTACACCGCCTATGCTGCCAAAAACGACATGATGATTACACTCGATACCGGTCATTTCCACCCGACTGAAAGTGTTGCCGACAAGGTATCTGCCATGTTGCTGTTTGTGCCTGAACTGATGCTTCACGTATCGCGTCCCGTACGCTGGGACTCTGACCACGTGACAATCATGGACGACCCCACTCTCGACCTTTTCAGCGAGATTGTACGTGCAGGCGCACTCAACCGCGTACACTACGGCCTTGACTATTTTGACGGCACCCTCAACCGTATCGGCGCATATGTAATCGGTAGCCGCGCAGCGCAGAAGAGTATGCTCCGCGCTCTCCTCGAACCGACTGAAGCGATACGCAAGCTTGAACTTGACGACAAGAAGTTCCAGCGTCTCGCCATGCTTGAAGAGTGCAAGGTGCTTCCGTGGAATGCCGTGTACGACATGTTCTGCCTCCGTAACAATGTCCCGGTCGGAGAAACCTACATCGCCGCCGTGGAAAAATATGAACATGACGTCACCGGCAAGCGATGATACTATTAGGACTGCTGATAATCGCCGTCGGCGCTTTCTGCCAATCGAGTTGCTATGTACCCATCAACAAGATTAAATCATGGAGCTGGGAAAGCTACTGGATTGTGCAGGGTGTGTTTGCATGGCTTGTCCTCCCATTTTTAGGGGCACTCCTTGCCGTACCCGAAGGGCATTCCCTGTGTGAGCTGATTGTACCGTCACAATCGCTCAACATAGGGCTGACCATGCTTTTCGGCGCACTATGGGGTGTAGGCGGACTTACTTTCGGACTTTCCATGCGCTACCTTGGTGTGGCGCTCGGGCAATCAATCGCGCTTGGCACATGTGCCGCACTCGGTACCGTGCTCGGACCGGTAATACTCAACATATTTTTCCCCGAAAACGACCCGCTGTCGCAGCTTACATTTTCGGTGATACTCGGCATAGTGGTCACACTCATAGGTATTGCCATTATCGGTATTGCCGGCTCGATGAAAGCGTCAACATTGAGCGATGAGGAGAAAAAGGCGGCTGTAAAAGATTTCAATTTCCCGAAGGGCATTGCAATCGCGCTCGTTGCCGGTTTCATGAGCGGTTGCTTCAACGTTGGTCTCGAATTTGGCAGCGACATCAATTTCGGCAATCTCACCCCCGACATCTACAAGACTCTTCCGGCGACATTCCTTGTGACACTCGGCGGATTTGTGACCAATGCCATCTATTGCTTCTATCAGAATCAGAAAAACAAGACGTGGGGCGACTACAAGATGACCGGTGTGCTCGCCAACAACCTGCTTTTCTGCCTGCTTGCCGGAGCATTGTGGTACAGCCAGTTTTTCGGGCTCGCTCTCGGAAAGGGATTTCTTACCGGTTCACCGACGCTCATGACCCTCTCGTTCTGTATACTCATGGCATTGAACGTGGTGTTCTCAAATGTCTGGGGCATAATCCTCAAGGAATGGAAAGGCTGCTCGACAAAGACAATCGCGGTGCTCGTCACGGGCATAGTGGTGCTTATCGTATCATGCTTCCTTCCTCAACTTATAGGCTAACAACTTTTTTATTGAATAACAACAATGAGTTCTATATTAGACAATCGCCCGTCACTTGCCCGCGAAGTCGAGCAAGTGGCAGAAGTAGCCGGATATCTCTGGCAAAAAGGCTGGGCAGAACGTAACGGCGGAAATATCACCGTCAACATCACCGAATATGTTGACGATGCCATACGTGCCATGTCCCCCATCAGCCCCGTCTATCCGATTGGTGCCACACTTCCCCACCTCAAAGGGTGTTATTTCTTCTGCAAAGGCACCAACAAACGCATGCGTGACCTCGCGCGCTTCCCGATGGAAAATGGTTCGGTGATACGTATCCTTGACGACTGCGCGTCATATGTTATCATAGCCGACAATCCCGTGAAGCCCACCTCGGAACTGCCCTCCCACCTTGCAGTACATAATTACTTGATAGGGAAAGGCTCTACCTACAAAGCTTCGCTCCACACTCACCCGATTGAGCTTGTGGCGATGTCTCATTGCAAGAAATTCCTTGACAAAGATGTCGCCACCCGCCTGTTATGGAGCATGATTCCGGAGACAAAGGCATTTTGTCCGCGCGGACTTGGCATAATCCCCTATCGTCTTCCAGGCTCCAACGAGCTTGCCGAGGCTACAATCCGTGAGCTTGGCGACTACGATGTGACGCTTTGGGAAAAGCATGGCGTGTTTGCCGTTGAAAACGACATCATGCAGGCATTTGACCAGGTAGATGTGCTCAACAAATCGGCGCTGATTTATATAGCGGCAAAAAACATGGGCTTCGAGCCTGACGGCATGAGCGACGAGCAGATGAGCGAAATGACCGTGGCATTCAATCTGCCCAAATAACCACTTGTTTAAACTGCGCAGAGAGGCTGTCTAACAACCAAAGTGAACTGCACCCCAAAAGTTTTTTGTCTAACTTTTGGGGTGCAGTTCAAAGTCGGGACGCTTCATTCCTGCAAGCCACATGAAATAAATATCCCTCCTGAGGAGTTCCTCAATGCGCCTGGAGGAGTAGACATTGCTCAGATATGCGAAGACCAGCACCTTGAGCATCATCTTAGGATTAAAGGCACTGTTGCCTCCGCCCCGGTAGGTCGAGAGAATATCGCTGATATCAAGACGGTCTATGACCGCGTCGACAACCCTCACCATGTGATTTTCAGGCACGAGTTCTTCCAGTGATGGTGGAAGGAGCAGATTTTGTTTTCTACTATCAGATTTTATTGCTAACTTTGCCACGTTATGTTTTGATTATTAGTGATTTAGCTACAACCCAAATTTACTAAAAATTTATGACATGACAAAGGCTTTCATGCTGAATTTCAGCGCGAAAGCCTTATTTTTTGTGTAAGAATAATGAAAAGAGGCCGTCTAAAACTTGTTAGGCATCCCCAATCCATGCGAAAGACAGGGAAACAGGTAACAATCCCATTGAACCAGTCTGTGTTGAAATGGCTACCGGATAGAAACGGCTGCAAGCCGGGGCAAAAGATATTCGACATGACCTGTCTTAGTGCCTGCGACAGATGCCTTAAGAAAATGGCTGCTGCCGCAGGGATAGAAAAGAACGCCAGTTTCCATACGGCAAGGCATTCGATGGCTACGTTGTCATTGTCTGCCGGAGGCAACTTATATACGGTCGGTAAATTGCTCGGACATACAAGTATAAATTCTACACAAGTCTATGCCGATGTAGTTATGGAAACTAAGATTGAAGCAGTAAAACGAATATCGGATTTCTTCTCAACCCAACATTGAAAAAGCTATTTTGAGCATTTAGCGTGGGCTTCTGAAATTTAATACATTAAACAAAAGAGCCGACTAACGTACCACCAGACTATAAAACTCATGAAGGAACAATTCACGTTCTATTATGCCATTCTTATTATATTACCATAGAATTATTTTTATTGATTATCAGTTAAATCTATCCGCGTTTATTATCTAAATCAATTATTATTAGTAATTTTGCAACAAAACTTAAATGGCACTACTCCGTAATGGTGGGAATAGGGATCAATTCAGAATGAAGCAAGAAAATGAACTAAAATCGCTTTTGACAGATCAACAGTTTGAAGCCTCGGATAACAGGGAACTATTACTCGCTCAAGCAAAAGCGTGTGCAAACGGTTATGCATTAGCAACAGAAGGCATAGCAGTTGTATCAGATTTTCAGAACAACGAATGCCATATTTATGCCGGAAAATTCGGTCAAACTATAATGAATCTTCCAGAATATATGGTAGACCGTAATTCTGCCTTTGAGGACATCGTATTCAGTCATGCAAAAGAAGACGAACTTATTGAACGTCATGTATTGGAACTTCGTTTCTTCAACTTTATAAAAGAACGTTCAATAAAAGAAAAGACAAATTTTTCAGCTTCATGTATCCTCAGTTTTTACCGGGCCGGAGACAATGAAAAAGTCAAAATACTCCATACAACGAGATATTTCAGCTGTAGTGCCAACGGAAGTGTTTTTCTCGGTCTATGCACTTACATCCCGTACCCTATTTCCCATAACCGACAAGATGGAATAATTGTCAATCTATTGACCGGAGAAACGGTTGGACGAGACATATACGAAGCGAGTGACCGTAAAATTCTTAGCCGCCGACAACTTGAAATACTGTCCTTGATAGCCAAAGGAGTGCCAAGCAAACAAATTGCCGGCAACTTAAACATATCCATTTATACGGTTAATCGCCATCGTCAGGATATTTTAGCGACATTAAAAGTTGCCAATACCGCAGCCGCAGTAGAAATTGCATTAAGAATGAACCTTATTTAATGTGCATGCCTGCTTCATGATTGGTTAGAAATCAGTGTTGCACCGGATATTATTGGTTCTTAATTTTGCATTCATATAACAAAAGCGAAATATCTGTATGAACAAATCAGCCGGTATATTAGAAATTGAAGCAGGTATAACGGTAATGCACAATGGATTTGAACGTATTTTTAGTTCCGTTCCAATTCACTTTGGCAAAGGTGTTTCTCTTGCAAACGGTGCTTATATTTATTGCACTGGAGAAGGTGATGACATCTATATAGGAGATTATAGTATTATAGGTGGGAAACTTGTTTTGTCTCCGGGAACAAGAATTGGCACTCATTGCTCTTTTGGTACTGGAACTATAATTGTTGCAGGTGGTTTTTGTATCGGAAATGGATGTGTCATGTCACATGGATGTACTATAACTCAGGATGTTCCAGACAATTCGTTGGTTGTCGGCCGTAGAGGGTTGATATTCAATAAATAAAACTGGTATCTATATTTAACTGATGCGAAAATTGGTTAGAAATCAGTATTGCGCACATCTTATATTCAATCTAATTTTGCAACCGCAAATAAATCACAAGGAAGTTGCAATTTAATAAAAATCAAATCAATATCACAATGAAAAAATTGGTATTTATCGCAATCATTGCAAGTCTTGCTATGACTGGATGCACCCAGAAAGAGTCAGAGAAAAAAGAAGGAAGTTCTGACAAGAAAGTTACAACGGAAAACGTTAAACTCGCTACATGCAATATCAATGTAGGAGGAATCCGTTTTACAAAGTCTAAAAACGGCGGAGAGAATGGTATCGCACTTCTTAGCGACACTCTCAAGTTTGTGGCCGGTCCCCAAACTGATTATTTCCGCTCCCCGGATGGAAGCGTTGTCAATAGCTCTGCGGCCATTTTTACAGAAGTTGACAACACTAAGCCTTTCACTTTTACGGCTAAAGTACAGCCGGACTTCACCGAAACTGGAACATATTCGGCAGGTGTGTTATACGCATACGAGAATGACACGCATTGTCAAAAACTATGTTTCGAGCAGGATGAATATGGTGACCATCGAGTGGTGTCGGTTCGCACAATAGGTACCTCCGATGACAATAATCATCAGGTAATTATAGGTCCGCATGTTTATATGAGATTATCCTCCGATGGCACCACTCTTGGCAGTTATTTTTCAGAAGATGGGAAAATATGGCACATGGCTCGTCTCTACAGGAATGATTTTCCTGAAAAGTTACTTCTTGGCTTGAGTTCCCAAAGTCCTAAAGACAATGAACACACCTGCTATTTCACGGAAGTATCGCTTAAGCAAGAGGTTGTTCCCGATTTCCGCATAGGCAAACTAAACGAGGAATAAAGCCCTTATTTTACACTATAATCAGATTTTATAAACAATGAACAGAAATCAATTTATCATAGCATTGTCACTGCTTGCATGCACTCTGTTGTCATGTCAAAATGAGCAACAACAACAATCGTCAACAGCAAACAAATCAAATATGGAAAAAAAAGACACAACCTTAAAGCCATTTGTGGCGGAAAACCTGTTTTGGATCCGTGAACCAAAACAATATACTATCACGGACTCCTTGATCACAATCGTTTCAGAACCTCATACCGATCTGTGGCAGCGCACCTATTATGGGTTTAGCAATGACAATGCTCCGGTGCTGCAAATGAAAACCTCTGACAAATTCTTTTCTTTCACCGTAAAGACATCGTTCAACAGTTCTGCCTTGTTTGATCAGTGCGGAATCGCAATCTATCTTGACAGTGACAACTGGATGAAGGCGTCAATCGAATACGAGAACGAGGAATACCAGAGATTGGGTAGTGTTGTGACAAACAATGGATATTCCGATTGGGCTACGCATGACATTCCCTCTTCCATAAAGGAAATGTGGTATCGTCTTAGCCGTCGGGGAAGCGATTATTATATAGAGACAAGTCCTGACGGTACCACTTTCCACCAAATGCGTACATTCCATTTGGATAAGGGTGATGGGGAGATCTCGTTCGGAATATATGCGGCAAGCCCGGTTGACCATTCATTCACCGCACAGTTCTCTGAAATGGAAGTCGGCGAGTGTAAATGGCAACCATGGTCAGCGGAAGATACAGGATTCAAACAGACTGCAAACAAGTAAACTGTAATCCAAAGAAAAATTAAGGTCATAATGTCCAAATAGAAAGATTTACCCCTGTCACAGATAACTGTTGCGGGGGTAAATTCTTCAAAAAGGGAATTTTTATATTCATTTGCAATATGTCTTTTTAATTAGTTTAAGATGAATATTCCTCATAACCAACATAAACATTTGCTTGTTTCCAATCGTGTTGCCTTTATGATAATAGGGGTTCTTGAGGCTGCGTGGGCACCGCTTGTACCATACGTCAAGAGTTCTTTTGCAATAGACGAGGGTACTCTTGGGTTACTTATGCTGTGCAGTGGTTTTGGCTCTATCTGCGCACTTCCGCTTTCCGGCTTTCTTGTAAATCATTTTGGCGCAAAGAAGGTGGTTTATGTATCGGGATTGCTGATGGCTTTCGCATTGTTAGCAATAAGCCTGCTTATAAATATATGGCTGACAGGCGTGATGCTTATGGTTTTCGGAGGTTGCACCATCACCATTGATGTTGCGGCAAACATGAATGGTGTTACCGTCGAGCGCATGACGGGACGGCATCTTATGTCTGGTTTTCATGGCGGCTATTCGTTGGGTACACTGATTGGTGCCGGAGCGATGAGCGTGCTGTTTACTTTGGGACTCATGCCTAAATGGGCTGTTGTTATTTGTATGGTGTTCATATTGCTTGCGCTGGTATTCGGATGTAGGGATTTGTTGCCGAAAGAAGAATTTGTGTTGTCTGACGCACCTGTTGAGAAGCTAAGAAAAAATAAATTGTATATTCCTCCTATGGTTATCGTGGTTGGATTGTTGTGCTTTATCATGTATGCCTCGGAGGGTGCTGTGATGGGTTGGTCGGCAATATTTGTCAGTCAAGAGCGTGGCGTTGACATGTCCATGGCTGGTTTCTTCTATACGGCATTTGCTGTATCAATGACCATTATGAGGCTCTGTGGAGACAAAACCGTAAATCGATTGGGACAAAGGTTTGTAGTGACCGGAGGAGCGTTACTCATTGCTGTCGGTTTCATGACAGTAGTACTGGTTGATAGTTCCGTTGCTGCTGTCGCCGGCTTTGTGATTGTCGGTTGCGGTGCCGCCAATGTGGTTCCTCAATTGGTTTCCTTCGCGGCACATATCAAAGGAATGGCTGTACACAACATTATCAGTTTCATTAATGCCCTTGGATATTCGGGGATACTCCTCGGTCCAGTAATAATTGGATTCGTAGGGAAACAATATGGTTTACATATATCATTTGTCGGAATTGCTGTTTTTGTTTTAATTGTTGCGGTTGTTTCGTCTATAATATTGAAGTCCAAATGGACTATATCGCAAACTGATATAAGCTAATAATGGCTATACAATTCCCCAAAAGGGGAAAAGCAAAGAGCTTCACGCTTATAGAATGGATTTATTATTTTTTCGTCATGTACCAAACTAATTTCTTAATTTATTTGTTTCGATTTTTGATTCATTTTTAACGGCTTTGACCTGTTTCCCAAATATAGCCGAGGTCGAATCTGCACCGATAGTTTCTGTCAGTTTCTCGTATGCCCCGATGGTCACTGCCAGCCCCGGGTGCAGTTCATTGAGCATGACCGTAGTCACTTTGTGTTTGTCCGCAACCGTTTTCAACCGTCTGTTTTCTTTCCGGTACTCATGCCATTGTACCCAACTGATGGTAAACAGGGCAAAGAATACGAGCGTACAACCGATTCTTGCCCATGCGTAAGGGTTCTTGTGCCAGCCATCGGGGATTTTACTCCATAACAGCCTTATGGCGTTTATCGTTTTGTCGGGGCGGATTGCTTGCCACACTTCGGATATGAAGCCTTGCCTTGGTTGCATCTTTTGCGAAGCCTGCCTGTCATTCTTCATGTGGCTTGTCAGCATTTCCAGAATCTTGTCGAGCTGTTCCTTGATAGTGAGGACACCATGCTTGCGCATATCCTTGTCGTTGGCTTCGGTATATAACCGTAAGCTCACAACCATTTCATCGCCCAATGATTTCTTATAATCCTTGATAGCTTCTTGGCTCCCGAAAATCCCGCTGATATTTTTCGGTGTGCTACTGCTAAAGAAACGTATAACAGGCTCCAGCTTGACCGCCAGCCTTTTCAAAGCCTCGTCCCCAAAGAACACGGCTATTATATTCCAAAAAGAAAAAGGGGCTGTCTAACAATGTAGATAGCCCCTTTTTTTCATCGGTTTATGAAAAAATCACTATATTTGCAGTGTAAGACGCAATGAGCAAAAAAGTTTTTTATCGATATAACCCTGCCAATGACGAGTATGAGCGTGTCTTCCCCTCCAAGAAGGAGCGCCTTCACGGACTGATACGCAATCTGCTTTTCTGGATAGTCATCTGCGGCGCCATTTTCGGTGTCGTGTACGTACTTGTAGGCACTCCGAGAGAAAAAATGCTCCAGAGCGAAAATGAGCAGCTGCGTGCCCAGATTGACATCATGAACCGCCGTCTTGACGCTTCGATAGAGGTAATGAACGATATCACCGCGCGTGATGACAATTTTTATCGCGTAATCATGGGTGCGCAACGTGTATCGACAGCAAAACGTTATGCCGGACTTGACAACGAAAACCGCTATAACTATCTTGACAAGCTTCCCGATGCTGAATTGATAAAAAATCTCACCCGAAAGCTCGACATACTCGACCGCCAGCTTTACACCCAGATAAAGTCATTTGACGAACTTCAGCACCTCGCCCACAACAATCAGGAAAGATTACGCCACATCCCAGCAATTCAACCTATCTCAAGCGAAAACATGAAGCAGATGGCATCGGGATATGGATACCGTCGTGACCCCATATACGGTACCAGCCGCTTCCATGAAGGACTCGACTTTGCCGCCGACCGCGGAACTCCGGTATATGCCACTGCCGAAGGCAAGGTAGTACACGCCGGCTGGGAAGGCGGCTACGGCAATCTGGTAGAGGTGGCTCACGGCTATGGCTATGTAACCCGCTATGCCCATCTTAGCAAAATCGATGTCGTGGAGGGTCAGGAAGTAAAGCGAGGCGACAAAATAGCAGAAGTGGGCAATACAGGAAAGTCGACAGGTCACCACCTTCACTATGAAGTAAGACTTAACGGTGTCCCGCAAAATCCTATCAACTATTACTTCATGGATATCACTCCGGAAGAATATAATGAGATGATACGCCTGGCTGAAAATGCCGGACACGTTATGGACTGACAATCATGGAAAGCGGCGACAAAAAATATTACAAGATTCGCGAAGTAGCGGAGATTACCGGACTCCCCCTTTCCACCTTGCGCTTCTGGGAACAGAAATTCACTATCATAAGACCAAGGCGTAATGAGCGCGGCACACGGTTTTACACCGCTTCCGACATCGAAAAAATCAAAATGGTCCACTTTCTGGTAAAGGAAAAAAGACTGAAACTCGAAGCTGCGCAAGAACAGTTGAAACATAACCATGACGGTGTGTCGCGCCACGCAGCTGCGGTTGACCGCCTGAAGGCTATACGAAAAGAACTTGTGGCAATGCTTGACGCCCTCAACCGTTTGCGCTGACAAGAGCCGGAATCTTTATGCGTCTTGCAGTGTTATAGTATAATATTGAATCTATATAATTATGTATATCGCTTCACAGAAAAGGAAAGAAAATATCGCGGAATATCTGCTGTATATGTGGCAGATTGAAGACCTCATCCGCGCCAACAATCTTGACCTTGATAAAATAACCGAGAATATCATAAGCCGTTATAATCTTGAAGAAAAGCAGCAGAAGGAGCTGACTGAGTGGTATGAGTCGCTCATCGACATGATGCGCAGGGAGAATGTGCAGCAAAAAGGTCATCTGCAACTTAACAAAAATATCATAATCCAACTTGACGACCTTCACCATGCGCTGTTGAAAGACCCGAAATTTGCCGAATATTCAGCCGAGTTTTACAAGACACTCCCATTTATCGTCGAACTGCGCGCAAAACAGGGCGATGAAAAACTCGATGAAATCGAGACCTGCTTCACCGCCCTGTATGGCACACTGATGTTAAGACTTCAAGGAAAAGAAATAAGCGCCGACACTCAGAAGGCGCTTACTCAAATATCACGCTTTATCGCCATGCTCGCCCACTATTACAAGCTTGACCAGGAAGACAAGCTTTGGGAAGAGAAGTCGTGATTTTAAAATCCCGGATTTAGGGATTAATCGTGGGTCACGAATTTGATTTCGATGATTACGCGCGTATACATATTGCCGTCACGTACATAGATGTAAGCGAGACCTGACTGACGCGGACGATTATTGGTAAACTGCGCGGTCACCGTGCTACCATCAACTTCAAGGGAGACATAGCTTTCCCAACCGTTGTAGTCTATATTAATCTCGCTGCCTGTGGGGAAAGTAATTTCCTTAGGAGTCTCGGGGCTTACCCATGATGTATTAGGTCCGATTCCGTGAGTAAGCGTACATGCAATCTCATTCCATTCGGGAAGAGAGCCACGTGATACCGCCTGTATATTATAGCTCACCTTTGCACCGGTATGCTTGCCGCTTTCATCACTAATCCAGTCACTGACATACATGTTGTAATAAGAAGCATTCACGCTCAATGCTCGCTTGCCGGAGGCAAATATCTTTATGTCGCTGTCTTTAAACACCTGGTAAAATTCACCCGGAGCCACGGCAACCTCCTTGGCAAGCTGAGTAAGCATGGGTGCAGCCGTATAACTGCCATTTCTGCCAAGAGAAGCGATTACAGCAGATGATGATGACGACGTGAAATTATCGGCATTGTTGATATAGACATTTGAATCGCCAAGTTTTGTATCACCGTTACTTTCATTCATCATATTCAGTGCGATTACCGTATCGGGCATATCATAATACATGTCATCATCGCTGCTACAAGAAGTAACAGTCATTCCGGTCAGACAGAATAGTGCCGTCATGGCGGCTGTGTGCAATCTGCAATTTTTCATACAAGTAGTTATATTATTGGTTTATGATTCTTTTTTATTTGTGTCGCCCGAAGCACCACCCTTTTTGGCTCTGTTGTAATAGCGGCGTGGTTTCTTCTTTGACTCATGCGTATGGTCTTGCGCCACGGATGGGGAGTCAGGAGCGGCTGCAGCTGCGCCACTCTTGTTTTTATCCCGGTTACGGCGAGCGCCATTGCCACTTCGCTTGCCGCCGCCGTTTCTTGAAAAACGTCGTTTGCCGTCACGCGAACCGCCTTTTGAAGGATTATAATCAGGAGCCTCGCCAAACTCTCCCGGTACCGGCTCCTTCCTGACTTCATAGCCGAGGAAATCCTCGATATATTTAAATTTAGACTGGTCCTTTCCCGCCACAAAAGTGACAGCCTTACCATCGGCATTGGCACGGGCGGTTCTGCCTATACGGTGTACATAATCCTCAGCCTCTCTCGGCACATCGTAATTGACGACCATGCTTATGTCATCGATATCTATACCGCGGGCGAGAATATCCGTGGCTATAAGTATGTCGATACGCCCCGAACGAAAACCGTTTATCGCATCCTCGCGAGCCGTCTGGTCAAGATCAGAATGCATCTCGGCGGCTTTCCAGCGACTTCTCCGCAAGGTAGCGGTAAGTTCCTTTACTTTAAGTTTGGAGGAGGCAAATACAATCACCCTTTTTGAGTATCCGGAGTCAAACAAGTGTTTCAGCAGACTCTCTTTCTGCATCTCATGGCACACATAAGCCGACTGGTCGATTTTCTCGGTAGGCTTTGACACCGCAATCTTCACCTCAGCGGGGTCGTGGAGTATATTGGATGCCAGCTGCTGGATTTTACGCGGCATAGTCGCTGAAAACATCAATGTCTGCCTGCTGGCGGGCAACTGCTTAACTATCTGCATGATGTCATCATAAAATCCCATGTCGAGCATGCGGTCAGCCTCGTCAAGCACAAAAAATTCCACTTTTGACAAGTCGACATATCCCATTTTCATGTGGGCGAGCAATCGACCGGGAGTGGCAATCACTATATCGGCACCCATCTTGAATGCCTGCTGCTGACGGGCAAACTCCTTGCCGTCAGATCCTCCATGTATGGCGAGTCCGCTTATCGGGAGATAATAAGAGAATCCTTCAAGCTGCCTGTCAATCTGTTGTGCAAGTTCGTGAGTAGGCACCATTATGACACATCTCACCCCCTTTCCTGCAGGTTCATATCCGGAAAGAAGGTCGATGACCGGAAGCAGATAGGCGGCGGTCTTGCCGGTACCGGTCTGAGCCACAGCAATCAGGTCCTTTCCGTCAAGGACTACATCGATGGCACGCTCCTGGATAGGCGTACACTCTTCAAATTGCATGGCATCAAGCGCGTCAAGCAGGTCGTCACTCAGATTAAGTTCATCAAATCTCATTTTCAAAAAGGGAGATAACTATTGGTCTATTTACATATTTATAGTATACAAATTTACGACAAAAAAGTGAAATATAGAAACTCATCATAAATAACCAGGGCATCTAAGAGCGCGTCCTTAAAATTTCGAGGTCGTAGGGGTCGCAGCCTTGGAGTGGATTTTGTCATTTGTTGAAAGGAGCATACCGAGGTATGTGACTGTAAACAAGGGGCAAAATACGCCCAAGGATGCGAGACCATAGGTAACTTCATCTTACAGCAGGACAATGTGTATGTTAAAATACCGTTTATGATTTGTAGCTTTGATTTGGATTTGTTTACAAATCATACAGCTGTTTGAAAAAGAAATATAATAAATCCGTCATTCACATCCTGAAGATTCTCGGGAGGGAGCGGACAATTCCGGTCAGATTAAAAGTTACCTCTGTCCGGCGCTTTTTGGCGTATTTTGCGAGATCTCATCAGTCACGATGCCCGCATCGTTCCTTCTTCGACTCGCAAAATCTGCTCAAAATTCGCCGCCCCTACGACCCCGAAATTTTAAGGACGCGCTCTAATCATTGACAACCCCGTTATCGACCAATGTTTTCTTTATCTGCATTGCCACATGATATGCCAGATTAACCGGAACAGCATTGCCAATCATCTTGTAACCGTAATTCACATCCTCATATACAAATTTAAATTCATCCGGAAAACTTTGCACCCGTGCTACTTCCCTGACCGTCATGCGGCGGTACAGGTGCTCGTAACCTTCAACAAATTTTTGCAGATTCTTTTCTACCTTTACCATTTTTGGCGCCTGTGGATGTAACTGGCATTGTCGGCCACTGGCCTGAACGGTAAATCCAGGTTCATCCCAAGAACGCACCCGGTTTCGTGACATGAAAATAGGAGAATATGCACCTATAAAATATTCATTATTAGGAATCTTACAGGCATCCCCATTTGTTTTATTCTTTTCAAGAGCCGGGATGGCAGAGTCTTGCAAATCCCAAATGCACTCACGCAAAGTAGGCTTATGTTTTAAAGGAGCAGGATATTGAAAATCAGATATAGCAAGATCCTTACGGAACCCGATATAAAAGACACGGTCACGATCTTCCGGCACATCGTAATCGTTAGCATTGAGCATTTTCAAATTCACATCATACCCTGCTTCATCAAACAATCTCATAAACCCGCTTACAGCTGCTGCATGACGTTTTGCCAACATTCCCGAAACATTTTCCGCGACAAAAAACAAAGGCTGCTTATCTCGCAGAATACGTATATATTCATAAAACAACTGTCCGCGGGCATCTTCTATACCCCGCAAAGAACCGGCTTCACTCCATGATTGACACGGAGGTCCACCTATTATTCCTGCTATGCCGTCAGGGAACTCTGAGGAAGGTATATTGCAGATATTCCCCTCTATTAAGTGTACATCAGGAAAGTTCACACGGAAAGTCGGACAAATCTTAGGGTCGATTTCATTTGCAACAATAGTCCTGAAGCCGGCTTTGTGGAAACCTAAATCCAATCCCCCCGCACCGGAAAAAAGGCTAATCAAATTCATCACAAGGAATAGGTAATTAATTTCACATTTCGCAAGATGGCAGGATTATCAGGACTTTTAATCTGCGCATTTGAAATACAGAAGCCATTCTTCTCTTGCTGCAATTTTTCCAAATCACCGAAATTTTTCAAAGATGCGGCTTTATTTTCTCCTATAATCGCAAAAAAGTTAAATTTCTTGCTGACATCCCTACGGTATAAGTAATCAAATACAGTGAACGGGTTTTCTATAGTCCACATGCCACGGATACGCAATGAAGTGATGCCTAACGGGTCAACCCTGTTTACCCTTCCAAGCTCTTTAGTGTCAGAAAATTCCACATCAGGAATTGTCAAGATTCCCTCTTTCAACTTTTTCCTGATACGTTCATACGTTTCCTTACCGGCACAGTATTCGTCGCCATATACAAAGGCCAAAGAAGTCAACATTTCTCGTTCCAAAACACCGGTCACATACAGCATATCCCTCATTGCCCACGGCTCACATCTCTTGCAGGCTGTATTTATCATCTCGCTGGCTGAATACAGCTTAGCCTTGGGATAACTGCTATTGAGCGGCAATGCAGCGTTAGGCGACTCAATTTTTTTCACCTCAATAGCATCACCACCGTTCTTTAACATCGAATCCGGAGGATTATGTTGATTCCCCAAATAACTAAAGGTCTCGCTTATTTTCTTATTTCGCTTATTGATATCAGTCTCGTTGACAGTTCCGGCAAATAAATCCTTGACATATTCTTCCAATGCTGCACCCATTTGATTTGCCCTGTTATTAGAGTCAGAATATTCCTTTAGCATATATTGGGGAGCATTTACTATCTCAATGATTGCGTCGACTATATTTCTCATATTTCCGTTATTACATGCAAAGATAGTCATTTTATATTACTTTCGCGTGATGATATATAGCTTTCAGCAGCCGCGAGGGTAGCGGGTTTACCGATATCATACCACATATATTCACAATCAGGCTCATAGCTATATATAGGCAACACGTCACACGCGCCCACATAAAAAGGCACGATAGGAAACGGTCGGTCACCCCCGTAATCTGCAAGCCTTTTCAGCATCCGGGGCGATATTATATGAATACCGCCAAAAGCACGCCTTGAATAGCTGCCGGCGTCAATACCAGCAGGCAGACACTCGCCGGTAGACACATTGGTCCAGCCACACAGACGCGAGTCAGCATCAAACAGCAGGTAACGCGACGAATCGCGATGAGAGGTCAGCAATGTAGCTGAAGCGCCAAGCTCTTTGTGATGCGCCATCATTCTCCCCAGGTCAAGGTCGGTGAGTATGTCAGCATTGTGTACAAGAAACGGCTCATCGCCGTCAAGCCACCCGCGGGCCTTTACTATAGCACCGCCGGTATCGAGCAGGCAATCCCGTTCGTCGCTAACAGCTATCTCCACCCCGAAATCATTGTTGCTGATAAAATCTATTATCATGTCGGCATAGTGATGCACATTCACTATCATGCGGTTAAAGCCACAATCACGCAGATGCGTAATCACACGCTCAAGCATAGCCACTCCCCCGACCTTGACAAGAGCTTTCGGACAATGGTCAGTGAGCGGGCGCAGCCTTGTGCCGAGCCCGGCAGCAAATATCATCGCTTTCATAATTGTGACGGTTCAAACAGTTGATATATACCTTGTTCAAAATGAGTCAGCTCGACTCGTATCTCAGGGTATTTCTTTACAAGATGCGACGCCATGTGTTCTGCGGAATATACCGAGCGGTGTTGACCGCCTGTACATCCGAAGCTCACCGACAGGTCGGTAAACCCACGCGCGATATATGTGTCGACCGAATTGTCAACCATTGCATAAGCGTGGTCAAGAAAATCGACAATGCCGCCATCCTTCTCAAGAAACTCTATCACCTCCGCATCGCGTCCGGTCAGCGATTTATATTCGGCATAACGCCCGGGATTATGCAATCCACGGCAGTCAAACACAAATCCGCCGCCATTACCCGAATTGTCAACCGGTATGCCATGTCGCTTATAGCCGAAACTTGCCACTCTGACAGTGAGAATCTCACTCTTCTGCCTGACAGCAAACGCAGGCAACTCCACAAGCCGGGAAAGCAAAGAGTCAAGGTAAGGAAATTCGACAAACGGGGTGAACAGCAGACGGCGCAAATTGTCTATGGCGGCAGGTATACTGAGAAGGAAATGAGGCTTACGCTCTACATATCCCCTGAATCCATAAGCCCCCAATACCTGAAGTGTGCGGAAGAGCACAAAGTAGCGCAACTCCTCCCTGAAACGCGCCTCGTCGATAGCGGCGTAGCGCGAAGCACTTTTTATATAAGCAGAAATAAGCCTGTCACGCAGTGACTCGGGATATGACGCCTTGGCCTGCCACAGAAATGACACCACGTCATAATGCACCGGGCCTCTCCTGCCACCTTGGAAATCAATAAAATATGGCTCACCATCTTTCAACATCACATTTCGCGACTGAAAATCACGGTACATGAATGTATTGTCGCCACTCATGGAGAGTATCTTTTCAGCCAATAGCTCGAAATCATGCTCCAAAGCCACCTCGTCAATGTCGATTCCGGTTGCCTTCAGGAAACAATATTTAAAATAATTCAAATCCCACATGACATTCACCTTGTCGATAGACGCCACGGGATAGCATCGGCTGAAATCAAGTCCTTCGGCACCTTTCCACTGAATATCGGGAAGCAGCGAGATAGTGCGCTCAAGCATCCCTGTCATCTCCTCGCTCCACTCTCCGGTATCACGCCCAAGCTTTATATAATCAAAAAGCGACTCGCCACCGAGGTCATCTTGCAGATAACACTCACCGTCATCGCTCGCAGCCACAAGCCGCGGCACCGGTAAACCTTTCTCCGAAAAATGGCGGCATAGATAGATAAAAGCCATGTTTTCAGCCTTATCGCTACCATAAGTCCCTACCAGCTCCGGGTCAGTGCCGAGACGGTAATATTTACGGTTGGACCCCGCACCCGGAAGAAGCGTTATTTCATCAGGCTTCTTCCCTTCAGAAATCTCATATAATATCTTTAATCTGTCAGCTATCATAATTACAAAATTAAGCAGAATTACCGAATAAATGCTTATCTTTGCCTTTAGAAATAAGTAACGCAAAAAAATATATTATGCCAAAAGTATCAGAACGTGGTACCATAATGCCGGCTTCGCCTATCAGGCGTCTTGGACCGCTTGCCAACGCGGCTAGAGCGCGAGGCACTAAAGTGTATCAACTTAACATAGGACAGCCCGATGTCCCCACTCCTCCGGAAGGGCTTGAAGCACTTAAACATATCGACCGCAAGGTACTTGAATACAGTCCTTCCGACGGTCTGCTGTCATTGCGTAAAAAACTCCAGCAATACTATAAGACTTACAATATTGAAGTCGATGTCGATGACATAATCGTCACTACCGGCGGCTCGGAAGCCGTATTGTTTGCCTTCATGGCATGTCTTGACCCGGGTGATGAAATAATAGTGCCCGAGCCGGCATATGCCAACTACATGGCGTTTGCCATATCGGCAGGAGCAAAAATCGTCACCGTCCCCTCAAGCATAGAGGAGGGATTCGCGTTACCCCCGGTTGAAAAATTTGAGGAGCTTATCACCCCCAAGACCAAGGGCATACTCATATGCAACCCCAATAACCCCACCGGATATCTCTACACAATGAAAGAGATGCTTCAGATCAGGGACCTTGTAAAAAAATATGACCTGTTCCTGTTTTCCGACGAGGTTTACCGCGAGTTTTGCTACACTGGCGCTCCTTACATCTCGGCATTCCACCTTCCGGGCATAGAGGAGCAGGTAGTGCTTATCGACTCCGTGTCAAAGCGCTACAATGAGTGTGGCATACGTATCGGCGCACTTATCACAAAGCATCCCGAGCTAAAGAAAAATGTCATGAAATTCTGTCAGGCACGCCTTAGTCCGCCACTTTTGGGACAGATTGTCGCAGAAGCCTCGATTGACACTTCACGCGAGTATATGCTTGCAACATACAATGAATATGTGGAGCGAAGGAAATTCCTTATCGACCAGCTCAACAAGATACCGGGATGCTACTCCCCCATACCGATGGGTGCGTTCTATACGGTAGTGCGACTTCCGGTTGACGATGCCGACAAGTTCTGTCAATGGTGTCTCGAAGATTTTGAGTTTGAAGGACAGACCATTTTCATGGCTCCCGCGTCAGGCTTCTATACCACAGAAGGAATGGGTAAGAATGAAGTGCGTATGGCATACGTACTCAACAAAGAAGACCTTGCAAACGCGATGAAAGTGCTTGCTGAGGCACTAAAAGCCTATCCCGGGCGGACCATATGAACTATGAGCTTTTCATAGCGCGCAGGCTGCGGCTTAACACCGACAACAGCCACCGCCCGTCGGCAAGCATAATCATAGCCATAACCGGCATAGCACTGTCGCTTATAATAATGATGGCGGCAATGTGTATCGTACTTGGATTCAAAGACGAAATACGCAACAAGGTATATGGCTTTGACGCACATGTCACCATACATCCGGCTAACGATGACGGCACCCCGGCTGAGTATCTGCAATACTCCGGGGTGCTTGACTCTATAATTTCAAGCACGGAATGTTTCGAGAAACCCGAACCGGTCGTGACGCAATCAGGCATTTTGAAAACCGACAATGACTTCCAGGCAATAATACTCAAAGGTCTGGATGAAGGGAGAGGATATGATTTCATCGCTTCAAACATCACACACGGAAAAATGCCCGATTACGCCGCTGACAGCACTCGCAACAGCATCGTGATATCAAGAACCACGGCATCCTCTCTGGGATTGCAGCCGGGCGATAAGACATATGCCTACTTTTTCACCAACGGCGCGGTGAAGACACGCCGGCTTGAGATAGCGGCCATCTACGACACTCATTTCAGCGACTACGACAAAATCTATGCTTACGGGTCTCTCCCCCTTGCCCGGGGCATTGGCGGAATAGGCACGGATGAAGCATCGACTGTCGAGCTGACCTCCCGCGACCCGTCGCAGATAGTCACAAGCGGCATTATGCTTCAGGATGCAATGATGACATCGGCCTATATGGGGAAGCTGACCGGCGCATACTCGCTGACAACAGTGCTCGACACAGCCATGATGTATTTCAACTGGCTCAACCTGCTTGATACCAACGTAATAGTAATACTGGTGCTGATGTCAGCAGTCTCAGGCTTCACCCTCGTGTCATGTCTTTTCATACTCATACTTGAGCGGGTAAGAATGATAGGTATCCTGAAAGCACTCGGCGCGTCCAACAAGGAGATACGCCGCATATTCATATATCTTGCACAACGCGTGGTGATACTCGGCATGATTGCCGGCAATGTAGCGGGATTGCTCTTTATGCTCGCACAATACCACTGGCATTTTCTCCCCCTTGATGCCGAAGCATACTACTTGAATTATGTGCCGGTGAAGATTGATTGGGTTTATATCATTTCACTAAATTGCGCCATATTCCTGCTATCCTGGCTCATAATTATCCTGCCAAGCCATATGATTGCAAAAATAAATCCCTGTAAATCCATCAGATACGAATAAATCGACATGGCATGACAATCATTTTTGGCACGATTTTTGTTATTAAATTATAAACAAAAATTATATCTCAAATTTAGAATATTTACATTATCTTTGTGAACAATTTTAACTATAAATGACCAACCAGACGAATATTATAAAACTCATCACTGAGGGAATCCAGGATCGGAAAGGTAAAGGTATATCCATCGTCGATCTTAGTGCGATAGAAGGTGCGGCAGCACGTCAGTTTATCATCTGCCAAGGCTCATCAACCATGCAAGTGGCATCAATCGCCGACAGCGTGAGAGAAAAACTGCAAAACGAGGCAGGTATAAAGCCATATAATTACGACGGCTATCAAAACGCACAATGGATTGTGATTGATTACGGCGACACTTTTGTACATGTGTTCCTTCCTGAAGTCAGGGAATATTACAACCTTGAGGAATTGTGGAGCGATGCCGAAATCACGCAGATTCCCGATTTAGACTAAATTCAATATCTAACCACTATCAGTCCGGCTAAATGAAACCAAACCTAAAGAAGAAAAAGCTTAACTTCAGTCTTTACTGGATGTATGCTATAATCATACTCGTACTTGTCGGGGTGTATTACCTTGACCAGAATTCCATCACCAAGCCGGTGACATATTCTGAATTTGAAAAATACGTCACCGAAGGAGGAGTCGAGAAGATTGTAGTGTACACCAACAAAAATGAAGCCGAGGCGTTCATCACCGATTCACTGGCAAGCAAGATATTCACTCCAAGCCAGTACACCCAAGGCTCTCATCAGGAAGTGAAAATCAGTACAGCTATTCCAAGTGCCGATAAGCTACAGGACAAAATCGACCAATGGCAGCAGGAAGGCGTGTTTAACGGCTCCGTGTCATTTGAAAAGGGTAGCGACTACTCGGCAATGTTCTGGTCATTCGCCCCTATATTGCTGCTCATAGTCTTCTGGTTTGTAATCATGAAGAGAATGTCGAGCAAAGATGGAGGCGGAAGCGGTGTATTCAATGTCGGTAAGTCCAAAGCTCAGATTTTCGACAAGGACGGACCTATCCAGGTGACATTCAAGGATGTCGCCGGTCTTTCCGAGGCAAAGACCGAAGTAGAGGAGATTGTGGAATTTTTGAAAAATCCGCAGCGTTACACCGACCTTGGCGGTAAAATACCTAAGGGAGCTCTTCTTGTGGGACCTCCCGGAACCGGTAAGACCCTTCTTGCCAAGGCTGTCGCCGGTGAGGCAAATGTCCCGTTTTTCTCCATGTCGGGTTCCGACTTCGTCGAGATGTTTGTCGGTGTAGGTGCTTCGCGAGTACGCGACCTCTTCCGTCAGGCTAAGGAAAAAGCTCCCTGCATCGTATTTATCGATGAAATTGACGCCGTGGGTCGTGCCCGCGGAAAAAACCCCAACATGGGAGCCAACGACGAGCGTGAAAACACCCTCAACCAGTTGCTTACCGAGATGGATGGTTTCGGCTCCAACAGCGGTGTAATCATATTGGCAGCAACCAACCGTGCCGATATCCTTGACAAGGCACTGCTGCGTGCAGGACGCTTTGACCGTCAGATTTACGTTGATTTGCCCGACCTCAACGACCGTGTGGCAATATTCAATGTACATTTGCGCAAAATCAAGACCGACGACTCACTTGATGTCGAACTGCTCGCGCGCCAGACACCGGGCTTTTCCGGAGCTGACATAGCCAATGTATGTAACGAGGCTGCACTTATCGCGGCACGTCATAATAAAACCTGCGTACAGAAACAAGACTTCAACGATGCTGTCGACCGCATAATCGGCGGCCTTGAGAAACGCTCGAAAATCACTACCGACGAAGAGAAGCGGTCAATTGCCATCCATGAGGCGGGACACGCCACCATATCATGGCACCTGCGCTATGCGAGCCCGCTTATCAAGGTGACAATCGTACCCCGTGGCAAGGCTCTCGGCGCGGCATGGTATCTGCCGGAGGAACGCCAGATTACACCAGCCGAGGCATTGCTCGACGAGATGTGTTCTACTCTCGGCGGAAGGGCTGCAGAGGAATTGTTTATCGGTCACATATCCACAGGTGCGGCAAATGACCTTGAACGCGTGACAAAGCTTGCCTATGCCATGGTGGCCTACTACGGCATGAGCGAAAAGCTTCCCAACCTCTGCTATTATGACTCAACCGGTCAAGAGTATGGCTTCTCAAAGCCTTATAGTGAAGAGAGAGCCAAGAATATAGACGCAGAAGTATCGCGCATAATCAATGAACAATATGAGCGTGCCAAAGACATACTGCGCAAATATGCAGAGGGTCACAAGCAGCTCGCCGATGTGCTTATATCACGTGAGGTAATCTATACCGAAGATGTCGAAAATATATTCGGCAAACGTCAGTGGGCATCAAGAACCGACGAGATATTTGCAGGCAAGCAGCTTACCGAAGGGCAGAAAGGGCAAGACTCTCCTGAGGAAATAGACGATGCCACTGAAGTAACGGAACCCGAAGGGGATAATAATGGTGAAAGCGGCGATGACAAGCCGGCGATTGCCATTCCTCCGATACCCAAACAGTAACATATCGGTCAATCCCGAATATAAGGCGGGTGGCTGTATCAAAACGATACAGCCACCCGCTTTCATTATATCATACAAGGGAAGTCCCTACCCTTTGTTTCGCTTCAGCGTCTCTACATAATTGTCGATTGCCGTCATGCGAGCCGGTATATCTATACCTTGCGGACAATGTGGCTTACACTGACCACATCCTATGCAATGGTTTGCCTGACGTAACTTGGGCACAGTTCGGTCATATCCCACAAGAAAAGCCTTACGCGCCTCGCGGTAAGCCGGGTCTTGCGTATCCTCCTTAACCAATCCCTCGTTGATACACTTATTGTAATGACTGAATATTGTAGGAATATCAAGTCCATAGGGACAAGGCATGCAATATTTGCAATCGGTACATGGCACTGTCGGGAAATGCAGAATCTCCTTAGCGGCATTTTCAAGCATCGTCAATTCATCGTCGCTGCACGGTTGAAGGGGTGAATATGTCTTCAGATTATCCTGAAGATGCTCCATATAAGTCATGCCGCTCAACACGGTAAGCACCCCCTTGGGCGTACCTGCAAAACGAAATGCCCACGAAGCGACACTGTCATCGGGACGGAGGCTCTTATATTTCCCTACAAGATGATTGTTGACCTGGGCAAGCCTTCCGCCAAGCAGCGGCTCCATGATTACAGCAGGTATGCCACGCTTTTCCAACTCGCCGTAAAGATACTCGGCATCGGTGTTTCGCGGATTCACCTCCTTTGCATGTTTCCAGTCAATATAGTTAAGCTGAATCTGCACAAAATCCCAATGGATTTTCCCTTCATCCTGCATTTTAAGAAGATAGTCATATACCTCTATTTCGCCATGATAGGAAAAGCCGAGATTGCGTATTCTCCCCGCCTCCTTCTCCTTGACAAGAAAGTCAAGCATTCCGTTATCGATATATCTGCCGTTGAGCGCATCCATGCCACCCATGCCTATGCCATGAAGCAGCATGTAGTCAATGTAATCGGCCTGCAGCTCTTTACGCGAATTTTCATACATGGCTATAGACCGCTCCCCCGACCATGTATCGGGGGAGAAGTTGGAGAGCTTGGTAGCTATATAATAACTGTCACGCGGATGTCGGCTCAACGCTATTCCCATTGCATGTTCGCTGAATCCCTTGCAATAAGCCGGTGACGTGTCAAAATAATTAACGCCATGTTCAAGAGCATAGTCGACCTGACGGTTAACCGCCTCCTGATCGATATTGTTGCCATCGTGGCTGTCACTATTTAGCGTCGGGAGGCGCATGCACCCGAAACCGAGTATCGACACCTTGTCACCAGTATTTGGATTGACCCTGTAAGTCATCTCCCCTGCAGCTTTAGAGCCTGATGCAATTGAGACGGGGGCACTATCCGACCTGGATTTGCCGGTGCAAGCTGCCACTCCGGCGGTAAGCACACCGGCGCCCAATATATTAAGGAAGTTTCTTCTGTTTATATTATTGTCTTTCATATCAGTCACATATATCGTTGATTCTTTTATACGCTACGATGTACCTCATGACCCTCTACATATATCGCGCTGAAAGGTCGCACGGGACAAAGATTCTCACAGGCACCACACCCTATGCAACGCTCCGTATTGACCGACGGGATTAGTGGCGAATCAGGGTTATCGGCATCTGACGGTATCATGGCGATTGCCCCTACCGGACAATGGCGGGCACAGTTGCCACACGACACACCTTCTGTTGCCGGCAGACAGTTTTCACGAATCCACACAGCATGACCTACCTGAGTGGCACTCTTTTCCGCCGTGTCAATGGGTAGGATTGCACCTGCAGGACACACCGATGAACATTCCGTGCATTCAGGACGGCAATATCCACGTTCATAGCTTACCTCAGGCTGCATGAATGTAGCCATATCGGTCGACGGATGCAACACATTGTTAGGACAATTGCTGATACAAAGCTGGCAGGCGGTACAGTGAGAAGTGAAATTCTTATGGCTGCGGCTGCCGGGTGGCGTGATGCGGGTATTACGCTCAGGCTTTTTCTTGTCTATGATAGCAGCAAGTCCGCCGTCGACAGTCTTCTCCTGGGCGTGAGCCACGGCACTTCCGGCAAGAAGCGCGGTTACAGTCAGGAATTTACGTCGCTCTCCGTCAACAGTTTCCGGCATGGTATTGGGTTTATGCGCATAGCTTATGGCACCGGTGTGACAATTGCCTATACAATCCATACATGTCACGCAGCGGGTATAGTCAATCACTCCCTCTTTTGAATCAATACATGATGCCTTGCACTCTTTGGCACATAGTCCGCATTTCACACATTTTGAATGGTCGATGACAGGCTTAAACCAAGAATAGCGGGAAAGATAGCCCAATATCGTACCTACCGGACACACGGTGTTGCAATATATGCGTCCGTCAATCCATGCCAAGACCCCTACGACAAGCAGTGTGACGGCAGCAATCACAATCATGGTGACGGTCACATAATAATCTACATGATAAAAGGTGTAACTGTCAGCATCTTGCGAAGCAGCAATCATATTGTTTGCATCAACATAGAGCGGCTTTACAAGCGATGTCATTATTCTACCAAACTCGCTGTAAGGCTCAATAAACGAAGCAAAACTCAACAATCCGAGTATCACAAGCACGGCAAACAGGGCAAGAAATCCTACCCGCAGCCATGTCAATGGCTTACGATAGGAAAAACGACGGCGCTGCTTGCGTCCTCCCCACCCTCTGACATGGGATATCACATCCTGCATCACTCCAAGCGGACACAACACCGAGCAGTAAATTCTGCCGAAGATGAGCGCGACAGCAACGAGCACTATAAGCACCGGGATATTCAACGCAAGTAATGCGGGCATAAACTGCCATTTCGCAAGCCAACCCCATCCACCTACCGCTGTACCTGTAAAATCAAGAAAGAGCGACGATATTGCCAGAACACAAATTATCGCCAGCACTATACGTATAGTTTTCAACATAATATGATTGGTTTACATGTAAACATTGCAAAATAACAACAAAAACCACTATCTCACAATACACATATCGAAATATCTCTTACCATTTTTACCGTTTTTAACATCATTGACACCTTATCTTTGACCGAAGGAAACTTAAATTTGGTTTTTCTATGGATTTTGAGTACTTTTGGCATATTAAAACATCTAAACTGTTATTTCGGAGTGTTAGAGTTCAAGCCATTCACTATCAATCTAAAAGGCTCGTTGCGTCAATACGACAGGCAGCTTGTGGCGGGTATCATCAATGTGACTCCCGACTCGTTTTACGCCTCTTCGCGTGTCAATGATTTGGAATCCAGAAAGCTACGTGTCTCAACAATGATTGAAGACGGAGCCGACTGGATTGACCTTGGAGCTTATTCTTCCCGACCGGGAGCCGGCGAAGTGTCACCCCGGGAAGAGATTGACCGCCTTGCCCTCGGCATGGAAGCCATACGCTCCGTGAGCAACGACATACCGGTAAGCATCGACACATTTCGCGCTCAAGTAGCCGAGACCGCAATAAAGGAGCTTGACGCCGACATAATCAACGATATTTCAGGAGGCAACCTTGACGACAGGATGTTTGAAACAGTCGCCGCACTTAATGTGCCGTACATACTCATGCACATGCGCGGCACACCGGCAACGATGTCGTCGCTCAACCAATACAATGATGTCACCGCCGATGTGCTTGCCGATCTGTCAGAAAAAATCGACCGCCTGTCACTACTCGGAGTAAGCGACATTATAGTAGACCCGGGCTTCGGATTTGCCAAAGATGTGCCGCAAAACTACGCCCTGCTCCGCAACCTGAAGCTGTTTAACATATTTAACCGCCCGCTCCTTGTAGGGGTATCGCGCAAGACCATGATTTATCGCCCGCTCGGAATAACGCCCGAAGCTTCACTCAACGGCACAACGGCAATCAACACGATTGCCCTATTGTCGGGAGCGGCGATACTGAGAGTACACGACGTGAAAGAAGCAGCGGAAGCTATTAAAATCGTAAACCTCACTTACAACTCATGACGCCATTCGGACTAAAAGACGCACTTGACATAATCATCGTCGCCTTGATTCTTTTCTACCTGTACAGGATTATGAAAGAGTCAGGCACTATAAATATATTTTTCGGAGTACTTGCATTTATAATCGTCTGGGTAGTCGCATCGGAAATCCTTGAAATGCGCCTTATCGGTACGATTCTCGACAAGGTGATGTCAATCGGGCTCATAATCCTTGTCATCCTTTTCCAAGACCAGATAAAGCGTTTTCTTGTCGAGATAGGCAACCACAAGCGATGGCGCTTTCTCCGCGACATGTTCAGGCATCACCACGGCAGCAAAAGCCATGATGCTGACATGAGGAAATGGGTAATGCCGATAGTCTACGCATGTATGTCGATGTCAAAGTCTAAGACCGGCGCACTGATAGTAATCGAGCAAAACATACCGCTCGAACAATATGAGAAAAGCGGCGACATGATTGACGCTACAATCAATTCAAGGCTGATTGAAAATATATTTTTTAAAAACTCGCCGTTGCATGACGGAGCTATGATCATAGCCCACGACCGCATAAAGGCAGCCGGCTGCATTCTGCCGGTGAGCCATAACACAAATATACCCCGCTCAATGGGATTGCGTCACCGCTCGGCACTCGGCATCAGCCAGGCTACCGATGCTGCGGCTGTAGTGGTCAGCGAGGAAACCGGAGGCATTTCATTTGCCCATAAAGGAAAGATTACCAGCCGACTGTCGTCGACCGACCTTGAGCACAAACTTTCACAGCTCTACCCCGACGAGTAATCCCCCTAAATCAGCAACATCCGCAAGAGCCGGAGCCGCCACGACCGCTACCCGACGAGGGGTGGTCACATCTTGACGAATCGTGATGACAGTTATCTTTCAAGGGACAACCGCCACATGCATCATCTCCGCTTCTTCGCTTTGATGACCTTAAAAAACGGCGCACACAGAAAAATATCGCGCTCGCAACAATTATGCCCACCCATAGCCACTGGATGAAATAGTCACTAAAAGTCCAGGGATCCGTCACTTTAAATACTGCTTAATTAATGATTCAAATTCCTGTTCAAAATTAGGAGTAAACACATTGTTGTGCAAATTTTCAATGATTTCATTTACATGCCAGAATCTGGCGGCGCTTATTTCTCCGGGGTCGGGAGTAAGGTCCATATCTTCACCGACATAGACATAATAAGGATTGATTAGCTCACATTCGCGCGTGGAACGGAACACATAAGGCTTAAGCTTCACCGGCTCAAAGCCAGCGATGCCAAGCTCTTCGCGGGCTTCACGGCGTAACGCATCGTCCACGCTCTCGCCGTAATCGACATGACCGCCTACAGCAGTGTCCCACTTACCGGGCTGAATATCTTTTGTCATGGAGCGCTGCTGGAGGTAAAGCCATCCACCCTCTTTCATGACATGAAGATGCACGACCGGATGCATTAACATCGAGCCACTGTGACACTCCTTGCGCGTGGCACTCCCCACTACATTTCCCTCGCTATCGACAAGCGGGAATATCTCTTCGCTGCTCATTGCTTATATTTCTTTTTAATATACGTAGCCACTCGTGCAGGCGTCAGCTCCGGTCCACACTCGTTGAAATCGATGCGAAAATTACATCCATCCTTGAAGCAGCTACATCCGTAAGCAGTCTTTCCTTTCAGGATGTAACCGTTGCCACACACAGGACATTTCACTTCTTCCAGACTTTTGATGCGTGGTGCCGCCTGACGTTTTTTTGCCGGTTCCCCGGCTGCCTTCTTTTTCTTTTCAGGAACGGCGTCCTCCACATTAATGCGATGGCTTGAGTTATCGTTCAATACATTAAGCACGATTTCGTTAATCAACGTCTTCAACTCAGCGATAAAATCAGCAGCTGAAAACTCCCCGCGCTCGATACGGCGCAGCTTGTTTTCCCACAATCCGGTGAGCTTCGCGCTTTTCAGCAACTCCTCGTTAATCGTGGCAATAAGGTCAATACCTGCCTGCGACGCCTTTATGTTTTTACGCTCGCGGAATATGTAACGCCGTTTGAAAAGTGTCTCTATTATCGCCGCGCGTGTGGACGGGCGACCGATACCATTCTCCTTCATCGCCTCGCGAAGCTCCTCATCCTCGACAGTTTTTCCTGCCGACTCCATGGCGCGCAACAGCGTACCCTCAGTATAGGGTTTCGGAGGCTGTGTCTGCTTTTTCAGCAGCGACGGGACATGCTGACCGCTTTCCCCTACTACAAAGGGTGGCAATATCTTATCTTCGCTCTGGCTGTCGTCATCTTGCTGATTGCCATATACTGTGCGCCACCCGGGCTCTACGATAACCTTGCCGGTAGCCTTGAATCCGATTTTATCAACCTCGCCAAGCACAGTCGTCGACATAAACACACAGTCGGGATAAAACGCCGAAATAAACCGCAGGGCAATGAGATGATACAACTTGCGCTCATCGCCTACCAGACGGTTGGGAGCCTGTCCCGTAGGTATGATTGCATGGTGGTCGGTCACCTTCGAGTTATCAAAGACTTTCTTCGACTTAGGAATCTTGCCGCCCAACAGCTGCGCGGTAAGAGGCGCATAGGGCTTCATCTGTCCAAGTATGACCGGTATCTTCTTATATATATCTTCGCTCAGATAGGTCGTGTCGACACGCGGATAGGTCGTGACTTTCTTTTCGTAGAGCGACTGGATATAGCGCAGCGTGTCATCGGCCGTCCACCCCCACTTCTTGTTACACTCCACCTGCAACGACGTAAGGTCAAAGAGCCTTGGAGGCGACTCCTTGCCCTTCTTTTCCGAAACATCAGTGACAGTAAACAATTTTCCGTCAATAGCGCCAAGAGCCGCCTGAGCCTCAGGCTCGGTCTTGAAGCGACCCGACGTGACATTAAACGTCACGTCACGGTACTGCGTCTTCAGCTCCCAATAATCCTCGGGCTTAAAGTTTTCTATCTCAAGCTGACGCTGCACGATAAGGGCGAGCGTAGGTGTCTGCACACGACCTATCGACAACACGTTACCGGGCGAAGAGTATTTTAACGAATAAAGCCGCGTGGCGTTCATCCCGAGTATCCAGTCACCTATCGCACGTGACAGCCCGGCATGGTAGAGACGGTCATATACCGACTCCGGTTTCAAATCCTTGAAGCCGTCGCGTATAGACTCGTCGGTAAGCGAACTGATCCAAAGTCGCTTGACCGGACATTTTATCTCGGCTTTCTGCATCACCCAGCGCTGTATCAGCTCTCCTTCCTGCCCGGCATCACCGCAGTTTATCACTTCATCGGCTTCAGCTATAAGCTTCTTTATCACATTAAACTGCTTCTCTATGCCACGGTCGGCAATCAGCTTTATTCCGAAACGCTGCGGAATCATGGGCAATGCCCCGAGCGACCACCGTTTCCACAAGTCGGTATAGTCGGCAGGCTCTTTCAGCGTGCAAAGATGACCGAAAGTCCATGTAACCCTGTACTCACCGCCCTCATAAAAGCCTTCAAGACGCCTGTCGGCACCAAGAATCGCCGCTATATCTTTAGCGACGCTCGGTTTCTCTGTAATGCAAAGTTTCAAGACCGACGACTATTTGATTTTTTCGAGCGAACAGCGGTCAACTCCCTTTTCAGTAGAGATGACCATCACGGCATTGTGAAGCGAAGGAGTGCGGGGGAAGTCGATTTCAACAGGTATAAGCCCGTCATCCTCCCACTGAAACCAGCGGTCGAAATCCACACCGTCGATATCGTTAGCCTCATACTTCTTGCCCTTACACTCGATGGTGATTCCATGTAGTTTCTGTGACGTATGGGGAATGCCTACAAATTTACCATATACGCGTGTCAGACTGGAGCGATAGCTTATGCTGTCGACCGTGAGTGTCAGATGCTTGGCGGCAGAAAGGCGGTAATTGCGCTCGGTGCGCGCCTGCGCCGCAAACACGGCGATTACAAGAAACGCTATCGACAGCACAAAAATCCACACACGCTTGTTACTGCTCTTACTTGCCATGATTATCCCTCCTTTCCACCTGTTTTGCCTCATTCCACAACTCATCCATTTCTGCAAGAGTCATCTCTTTCAGCGATTTACCCTGCTCTGTGGCTTTTGACTCTACATAGTTAAACCGCGAAATAAACTTGCGGTTGGTGCGTTCAAGGGCATTTTCCGGATTTATATGATACAGACGCGCCGCATTGATAAGACTGAAAAACATGTCGCCAAACTCCTCTTCCATCCTGTCATGGTCAAGAGTCTCGACCTCACGGTCAAATTCAGCTACCTCTTCCTTAACCTTATCCCATACCTGCTGACGCTCTTCCCAGTCGAAGCCAACGTTTGACGCTTTCTCTTGTATGCGGTCGGCCTTAATCATCGCCGGGAGCGACACGGGCACACCGCTCAACACGGTCTTGTTGCCATCTTTCTCCTTAAGCTTGATTTGCTCCCAGTTAAGCTCGACATCATGCGCATCCTTGACACTGACATCACCGAATACATGAGGGTGACGGAAAATCAGCTTTTTGTTCAGACGGTCTGCCACATCGGCGATATCAAAGTCGCCTTTCTCCTCTCCTATCTTTGAGTAGAAAAGCACATGCAACAACACATCGCCCAATTCCTTGGCGATATTTGGGCTGTCATTGTCGAGCAACGCCTCACACAATTCGTAGACCTCCTCTATAGTATTGGGCCGCAGCGACTCGTTGGTCTGCTTACGATCCCAGGGACACTCCACACGCAAGATGTCGAGGGTATCGATTACCTTGCCGAGTGCTTCTATTTTTTCTTGTCGGGAATGTTTCATAACATCGGTTTATCCATGCAAAGATACTCTAAATTCAGCTAAAACCGAACTTGAACGACGGATTTTTGTATTATTAGAGAATAATAGACTAACTTTGTCTTCGCAAACAAGAGCATTTAACGACAGCATCAATTTATGAAAAAAGCGTTATTTTTTGATATAGACGGTACACTTGTAAGCTTCAACACCCATAAGATACCGGCGTCGGCAGTCGAGGCAATCAGAAAAGCCCATAACCGGGGCAACAAGGTATTTATCTCCACCGGACGCCCTTACATAATCATAAATAATCTCGGACAACTTCAGGAAGAAAACCTCATCGACGGGTATATCACCATGAACGGAGCCTACTGCTTTATCGGTGACGACATATTATATAAAAGCCCCATCCCGCAAAAAGATGTAAGACATCTTGCCGAGATATGCCGCGATAAAGGCTACGCATGTATATTTGTCACTGAAAATGAAATACAGGTAGTGCAGCCATCGGAGGAAGTAAGGAAGATATTCAATGAGTTTCTGCATGTCGAAGAGATACCTCACGCTGACTTTAAGGACGTAGTCGACAAAGAGATATTCCAGATGACCGTATTCATCACCGAAGAGATAGAGAAAGATATGGCAAAAGAGATGACGGGAAGCGAGTTTAACCGCTGGTATCCTACATTTGTCGACATCACCGCAAAAGGCAACACCAAGGCTCACGGCATAAGCATAATCATGGACAGAATAGGACTTCCCAACGACGCATCGATAGCCTTTGGCGATGGCGGCAATGATATCCCCATGCTCGAAAAAGCGGCGATAGGGGTGGCGATGGGCAATGCTGCCGACGATGTTAAATCCCATGCCGACCTGGTAACCGACACGGTTGACAACGACGGCATAGCCAAAGCTCTCGAAATGCTGCATCTTACCGACTGACCATCATCCGGGGCGACCGTCTAATTAGAGTCGCGTACCGGGCGATTTAATGAGTGACAATTAACTCAATACAATAGCTCGTTTCTACATATTTCACAGGCTGGCAGCGTAAAAAAAGAGCATTTTTTGCGTGCAACGGGCTAAAATACCCGATTATTAATCTTATATCGGATTTTTTTCGTATCTTTGCAGATATTATATCATTCAATTATCAATTTGATGGATACCAACAAGGTTCTTTACATTTCACAAGAAATCACCCCCTATCTACCGGATAGCCCTATGGCGGTTCTTAGCCAGAAACTTCCGCAGGGTATTCAAGAAAAAGGCAACGAAGTGCGTACATTCATGCCCAAATACGGCTGTATAAAGGAGCGCCGCAATCAGCTCCATGAAGTTATACGTCTTTCAGGCCTGAACATTGTAATTGATGACTCCGACCATCCTCTGATTATAAAGGTAGCCACTCTGCAACCCGCAAGGATGCAGGTATATTTCATTGACAATGAAGACTACTTCCTTCGCGGACAGACAGCAAGCGACCTTGAGACCCGCCTGTCGCCCGATGACAATGACGAGCGCATAATGTTTTATGTGCGCGGTGTCGTGGAGACCGTGAAAAAACTGCGCTGGGACCCCACTCTCGTGCATTGCTCGGGATGGGTGTCGGCTCTGGCTCCGATTTATCTTAAAAGAGTCTACGCTGAAGACCCCGCCTTCCAGAACACCAAGGTCGTGTACTCGCTGTTTGACGACAAATTTGACGGCACCCTCGACCCGCGCATGATGGAAAAGATGGAACTTGAAGGATTTAGCAAAGAAGACCTTGCTACAATTGCAAGCGAGCCCGTTGATTGGAAAGCCCTGAACAAGCTTGCCATAGATTATTCCGACGGTGTGGTCCAGGCGTCACCCGACATCGACCCCGAGCTGAAAGAATACATTGAAAAATCGGGCAAGAAATTCCTCCCCTATCCCGGCGACGAGGACTACATCGACAAATATGCCGATTTTTATGCCCAGTTATAAAAACTAACATTCACTTATTGCTATTACGATAATGAAATTATTCAGATTGATTCCTGCCGCGCTAATCGGCGTATCAATGTTATCTTGCGAACAAGACGGCACTATAGGATCATCAGTCATTCAAGATCGTGTGGAGGTTCTTATCGACTCCTCCTTTACAGTCACAGGCTCCTCAGTTGCCAACCCCGTCGTACAGGCGCGCACCGACAACCAGTTGCTCGGCATAATCGACGCCAAGGGATTCGGCAAGCTGTCAAGTGATTTCATATCACAGCTCATGCCTGCCAACGTTATCGATACCGTAGGCGTCACCGTCAACGATATCGACTCGCTGAAAATGTTTCTCTACATGAAAGAGGGAGCCATGATAGGCGACTCGGTTGTGCCTATGGGGCTTGATGTATATCGCGTCACCAAAGACCTCCCCTCTCCCATATACAGCAACTTCGACCCCGACACATATTACTCGGAAAGCGACAAGCTTGCATCTACCGTATATTCGGCGACCGTGCTCGGACTCAGCGACGCCAAAATCGCCACTCTTACCCATAGCGACACCGCACTACGTATCGTGGAAGTGAAACTCCCGGTCGAGCTTGCCCGTGAGTTTTACAACAAATACAAGCAGGATCCCTCACTCTTCAGCGACCCCCAGCGATTTGCCAAGTGGTTTCCGGGGCTATATGTAAAAAACAGCTTCGGTTCAGGTCGACTCATGAGATTTTATTCATCGATGATATCACTTTATTATCGTAAAAAAATCACCTACGAGTCAAAAGACACCATCTATAACCTCGCCAACCCATTTCTGGCAGTTACCCCGGAGGTCATTAACAACAACAACATGAGCCTTGCACTCAGCAACGACCTCTCTACCCTTGCGGCTTCAGCTCCTGTAGTTGCGGCGCCTATCGGTTACGATACAGAAATAAAGATACCTATCAAGGATATCATCCAAAAATATCACTCCAACACCAACAGCTACAGCGTGGTCAACTCAATGACACTGGAAATACCTGCGTCAACTATAACCAATGACTACGACATAATGCCGCCCGCCAACCTTCTGCTTGTAAGAAAAGACAAGAAAGACGATTTCTTTGCCGACCAGCAGATTTATGACAACCGCACGTCATTTTATGCAACTTACAACTCTACGACCAAGTCTTACGTATTTGATTCGATGCGTCAGTATTTCCTTGACATGTATGACAAGGAGACAATTGAAGAAAGCGACAGCGAGTTCATCCTTACAGCCGTAAGCCCCGTCACAGAGACAACACAGTCGGGATATACACAGCAGACAGTCATCATGGCAATCGTGCCCTATGTGAACACTCCCGCCATGGCTCAGCTCGATCTTGAAAAAGCCAAAATCAAGCTAACATTTAGCAAGCAGACGATGTAAAAGTTACAAAATATTTGTATCTTTGCACTCGCAAACCAGCCACAATAGCTCAGTCGGTAGAGCATTTCATTCGTAACGAAAAGGTCAGGGGTTCGAGCCCCCTTTGTGGCTCACACATAGCACACTAAAAAACCAGTCAATTGACTGGTTTTTCTTTTAATCATACCTTGGGCACACCTCCTGCACTACGCTATTGGCTACAGTACGTAAAGCATGATTTTACAATTTGCTTGTGGACAGACGATTTGAGTCCTTGAATAGTCACCCGACTTTATTTTGTAATTGTCCACCCTTATCTCAAATGCAAACAGCTCGCATAATATATAAGACAGAGAATATCACCCAATAATATCTAAACGGAATTCCGCGTCGGTACTGAAAGGCAGTTCACCAATTTTTCTTTATTGTATCCCTCATTTCCTACACGGATGTTTGCGCCCCCATTTGCGCTCCCATTCATCAATTGCTTTCTCTCTGTCTTGTATGGCATCAACATTAGATTGCGCTTTGTTACATTTGCTCTTTCTCTTAATTTTGCAACCACTTTTTGCCCACCATATAAGACCGTACACGCTTAGAACTATCGCGGAATTGATGATTAACGCGGTTATGAAGCCCGGACAAACGCAAATAACTATGAATATAATGAGTATTGCCCAAATGATTATACCTATCATGGTTGTATATTTTTAAGTGTTTGCTAAGTTACTGAAATATTTTGATAATTATGGCTTTATAGGTTATTATTCGGGTTGTTTTGCGTAGACTGAGACCGGATATTGACGCAAAATACATTCATCAAAATTCGCCACTTGCGCTTCTCTTGTCATGCCTTCGGCTTCTCGCTGATATATTCCTATTGCGCGAACATAACGGCCTTGTATATCTTGGAGTTTGGCAACAATAGCCATAAATTGTTTATAGTTCCACTTATCGTGGCGTTGTTTCTATCCATAACCGGCGCGGATGCGGTCGGCTTGGGTTAATACGCCTTTCATGCTTTTTTGTTCTCATCGTCTTGTAGTTGTTAATTACTTGTCAAGTTCGGCAAATAGTTCAATTGCCAACTCTTTGAGGCAAACGGCCGGTGGCTTGCAGTGCCTTTTTCGTACCGTCCTGCCATGATGTCCAAAATGTGAGGTTTTTTATCGCTTCTTCCTTTGGGAGCTGCCAGCCGTTACGCCTTACAGCCTCGACAATGGCGTTAATCGCCGGAACGGTGTAACGCAAATAGATGCGCTATGCTGCACGTTTAACACTCCGGAGTCAAAAAGCAAGTATAAAAAAAGCGATGAAACACGCGCCAACACACAAGGCCGATTATTAGATGTGTTAAATATTGTTTAACTTATTGTGTGTTTAGTGGATTGTTGTATATTTGCAGTCAATATAATTATAATACTCTGGATTTCAAATTATTGCAAATCATTATTTTGCTTTATTCTAAACAGCAATAGAAATAACACAATCTAAATGGTTGGGAGTTTATAACTAATGTCCTATACGAATATTGGAAATCGAAACATCAGCGAAACATTCGGCTGTTCGGGACGAATCCAAAGCAACGCCATCTGGCAAATGATAAGAAACAGATATTGTCATGCCACAATATAGCTATTTTACGATAATATGACAAACGAAAACGAAATAAAACAACCCACCCCCATCCAACGCCTCCGGGAGTTTGTGAAGTGGGCGCAGTCACAGGGGCTGTGTAAGAGTGAGTACGACTTCGAGCGCATATGCAGCCTATCGCCAAAGTATATCTCCAACAACATGCACACCGGCAAGGGCAACATCGGCACCGAAATGCTCGGACGCATCATCAAGGCGTTTCCCCAGCTCAACCTCGCATGGATATGCACCGGCGAGGGAACAATGACCACGCAAGGCGGTGGCAACCTCAACGCCGACTACAAGCAGGCATACGAAGCCGCCATGATGCAGATTGAGGCACTTAACAGAATTATCAAACAATTAAACGCAAAATAAAAAACCGCCCAGAGGATTTCTCCCAAGGGCGGTCGCTGTATTAGTTCTTTTCATTGTTACGCAATTTACGGAAGATTAAACATTAATGTAGTAACTTAGAGAGTACTACTTCTCCATATTGCTTTTTATCTCATCTTTTGAGATTTGAAGTATCCGTAAATATTCTTCGCTTGGTAATTCTCGTTTAGCCACTTCCATAAATTTACTTGCAAAATGCCGAGCCTTGCGCATTTCAGATGGATGAACATATCCATTCGCTACCGCAATATCTATTCTTAATGACCCATATCGCTTACGCGCCATTCGTTCAAGAGTATAAGCGAAGCGATAAGCGGTCTTTGCTGATGGAGGCAATTGGTGCGAGTTATCTACTCCAAATCTATTTAGAATAGATGTGAGTTGGGCGTTTAGCGCATCACGCCAATAAGCGAGAGTCTGCAAATCATCTTCAACCGAAATGTCATCTTCTGATATACCTAATTCTTTGTTGTAAATCATATCATCTTTACTAAATAGAAAGACGGCATTGCCTTTCCAGTTGCACAACACCTTTTTATGCCGTTGGCCATTATAGACTTCCACGGGGTACAATGCGCTATGATAGCGTATGGGTATAAAAATACTTTGCTTGCGGTTTAACTGCCACATAAAAGAATGTTACGCGATGTAAAGTTAAACACACTTTTTGAATTTTCCATATATTTTTATTTTTTTAACAAAGATTAACCACATTGCTATTTTACAGTAAAATAGACTGCAAAGTTACTATGTGATACAATTCTCCAAACTTGTCTGTATACCAATGCGGCTGTGTTTCTTTTTGATTGCGCGGACTCTGCAAATTCTCTCCATAGGCAAGCCCTTTGTCAGTAATGCTCTTGAATCGCTTTAACGTGCCTCCGCTTGACGGGCGCGTCCTTGTTTCGATATAACCCTGTGCTTCGAGCATCTAATTAAACTCGACGGCTGAATATGGCGAGTGTATATCCTCTAATAAGTCTTTCAGCGCTTTTGTCATGCCCTTTGATTCGACATACTGCGGAATGGCAAGGCGGTAAGGTTCGGCGATAGACTGATACATTCCAAGGCGCGAGGCTTCGTTGAGCCGAAGGTTACGCGAGATTGCTTCGGCGAGGTAGACTTGCGTCTGCACGAACTGGAGTTGTGGATTGTCGGGAGTTGTCACGCCTTGCTCCGTTTCAAGCCGTTCCCAGCGCAGGATAATCTTAGCTCGCGCTTCGTCGTTGAACTTGGTTGATATAAAGACACTCAGTTTTTGTTAGCTCATAGCATGGTCCTTCTTTCCCTTGACGGTCAATGTAAGAAGCCAATCAAAAATTTGATTGGCTAACTTTTTGCCACGCAGGCTCCATTGCGCGAATGGCTTCCATAACGTGAGCGTATTGCTTCCCTGTCAGCTCGGCAATCTGCAAGCTACTCATAGTTTGTAATTGAGTGATTGAGATAATATCTGCCATATATCTTGTTTTGTCTATAGTCCTAAAAGATCAAGCACCCCTAATGAAACTTATTGTACAGTCAGTTTCAAAAGGGATGCTTGTAAGTCGTTCTCAACACTCGACTGCCACGAAGAATGTTCGACGCCACAAAGCGTAGTCTATTTTACGGTATAACCAAGTTAAAGTGTGTTTATTTTCTATTTCATGTTTTGCAACATGTTTTGTAGCACAGAGCTAATTGCTTATTTTTGTAAAAAACACAAAATGAAATTAAGACTAAAAACCGCAACGCTTATAGCGACTATTGCAACGGCTCTTTACGCCTTTATGCAGGTTGTATACATATTCACCGACCGTCTGTATTATATAGGTTTTGAATATGTATTAAGTGCATTAGTACGAATATTTTTTTCCATCGCACTATTCATTTTCTTTTATTCACTCTATCAAAATCAAAAGAAATGAGCAAAGAAGAAGTAAACGAAATGCTGGGGATTGAAGATGATGCTGTCCCTTATGTATTTAATCAAGACGGCTCATGGAATTACAAGGAGGGTATGACCGAGAAAAAGGTTGCGGAATTAAATGCTATGCGAGAAAAGCGCATGACTGAAAATTCCACACCCGAGAGTCAACTGATAAAGGCAGGAAAGATAATCAATATTATAGGTGCATTCATTGCCATAATCGGCTTTATCGCATCATGTGCGGCATCCAAATACGAGCCATACTTTATATTCGGCTTGGTAGGAGGCTTGCTCGTATATCTGCCTTGCTTCGCGTTGTCAGCATATTTCAAAGTTGCTGCGAACACATCTAATACCCTTAAAGAAATACGCGACAAATTAAATTCCAAATAACACATGAAAAAGTTTTTACTCGCACTGGTGCTGTAAAAACAATAAATATATTAATATATATGGGAGCATGGCTTTTAAGCATATTGTTGATGGGTGTATTCTCCGTTGCATGTGGATATGCAGTGTATGGGATCACTTGGCTTGCAAAAAAGCGAGATAAGGATTTAGGAGAAATGAGTGGTGGCTTCTCTGGATTCGCAATTGCAATTTTAAGTGTTGTCTTCATCTTTTTTTCAATGATGAACTCATGCACATCAAAATATACCACTTATGAGGAATCTATAACAAACTCTCTTCCTGTATATTTCGTAATAGTCGTAATTATAGTAGTAGGATTTGTTGCTTATTTCTTTATAAGCAATACAAGACAATTAAAAAAGAAAGAGGAAGAAGACGCTCAGTTCATTAAACAGCATGGGATGACGAGAGCGGAGCATAAGGCAAAAGTTAACGAAGAAAAAGAGCGCAAACATAAGGAAAAGCAGGAAAGACGAACATCTTTTCTAAAGTCTTTAAGCGAAAAATATGGCAAGGTTTCAACAATATTTTCCTTTTCAAAATCGAATCATCACGCAAAGGAATGTGAAGCGCGAGTTTTTGAAACAACAAAAACAATAGTTATATTCAAACCTACTTCATTGGAGGTTGTTGATATTATTCCATTTTCATCAATTCTTGATTTTAGCATTGATGAGGATATCAAAATCACAGGGGGTAATACCGCGACAACTACAACAAAAACAAGCACGGGCAGCACGGTTAAACGTGGTCTTGTAGGAGGCGTTTTGTTTGGAGGTGTGGGAGCATTGGCAGGAGCCGCCACCGCAAAACAATCTTCTCAAACTATATTTGATGAAAAGAAAGAAGAAAGGTATTACTCCATCCCTATAAATATTGACTCAATATCCTCCCCGATATATACGATGTATTTTGGGCTTGATTCAAGTTCTTGTAAAAGAGTAGCCGGTATGCTTACCGCTATTATACGGCGCAACAATAATACACCTATCAGTCAGCATTAAGAAATTGTAATCACAGATGAGTCTTTTGAGTCACCATCTTGTCGAGACCCACTGTTTGAAGAGGTGGCTCGAATGGTTGTAATGAGCGGTTATACTTCTACCTCTTCGTTACAACGCAGGTATTCAATTGGGTACAATCGTGCAGGCTTAATAATGGATCAACTCGAAGCGGCAGGCATTGTTGGCCCAGCACAGGGAGGAAAGCCGCGCCAAGTTTTAATGGATGCCTTTGAATTAGAATTATTCTTGCAAGAATAATTTTGTTTGCCAATCCTCAAAAATTCACTATCTTTGCGATAGTTTATAAACCAAAGGGCATATCGCCTAAAGCCAAAAGAGCTTATTTCAGACTTCGGTCTGCGATAGGCTCTTTTAATTTTTTAGGAATTATGCCGAACTTAGGCTCGTTATGGTATACGATGGAATTTGCAACCGGTAATGCAACCCGCTCCGGGTAGATACAGAGGGGAAATATTGCTACTGCACCACGCTATTGGCTACAGTACATAAAACATGATTTTACAATTTACTTGTAGACATAGGGTTTGATTCCCTGAATAGTTACCCTACTTTATTTTGTAATTGTCCACCTTTATGCCAAATGTCACTCGGGACTTACCGCCCACTTATTGTTAGGCGCTGCTACTTTAGAGCCGGATGTGATTACAGAGAAGCAGCGTATGTGCCGATGGCGCATACGCTGCTTCCTATTTCCACTTACGTATTTCTTATCAGAAAGGCAGATCATCGCTGGGGTCAGCCGACAAGTCGGGTGCAGCGGGCGCGGGGGGAAACGGTGCCGCACCGGGGAAATCCTGCGCCATATTGCCAGCGGGAGCGCCCTGTGGCTGTCCTGCAGGCTCAACCTTCCATCCGCTGATGGAGGTAAACCAACGACCGTTATATTCACGGCTGTTTATATCAAAGCTAAGACGTATCTCATCGCCTACATTAAGGGGATACTGGTCAGCTTTCTGACCGAACAGGTCAAAATGCACCTTACGGGGAAATGATTCATGAGTCTCAAGCACATATTCGCGCTTCTTCCATTCATTTCCTGCCTTTGAGGTACCGGACTGCTCGGGCAGCGCAAGTATGATTTTACCTTCTATTTCCATTATACTAATTCGATTTATATTATTTTATTCAAAGATAGGCAATCATTAAAGGATAGCCAAATTTTACTCCAAGAATTTTTCTACACTTTCTACTTTATTACGCTTTCCGCGCTTCTTCCCTTTGGGCTTGTGCTTCACGAGATAGCGGTATAAAGCCTTGACCTGCGGCTCATTGCCCAACACATGTTTTGCACGGAAAAAGCACACTCCGCTCACCTCCTGTCGCGCAAGCGCCTTTTCAATCTGCGACACGACCACATCGGAGGTCCATCCCCCTTCAAGCATCTTATACGGGGCGAGACCGATGACCAACGGTTTTCCATCGACCGAATTAACCCACGTGGTCATATGGTCGGAATAGCCGAATTTCTCATCCCAATACATCTGTGGAATCACCAGGTCATGATGCCCCGACTCTATCCACTGCACTGGATCTTGCTGAAATGTGTCATACGCCGTTGAGTTACCGTAATGTTTCACATTCTTATATGTGCCTATCGGAGCAGAGCCGACAATCATGCCGGGGCGCACCGACTTCACCATGTCATACAAATCGGCGACAAAAGTATTGATGTTGTCACGTCGCCAGTCATCTTTCTTCAGTTTCTTAGGATTATATTTCTTGAAAGATACGGCATCGGGGAATGCGTTGCCCGGATAGCGCGTATAGTCAAGGTTGATTCCGTCGAAATCATATTTCTCCACAAGCTCGCGATACAGCGACAGCAGATAATCGCGAGTGTCAGGATTACCCGGATCAAGATAATATGCGCCGTTATACTTCACACAAAGCCCCTGCTTGGAGCGCACGGGATGTTTCACCTTGTTAGATGAATATTTCGCCGAATTTCCTGCACTGCCGAGACGGAAAGGCACTATCCACGCGTGACACTCCATGTCGCGTTTGTGACATTCTTTTATTACAAACCGGCACAAGTCGTAGCTGAGACTCTTCGAACCGTCGCCTGTCAACGCTGCCATAGCAGGCTGGATAGACGAGTTCCACGCCACGTCGCCGTTGGCCTGCACCTGAAACAATATCATGTTGAAATGCGCATCCTGCAACTTGTCGAGCATGTCACACAAGAGCTTTTTCTGCGTTTTCTCGTCATACGCATTGCCGGGCCAATCAAGACCACTGTTGGTAGTCAGCCACACACCCCTCACCTCGCGTGCCGCGACAGAGAGCGATGAAAGCAGGAGCAACAAAGCGACCGATAAAAGATATTTCATATAAATTGTAGGAGGCTATTAATTGCCAGTAAAGCAAAAAATGAGTAATTTCGGAAAAAATATTCAATATCAAGATTATGAAAATAGGCAACGACTGGTGGACATCACCTACAGAGAGCGAGTCAGGCGCACTCATCATGGTCACAGGCCGAAGAGGCGTCGAGCAGGCACGCGAAAGCGGGAAGTATAATATCCGCGTGGAAATCACGTGGAAATACCCCGGCAACAATGCCGGAATGCCTGATGAGCCAACATCAATGGTCATGGAAGCGGTGCAGGAGGCTCTTACCGACACATTTGACAAAGACCCTGTCGCAATCCTTACCGGCATCTACACAGGCGACAATGAGCGCAACTGGGTATTCTACACCACCTCGGTTCACATTTTCGAGAAGAAAATCAATGTGGCACTGGCTCCGTTTGACCTCCTTCCCATTACCATCTACACAGAGAATGACCCCGAGTGGCTTGAATATGACGAGATGCGGGAAGCATCAGAAATAGCACCGTCAGACGACTGATTAACTCCCGTCAACTATTACACTGCGGCGCAAGCATATGTGAGCGTAATGCCCCATGCTTGCGCCGCCTTGTATTGTATTGCCGTGAATATACCTTCGGTATCTGCTTATACGTAGCCGCGGATGATACCTCTCTTGGCGTTACGCACAAAAAGTATTATCTCGTCACGTTCCTTGGTTGCGGGAAGCTCAGCCTCGATACGCTCTATAGCCTCGCTCACGTTAAGACCTGACAGATAGAGATAACGGTAGATTTCCTGTATGTCACGAATCTGCTCGTTAGTGAAGTTACGGCGGCGCAGACCAATAGAGTTGACTCCGGCATAAGCGATAGGATCACGTGCGGCCTTTACATAAGGAGGAATATCCTTGTTTACAAGCGCACCGCCCTGCACCATCACGTGAGGACCGATATGACAGAACTGATGCACAAGTGTGCCACCACCGATTACCGCGAAATTGTCAACGACTACTTCACCGGCAAGCTGGGTAGCATTGGACATGATTACATTGTCACCCACCACGCAGTCGTGTGCCACGTGACAGTAAGCCATGATAAGACAGTTGCTGCCCACCACGGTCTTACCCTTTGCAGCAGTACCGCGGTTGATGGTAACACATTCGCGTATAGTGGTGTTGTCACCTACGATTGCAAGCGTCTCTTCGCCGCGAAACTTGAGGTCCTGCGGGATAGCGCCGATAACCGCACCCGGGAAAATAACGCAATTTTTTCCTATGCGCGCTCCCTCCATAATGGTAACATTACTTCCGATACGGGTACCCTCACCAATCTCAACATTCTGGTCAATAGTCACAAACGGGTCAATGACCACATTGGAAGCGATTTTAGCCGCCGGATGAACATATGCTAAAGGTTGTTTCATAATATACGTAGTAAATGGTTTTATTTATTCTTTACAATTTGAGCCATAAACTCACACTCGGTGACAATCTTCTCCCCTACAAAGGCATAACCCTTCATGATGGCACAGCCGCGACGGAGAGGAGTCATGAACGACACGTGGAATATCAGCGTATCGCCCGGCACCACCTTGTTACGGAACTTAACATTGTCAATCTTCATGAAGTAGGTAGAATACTTTTCGGGATCATCCACGGTGCTGAGCACAAGCAGACCACCTGTCTGAGCCATCGCCTCCACCTGAAGTACGCCCGGCATGACAGGCTCCTGGGGGAAATGACCCTGGAAGAACGGTTCGTTGCCGGTAACATTTTTAAGACCTACAATGTAATTGTCGCCCTTGTCAATCACCTTGTCTACGAGCAAGAAGGGATAACGGTGGGGAAGCAACTCGCGTATGCGGTTGACATCCATCAGCGGCTCTGCCGAGGGATTGTAGACCGGCGCCTGAATCTCCTGATGCTTGATTTCCTTACGTATCTTCTTGGCAAATGTAGTGTTGATTGTATGACCCGGACGGGTGGCAATCACCTTACCCTTCAACGGACGACCGATAAGGGCGATGTCGCCGAGCACATCAAGAAGTTTATGACGGGCAGGCTCGTTTTCTGCAAAGAGGGGGAAATCGTTGATATAGCCAAACTCAGTCACATTCTTGTGGGGCACACCCATAAGGTCGGCAAGACGGTCAAGCTCCGGCTGCTCCATCGGGCTATCGTAAATCACGATGGCATTGTCAAGGTCGCCGCCCTTGATAAGATTGCCTTTTACAAGAGGCTCTACTTCGCGTACAAACACGAAAGTACGGCTTGAGCCGATTTCGCGCGAGAAATCGTCAAGACGGTCAAGCGATGCAAACTGGTTGGAAAGCACCGGCGAGTCAAAAGCCACCATTGTATCGATGCTGAACTCATCGTCGGGTAGTACGACGATTGAAGAACCGGTGGTGTCGTCACGCACCTCAATCTTCTGCTTTACTACATAAAAATCCTTGTCGGCAGCCTGCTCCTCAATGCCTGAAGCAATAATCTTTTCGCAATATTCCTTGGCGCTTCCGTCAAGAATAGGAAGTTCGGGAGCATTAAGCTTGATAAGGCAGTTGTCGATACCCGCAGCATACAGCGCCGCGAGAGCATGCTCTATTGTGCTGATCTTAATATCGCCTTTGCTTATCACTGTACCACGGGTAGTGGCTGTAACATATTCGGCAAGTGCATCAATCACAGGCTCTCCTTCGAGGTCAAGGCGCTGGAACTTGTAACCATGATTGTCAGGAGCAGGACAAAACTCTGCATCTATCATCAATCCTGTATGCAGTCCTTTTCCATGAACCTTAAAGGACTCCTTGAGTGTACATTGTTTCATAACTGTTGTATGATGATTGTGTTATTTATTGTTGTCTAATTCTTTCTTGATACGGCTCACTTCATCGTAGAGCTTGCCGAGATTCTTTATATTCACTGTCTGACGTGCAAAATCCTTTATATCAACGGCAGGATAACCCATGATACGGCTACCTGAAGCCACATCCTTGTTGAGACCCGACTGCGCTCCTATCTGCACATTGTCGCCCACGTGAATATGACCGGCAAAACCGACCTGACCACCCACCATGCAATTGGCGCCTACCTTGGTAGAACCTGCAATACCTGCCTGCGATGCGATTACTGTATTTTCTCCTACCTCGCAGTTGTGAGCCACCTGAATAAGGTTGTCAAGCTTGACTCCCCTCTTTATGCGTGTGCAGCCCATTGTGGCACGGTCGACTGTAGTGTTGGCACCGATTTCCACATCATCCTCAATCACTACAATACCTATCTGCGGAATCTTGTTATAAGCTCCGTTGACCGGTGCAAACCCAAATCCATCGGCACCGATCACGACTCCGGAATGCAATATGCAATTCTTGCCTACCTTACAGCCGTGATATATCTTCACCCCGGGGTAAAGAATAGTATTATCGCCAATTACCGCTCCGGGACCCACATAACACTGGGGATAGATTTTCACGCCTTTACCAAGCGTGACACCCTCGGCTATATAAGAAAATGAGCCAACATACACATCATCGGAGACAGACACTCCGGCAGCGACATGACACGGCTCTTCAATACCACAGGGCTGGGGCGCCGTCATCTTGCTTACCATATCAAGCAATTGCGCCACTGTTGCATAAGGATCGTCCACCCTTATCAATGTAGCCTTTACCGGACGCTCAAGCTCGAAATCACGGCGAATTAACACCACCGAACTCTCCGTATCATATAGAAAATGAGTATATTTCGGATTAGCGAGAAACGAAATGGCTCCCGGATGCCCTTCTTCAATTTTGGCAAAAGTACTCACCTTGGCATCGCCATCTCCTTCTACGGTGCCGTTGACAAGAGCTGCTATTTGGGTTGCAGAAAACTCCATTGCATTTATATGATTAAGGTCAATTTGTATATTAATAGTATGCAAAGTTGCGCAAAATTTTTCAAAACACCGCGCAAACCGACAGAAAATCTATTGCCGTGAGGTATTATTTATCTATTTTTCCTGCTTTTTGACAGATAGGACATCATTTTTTGCTAAATTTGCCGATACATTAATATATAGAAAATCCATGGAGTGTTTAACCCGATATTTCAATTTATCCGACCGTCAGCAAGAGCAATTCAGGCAGCTTGGAGAGCTATATCCTGAATGGAATGAAAAAATCAACGTGATTTCGCGTAAAGACATCGACAATCTTTACGTAAACCACATCCTTCACTCTCTTGCCATCGCGAAGTTTTTCACCCCTGTCGCAGGCACCACATTCCTTGACATGGGCACCGGAGGAGGATTTCCCGGTATCCCTCTTGCGATAATGTGGAGCGACTGCAAGTTTCACCTCATCGACCGCATTGGCAAGAAATTACGCGTAGCCGAAGATATAGCCAACAAAATAGGGCTTGACAACGTTACATTCCAGCATGGTGACATCGGCGAGTGTCGTGAAAGATATGACTTCGTTGTAAGCCGTGCGGTGATGCGTCTTGACGAACTTGTTCCGTTGATTAAAAAGAATATCTCCAAGGTATCGAAAAACGCATACCCCAACGGGCTAATTTGCCTCAAAGGAGGTAATCTTGCCGGAGAGTCGGCTAAAGTCCACCACCCCATTATCGAGGAAGACATAAGCCAATATTTCAGCGAACCCTTCTTCGATACTAAAAAACTGGTATATGTTCAAATCTGATAATATGACACACTATGTTGAAGATTAAGCAATTTACATTCAATATGTTCGGAATCAACACCTATGTCGTGTGGAATCCCGAGACCGGTGATGCTGCCGTGATTGACCCGGGCATGATCAATGACCGCGAGCAGGCTCATATCGACCGTTTTATATCGGAAAACGGTCTGACCGTACACAATCTTATCAATACCCACATGCATGTCGACCACATATTCGGCGACCTTTATATAAAGAACAAGTATGGTGTAGACATCTCGGCGTCGCCCGACGACAGTTTCCTTGGTGAACGTGCAGCGATGCAATGCCGTATGTTCGGATTGCCCGACGACATGGCGGCGGTAGAAATCGACCGGCCGCTCAAAGAAGGCGACACCTTGGAAATAGGTGGCGAAAAAGTAGATATACTCTCTGTACCGGGACACTCACCCGGCAGCCTTGTGCTTTATTTTCCGCAATCAGGATGGGCAATCACAGGAGATGTACTGTTTCGCCGAAGCATAGGCAGGACCGACCTTGTTGCCGGCAACCACCAGCAGCTAATCGACGGCATAACCCGCAAACTCTTATCCCTCCCCGACAAGACAATAGTCTACCCCGGTCACGGTGACCCCACCACAATCGGCGAGGAGAGAAAAGAAAATCCGTTTCTGTAACTCGCCCGTCAAGCGCCCCACATCGTTTCATAATCACTAAAAGTGAACACAAATTAAGAAAAACGCTTATTTTTTGCACTATTTTGTTGCAGAATTAAAAGAAATGACTTACTTTTGTAGCGTTAAACAACAAAAACGATTACTAATGACTCGATTTTACGCATATTACTTTTCTTACTTTTATTTCGCAAGAAATTAAAGCGGGTAAGCATGTGTAATTATTGAATCCAACACAAAAATAAAAAACTACATCAAAGTCCCGCTCCTTTTCGTTAAGGTCGGGACTTTGATGTTTTAAACAGATTATGATGAAAAAACGCGTGACAATACAAGGCGTTGCCGGTTGCTACCACGATGCTGCGGCAAGACTCTACTTTGGCGATGAGGAGATAGAGACAATTCCCTGCGACTCATTTCCGGAGATGTTTGACCTGCTTGCCGACGATGCGTCAATGATAGGCATCCTCGCCATAGAGAACACCATTGCCGGCTCTCTTCTGCAAAACCACGAACTGCTGCGTAAGAGCCATATGCAGATTGTCGGCGAGTTTAAGATGCGTATCTCCCACACCCTTGCCGCCCTGCCCGGACAGACCATCGACGAGCTTACCGAGGTCAATTCTCATCCCATGGCGTTGCGTCAGTGTGAACAATTTCTCCACCGCCACCCTAACCTGAAGATAATCGAGAAATTTGACACGGCGGGAAGTGCCAAGGAGATTGCCGAGCATAATCTGGTCGGTCATGCAGCCGTGTGTGGCGAGTATGCGGCCAATCTTTACGGACTTAACATACTTTGCCGCGAGATTGAGACCAACAAGCGCAACTTCACCCGCTTTCTCGTAATCTCCGACCCCTTGATTGCATCGGAAATGATGCCTCCGGAAGCTGAAATCGACAAGGCATCGATAGTGTTCACCTTGCCTCACTCCAAGGGAGCATTGTCAAAAATACTCACCATACTGTCGTTTTACGACATTAACCTTTCTAAAATACAGTCAATGCCTATTATCGGCAGGGAATGGGAATACCGCTTTTATGCCGACCTTACCTTTGACAGTTTCGCGCGCTACCGCCAGTCAATCGATGCCGTGCGTCCCCTGCTCAACGACCTGCGAATATTAGGAGAATATAAAGCTTGCAAAAATGAAATCTGAAAAACTCTCAATCACTCCCGCCGACAGAGTGCTGGAGGTAAAGGAATACTACTTCTCGCGACGACTGCGCGAAATAGCCGAACTCAACGCCAAAGGCGCCGACATAATATCGCTCGGTATAGGCGGTCCCGACCGTCCGCCCCACCCCGAGGTAATAGCCACTCTTGCCGAAGAGGCAGCAAAACCGGGTAATCACAGCTACCAGCCATATGTCGGACTCCCGGCATTGCGTAAGGCAATGGCCGACTGGTATGAGAAGTGGTATGGCGTCACCCTGAATCCCGACACAGAGATTCAGCCGCTGATAGGCTCCAAGGAGGGAATCCTTCATGTATCCCTCGCCTTCCTTAATCCGGGCGACGGAGTGCTGGTTCCCAACCCCGGTTACCCCACCTACTCATCGGTAAGCAGGCTTGCCCAAGCTGAGATATACAACTACGACCTCACGGAAGACAATGGCTGGCTACCCGACTTTGACGCGCTTGAAAAGCTTCCGCTCGACAAGATAAAGCTCATGTGGATCAACTATCCCCACATGCCTACCGGAACTCCCGCCACAATAGAGCTGTTTGAAAAAATTGTCGCTTTCGGAAAGAAGCACAATATCGTAATTGCCCATGACAACCCTTATAGTTTCATACTCAACGACGAGCCTCTGAGCCTGCTGCAGATAGCTGGGGCAAAAGATATAGCCATCGAGATGAACTCAATGAGCAAGTCGCATAACATGGCGGGATGGCGAGTGGGAATGCTCGCATCCAACCCCACATTCATCAACTGGATTCTGAAAGTGAAGTCCAATATCGACTCGGGACAGTTCAAGCCGGTGATGCTTGCCGCCGCCAAGGGACTCGCAGCGGGCAAAGAGTGGTATGACGAGGTAAATGAAGTATATGCATCGCGCCGTAAAGTGGCAGAGGAAATCATGACCACACTCGGCTGCTCATTCAATCCATCCCAAAAAGGACTTTTCCTCTGGGGCAGGATACCCGACGGCTGCGAGTCAAGCGAGGCTCTTGCCGACAAGGTGCTGTATGATGCCTCGGTATTCATCACTCCGGGATTCATATTCGGCAGCAACGGTGACCGCTATATACGTATATCTCTCTGCGCGACCGAGGAAAACATGCGTCGCGCACTCGACCGCATCAACAACATGAAAAAATAAAAATACCAATATATTATGACTGAATTAAAACCACTTCTAAATGGAGACATGAATGGGTTGCACCCCATCATAATAGCCGGTCCGTGCAGTGCCGAGACCGAAGAACAGGTACTCGCCACGGCTAAAGACCTTGCTAAAAACGGCATCAAGATATTCCGTGCCGGAATATGGAAACCGCGCACCAAGCCGGGCGGCTTTGAAGGCGTAGGCATCGAGGGTCTCCGCTGGCTCAAACGCGTCAAGGAAGAAACCGGAATGCTTACCTCTACCGAAGTCGCCACTCGTCAGCATGTACAAGCCGCGCTGGAAGCAGGAGTGGACATACTCTGGATAGGCGCACGCACATCGGCAAACCCATTTGCCATGCAGGAAATCGCCGATGCCCTTCAGGAAGCAGGCAAAGATATCCCCGTGCTGGTTAAAAATCCGGTCAACCCCGACCTTGAGCTTTGGATCGGAGCCTTGCAGCGACTTTACAATGCAGGTATCCGCCGTCTCGGTGCCATCCATCGTGGATTCAGCTCTTACGGAAAACATCTATACCGCAACCTCCCCCAATGGCACATACCCATTGAGCTTCGTCGCCGCTTCCCCAATCTGCCGCTCATCTCCGACCCGAGCCATATCGGCGGTAAGCGCGAGCTGGTGGCTCCGCTCTCCCAGCAGGCACTTGACATGGGATTTGACGGGCTCATCATCGAAAGCCACTGCGACCCTGACTGCGCGTGGAGCGACAAGGCCCAGCAGGTAACTCCCGATGTGCTCAACTTCATCCTCAACACGTTGGTGCTACGCGACTCGTCGGTGACCACAGAGAGCCTCACCCTGCTACGTCAGCAGATTGACGAACTCGACAACGAGCTTCTTGAAGTGCTCAACAAGCGTATGAGAGTGTCGCGCGAAATCGGACAATACAAGAAAGAACACCGTATGCCCGTGCTCCAGATTGGTCGCCACGATGAAATCATGCAATCAAGGGCAAAGCTTGCCGAAGAGATGGGAATGAGCGGAGAGTTCATGTGCCGGGTGCTTGCAGCAATCCACGAGGAGTCTGTCCGTCAACAGATTGAAGTATTCAATGACCGTACCCACTAATCGATTCACGCTATGAAGATTTTGATTATCGGTGCCGGCAAGATGGGGTCGTTTTTCTGCGACCTGCTGAGCCAGCACCATGACGTGGCGATATTTGACACCGACCCGAAGCGATTGCTGTTCAGCTACATGTGCCGCCGTTTCAGCGACCTGTCGGAGGTAGACGACTTTGAACCCGACATGGTCATCAATGCCGCCACGGTAAAATATACAATCGATGCGTTCAAGGCGATTCTCCCTCACCTTAACGACAGGTGTATACTCAGCGACATCGCCTCTGTGAAAACCGGACTTCCCGAATTTTATGCATCATGCGGACATCCGTTCGTGTCCACCCACCCGATGTTTGGACCCACATTTGCCTCACTCAGCAACCTGAGCAATGAAAATGCCATCATAATCGCTGAAGGCGACCATCTCGGAAAGGTATTTTTCAAGGACTTGTATAGCAGCCTCAACCTTCATATCGAGGAATACACCTTCAGCCAGCATGACGAGACGATAGCCTACTCGCTTTCGATTCCATTTGCATCGACACTGGTGTTTGCCGGATGCATGAAGCATCAGGACGCACCTGGCACAACCTTCAAGCGTCACAAGGCTATTGCCGACGGACTGATGAGCGAGGATGACTATCTTCTGAGCGAAATACTCTTCAACCCCAACACATCGGGGCAGCTTGAAAAGATACAGCAGAAACTTGCAGAACTGCAAACTATCGTCGACCGGCGCGACCCGGTGGCGATGCAGGCATATCTTGACAAGGTACGTCAAAATTTAAAGTAACGTAATATTAATGATTTATCCCAATTCATTCGAGAATAAAATAGGATTTACAGCAATACGCTCGCTACTAAAAGAACGATGTCAGTCATCGGCTGGTGTGGAATATTGCGATTTAATGGCTTTCTCTACCGATTTTGAGGTAGTGAAAGCCTCACTTATCTCTACCTCGGAGCTTGTCGCCATACTTGACTCGGGCGAAGAGTTCCCGTTATCGGGCATTGCCGACATCTCGCGGCTGCTTGCCACCATCAGGATTCCCGGCACTTTGATTCCGGCACAGGAGCTTATGCAGGTACGCAAAGGACTGGATACCATCGGCGCACTTGTGTCGTTTTTCAACTCAAAACGCCATGAAGACGGGTCGGAATATCCCTATCTCGACGAAAAAGCATGCCGCCTGGTGGCTTTTCCCGAGATAATCAGGATGATTGACCGCATTGTCGACCGGTTTGGCAACATCAAGGACAACGCATCACCGGAACTTGCGGCGATACGTTCACAGCTTGCCTCTACAGCCGGTGCCATCAACTCGATGATGAGAAAGGTCATAGCACGCGCGGCACAAGCTGGATATATCGAATCAGACACCACGCCTTCGGTCAGGGACGGAAGGCTCGTGATTCCCGTTGCACCGATGAACAAAAGACGCATAAGCGGTATTGTCCATGATGAATCGGCATCGGGAAAGACCGTATATATAGAGCCGGCGGAAATCGTGGAGGCAAACAACCGCGTAAGAGAGCTGCAACTCGAAGAGCGCAGGGAGATAGCCCGCATACTGACCCTTCTCGCCGACGACATACGCCCACATATCGATGACATTACGGCAAGCATCGCCATAGTGGGCGAACTTGACTTCATACATGCCAAAGCGCTGTTTGCCCGCGAAATAGATGCCCGGCTTCCCGTACTGGAACCGGAACCGGAAATCGAATGGTATCACGCCGTACACCCTGGGCTGTTGCTCTCCCTACGCCGGCAGGGCAAGGAAATAGTGCCGCTTGACATAACCCTGACAAGCAGCGACCGCATACTCATAATATCCGGACCCAATGCCGGAGGAAAATCGGTGTGCCTGAAGACAGTCGGCATAGTGCAGTACATGGCTCAGTGCGGAATGCTGCCACCCCTGTTTGAGAACTCCCACATAGGCATATTCAACGACATCTTTGTCGACATAGGCGACGACCAGTCGATAGAAGATGACCTGAGCACCTATAGCTCCCACCTCAAAAACATGAAATATTTCCTTGCCAAGAGCAGTCAGGCTACACTTGTACTGATTGACGAATTTGGCAGCGGAACAGAACCGCAGATTGGTGGCGCGATAGCCCAGGCGATACTCAAGCAGTTTAATGAAAAAAAGATGTGGGGAGTCATCACGACCCATTTCCAGAACCTCAAGCATTTTGCTGAAGACACCGATGGTCTTATCAACGGGTCGATGCTCTACGACAGGCATCTGATGCAGCCTATGTTCAGGCTGTCGATAGGAAACCCGGGTAGCTCGTTTGCTGTCGAAATTGCCCGCAAAATCGGTCTGCCCGACTATATAATCGCCGATGCCGAAGAGATTGTAGGCAGTGATTATATAAACATGGACAAATATCTGCTTGATATAGCCCGCGACCGCCGTTACTGGGAAAACAAGCGAATGGCGATACGCCAGAAAGAGAAAAAGCTTGAGAACCAGCTTGCCAGATATGAGGACGAGGCACAGCAACTTCGCGACAGCCGCAGAGCCATACTGAGCGAGGCAAAGGAGGAAGCGCGGAAGATACTTGAAGGAAGTAATGCCTCCATCGAGCGTACAATCCATGAAATCAAGCTCGCCCAGGCTGAAAAGGAAAAGACACGCGAGGCACGCAACAAGCTACAGGAAGAGAAGGAGCGTCTTATGACAGGTGACGACAGCGAGCACCCGTTATTGCAGAAAGCACCGAAGCGCAAGAAGCCGAAACCTGTCAACGACACCAAAAAGACCGACCGTCCTATACGTGTGGGCGACAATGTGAAGCTCGACGGACAAGGCACCGTAGGTGAGGTGCTTGCCATTGAAGGTAAAAATGCCACTGTCGCCTTCGGTGTATTGAAGACCAATGTGAAGCTTGACCGACTCAAACTCACACTCGCACAAGCACAGTCGGGAGTCAAAAACACGACTGTGCTTGGAGGAGCCACATCCGATGCCCAGCGCGAGCATCAGCTGAATTTCAAGCAGGAAATAGATGTGCGCGGCATGAGGGTCGACGAGGCTGTGCAGGCACTTACCTATTATATTGATGACGCTATACGGTTTAATGCCAAGACTGTCAGGATACTCCATGGCACCGGCACCGGCGCGCTGCGTCAATACCTGCGCCAATACCTCGACACTGTACTGGGCGTGAAGTCATATCGCGACGAGCATGTGCAATTTGGCGGTGCAGGCATAACAGTCGTCACGCTTGAATAAACTGCTATAAAAAAGATGTCGCACCGTAACTGAACACGATGCGACATCTTTTTTTTGTGGCTCTACAGATATTTCTTAGAATAGCTTGTCGGGATATGTGCCGTTGTCATGGAGTTCGGCAAACTTCGCAACCACTCCGGGGCGGTCTGCGGCATAAGTAACACCAAACCATTTTGAATCAGTGTCGAGCACCTTTACAGTAGCCACGCCTGAATTAATCAAATCATCAATTACATACGGGATGAAAAATTCAGCCTTCGGGGTGTTGAGATCCTTTTCAAGGAACTTTACAAACTCCGCCTCGCTGTAATCAAAATAGTCAGGGGTGAAGCCCCAAAGGTTCATCGACACGGGAGTATTGGACTGCAACTTGCACTCAACGCCATTTTCATCATTAAACACGATTTCGTGGTTATCATTGTAGCTGATGGAAGTGCGCTCGACAATTGACGACAGGTATCCGTCTTTTGTAGCACATACACCACGTGCAACCGAGCCGTTTTCAGTCATGGTGTTGCCTACGCGGAATCCTACCATGCAATAATCACCCTTCTTGTCACGCTCGCGCATAAGCTCCTTTGCCATCACGGCAAAAGCGTCGCGACCATAGAAGTCGTCGGCGTTAATCACCGCAAAAGGCTCCTTTATGACATCCTTACCCATAAGCACGGCATGGTTTGTACCCCAGGGCTTGGTGCGGTCAGCCGGGCAAGTAAAACCTTCAGGCAGGGCGTCGGTAGACTGGAATACCACCTCCACGGGGATATGTCCCTCATATTTTGAAAGAATCTTATTGCGGAAATCGTCTTCAAAATCTTTGCGGATAACGAAAACAACTTTACCAAATCCAGCCTGCATGGCATCATAAATGGAATAATCCATAATGGTCTCGCCATTAGGTCCGAGAGGATCAAGCTGCTTGAGACCGCCGTAGCGGCTTCCCATACCAGCCGCAAGTACAAATAGTGTAGGTTTCATTACTTTATTGAAAATTTATATATAATTGTCTGCTCATAATGCTCACCGGGTCCGAGAAGCTGACAGGGGAAATTACGATGATTGGGCGCATCGGGAAATCCCTGACACTCAATAGCTACCCCGTCGTAATCATTATAGACATGACCATTTTTACCTGCCGGGCATCCGCCAAGCCAGTTGCCGGTATATACCTGGGCGCCGGGCTGCGTAGTCAACACATCAAGCACCCTGCCGCTCTTTTCCGACACGAGGCGTGCCGCCTTTATCACCGAGTGCTTGTGCCAGTTGTCGAGCACCCAGCAATGGTCGTAGCCCTTGCCTATCTTGAGAGCCTCAAAGTCAGCCTCAATCTCCTCTCCTATCCTCTTGCCGGCAGTGAAATCCATAGGCGTGCCTTTTACCTCGGCAATCTCTCCAAGAGGTATCTGGGTATCGTCGGTAGGAAGCCAGTGTGACGCAAAGAGCTGTAGATTGTGGTCAAGCACAGTGCCACTGCCCTCTCCGTCGAGGTTGAAATAGGCATGGTTGGTAAGATTGATTACCGTCTTCTTGTCAGTCTCGGCTGAATACTCCATCATAAGCTCGTTGTCGTCATTCCATGAATATACCACAGTGACGTCAACGGCTCCGGGATAACCCTCCTCGCCATCGGCAGAATGATAGGTAAACTTGACATGACTGCCCTTTGACTCAGATTCCCATATGCGGTTCATGAATCCTTCGGGACCGCCATGCAGGGCGTTAGGCCCGTTGTTAATGGCAAGCTGATACTCCTTGTTGCCTATTTTGAATTTACCTTTAGCTATACGGTTGGCATAGCGGCCCGGAGTCTTTCCGGCACATGGTCCATCGCCGAAATAATCGGCGGGGTCGGCATAGCCGAGCACCACGTCGGCAAGATTTCCATCCCTGTCAGGGACAGTAACGCCGACGATACCTGCTCCAAGGCTTGACAACACCACGGACGCACCCGAATTGTTGGTCATCGTATAAATCGTGATATCTCCCTTGGGCGATGCCACGACTTTCTTTTCTATGTTCATAAATCTATATATTTTTAACCGGACCGATTAAATCTTTCTCGCTCCGTCAGAAACAATCACGTCATATACTTGAGGCTCATGACCATATTTCGCCGCAAATTTTTCCTTAGCCACGGCGATGAAATTGTCATATAGCTCATCTTTTACAAGGTTGATGGTGCAGCCGCCGAAGCCTCCGCCCATGATACGCGAACCGGTCACGCCACACTCCTTGGCAAGATCATTAAGATAGTCAAGCTCAACGCAGCTTACTTCATAAAGCTTCGACATGCCCTCATGAGTCTTGTACATGCGGTCACCTACAGTATCATAATCGCCACGCTGCAAAGCATCACACACATCAAGCACACGCTGCTTCTCCTCGATAACATATTTCGCGCGGTTGTAATCTTCCTCCGAGATTTTGTCTTTGACATTTTCAAGGTCGGCAAGCTCGGCATCGCGCAGAGTCTCTACGCCAAGCACCTGCGCTACATGCTCGCATGACGCGCGACGCTTATTGTAAGGCGAATCCACAAGTTCATGTTTCACCTTGGAGTCGACAAGCACCAGCTTGTAGCCGTCGAGCTTGAAGGGGAAATACTCATATTCGAGCGAACGGCAGTCAAGACGGATAAGATGGTCTTTCTTGCCGAATACCGATGCAAACTGGTCCATGATACCGCAATTCACACCGCAATAGTTATGTTCGGTCGACTGTCCTATTTTGGCAAGCTCAAACTTGTCAATCTTATTGTCATTAAACATGTCATTGAGCGCAAAAGCAAAACAGCTTTCCAATGCAGCCGAAGAAGAGAGCCCGGCTCCAAGAGGGACATTACCGGCAAACACCGCATCAAAGCCGCCTACCTTGCCGCCTCGCTTGATAATCTCACGGCACACGCCAAATATGTAGCGCGCCCACTGCTGACGGGGCGCATCTTCTTCATTCAATCCAAATTCGGCATACTCGTCGATATCCACCGAATATACACGCACCTTATTAGTGTCGGTCGGCTTGATTTCAGCCATGATTACCTTGTCAATCGCACCGGGGAAAACGAATCCTCCATTATAATCGGTATGCTCACCGATAAGGTTGATACGACCGGCTGAAGCATATAATGTACCGGCGGCGCCAAAACGCTCGCTAAAGTGTCGCTTTATTGTCTCTTTCATGTTCATAATAGCTATTTTTATTTCAGGTTAAGATTATATATGGCAAATTTAAGGAATTATTTCGATAATTCAACTTTCGCAGTTGCTAAAGTTGAATTAAAAAGGGGTGTATCTATATAGGTCAATATCCCGGAAGGGATTACATCTCGTTAACGACGGGTAGCCCGGAATGGGCACCCGTTGCAGCGTAAGCCTCCCATAATCACCTCAACCCCAAAAGCGGGTTGCACCATCCATGACTTCCAGATGATAATCAGCATGGCTGTAAGGAAGGGAGGAAGCCCGGCTGCATAAAGCTGCCAACAAAAAGGGGTGCATCAAAATTGATGCACCCCTTGCGTATGGGATTCAGTATTGTTTAGTTGCTTTTGCTTTCAACCTCGGGGGCGATGAGCTTGTAGCCCTTGCCGTGGATGTTGATAATCTCGATTGACGGGTCATCTTTAAGATGCTTGCGCAGCTTTGTGATGTAGACGTCCATTGAACGGGCGTTGAAGTAATTGTCGTCAATCCATATAGTCTTTAGGGCGAAGTTACGCTCAAGGATTTCATTGACATGGGCACAGAGAAGGCTCAGCAGCTCCGACTCCTTGGTGGTAAGCTTTGTCACCTTGTCGTCGATCATGAGCACCTGCTTCTGGGTGTCAAAGGTAAACCTGCCGATCTTGTACATCGTGATTTCCTTGCCCTTCTTTCCTTTCACGCGGCGGAGTATCGCCTCGATACGGAACACAAGCTCTTCCATAGAGAACGGCTTGGTGATATAGTCGTCGGCTCCAATCTTGAATCCTTCAAGTATATCTTCTTTCAATGACTTTGCAGTAAGGAAAATAATGGGCACCTCGGAATTAACCGTGCGGATTTCCTGAGCCAAAGCGAAACCATCTTTCTTCGGCATCATCACGTCGAGCACGCAGAGGTCGTACTTACCTTTCAGAAACGCTTTGTAGCCCGCCTCTCCGTCAGGAAACAAGTCGGCATTGAAGCCCTTTGCCTGGAGATATTCTCGCAGCAACATGCCAAGATTTTCATCATCTTCGCATAGTAATATACGCAAACGCTCTTCCATAATAATTTAGTTTTTTGTAAGTGGTAATATAATTATAAATGTTGTTCCTACTCCATATTCGCTCTCGACTCGTATGTCGCCCTTAAGCTCTTTCACCATCTTGTGGACATAAGCGAGACCGAGACCGAATCCTTTCACGTCGTGACGGTTGCCGGTCGACACGCGGTAAAACTTTTCAAAAATCTTTTTGAGGTCGTCGCGGCGTATACCTATACCGTTGTCTGATATACGTATCTCCAGACGCCCTCCCGAGATGTCGGCGGTGCCGACCTTGAGCTGCAGCGGCTCATCTTCCTTGCGGTATTTCACGGCATTGTCGAGAAGATTGAATATCACGTTGGTAAAGTGCATCTCATCCACCTCGACAATAGAATCATATGCCGCAAGGTCGCTCACGATTTTTCCGCCATAGCTCTCAACCTTGAGCTTAAAGGTCGACACGATATTGGCGATAGCCTTGTTGGCGTCAATCTCCTGAAGACGCAAAGTGGCTTTCTGGCGGTCAAACATCGACATCTGAAGCACTTTTTCCACCTGAAAGCGCAGGCGCTTTGTCTCGTCGTTAATCACGGTGGCGATATGCTGCATCATTGCCGGCGACTTTCTCACCGAGTCATCGTTGAGCATCTGCGCCGCAAGCGAGATTGACGATATCGGTGTCTTGAACTCGTGGGTCATGTTGTTGATAAAGTCATTTTTCATCTCCGTCAGACGCTTCTGCTTGAAAGCGATGATGATGGTGTAGAGAAACACTATCAACAATATTATAGTGAAGATAAACGACGGTATCATCAGCTTCACCGACGACAAGATATAATCATTCTTGGTCGGGAAATATACTTTCAGATAGTTGGTACGGCTCGCGGGGTCGTTGGGAAAGAGAGTCTGCACAAACATGTTGTTACGGTCAATATCGGCGCTGTTATACCCCGCCGACTTGTAAATCACGCGACCGCCACGGTTGACTACGGCAAACTCAAACGGGAGGTTAAGCCCGTTGTTTTCAAGCTCGGAATGGAGGTATCCGTCGACGACAGCCGAGTCGGCGCGCTCCTGTATAGGGCGGTTACTCGACTGGCTCAGGATATTGAGTATCACCTCGTTGAGCAACCCGCGCTGGTAGAGATACTGCCCGCGAATGCTTTCCTGCATATTGCTGTAGCCATTATTCTGAGTCTTGTTTTCAGCCTGCGGGAGCGACTTCAGGTTGCCCTGTATTGTAAGATTCGCCTCCAATCCCTCAGGGGTGGTAAACGAATAGTTCAGGCTACCCATGCCGTTCATTTTCTTTGTGTCGACTTGCGAATAGATGGAGCTTTCTATTGCCGCGGCATCTTCCTCAAGGAAATGACGCGTCTCGTCTTGCTCCAAAGTGGTCGACACACTGTACAGGCTGCGTCTTACGCCCTCCACAAACTGGTCGTCGCGCATCCTGATTATGTCGTTCATATACATAACCTGGATATAAAGCAACCCTCCGAAAGTGAGAGCCATTATAATTGTCAGAAACCAAATAGTCGCTTTCTTCATTTCAATTATCGTAGATGCTTAGAGTATAAGCTTTTTTATAATTATATAATGTTAACAAAAGTAAGCGTTAAATGTTTTTGCGCCCATCGAAAAACGACCGGTCAAATTAACACTTAAATGCAAAATTAACATAATTGATTGAATATCCAAAATTCCCACACATTATTTTATTAAGAGATTTCAGCAAAAAAATCCGCCATCTTTTCATCCACTTAGACAGCCTCATCAAAAGGGAAATGTAACGACAGCTCCTACACACGATTTCACCATGACTGGCAAGCAAAATGCAAGCAAAAAAAGGGACTTCCAACATATTTTCGCGACAGGCAAACCGAAGAGTCTTTTTGAGTGTTATTTTATCAATTCATATTTTTTGTGTATTTTTGAGCCAAAATTTATTTTTTTAACTGTATAGATGAAAAATGTTCTGTTGCGCAGTCTTTCAGGCGCAATCTATGTAGCACTTATTGTTGCCGGTGTGCTTGTGAGCAAGTGGACCGTGCTTGCCCTATGCCTTTTACTTGTAGTTCTCGCTCAGATAGAGTATTTTACGTTATACACCCACGACACCGGAAAACGCAAGTGGGGCATCTGTGCGGTAGATACCGCAGGCGCCATGATACTCACCGGTGGCATGTGGCTGACACAATATTATATGTTGACGGCTACGCTTGCCGCCTATATCGTCTACCTGCTGGGACGACTCGTGATGCAGATTTACATAAGCCGCGACACTCCCCTGATAAATCTTGCCTACTCCTTCATGGGACAGCTCTATATCGCACTGCCTATATCGCTCCTGCCATTTCTGGAGCCTCATATCGCGCTTGCGATGTTTATATTTATCTGGCTTAACGATACAGGAGCATTTATCGTAGGCTGCACCATCGGCCGCCATCCGCTCTTCCCCCGTATCTCACCCAAGAAATCATGGGAAGGATTCTGGGGCGGAATAGTATTCTGCGTAGCTGCGGCGATATTATTTGGCACCCTCTGGCCCGGATATTTCCTGTCAATGCCCGTAGGCATGTTTATCGGCATGGCATTCATCGTGTCGGTGTTTGCCACCTGGGGCGACCTTGTGGAGTCGATGCTTAAGCGCACCCTCCACGTAAAAGACTCCGGAAACATCATGCCCGGACATGGCGGAATACTTGACCGCATAGACTCACTGCTGTGTGTGTTGCCCGCCACTGTGTGTTACCTGCTATTAACTTTACTTTTATAACTTTCTCACCATAAATTCATCATCATTATGAGCGACCAGCGCTACGACATGAGAGGTGTTTCGGCATCCAAGGAAGATGTGCACAACGCCATCAAAAATATCGACAAAGGATTATACCCCAAGGCATTCTGCAAGATAATCCCCGATTATCTTGGCGGTGACCCCGAGTATTGCAATATCATGCACGCCGACGGAGCCGGCACAAAGTCATCGCTTGCCTACATATATTGGAAAGAGACAGGCGACCTCGGTGTGTGGAAAGGCATCGCCCAGGACGCCCTCATAATGAATATCGACGACTTGCTTTGCGTAGGCGCTACCGACAATATACTTGTAAGCTCGACAATCGGACGTAACAAGATGCTGATACCCGGCGATGTGATAGCCGCCATCATCAACGGCACCGAGGAACTCCTCGCGGAACTTCGTGAAATGGGTGTGACCATCTACAGCACAGGCGGAGAGACCGCCGACGTGGGCGACCTTGTGCGCACTATCATCGTTGACAGCACCGTCACCTGCCGCATGAAGCGCAGCGACGTGATAGACAATGCCAACATAAAGGGCGGCGACGTGATTGTAGGACTCGCAAGTTACGGTCAAGCAGAATATGAACGTGAGTATAACGGCGGCATGGGTTCAAACGGACTTACCTCGGCACGCCACGACGTGTTCTGCCACGAACTTGCCAAGAAATATCCTGAAAGCTTTGACGCGGCTGTGCCCGAGTCGCTGGTATATTCAGGCAACATGAATCTGCTCGACAAGGTGGAAGGCACTCCGCTCGACGCCGGAAAACTCGTATTGTCCCCTACCCGCACTTACGCCCCCGTAATCAAAAAGCTGCTTGACGACATGCGCAAAAAGATTCACGGCATGGTACACTGCTCAGGCGGCGCGCAGACAAAAATCATGCACTTCGTCACCAACAAGCATGTAATAAAAGACAATCTATTCCCTGTGCCGCCGCTATTCGACATGATACAGCGTGAATCGGGCACCGACTGGAAAGAGATGTACAAGGTATTCAACATGGGACACCGCATGGAGATATACGTGGCGCCGGAAGATGCAGCCCGTGTAATCGAAATCTCCGAGTCCATGGGCATACCCGCCCGCATAGTCGGAAGAGTCGAAGACTCTGAAGAAAACAAGCTGACAATAATCTCGGAAAAAGGTACGTTTGAGTATTAAATCCCGATGAGAGGACTCAGCCTACTAACCCTCTTCCTGCTTGTCATCCCGGCATTAAGTCCGGGGTGCAAGCGTGGACACTCAGGCACGACGGACGACAGTGACTCTATAAAGCCGTTGCCCGACACTCTACGAGTCGGCACACTTTACAGCCCTACTTCCTACTTCATCTACCGTGAGGAGAAAATGGGTTATGACTACGACCTTATATCAAGATTCGGAAAAGACAAAGGCATAGTCATAGACCTTGAAGTGGCACCCAGCCTGTCGGCATTGATTGAAATGATGGATTCGGGCAAGATTGATGTCGCCGCCTACGAGATACCGATTACAGCCGAGTATCGCAGCCATGTAGTGCATTGCGGCACCGAAAACATCACCCATCAGGTGCTTGTGCAACCCAAGAAAGGACCCGACGAGCGCATAACCGACGTGACGCAGCTGGTAGGCAAAGAAATCTATGTGGAAAAAGACTCGAAATATCAACACCGTCTCAACAATCTTAACGACGAGATAGGCGGGGGCATCATAATCCATACCGTAGCCGAAGACACCCTCATCACCGAAGACCTCATCGAAATGGTGTCAACCGGCAAGATACCCCTGACAGTCGTCGACAGCGATATAGCGCAGCTCAACAAGACCTACTACAACTCGCTTGACATCGGCATGGAAATCAGCTTTCCGCAACGCTCGTCATGGGGTGTTACGCCGGGAAAGGAATGGCTTGCCGACAGTATTGACAGCTGGTTTGCCGACAGCGAGCCACAGAGCATGCAGGCGCGACTGCTCAAACGCTATTTTGAGCTGAGCAAGGAAAACCCTGTGTATAACATCGACCTGTCAAAAGGCCGCATATCGCCTTACGACAACCTGTTTAAGAAATACGCGTCGCAGATTGACTGGGACTGGCGCATACTTGCGTCACAAGGATACACCGAGAGCCATTTTGACTCAACCGTGGTATCATGGGCGGGAGCAAGAGGCATCATGCAGATAATGCCGCGCACGGCAAGCGCCTACGGTCTGCCGTCATCTCAGATTACCAATCCGGAAGCCAACATCAAGACAGCCGTTGCCATATTAAAAGACCTTGACAAGTCGTTGACAAAACATGTGCCCGACACGGAGGAGCGCCGCAAGTTTGTACTTGCCGCCTACAATTCCGGGATTGCACACATATATGACGCTATCGCGCTTGCAAAAAAATATGGCAAAAATCCGCAGGTGTGGAGCGGCAATGTCGAAGAAGCGCTCCTGATGAAAGCCAATCCGGAGTACTACAACGACCCTGTGTGCAAGTTTGGATATTTCCGCGGTCGCCAGACAACACAATATGTAATAAAAGTGCTTGACTTCTATGAACGCTGCCAAAAGCAGGTTTCAAGTTGACAGGAACAAGCAATTCAATAATCTATAAAACCAAAACTAAAAACTTTCTATTATGAAAAAGAGGTATCTCAGCGTGGCAGTAATACTCGCCTTAGCAGCATCTATGGTCTCGACATCTTGTATCGGTAAATTTGCCTTGACCAACAAACTTCTGTCATGGAACAATACGATAGGAAATAAATTTGTCAACGAACTTGTGTTTATAGCATTCTGGATTATCCCTGTATATGAAGTCGCAGCTACCGCCGACCTGTTGGTAATCAACAGTATCGAGTTCTGGAGCGGAAACAATCCTGTAGCTTGCGGAAAAAAGGTAATCGACGGACAAGACGGCAAGTATATCGTGGAGTGTGACAAGACGGGCTATACCATCACAAGCGAAAATGACGGCAGCATCGTGCGCCTTGACTTTGACGACACCGACAACAGCTGGAGCGTAAGCGCCAACGGCAGTGAAAGCTACAAGTTCATGACATTTATCGATGACACTCACGTAGAGATGATTGCACCCGACGGGACCATGCAGCCTGTCGAGCTGACTCACGACGGTCTATACGCTTATCAGAGCATGGCGTCAGGTATGATGTTTGCCCGCCGATGAAAAAAAGTAACATATTATATGCCGCATTGCTTGCCATTTCACCGGCACTCAATGCAGGGGAGCTCCCCGACCTCGCAAAACCGCTCAACATACCATTACTGTTGAGCGGTAATTTTGGGGAGCTACGCAATAACCATTTTCACTCCGGACTTGATTTCAAGACCCAGGGTCGCACGGGGTTTGCTATATACTGCGCCGCCGACGGCTATGTATCGCGTATTGTAGTGTCGCCATGGGGATTTGGACGAGCCGTATATGTTACCCACCCCGGGCTTGGCATCACCACCGTCTACGGACATCTTGACGCGTTTGCACCTAAGATTGACAAGCCGGTGCGTGACATCCAGTATGAGCGCGAAGCTTTCTCTGTAGACTTGACATTTGAACCCGGAGAGATACCCGTGACCAAGGGCGAGCGCATAGCCACGAGCGGCAACGCCGGTTCATCGGGCGGACCTCATCTACACATGGATGTGCGCGACACCGCGACAGAGGACCCGCTCGACCCCATGCCATATTTCAAGAAATACATCAAAGATGATGTCGCACCAGAAATACGCTCGATAGCCTTATATCCTGTAGCCGGGGAAGGCGAAGTAGAAGGAAAGCCTACAGCCGCGATACATCTCCCCGCATCGTTCAACCAGCCGTTCACTGCATGGGGAAAGGTGATTGCCGGAATAAAGGCTTACGACAAGATGACAGGCACCACCAATATCTACGGAGTGAAGTATCTGTCGCTCAACATAGATGGCAAGGAGGTGTATCGACGCACAGTGGACCGCTTCAGCTTTTCCACCACGAAAGCGGTCAATACACTTGTCGACTATGCCGGAGTTGTCAACAACGGCTCGTGGACCATGTGGACCTACGAACCGGAGTCGACACCGCTCGACTATATGGTTGAGACTGCCGGGAGAGGCATCATTGACATCAACGAAGAGAGAGATTACAAATGTGAATGGACACTCACCGACGAGCATGGCAACACACGTCGGCTACCCTTCATAATAAAAGGCGTAAAAGAGCCGATTCCGGCAAAATCCACGAAAAGCGACCTGTTTAGCTTCGACGGCAAGAACAGCTGGTCGGGCAACGGGATAAAAGTGACATTCCCGCCTGGAACATTTTACGACAATATCGACTTCACGGTCAATGTCACGCCATCGGAGTCATATCTCACTCCTGTCTACAAAATAGCCGACCGCACCATCCCCGTCGCCGGCGAGTATTCATTGGAAATCGAGTTGCCGCGCGACACGATAGCCGACAAGCAGAAATATGTGCTTGTGCGCATCAACGGCAAAAAAGTCAGCCGCGTCGACGCTACCTACGATGACGGAGTGATAAAAGGCACACCAAGCACATTAGGCTCATTTGCCGTCACCACCGACATGCGACCGCCGGTAATCAAGCCCGAGATGCCCGCGTCATGGGGCAAAAAAGGCAAGATAAGCTTCATCATAAGCGACAACTTGAGCGGCATAAAGAGCTGGCGTGGCGAAATCGACGGAAAATTCGCGCTATTTGAACTCGACGGAAAGACCGGCAGGCTAAGTTTCCGTCCCGACGGAGAACGCTTTTCCAAGACAGGCAGCCACAACGTGAAACTCACCGTGACCGATGCGGCAGGCAATGTCGCGGAATATTCAGGAAAATACTGACTTGCCGGCGCAAAATGACAATTTTTAAGTAACAAGTGTGGGAGAGATGAGATTCTAATCTAAATATTTCAATCCCACACTTGCTTTTGTTATGGCAAAACATTACCTTTGCCATATAACTACTCAAAATCAAAAAATAATACCAACATGGAGAATGAAGATTTGATGAAAGAAGTAATCGCGAAAGCCAACAGCTGGCTTGGCGACGGTTACGATGAAGAGACTAAGATTGAGGTACGTCGCATGCTCGACGCCGAAGATAAGACCGAACTGATAGATTGTTTCTATCGTGACCTGGAATTTGGTACAGGCGGACTTCGTGGCATCATGGGAGCTGGCAGCAACCGCATGAACAAATACACCGTAGGAGCAGCCACCCAGGGTCTTGCCAACTACCTCAAGGTAGCTTTCAAGGATCTGCCCGAAATCTCTGTGGTTGTAGGACACGACGTGCGTAACAACAGCCGCCTTTTTGCAGAAATAGTTGCCGACGTATTTTCGGCTAACGGCATAAAGGTATATCTGTTTGACAGCTTCCGTCCCACTCCCGAACTATCATATGCCATCCGTGAGCTCGGTTGCCAGAGCGGTGTAAACATCACTGCATCTCACAACCCCAAAGAATACAACGGTTACAAGGCATACTGGTCGGACGGCGCACAGATTATAGCACCCCACGACACCAACATCATCGAGTATGTAGAAAAAATCGCAGGTATCGGAGAGGTTAAATTTGAAGGCGACAAGTCAAAAATCACCATTATCGGCGACGAAATCGACAAGAAGTTCCTTGCTGCAATCAAGGGTCTGCAGCTCAGCCCCGAAGCAGTTGCAAAGTATCATGACCTGAAGATTGTGTACACCCCTATCCACGGAACAGGTGTCACCCTTATCCCCGAGTCACTCCGCAACTACGGCTTTACCAATATCATCAACGTTCCGGAGCAGGACATCACCAGCGGTGACTTCCCCACTGTAGAGTCACCCAATCCCGAGAACCCCTCGGCTATGGCAATGGCTATCGCAAAGGCAAAGGAAGTAGGTGCCGACCTTATCCTTGCATCTGACCCCGATGCCGACCGTATCGGCTGCGTGCTCCGCGATGACAATGGCGAGTATGTGCTTATCAACGGTAACCAGATTGTAATGATTCTGCTCAACTACATCATGACCCGCAACAAGGAGATGGGCAAAATCACCGGCAACGAGTATATCGTGAAGACCATCGTGACTACCGAGACCATCAAGTCAATAGCCGACAAAAACGGCTTCAAGATGTATGACTGCTACACCGGCTTCAAGTGGATTGCTGCCGTAATCCGCGAAAACGAAGGCGTGGGCCGCTATCTCGGCGGTGGCGAGGAAAGCTACGGATTCCTTGCTGAAGAGTTCTGCCGCGACAAAGATGCCGTGTCGGCTATCTCCCTTATGGCAGAGGCTCTCGCTTGGGCAAAGACCAAGAACATGAACTTCTTGCAGATGCTCCAGGATATTTACGTACAGTACGGATACTCTCATGAAGCAGGTATCTCGCTGGTGCGCAAAGGCAAATCAGGTGCCGAGGAAATCATCGCCATCATGAAGGAATTCCGCGCTAATCCCCCGAAGCAGCTTGCAGGTAGCGACGTTGTGCTTGTAAAGGATTATGCCGACCTTAACATGAAGGACATGAAGACCGGCGAAATCACCAAGATGGACATGCCCACAACAAGCAATGTGCTTCAGTATTTCACTGCCGACGGTACAAAGGTATCGGTACGCCCCTCGGGAACTGAGCCTAAGATTAAATTCTATGTCGAGGTAAAAGCTGAAATGAAGAGCGCCGCCGACTATGAAAAGGCAAACAACGAGGCAAACGCCAAGATTGAGCAAATCAAGAAAGATCTCGGCATAGACTGATAACCGGTAATTAATAAAAACCAACCACTTACGGGCGATCACACATCACAGGCGATCGCCCGTAATTTAATAAATAAGATGGAAGTAATATACGAAGACAATCATCTGATTATAGTCAACAAGGCGCCGGGCGAGATTGTGCAGGGCGACAAGACCGGCGACCGCCCTCTTGTGGAGGAACTTAAAATATGGCTGAAAGAGAAGTATGATAAACCGGGCAATGTATTTTGCGGGGTAATCCATCGTCTTGACCGCCCTGTAGGCGGGCTCGTGATATTTGCCAAGACCTCCAAGGCACTTGCGCGCATGAATGAGATGTTTCGCAAGGGTGATGTAAAAAAGACCTATTGGGCAATCACCCGCAACTGTCCTCCGAAAGAGAGCGACACCCTCACCCACTACATCACCTCGACCGAGCGCAACAATAAGTCATATGCATCGGTAACCGAGAAAAAAGGCTCACAGAAAGCCATACTGCAATATAGGCATATCGCGTCATCTGACCGCTACCACCTGCTTGAAATAAACCTTATGACAGGAAGAAAGCATCAGATAAGGGTGCAAATGTCGGCGATAGGCTGTCCGATAAAAGGCGACCTGAAATATGGCGACAAGCGCAGCAATCCCGACGGCTGTATCTCGCTACTGTCTCACCGCGTCGAGTTTATCCACCCTGTAAGCGGAGAGAAAATAGACATCACAGCCCCTCTGCCCGACGATAATCTTTGGCGAGCCCTCGCGTCTGACCTCAAAGATTAAAGAAACGCGTGAACGCGTTGATGATATGTATATGGTCTTGTGACGAAGCTGTTTCGCGCACCGAGTGCATAGCCCATAACGCAGCACCCATGTCAACGCCACGCAGATCCATCTGCGAAGTAAGTATATTGCCGAGTGTCGACCCGCCGGCAACGTCGGAGTGATTCACGAAATACTGACACGGCACATCAGCTGCCTCACAGATACTCTTGAACACCGAGGCTGAGTCGGCATCGGTCATGTACTTGCAGTTGGCATTAATCTTTATCACCGGACCGCCTCCCAACACGGGATGGTTAGTAGGATCCTGCTTCTCAGGATAATTCGGGTGCAATCCATGGGCATTATCTGCCGATACCATGAAAGATTTTGCTATGCCTCTCAGATAATCTTCCTCCGTCCCGCCGAGAGCCATTATTATGCGGCGACACAGATTCATCAACACAGGCGATGCCGCGCCCTGCTTTGTTCCGGAACCGGTCTCTTCATTGTCAAATATCGCCATGATGCGAGTCTGAGAGCAATCATCTTCTGCGTTAAGAAGAGCCGAAGCTGCCGCGTGGACCATCGACAAGTCGTCAAGACGCCCCGAGGTGACAAATTCACCTCCGGCACCAAGCAGACAAGCCTGCGTTGTATCATACAGCGACAAGTCGAAATCAATTATATCCCTTGGATTTACTTCCAGTGCTTCGGCCACGAGGCGCAATAGAAACCCATCTTTTTCAGCGAGACTGTCGACCACGCCTATTACCGGCAACATATCCTTCTGTCGCGAAAGATGATTGCCTTCATTTACGGCACGGTTAAAATGTATTGCAAGGTGAGGTATTGTAAGCAGCGGCTCGTCAAACCGTACAAGGCGTGTCTCAGGCATAAACGGGTCGCCGGTACGCAACATCACGCGTCCGGCTATGGAGAGAGGGCGGTCAAACCATGTATAGAGAATCGGACCGCCATATACTTCGGTATTTAGTTTCAAGATACCACCGTCTGACATCATCTCAGGGTTAGGCTTTATGCGGAAGCCGGGCGAGTCACTATGTGCCGAGATTATGCGGAAGCCGTCGGAGGGAGCGCCGTCACCTACTATAAATGCAAAAATGGCAGAGTCATTTTTAGTGACATAATACTTGCCGCCCCATTCAAGACACCAACGGTCCTGAGGGTTAAGCATGGTGAATCCTGCTTCATCAAGCATCTCACGCAGGGTAGCCACTGCATAAAAATTACATACACTTGAGTCCATAAACTCCATAAGACCCTCTATTGTCGCGCCATATTTTGCCATAAGATATAAATTTATATACCACAAATATACAACATCCGCTCTAAGCCTGTCAAGTTTTTCATGTAAAAAAGTCCAAACCGCGGCGATAATAATGTCCCATGGGGCAATCAGCGAGGAGCAATGCCGTCGGGACTGTCTGTTGCTGTCACTAACAGCACACGGTCATTTCCGGCACCCTCGGGAGCGCCATCATACCGGAATGTGGCATGTGGCGTGCAATACTCACCCGCAGGCTCGATTTTGCCTGAAGTCACGTCATACCACCATGCCCATTTTTTGTCACCTCCGATTTTATCAAGGTTCACTGTAAAAGGTGAGTTGGTATAAGTGTAGAGAAGCATCCAGTCACACCCCCTTGCAGCGACCACACGGTCGTAACGCTCTCCATTATTTCCGGCTATTATCGTCTGGTCAGGCACAAGCTCTTGGAAAGGCACCATCTCCATAAGACGGCGCAGATATTTCATCTGGTTATAACCGGGGTCACGCATACCCTCCCGCCATGTCTTCAAAGCACCATAAGCGCCCACCGGCTCATCTTTTTTCATCTGCATCACGGAAGAGTGTCCGTAGGTGTGTCCTGCCGCTCCGGAAAACACCGACCAATAAGCGTAACGGCGCACATCATGGGCTTTCCACCACGGCTCAGTAGGGTCATGCAACCCCTGAGGTATCTCCTCATAGCTTGGCTCGGCATCAATTACCGGTTTTGCAGGGCACATGGCGCGTGCAGCCTCGACATAGCGCCAATTGTCCTCGGCTTGTGATGCTTGAGCCTTGTCATCGCCATCGCCACGAGTCTGGTCATATCTTCTGTGTCCGCTCTGAAACATATTGAAGTCAAGCCACTTGGCATCATGAAACCAGTCAATCGACGAAGTACGCCCGAAAGGATGAAAACTCATCAGATGGCTTTTGTCGATGCTTTTAATCGTCTCGGCGAGCGTCACCCATACATCGGTCTTTACATCACCACGTATGTCTCCCCCTATAATCCATATAATATTGGGACGGTCCTTATATCGGTCGGCAAGAAATGAGCCGTAAGCCTGCGCCTGGGCGACATCCATTTTTCCACCCTTGACGAGTCCACCCCATATACACACCATGCCTATATATATGCCATGCTCCGCAGCCTTGTCTACGATGTAGTCCATATGTTGCCAATATCCGTTGACTCCCGCGCGGTCAACATCTGAGAAATCGTAACCGTCAGGATGAGATAGCTCACCATAGGCATTACGCGCCGGAACATCATTTATCACCTGTATCTGTACGACATTAAATCCAGCAGCCGACGCTCCGGAAAGATACTCTACAGCCTCTTCACGGTCAAGACGCTCCGGAAGAAGCCAACCGGTATCGCCCATCCAGAAAAACGGCGTTCCGTCAACGTGACAGAAACAGCGTCCGCCCGGAGCAACCGTCAATGCACCGTGAGCCCACGGCAAGTCCACGGCATTTGCCTTTATCGCGGGAAACAGAATACTAAGCAGCAATATGAAATTGATTATTCGTGACATCATGATACCAAATTTACCGGACAAAGATAACGATAAGTTTTCAAAAATTATAGACAATGGTAACAATGCCGTGTATGAATCAGCCAAAATCGCCGCCAGGTGGTTAATAAACGTTAATCGTTGGGATGTATCAGTTAATGGCAGTAATTTTGTAACCAAATTATTAACCTTAAACCATGAATAGATTCCATTTTTTGCTGATTTCCTTGTTATTGCCATGTAGTCTTCTATCTCAAGACGACATATTGGGAACTGCAATCCGCACTAATGACTACTTTATGGCAAAATATGCCGACCCCACCGAGCCGACCAATGTGAAGCGTATTCGTCCGAGCAATCTCTGGACCCGCGCAGTCTACTATGAAGGGCTTATGGCATTAAATGAAGTAGCCCCGGAACCCCGATATATAGACTACACCGACCGTTGGGCAAACTTCCACAAGTGGACGCCCCGCTATGGCATCACCACTACCCATGCCGATGACCAGTGTTGCGCGCAGACCTATCTCGACCGATATATAGTCACAGGTGACACGGCATGCATCAATCAGGTAAAACTCAATCTCGACAACCAGATGAACACCGGGCGTGTCGACTACTGGACATGGATTGACGCCATACAGATGGCTATGCCTGTATATAGCAAATACTATAAGATAAGTGGCGACCGCAAATACATCGATTATGCCATGGACGCTTATAAGTGGAGCCGCGACACATGTGGCGGAGGTCTTTTCAACGAAGCGGAAGGACTTTGGTGGCGCGACAAGGATTACGTGCCCCCCTACAAGGAAAGCGACGGCAACAACTGCTACTGGAGCCGAGGCAACGGATGGGTTTACGCCGCACTCATAAGAGTGATGGAAGACCTTAATCCAGCCGACCCATATTACGAGTCATTGAAAAAAGATTTCCTCTTGATGAGCGATGCTCTCGCCGCCTGTCAGAGAGAAGATGGTTACTGGAATGTAAGCCTCGTGTCACCTGTGACTTACGGTGGACCCGAGATGACCGGAACAGCGCTGTTTCTCTATGGCATGAGCCGCGGTATAATGGAAGGATGGCTTGACGACGACAAGTTCCGTCCGATATGTGACAAGGCGTGGAAAGCGCTTGCCGCCTGCGTACATGACAACGGCTTCCTTGGCTACAACCAGGGTACAGGTAAAGACCCCTCGGCAGGGCAACCCGTCACTTTCACAAGCATACCTGACTTTGAAGACTATGGAACCGGATGTTTCCTTCTCGGCGCAATGGAATATTACAAACTTCTCATGCGCGGCAAGACTCCCGACCTGCCTCCGTCAAAACCGGAGGCAAGGGCCGGCACCAGGTGGTGGTGGCCCGGTTCGGCTGTCGATGCTGACAATATCTCATGGAATCTCGACCAGTTTCACGCCTGCGGGTTAGGAACGGTCGAGATTACTCCTATATATGGGGTACAGGGAAATGAATCGGGCGACATACAATACTTGTCGCCGGAATGGATGAGAATGCTGCACCACACGATAAACAAGGCGAATGAAAACGGGATGCGCGTAGACATGAACAACGGCACCGGCTGGCCATTCGGAGGTCCCGACATACCGATAGAGGAAGCGGCTTGCAAAGTGATTTTTCGCGACACGGTAATCTACGGCGACAATATTGACCCTGCGGCAATTACATTTTCACTGCCGGAGAAAGACAGGAAATATGCGAGGCTGCAATACACGGGTGTTTACCCCCACGTAAATGGCGGACAGCGGGTGATAGCAGTGTACACAGCTCCCACCCTGCAGAAAGTAAAACGTGCCGCTCCCGGAGGAGAAGGACTTGTAATCGACCATTTTAACCGGGATGCCGTGAAGCATTATCTCGAACGGTTTGACAAAGCGTTTGAAGAGTCAGGCTCACCATTTCCGGCTACATTTTTCAACGACAGCTACGAAGTATATGGCGCCAACTGGACGCCGGCTCTTTTTGAGGAATTTGCAGCAAGACGCGGCTACCGTCTTGAAGAGAAACTGCCGGAACTTATCGGATATGTGGATGACGGCAACGAGACTCTTGCCGACTATCGCCAGACTCTCGGCGAACTGCTGTATGAAAATTTCGCCTGTCAGTGGCGCGATTGGGCTAACGCTCACGGTGTGAAAGTGCGCAACCAGGCACATGGAAGCCCGGCCAACCTTCTTGACATCTACGCAGCTGTCGACATCCCCGAAATCGAAGGATTCGGTCTCTCCGACTTCAACATAAAAGGACTTCGCACCGACACGGGATTCACACGCAAAAACGACAGCGACGTGTCAATGCTTAAATATGCCTCGTCGGCTGCCCACGTGACCGGAAAACCGCTTACATCAAGCGAGACTTTCACCTGGCTGACCGAGCATTTCCGCACCTCCCTATCGCAGATGAAACCTGACCTTGACCTGATGTTTACATGTGGTGTCAACCATGTCTTTTTTCACGGTTCATGCTATTCACCACGCGATGCGCAGTGGCCGGGATGGCGCTTCTATGCCTCTGTCGACATGACACCCAACAATTCGATATGGCGTGATGCACCGGCACTTATGGAATATATCAGGCGCGCGCAGAGTTTTTTGCAATATGGCGAGCCCGACAATGATTTTCTCGTTTACCTCCCTGTGCGCGATATGTGGCACAACCGTCTGAAAGATGGAGAGAAAGGGCTGCTGATGCAATTTGACATCCACTCCATGTCAAAAAAAGCGCCTGGATTCATCAAAAGCATCCTTGCTATCGACAGCCTGGGATATGACTGCGACTATATATCTGACCGACAGCTTGCCAATGTAAGGGTCGAAGGCTCACGCCTGATAACTGAAGGCGGGACATCATATCGCGGCATCATAATACCCAGCGGCACGACTATTACCCCGGAGCTAAAAAAGCTGCTCTCCCCGCTCGGCAACCTTGTGGTATATGGAGAGGACGAGAAAAATCTCGCCCCACTCGCTCCCTCTGAACCGATGAAGCGCGACAACCACCTGCGGGCTATCCGCCGCAAAAATCTCACCGGCAACCACTATTTCATCGCCAACCTGTCGGGTAATGACGTTGACGACTGGATTGCCCCTGCCGTGAGATTCAAGGATGCGGTATGGTATGACCCGATGACCGGAAATATCACTCCGGCAACAGTTCGCGACGGCAAAGTCAAGTTCAGTCTCCGCAACGGAGAGTCAAGGATATTGCGTACTTACACAGTCGCCCTCGGTCTTGCCGCCGACACTATTTCCCCGACAGAAACAAAAATCATCGACCTCACTGCCAATAAATGGACACTTTCGTTTCTTGACGAAAACCCGGTCGTAGGCAGGAGCCATAAGTTGCCTAAGCTCACCTCTTGGGAGCCACTGGGCGACAAGGAGTCAGTAACGATGGGCACCGGCGTCTACTCGACCAAGGTAAAGCTTGACAAGAATGACTGCAACCGGTCATGGAAGCTTGACCTGGGCGATGTACGCGAAAGCGCAAGGGTATATATCAACGGTGACTATGCAGGCTGTGTATGGGCTGCACCGTTTATCATCGACTGTGGCAACTTGCTGCGCAAGGGCACCAACGAACTGCGTATAGAGGTGACCAATCTTCCAGCCAACCGCATCGCGTCGCTTGACCGCGACAACACCGAATGGCGTATAATGAAAGAAATCAACGTAGTTGACATAAAATACAAAAAGACTCGTTATGACGCGTGGGAGCCTGTACCGTCGGGACTGAACTCCACAGTAAGACTTATCAGCGAGAACAACTGAAACCCAAACTATCAAAATAAATATTAACCTTAACCGATTAAATTTTTTCATGAGGCATTCATCATTATTAACCGCTTTTGCACTTGCCGCCATGCAGGCAACCGGAATATCGGCAGCCACCGTGCCAGCCGATTATGAATTTGCATCGATGTATGAGGCGATTCCCTTTGAAATGGAAGCCGTACAGCGCCCTGTAATCCCCGAATATGAAGTATCGATAACCGACTTCGGAGGAATAAATGACGGTCACACTAAAAACACCGTGGCTTTTGCCGCAGCAATGAAGCATCTTTCAGAAAAAGGAGGCGGCAAGCTCGTAGTACCTGCCGGAATATGGTACACCGGCCCGATTGTGTTTGAAAGCAACATAAACCTTCATCTTATGAGCGGAGCACTCATCCTGTTTTCATCCGACCGCGACGACTACCCGCTTATCGACAGCTATTTTGAAGGAAATTCCACCAAACGCTGCCAGTCGCCACTCAGCGCAAATGGCAAAGAGAACGTGGCTATAACCGGACTTGGAACAATAAACGGCAACGGAAGTCACTGGCGCCCGGTAAAGAAAAGCAAGATGACCGACGCACAGTGGAAAACACGCTGCACCACCGGTGCGGTTGGAGCCAAGGGCGATATATGGTATCCGTCGGAGCGCATACGCGAAGTGTCGGAAGACAAGTCATTCCTTAACAAGGCTTACAGCGACAACAACGATGCCGACTGGGAATATGTCCATGACTTCCTGCGCCCTGTGATGCTGTCATTCTCCAACTGCAAGAATGTACTTCTTGAAGATGTGACATTTGAGAACTCACCGGCATGGAACCTTCACCCCATATTATGTGAAAATGTAATCATCAACCGCGTGACTGTACGCAATCCATGGTTTGCACAAAACGGAGACGGACTTGACGCAGAATCATGCAAGAATGTGCTTATCAACCGCTGCTCATTTGATGTAGGCGACGACGCTATCTGCATCAAGTCGGGAAAAGACAAGGAAGGTCGCGACCGCGGCATACCCTGCGAGAATGTACTTATCTCCGACTGCACTGTATATCACGGACACGGAGGCTTTGTAATCGGCTCGGAGATGTCGGGAGGTGCCCGCAACATTTCGATACGCAACAGCACCTTCATCGGCACCGACTGCGGTCTGCGTTTCAAGTCGACCCGCGGTCGAGGCGGAGTCGTAGAGTCGGTATGGATTGACGGTATCAACATGGTTGACATAGCCGGCGACGCGCTCATCTTCGACCTCTATTACGCGACCAAAGCTCCGGTGCAGATGATGCCTGTGACAGAAGAGACCCCCGCTTTCCGCGATATTTATATCACCAACACAGTGTGTCGCGGCGCGCAACGTGCCATGTTCTTCAACGGTCTGCCTGAAATGCCGGTCAACAATATCAGCGTCAAAAACTCACTGTTCAGTGCCGATAACGGCGCGACAGTCAACTTTGTCGACGGGCTGACATTTGACAACGTGACCATCAACCATACCAAAGGAGAGCGCCTGACAACTCATGAAGTCAAGAACTTCACGGAAAAGTAAGTAAACGCTTAACCACGTAAAAATAACATAGGAGTGAGAGTCCGTCTTGATTTTGACCGGCTCTCACTCCTTCTTTATTTATATAGTTTCTCCCGATAAACTCAGGAAAGACCAAACTCAGAATACCGTCAGAAGATAGGAGGCTATCGCTTTTCTCACCTCAGCCACCTTGCATGTAAAACCGTTGACCATAATCACAACCACATGAGTCGGCCGACCTGCAGAGTCAATCTTATAACCGGCATAACAAAGCACACCTGACATACTGCCCGATTTCAGCACAAGACTCCCCTTAAGACGGGTATCCGCAAGCAATCGTGCAACCGTGCCTTCCTTACCTACTCGCGGGAACAAAGCCACATATCCAGGTCGCGATGCCATATCTTTAAGCATTGAGCCAAGAAACAAGGGCGACAACCTGTTGTTGACAGCAAGTCCGCAACCATCGGCAATCTTCAGCATCGACAGGTCATAGCCGGCATCGGTTAAAAACTCACGCTCCCTTTGTGCCGCATCGGCAATAGAGCGTTCTCCATCATCATGTAACACCAAGGCACGCAGCATTCCCTCGGCAAAGAGATTGTTGCTCTTAAACATCATGACACGCAATATATCGTCACGCGACGGCGATTTATACACAAGACTCTTCCGTTCACCTGACTCCGACATGCCACAGTTTCCGCCAAGAGTTATGCCTGATTTACGGAGACCCGATTCGATATCCTGATAAAGAGCCATCCAGGGCACAGGGATAGAGTATCGCGACGAATATCCCTTAGACCCCGCTATTGTACCTGAAAGGGTAAGTATAGACGAGCCTTCACCTCTCATCGCCATAACATCGCCCGACTTACCATGTTTTACAAGATTAACCACCTCGACATCATAGGGAGCGTCAATCACCTCCTCTCCGGGAAACACGGTCATCGGGAAACTATTATCACGGTAGTTTATGCCATATAGTCCGGCACCATACTCCCACGGTGTATCTTCAAGCAGCCAGTAAGGCGACACTCCGATCGACGGATATGCCGAGGCATCAATTATCACATCGCCGGCAATAGAGTCAATACCCTGATTGGATATCCAGCTGCTCAGGGAAGCAACAAACCCTTCACGCTCCTTGAAATGCCGTGAGTCAAGCGTCGGGTCGCCACCTCCCGCGATATAAAGATTACCATCGAGGACACCACCATGAATCTCTCCACATATCTCCGCGACTGTGACAAACGGCGCCTCAGCGGGAAGCAGCCGCTGGGCTGTAGCCGCAGTAACACACTTCATGGTCGACGCGGGGATAAATACCTTCTTGCAATTATGAGACGCAATAACTTTTCCGTTAGAAATGCCGGCAATATATATACCAACGGAAGCAGCGTCACTACCCTTAAAATTCACTTGTGCGGCGACCTGACCAACCGGCATCAGGATAATCGCCAGCAGCAGAATAACGAGTCTACTCATTATTGGCAGCCTGTGTATTATTCAACCACATATTCAAGACTGAAATAATCAGTTCCCTTCTTTTTCAGTACAAAAGGTTCGGCGCCACGTGCCACTTCTATGGAAAGAAACGAGACAGCTCCACCGTCAGAATAACTGACAACAAGATTAGCCACAAAACCCTTAGCCACAGGACCTACGCAATATTCAAACTTCCCGTCATGACGCGAAGACTGAATCAAGGTATAGTCGCCATCTTCATTCGCAAAATGCATATCTATCTGACGGTCAGGCTGTGCAATAGCCGTATATCGCACATAATAACACTGTTCATCATATTGCGGCTCATCACCGCTACAAGCCACAAAATTTACTGCAAAAACGAGTAGAAACAATCGCAAAATAGTAGATTTCATCGGAATTTTACTTTTTAACATAGACCAAATTTACATCTTTTTCATAAAATTATCACCACAAAGTCGCGGTTATATGATAATTAATTGCTAATTTCGCACAAATAAACTTCATTTGTGCAATCATGGTAATTAAAACTCGCGAAAAACTGATTGATGTAGCACGACAGCTCTTTGCCCACAAAGGCATTGAGAATACAACCATGAGCGACATCGCCAACGCCTCCGACAAAGGAAGGCGAACCATCTACACCTATTTCAAAAACAAACGCGAGATATATAACGCAGTCATCGAGAAAGAGAGCGAACAGCTTGTGGCACGATTGCGCAATGTCACCACAGCCGAGATGTCGCCGGTAGAAAAACTATGCCGGTTCATCGACCTTCGTATTGACGTGGTTGTAGATGCCGTGGCTCATCATCATGACAACACCGTACTGCGGTCGCTGCTGATGCGCGATGTAAAACGCATGGAGCGTATCAGGCAGCTTGCCATTGAAAAAGAGCTTGACATGCTGAAGGCAATCATACGCGAAGGACTCAAGACCGGCGACTTCGACCCGGAAAAGGTCGACGGCATCTATGCATCGATGATAATGCTCTTCCAAGGTATCGAACTCTCCTACATGCGCAATAATTTCCACCAGATAGGAGTCGACCCCACTCGCATGAGAGAGCAAGTGAAGCAATACATAATCACAGCAATACAAAAACTATAAATTTCATAAAAATATGTACATTAACGCCACAGGTTACTATGTTCCTGCCGAAAGAGTAGACAACGAGTATTTCAAGGATGTCAACGGACTTACAAGCGATTGGATTTACAAGCGCACAGGTATAAAATCAAGATCTAAGGCGGGTGAAGGCGAAGGACACAACTCAATGGGTCTCAACGCAATCAAAGACGCAATCAAGACACTCCCTTACGACATCAAGGATGTCGACCTGATTGTATCGGCGTCTTATTCACCGTATGATACCGTAGCCACTCTGGCCCACATCGCTCAACGCGAATATGACATAACCGGAGCCAAAGCTGTATATGTATCGGCGGCATGCTCATCATTTGTTAACGGACTTGAAATCGTCGAGACATATTTTGCCTCAGGCAAGGCTAAGAAAGCACTTCTCGTATGCTCCGAGCACAACACTTATTACTCCAACGAACATGACCCCAAGTGTGGTCACCTTTGGGGAGATGCGGCCGTAGCCTACTTCCTGTCTGCCGACAAGGTATCTGACAGCGATGTACAGGTCAAGGAAATCTACACTTGCGGACTCGGCAATGTAGGCAAAGGTCCCGAAGGGGTAATACTGCGTCCGAAAGAAGGCGGCATAGAGATGCCCGACGGCAAGGATGTGTTTGTCAACGCATGTTCCTACATGATTGACGCGCTCGACCATGTGACAAAACCGTTCGGCATGACCCCGGGACAGCTCGACCATATCATAACCCATCAGGCCAACAAGCGTATAGTGGCTCAGGTGGCACACCAGCTTGAGCTTGACGATGACCACTTTGTAAATAATATCGAAGAACTGGGCAACACCGGCTCGGCAAGCTGCGCACTCGTGTTTGCTCAAAACCGCGACAAGTTCCATAAAGGCGAAAAAATCGGCATGACAGTATTTGGCGGAGGATATTCATGCGGCGCTTTTTTGGTAGAAATCTAATTTATGGTTAAATTTGCCCCCGGTTTATTACCAACGCATTTTTATTATTTAAGATAATATACATGAAACTTCTTGAAGGAAAAACCGCGCTCATCACCGGTGCAGCCCGCGGTATCGGAAAGGCACTTGCGCTTCGTTTTGCGCAGGAGGGTGCCAACATCGCATTCACAGACCTTGTAATCGACGAAAACGGCAAAGCGACAGAAAAAGAGATTGAAGCTCTTGGTGTCAAAGTAAAAGGATATGCTTCAAATGCAGCTGACTTCAACCAGACCAAGGAAGTCGTGGCAGAAGTACACAAGGATTTCGGTTCAATCGACATCCTCGTAAACAACGCCGGCATCACCAAGGATGGTCTTATGATGCGTATGACAGAAGCACAATGGGATGCTGTAATCGCAGTCAACCTCAAGAGTGCCTTCAACTTCATCAACGCAACGCTCCCCATCATGATGCGTCAGCGCAGCGGTTCAATCATCAACATGGCATCGGTAGTAGGCGTACACGGTAACGCAGGTCAGTCTAACTACGCTGCATCAAAGGCAGGTCTTATCGCTCTCGCCAAGTCTATCGCACAGGAAGTAGGCTCACGCGGCATCCGCGCCAACGCCATCGCTCCCGGCTTCATCGAGACCGCAATGACCGCAGCCCTTCCCGATGACATCCGTGCCGAGTGGGTTAAGAAGATTCCTCTTCGCCGCGGTGGTCAGGTAGGTGATATTGCTGACGTTGCAGTATTCCTTGCATCTGACATGTCAAGCTACGTAACCGGTCAGGTTATCCAGGTCGACGGCGGTATGAACATGTAATTGCCGGGCATATATTTTTGCCTTTATCACATATCATCAGTTGTACGTGAAATCAAAATCCGTGCAACTGATGTTTTTTTATTATCCACTCCAAAAGGGATGGCGTTATCAAAATTTGGTAAATTATCAATTTTGTGGTAACTTTGACAAGTTAGCAAAACATATAGCTATATGCTTACATACAATACACAACTTAAAAAACTGATATTGCCCGAATACGGCAGAAACATACAGCAGATGGTCGACTACTGCGTATCGATTCCCGACAAGGAGGAGCGCACAGTGTGTGCATACTCCATTATCGCATCGATGGGCAACTTATTTCCCCAGCTGCGCGACACAGAAGATTTCAAACACAAGCTGTGGGATCATCTTGCAATCATGTCAGACTTCAAGCTTGACATCGACTATCCCTATGAAGTAATTAAACCGGAAAATCTCCAGACAAGACCGGAACCGCTGAGTTATGAGCTGGCGCCGATAAAGCTGCGCCACTACGGCAAGTATATCGAACTGATGATAGCCAAGGCGGTCTCTATGGAAGAGGGTGACGAGCGTGACGCGCTTGTGCTTCTCATAGCAAACCATATGAAGAAACTTATGCTTGCCGTAAATCCCGACGGAGTAGACGATGCCAAGGTGTTTAAAGACCTCGCTGCATACAGCCATGGCAACATACGTCTTGACACAGCCACCTGCAGGCTCCACGAGTTCAAAGCAGCCCCCACCCCTCAGGCAACCGGCAAAAAGAAAAAAAAGAAATAATATCTCAACAACTACCGGCATGAGCACATTTATAGTCGAAGGCGGTCACACACTCCAAGGTGAAATAACCCCGCAGGGAGCAAAAAATGAAGCACTACAGGTAATATGCGCCGTGCTTCTTACCCCTGAACGTGTCGTAATCGAGAATATCCCCAATATTCTTGACATCAACAATCTCATATCAATGCTTGCCGATATGGGAGTAAAAATCGAGCGTCTATCGACCCACTCCTATGCTTTCCAGGCCGACGAGGTAAATATCGATTACCTTTCGACCCCCGACTACATAAAGAAAGCGGCGGCATTGAGGGGCTCGGTGATGTTTGTCGGTCCGCTTGTGGCGCGTTTCGGCAAAGCCGTGTTGCCCAAGCCCGGTGGCGACAAAATCGGACGCCGCCGACTCGACACCCACTTCATCGGCATCAACAAGCTCGGGGCTGAATTTAACTACAACACCGAGACTCATGCCTACGAAATCCAAGCTGGACAGCTTCAAGGCACCTATATGCTACTTGACGAGGCTTCAGTGACCGGAACTGCCAACATCATCATGGCATCGGTGCTTGCCGAGGGCGAAACCACGATATACAACGCCGCTTGCGAGCCTTATCTCCAGCAGCTGTGCAAAATGCTGAACTCGATGGGCGCACATATCGAGGGCATCGGCTCCAACCTGCTCCACATCACAGGAGTGAAATCGCTCCACGGCACCAGTCACACCATACTTCCCGACATGATTGAAGTGGGCAGTTTCATAGGCATGGCGGCAATGACCGGAAGCGGGCTCACACTAAAAAATGTGGGATATGACGATCTCGGCATAATGCCCGACAATTTCAAGCGTCTCGGCATCGGGCTTCAGCGAAACGGCGATGACATAATAATCCCGCAACTTGACGGCTACGAAATCGAGACATTTATCGACGGGTCTATAATGACCTTTGCCGATGCACCGTGGCCGGGACTTTCGCCCGACCTTCTCAGCATATTTCTTGTCGTGGCAACGCAGGCTAAAGGCAGTGTGCTCATACATCAGAAAATGTTTGAAAGCCGCCTCTTCTTCGTTGACAAGCTTATTGACATGGGTGCCCAAATCATATTATGTGACCCCCACCGCGCTGCCGTAATCGGCTCAGGCAGGCTGCACTCTCTGCGTGCCACCACAATGGTGTCGCCCGACATACGCGCCGGCATCGCGATGCTTATCGCCGCAATGGGAGCAAAAGGCACAAGCAGCATCCACAATATTGACCAGATTGACCGCGGTTATGAGGATATCGACAAGCGTCTCAACGCTATCGGAGCCCACATAATGCGTGTTTCACAATAAACACACCCCACCTACCTATGATTGAAGAAAAAGAGCTTGTAGAAATTGGCAAAACCGGAAAGCCCCACGGCATTCACGGTGAAATAAACGTGTATCTTGACGAAGATGTAATTGCCGACCGTCTTGAAAAACTGATATTGAACATCGACGGTATTTTTGTCCCGTTCTTTATTGAGTCGATACGCCCGAAGCGCATTGACACTGTAATCATGGCTCTTGACGGAATAGACAACGAGCAGAAAGCAGCCGCCCTGACTAATCATGAAGTATATGCGCTGATAGCCGACGACGTGAAAGAAGTGCCCGACGAAGAGGGCATGTATGCCTCCGATCTTATCGGATACACGATTGTACACGTCAACGGAGAGCCTGTAGGAGAAATCACTGGAGTTGAGGACAGCACCGAAAACGCGCTCTTTTTAGTGAAAGCCCCTGACGACACCACAGTCTACATCCCAATCGCCGATGACCTTATCGACGAGATTGATGCCGAAAAGAAGATAATCATAATGACGATTCCGGAAGGACTGCTCGACCTTTAGCCGACATTGACCGAAAAATGACATTAAATTATGGGGCTGACGCAACTTAGTCCCACAATGTGTCACGTATGGCATAACGTGGACGGTGCTTGACCTCGCTGAAAATTTTGCCGATATACTCGCCAACGACACCTATGCTCATAAGGATAATGCTCCCAAGAAACCATACCGAGAGCATCAGCGATGTCCAGCCGAGTATTGTACGGTCAGAAAAATATGAGGTAAACACATATAGCGCCACAATAATGTCAAGCAAAAGCAACGCAAGACCGACAAAGAAAATCATTCTAATCGGCTTTGCGGAAAACGATGTGACCCCGTCAATCGAGAAACTTATCATCTTAGTCAATGAGTAATTGCTCTCGCCGGCAGCACGTTTCTGACGGTCGTAAGCCACTACCCCGCTATCAAGCCCTATCTGCGGGATTATACCGCGAAGAAATAGATTAGCCTCCCCATATTCAGACAACAGACCTATGGCACGGTCACTCATCAGGCGATAATCGGCATGATCATATATTGTATTCATGCCCAGCGACCGTTGCAAGCGGTAAAAGGCATGAGCCGATGTACGTTTAAACCATGAGTCAATTGCACGGCTCTTTCTGACACCATACACTATATCCTTACCATCGCGAAACATCTCGACCATCTCGCCTATGACCGCCGGGTCATCCTGAAGGTCGGCGTCAATCGTGATGGCGGCGTCACATTTACCGTTTACAGTCATCAGCCCCGCCATAAGCGCGCATTGCTGTCCCCGGTTATGAGCAAGAGCGACCCCCTTCACCCGGGGATCACTCTTGTGAAATTTGTTGATTAGCTGCCAGGTACCATCAGTGCTTCCGTCATTTACACAGAGCATGAAACTCTGTGGTGAAATCTTGCCGGCGGCAACAAGGGTGTCCAATATTCCGGACAATCGCTCAACCGACAGGGGAAGCACCTCGCTATCATTATAGCAAGGCATCACGATGGCTATTACCGGCTCAGCCATGAATTAATAGTTACGTGCAAAAATCACGCGCTGTGCCGAAGGCTTGCCGGTAACCATACATACACCGGGCGTTTTGTCGCCATCCAAAGGAATGCAACGTATAGTAGCCTTGGTCTCCTCCTTGATTTTATCTTCGGTCTCGGGAGTACCATCCCAGTGGGCAAGAATAAATCCGCCCTTCTCTATTTCTTTCTTGAACTCTTCGTAGGTATCTACGGTGCGGGTCATCTCTTCACGATGCTTGAGCGCCTTCTGATAGATATTGTCCTGGATTTCCTCAAGAAGTGACTGCACGCGCTCGGCGATTCCTGCAAGCGGCTCAACCTGCTTTTCAAGCGTATCACGGCGCATTACTTCCACAGTACCGTTTTCGATGTCACGAGCTCCGATTGCAAGACGCACAGGCACACCCTTCAATTCATAATCGGCAAACTTGAATCCGGGACGGCGGTTATCGGCATCGTCATATTTCACGCTGATACCGAGGTCGCGAAGTGCCGACACTATGGGCTCGACAGCCTTGCTTACCTCGACAAGCTGCTCGGCGTTTTTATAGATAGGCACAATCACCACCTGTATCGGGGCAAGATGAGGAGGCAACACAAGACCGTTATCATCAGAATGGGTCATGATAAGCGCACCCATCAATCGCGTGGATACACCCCATGAGTTAGCCCAAACGTATTCAGGCTTGTTTTCCTTATTTACAAAGGTCACGTCAAACGCCTTTGCAAAATTCTGACCGAGATTATGAGAAGTACCTGACTGAAGCGCCTTGCCATCCTGCATCATCGCTTCAATAGTATAGGTATTGAGCGCGCCCGCAAATCTCTCATTGGGCGACTTCACTCCCTTAATTACCGGCATAGCCATGTAGCGCTCGGCAAAGTCGGCATAAAGATTAATCATCTGCACTGTGCGGGCCTCTGACTCCTCAGGAGTGGCATGGGCGCAGTGTCCTTCCTGCCAAAGGAACTCGGCGGTGCGGAGGAACATGCGTGTACGCATCTCCCAGCGCATCACGTTGGCCCACTGGTTACAAAGCACAGGGAGGTCACGGTAACTGTGAATCCAGTTCTTATATGTACCCCAGATTATAGTCTCAGAAGTGGGGCGCACGATAAGTTCCTCTTCAAGGCGAGCATCGGGGTCAACCACAACGCCATTTCCGTTGGGGTCATTTTTCAGACGGTAGTGGGTCACAACCGCACACTCCTTGGCAAACCCCTCAACATGCTCCGCTTCACGGCAAAGAAACGATTTCGGGATAAGCAGCGGAAAATAAGCATTTTGTACACCTGTTTCCTTAAACATCTTGTCAAGAGTCTGCTGCATTTTTTCCCAGATGGCGTAACCGTAAGGCTTAATAACCATACAGCCGCGTACAGCACTCTGCTCGGCGAGATCCGCCTTCACAACAAGTTCATTGTACCATTTAGAGTAATCTTCACTACGTTTTGTGAGATCCTTAAGTTCCTTTGCCATAGCAAAACTATATTATTTTGTTCTTTATATTTGTTTTATCACACAAAATTACTCAAAAACACCAACATACACAACGATTACAAAATTTTTCCCCCGCGTCACCGGTTGAGAAGCCCCTTAACGGCGTGACATGCCCGGCTACATCGCCATCATTTCACTTGAATATCCCCCCACTACACTTTAACATTTCTCAAAAATCCCGATTACAGAACTTTTTTATAAAGAATAAGTGGAAATAGTTTGGCAGATAACGAAATAATCACTAATTTTGCACCGCTTTTCGTAATCTCTGGCAAGACAAGCAGCTTGCTATATTGCGCATTATTAACATTTTAATATTTGATTAAAAATGGATTTGATTAAAGTTGCTGAAGAAGCATTTGCCTCCGGCAAGCAGCACCCCGAATTTGGACCCGGTGACACTATCACAGTAGCTTACCGCATCAAAGAGGGTAACAAGGAGCGTATCCAGCAGTACCGTGGCGTAGTTATCCGCATCTCAGGCGAAGGCTCAAAGAAGCGTTTCACCGTACGTAAGATGAGCGATAACATCGGCGTAGAGCGTATCTTCCCCATCGAGTCTCCGTTTATCGACTCTATCACCGTCAACAAGTATGGTAAAGTACGCCGCGCAAAGCTTTACTATCTGCGCAACCTTACCGGCAAGAAGGCTCGTATCAAAGAGCGCCGCGTAATCAACAAAGACGCATAAGTAAATCGGAAACGATAAAAATAAAGACCGTGCTTTCGCATGGTCTTTATTTTTATACCCTCCTCTAAATGACAGCGACATAACCTGCCAATTGTGTCGCTCATAATCCAGCCATACAACTTTCCGGAAAAACTCTCAGTCAGGCTGATTTCCTAACAAGCAGAAGTGGATAACGCCACAGGCAAATCTCTCAAAATAATTTTTCATAATCACGATAATCGAGTAGGTCGGAAAACGAAAGTTTTCTGACCTACTTTCGTTTCCTTTCC